>NZ_JUUZ01000035.1 GCF_001074155.1 Streptococcus pseudopneumoniae
AGCTAAGCGACTTCCATATCTCACAGGGGGCAACCCCCAACTACTTCCGGCGTTCTAGGGCTTAACTTCTGTGTTCGGCATGGGTACAGGTGTATCTCCTAGGCTATCGTCACTTAACTCTGAGTAATACCTACTCAAAATTGAATATCTATCAAATAATTAGAAAAACCTTCGCTTTCGTATTCTCAGTTACTTTGGATAAGTCCTCGAGCTATTAGTATTAGTCCGCTACATGTGTCGCCACACTTCCACTTCTAACCTATCTACCTGATCTTCTCTCAGGGCTCTTACTGATATAAAATCATGGGAAATCTCATCTTGAGGTGGGTTTCACACTTAGATGCTTTCAGCGTTTATCCCTTCCCTACATAGCTACCCAGCGATGCCTTTGGCAAGACAACTGGTACACCAGCGGTAAGTCCACTCTGGTCCTCTCGTACTAGGAGCAGATCCTCTCAAATTTCCTACGCCCGCGACGGATAGGGACCGAACTGTCTCACGACGTTCTGAACCCAGCTCGCGTGCCGCTTTAATGGGCGAACAGCCCAACCCTTGGGACCGACTACAGCCCCAGGATGCGACGAGCCGACATCGAGGTGCCAAACCTCCCCGTCGATGTGAACTCTTGGGGGAGATAAGCCTGTTATCCCCAGGGTAGCTTTTATCCGTTGAGCGATGGCCCTTCCATACGGAACCACCGGATCACTAAGCCCGACTTTCGTCCCTGCTCGAGTTGTAGCTCTCGCAGTCAAGCTCCCTTATACCTTTACACTCTGCGAATGATTTCCAACCATTCTGAGGGAACCTTTGGGCGCCTCCGTTACCTTTTAGGAGGCGACCGCCCCAGTCAAACTGCCCGTCAGACACTGTCTCCGATAGGGATCACCTATCCGGGTTAGAGTGGCCATAACACAAGGGTAGTATCCCAACAACGTCTCCTTCGAAACTGGCGTCCCGATCTCATAGACTCCTACCTATCCTGTACATGTGGTACAGACACTCAATATCAAACTGCAGTAAAGCTCCATGGGGTCTTTCCGTCCTGTCGCGGGTAACCTGCATCTTCACAGGTACTAAAATTTCACCGAGTCTCTCGTTGAGACAGTGCCCAAATCATTACGCCTTTCGTGCGGGTCGGAACTTACCCGACAAGGAATTTCGCTACCTTAGGACCGTTATAGTTACGGCCGCCGTTTACTGGGGCTTCAATTCATACCTTCGAGTTACCTCTAAGCACTCCTCTTAACCTTCCAGCACCGGGCAGGCGTCACCCCCTATACATCATCTTACGATTTAGCAGAGAGCTGTGTTTTTGATAAACAGTTGCTTGGGCCTATTCACTGCGGCTGACTTAAAGTCAGCACCCCTTCTCCCGAAGTTACGGGGTCATTTTGCCGAGTTCCTTAACGAGAGTTCTCTCGCTCACCTGAGGCTACTCGCCTCGACTACCTGTGTCGGTTTGCGGTACGGGTAGAGTATGTTTAAACGCTAGAAGCTTTTCTTGGCAGTGTGACGTCACTAACTTCGCTACTAAACTTCGCTCCCCATCACAGCTCAATGTTATAGAACTAAGCATTTAACTCAATTCACACCTCACTGCTTAGACAGACACTTCCAATCGTCTGCTTTAGTTAGCCTACTGCGTCCCTCCATCACTACATACTCTAGTACAGGAATATCAACCTGTTGTCCATCGGATACACCTTTCGGTCTCTCCTTAGGTCCCGACTAACCCAGGGCGGACGAGCCTTCCCCTGGAAACCTTAGTCTTACGGTGGACAGGATTCTCACCTGTCTTTCGCTACTCATACCGGCATTCTCACTTCTATGCGTTCCAGCGCTCCTCACGGTACACCTTCGCCACACATAGAACGCTCTCCTACCATACCTATAAAGGTATCCACAGCTTCGGTAAATTGTTTTAGCCCCGGTACATTTTCGGCGCAGGGTCACTCGACTAGTGAGCTATTACGCACTCTTTGAATGAATAGCTGCTTCTAAGCTAACATCCTAGTTGTCTGTGCAACCCCACATCCTTTTCCACTTAACAATTATTTTGGGACCTTAGCTGGTGGTCTGGGCTGTTTCCCTTTCGACTACGGATCTTAGCACTCGCAGTCTGACTGCCGACCATAATTCATTGGCATTCGGAGTTTATCTGAGATTGGTAATCCGGGATGGACCCCTCACCCAAACAGTGCTCTACCTCCAAGAATCTTGATGTCGACGCTAGCCCTAAAGCTATTTCGGAGAGAACCAGCTATCTCCAAGTTCGTTTGGAATTTCTCCGCTACCCACAAGTCATCCAAGCACTTTTCAACGTGCCCTGGTTCGGTCCTCCAGTGCGTCTTACCGCACCTTCAACCTGCTCATGGGTAGGTCACATGGTTTCGGGTCTACGACATAATACTAAAGCGCCCTATTCAGACTCGGTTTCCCTACGGCTCCGTCTCTTCAACTTAACCTCGCATCATATCGTAACTCGCCGGTTCATTCTACAAAAGGCACGCTCTCACCCATTAACGGGCTCGAACTTGTTGTAGGCACACGGTTTCAGGTTCTATTTCACTCCCCTCCCGGGGTGCTTTTCACCTTTCCCTCACGGTACTGGTTCACTATCGGTCACTAGGGAGTATTTAGGGTTGGGAGATGGTCCTCCCAGATTCCGACGGGATTTCACGTGTCCCGCCGTACTCAGGATACTGCTAGGTACAAAGACTATTTAAAATACGAGGCTCTCACTCTCTTTGGCTGACCTTCCCATGCCATTCTTCTATAATCTTTGTGTCCACATTGCAGTCCTACAACCCCGAAGAGTAAACTCTTCGGTTTGCCCTCCTGCCGTTTCGCTCGCCGCTACTAAGGCAATCGCTTTTGCTTTCTCTTCCTGCAGCTACTTAGATGTTTCAGTTCACTGCGTCTTCCTCCTCATATCCTTAACAGATATGGGTAACAGGTAGTACCTGTTGGGTTCCCCCATTCGGAAATCCCTGGATCATCGCTTACTTACAGCTACCCAAGGCATATCGTCGTTTGTCACGTCCTTCTTCGGCTCCTAGTGCCAAGGCATCCACCGTGCGCCCTTATTAACTTAACCTTACTTTTTTGACCTTTCAGTCATAAACTCTTATTAATACTACAGCGTTTTCGGTTTATTTTCTTGTTACTATTTGATATAGATATTCAATTTTCAATGTGCATTACTTGGTGATCTCTCACCAATGGAGCCTAGCGGGATCGAACCGCTGACCTCCTGCGTGCAAAGCAGGCGCTCTCCCAGCTGAGCTAAGGCCCCACAAGACCTCTCAAGACTAAACAAGACCAATGTGCATTCCTTATCCTTAGAAAGGAGGTGATCCAGCCGCACCTTCCGATACGGCTACCTTGTTACGACTTCACCCCAATCATCTATCCCACCTTAGGCGGCTGGCTCCAAATGGTTACCTCACCGACTTCGGGTGTTACAAACTCTCGTGGTGTGACGGGCGGTGTGTACAAGGCCCGGGAACGTATTCACCGCGGCGTGCTGATCCGCGATTACTAGCGATTCCGACTTCATGTAGGCGAGTTGCAGCCTACAATCCGAACTGAGACTGGCTTTAAGAGATTAGCTTGTCGTCACCGACTTGCGACTCGTTGTACCAGCCATTGTAGCACGTGTGTAGCCCAGGTCATAAGGGGCATGATGATTTGACGTCATCCCCACCTTCCTCCGGTTTATTACCGGCAGTCTCGCTAGAGTGCCCAACTAAATGATGGCAACTAACAATAGGGGTTGCGCTCGTTGCGGGACTTAACCCAACATCTCACGACACGAGCTGACGACAACCATGCACCACCTGTCACCTCTGTCCCGAAGGAAAACTCTATCTCTAGAGCGGTCAGAGGGATGTCAAGACCTGGTAAGGTTCTTCGCGTTGCTTCGAATTAAACCACATGCTCCACCGCTTGTGCGGGCCCCCGTCAATTCCTTTGAGTTTCAACCTTGCGGTCGTACTCCCCAGGCGGAGTGCTTAATGCGTTAGCTACGGCACTAAACCCCGGAAAGGGTCTAACACCTAGCACTCATCGTTTACGGCGTGGACTACCAGGGTATCTAATCCTGTTTGCTCCCCACGCTTTCGAGCCTCAGCGTCAGTTACAAGCCAGAGAGCCGCTTTCGCCACCGGTGTTCCTCCATATATCTACGCATTTCACCGCTACACATGGAATTCCACTCTCCCCTCTTGCACTCAAGTTAAACAGTTTCCAAAGCGTACTATGGTTAAGCCACAGCCTTTAACTTCAGACTTATCTAACCGCCTGCGCTCGCTTTACGCCCAATAAATCCGGACAACGCTCGGGACCTACGTATTACCGCGGCTGCTGGCACGTAGTTAGCCGTCCCTTTCTGGTAAGATACCGTCACAGTGTGAACTTTCCACTCTCACACTCGTTCTTCTCTTACAACAGAGCTTTACGATCCGAAAACCTTCTTCACTCACGCGGCGTTGCTCGGTCAGACTTCCGTCCATTGCCGAAGATTCCCTACTGCTGCCTCCCGTAGGAGTCTGGGCCGTGTCTCAGTCCCAGTGTGGCCGATCACCCTCTCAGGTCGGCTATGTATCGTTGCCTTGGTGAGCCGTTACCTCACCAACTAGCTAATACAACGCAGGTCCATCTGGTAGTGATGCAATTGCACCTTTTAAGCAAATGTCATGCGACATCTACTGTTATGCGGTATTAGCTATCGTTTCCAATAGTTATCCCCCGCTACCAGGCAGGTTACCTACGCGTTACTCACCCGTTCGCAACTCATCCAGAAGAGCAAGCTCCTCCTTCAGCGTTCTACTTGCATGTATTAGGCACGCCGCCAGCGTTCGTCCTGAGCCAGGATCAAACTCTCATTAAAAGTTTGAGTTCTCACTCATTTCTGTCACTGACAGATTTATTGTTTTTTTCATTGTTCAGTACTACAACATCATGTTGTAGTGCCCTGCACATTGGTTCGTCTTGTTCAGTTTTCAAAGGTCTTTGTCGCGCTTACGACAACTATATTAGTATATCACAGTCACTTTTCTCTGTCAACAGGTTTTTTTAACTTTTTTTAAATCCTATTTCCATCAACCGCGATACACCCATAGTCCGTACGGGATTCGAACCCGTGTTACCGCCGTGAAAAGGCGGTGTCTTAACCCCTTGACCAACGGACCTTGAGCTTTTTCAACTCTTTCTATTATACCTACTTTTACAATCTTGTCAAGAACTTGAGATAAATTTTTCTTATTTTTTGTTTTTTACAAAGCAAAAAGCCCACTGTTGTAGGCTTTCTGTAAGATATTTCTTGAAATTAAAGCATCTTGTTGTAGAATTCAACGATAAGTGCTTCGTTGATTTCTGGGTTGATTTCATCACGTTCTGGCAAACGAGTCAATGAACCTTCCAATTTTTCAGCATCGAATGATACGAATGCTGGACGTCCAAGAGTAGCTTCAACCGCTTCAAGGATTGCTGGAACTTTCAATGATTTTTCGCGAACTGAGATTACTTGACCTGGAGTTACGCGGTATGATGGGATATCAACACGTTTTCCGTCAACAAGGATGTGACCGTGGTTTACAAATTGACGAGCTTGACGACGAGTAGTCGCAAGACCAAGACGGTAAACTACGTTATCCAAACGACGTTCCAAAAGAAGCATGAAGTTGAAACCTAGGATTCCGCCCTTGATTTTTGTAGCTTGTACGAACAAGTTACGGAATTGTTTTTCACCCACTCCGTAAGTGAAACGAAGTTTTTGTTTTTCAGCCAATTGCAAACCGTATTCTGACAATTTAGAACGGTTGTTTGGTCCGTGTTGTCCTGGTACGTAGTTTCGACGTGCCAATTCTTTACCTGTACCTGTAAGTGAAAGGCCAAGGCGACGAGCTTGTTTCCAAGATGGTCCTGTATAACGTGACATATGTATGTCCTCCTAATATAAATATAATTTCGGCGGAAATAGTCACTTAGAAAGCCCTGATTCGTGCAGATGCCCTTCGCCTAAACAGCCAAGGTTACTTGTTATAAGACACCTGTTGACGAGCTTCATGCTTTCCTGCTGCTATTTCACACAAATGCTATTGTACCATGAAATACTACATTTGTAAAGAAAATTTTTTAGTTTTATTTCAAATTAAGATGAAATGTAAACGTACTTCCTATTCCATACTGGCTTTCTGCTGTTATTTCACCACCTAGTTGATGAGCTAGTTCTCGCGCAATCGCAAGCCCTAATCCATGACCACCTGTCTTCATATTACGTGACGTTTCTACACGATAAAGTCGGTTAAAAATTTTTTCCAAATCTTCAGGAAGAATACCTTGACCCTCGTCTTTCACACTGATTGTGAGCTCTTCTTCTGTTAATTGAGCAAGAACTTCAATCCTAGTTCCAGGTTCTGAATATTTAAATGCATTGTTTAACAAATTGACTAGAATACGAGAGAGTTTGTCAAAATAACTCTTGATTTTTGCAGACTCAGGCTTTACTTGAATGTAGACATCTCGCTCCTCTTGCTCAATCTGAAGTTGAAATTCACTCATCGACTCAATCAACAGCTGATCTAAAAACACATCTTCGACTTCTTCGTCAGCTATATCTTGAGGCTGAGCGTTAAGAGTCAAAACATCCAATTCCTCGACTAGCTTGTTTAAACGCTCGGTTTGGCGACCAATCGTGGTTAAGCAATGGAGTCGTTCCTCTTCCTTGATTACTCCATCTAGAATGCCTTCCACAGTAACCTGAATAGAGGTGATGGGTGTTTTAATATCGTGGGAGAGCTGCGCAATCATCATTCTCTTTTCTTGCTCACTCTCATCAAGTGATTGAAAGGTATCTTGTAAATTGCGGGACATGTCATTAAAAGCCTGCCCCAACTCTTGAAATTCTATCGGCCCTTTGGTTTCAATTTCTGTGCTGAAATCTTTTCCAGCTATATTCTGAGCTTGTTTTTTCAAATGTTTCAGAGAAGAAAAAACAGGTGACAAAAGAAAGATGCTCACTGCAGCGCCAATGAAACTTGCAATCAAGGTCATTCCAACCAGAAAGTAAACTTCACTTTTCTCAATCAACATTCGTTGGACTGCCCAGAAAACGACTAAAATCGTTAGTAGAGTCGAAACTAGATACCCCACTAAAATATAGCTTTTCAATTTCATTTTTTACCTCTCGGTCTTTCCATCTTATAGCCCAATCCCCAAACAGTTTTGATAGCAGGAGTGTTTAAATTCGTATACTTACTCAACTCTTGTCTCAAAGCATGGATATGAACATTGAGTGTATTTGTATCATCTACATAGTCCTCCTGCCATACCTTTTCGTAAAGTTCAGTCTTTGAAAAGACTCTCTCAGGATTGCTGGCTAATATCCATAGAAGTTCAAAAGATTTCACTGTCAATTCCAAAGGCTGGTCTCCAATGCGAACCTCATGAGTCACATGGTTGATCACTAAGTCACCAAAATCAATCTGCTCGGTCTCTCCGCCACGACTAAGGCGGCGCAAGATATTATTCACTCTCAAAACCAATTCCCGTGGGCTAAACGGTTTAGCTATAAAATCATCCGCCCCCAAACTTAATCCATAAATCTTATCCTGTTCGCTTGTCTTAGCAGTTGTAAAGAGAAAGGGTTGATCAGGAGCAATATACTGAACTTCGCTGATGAAATCGTAACCGTCCATATTAGGCATCATGATATCTGTGATAATGAGATCGATAGATTTTTTTCTAAAAAGTTCTAATCCTTCCTTACCGTCATGAGCAACTAAAACATCGTAACCTGCCTGTAAAAGATAGCGATTTTGAATATCTAGAATATCTATCTCATCATCAACCAACAAAATTGTCTTTTTCATCTGACACTCCTTTGACAAAAACAGTGTTATACTTGCTTTAGTATAACACTATTTTCCGTAATGTTTAAATGATTTGAACCTTAATCTTCTCTTTTGGTTTTCCAACCCAAAAATCCAACAAAGCCTGCCAAGGCTAGGCCAAGGATTCCAAGTCCAGCTGTGCCCGTTTGAGCTTCACCAGTATTTGGTAGCATCGCTTTATCATCTTTTTTCATCATATTAGCCATTGGGCTAGAAGCCGGTTGATCTACTTTCATATCTGACATATGATGATTTGTACCCATCATACCCTCAGTCGTACCTGTAGAGCCTGCTTCAGAAGGCTTCGTATTCATCTGACCTTGTTGAGATGGTATTGTCGCCATTTCTTTTCCACGAAGTCGAATCGTTACTTGGCGAGTAGCAACTAGATTGGTCAAATCAGGTTTGCCGTCTTTAGCGCCATAGACTTTAATAGTAGCTAGATATGTATAGGTTCCATTAGCTCGAAGTTGCTCCAGCAAGTCCTGACCATCTTTGCCAACCGTATTGCCATTCAAATCTACTTCATAGAAATATTGACCTTTAGCCAAGCCTTCAAGTGGCAATAGAGCAGGATTTTTATCCATTCCATTGTCTGACCAAGGGGCCTTGTCAGAGGCTTTCAAGATAAGGCGGGTCAGCATACCATCTCCACCAAAAGCTTCGTATGGTATAACTTGGTTGACACCAGCCAAGAAAGGTCCAGGAACCATAGCCTTATCAAGGTAGCTAGCTGGAATATCAATCATGTCTTTGACATTGTTAACAACAGATTCTTTAACCTGATTTGGTGTGGTCAAGCCATTTAAATTAACAGTCAAATCTTTAGTCGCTACTAGGTTAGTCAAATCGGCCTTGCCATCTTTCACACCGTACACTTTAATAGTAGCTTTATAACTTTGAGTGCCGTTTTGTTTCAAGAGGTCAAGTAGCTCTTTATCTGATTTACCTTGGGTGCCAGCCAAGTCTACTTCGTAGAAGTAAAGGCCTTTGCCCAATTTTTCTACTGGTGGAATAGCTGGATTTTTAGCTGAACCATTGTCTGACCATGGAGCCTTATCAGATGCTTTCAAGATAAGGCGAGTCAACATGCCGTCACCAGCGAAGAATTCGTATGGAATGACTTGGTTGACACCAGCTGTAAACGGGCCAGGAAAATTAGCTTTGTCCAAGTAAGTAGCTGGGACATCTACTGTGTCTTTGGTGTTATCAGCCACACCCTTTTGCACTTCAGCTGGAGGGGTCGCTGGTTGCGCTTCACTGGCTTCACGGTCTTGTCCAGAAACTGTAGTCTCAGAACTTTCCAAAGGTTTAACTGCATCTTCTGTTTGTTTCTTAGAGTCAGGTTGTGCTTGCACTTCTTCTTTTGGTGCTACTACTGGCTCTTTAGCAGTTTCGTCCGCTTTTTCTGAAGAGCTTGTGGTGTCCACACTTGCTTGAGGTGTTGGAATAGACTGTTCTGAAGGAAGAGCTACATCGACTGCTTTTTTGAGAACCTCTGCTGGTAAGTCGCCCCTTTCACTCACCGAGGCGTCGTTTGGCACGACTTGAGCAGGAGTCGGATTGACGACATCAGCACGTGCAGAACTTGGTTGACCGACTAGGACAAAGAAGCCACTAGCCACAACAACTGAAGCAACACCAACACTGAGGCGGCGAATAGACCAACGAGTATATCTCTGATTTGGATTGAATTTCATAGGATTCTCCTTAGAGTTTTCTTTTTTTGATAGCTCTAGTATAATCTCCTAAAATTAAAAAGGATTAAGAAAAAGTTAAAATTTTTCTTAAATCCTTCTTATAAAATACTTATATTGGCTCAATAGGAAAAAAGAATGGTCATTTCTCTTTTAATCATTGAGGTGTGCTAGATTATCCAAATATTGGTTATTGATCACTGCCATCATATAGCCATCAGCTTTCAATTGATCATCTGGACCAAACTGAACGTCTAGAGGAGCATTTTCATAGTCACGAAAACCAAGAATATTGAGATTGTATTGTCCTCGAAGGTCAAGTTCACTTAGACTCTTACCTGCCCACGATTGTGGAATTTTCATCTCAACAATAGAGACATTTTTGTCCAACTGAAAAACATCAACGCTGTTATTAAATAAAATAGTCTGTGCCAATGAGCGCCCCATTTCAAACTCTGGTGAGATGACTGAATCTGCGCCAATTTTTTCAAGGACTTTTTTTGCTGTATGGCTTTTAACCTTAGCAATAACAGTTGGTACTCCTAGACTCTTGCAATGCATGACTGCAAGCACACTAGATTCTAAATTTTCCCCAGTTGCAACCACAACTGTATCGCAGGTATCAATTCCTGCTGAGAGCAAGAGCTCTTCATCGGTTATATCTCCAACAACTCCACGTACCAAGACCGGTTCGAACTGATTGATTCGATCCTCATGGTCGTCAATGGCGATTATATTTATATCATGCTGAGCGAGAGCGGTAAGTACACTACTCCCAAAAATACCCAAACCTAAAATTCCAATTGTCCGATCTGACATAGTTTATCCTTTCTTATCCTATGGTAATATCTGCTTTCATATAGTGGATCATATCTTTCTTATCTGGTTGATACTCAGCCAAACTGACTAACAGTGTGAGTGGTCCGATTCGTCCGATAAACATCAGTATCATGATAATGCTTAGAGCTAATCTGCCTAACTCTGGTGTCAGATTGGCAGTCACTCCGACCGTGGCAAGCGCTGAAATTGTCTCGAACATGATGTAGATAAAGCGCGGATTCCCCTCAGCTGTTATTCCTACTAAGATTAAGCCCAATAAAAAAGTTATCAAGAAGATGATAAAAACACTGAAAGATTTTTGGACTGTACGAGATTCAATCGTTCTACGAGCTACATTGGCATGGGGTAATCCTAAAAGTTCACTGCGTGCAAATACTAATAATACAAAGAAGGTTGTGATTTTAAGCCCCCCGGCTGTTCCACCAGGCGCCCCACCCAGAAACATCTGCAAAATATAGATCATCAAGGTAACAGGCCTAGCCTGAGTAAAATCAATAGAAGCAAATCCTGCTGTCCGCATGCTGACAGTTTGGAAGAAACTAACCAGTAATTTATCTGGGAAGCTGAGATTTCCGATCGTTCCCGGATTGTTCCACTCTATCAAGAGGGTTGAAACTGTTCCAGTAAATAAAATTCCAGCTGTCAGGAAGAGAACCAACTTGGTATGGAAGCGAAGCCGACGTTTTTTCTTGCTCAACTGCGTGGCCAGGTCAAACCAAACCATGAACCCTAGACCACCTGTGATGATCAAAGCAGCAAGCACTAGATTAATCAACGGATCAGTTTGAAAAGCTACTAAACTTGTACTTCCAAAATTATCAAAACCAGCATTACAGAAAGCTGAAATAGCTACGAAGATAGAGGTAAAAATTCCTCGGCCCCAACCAAATTCCGGAACAAAACGAAAACTTAACAGGAAGGCTCCGAGCCCTTCAACGATAAAAGTCGTCAAGAAAATCGAACGTATGAAAACCATTAAAGACTGAGTTTCTCCATAACTAAAGCTCTCCAGAATTGTTTCACGGCTACGAAGACTTAGCTTTTGCTTACTTTGAATATAAAAGACCCCTATAAAGGTCATAAGACCCAAACCACCAATCTGGATCAAAAACATACAGATTAACTGACCCCAGATGTTATATGTGGTAGCTACTGGTTGAGTAAAGAGTCCTGTCACACAGACCATGGATACTGCTGTAAAGAGATGGTCGAAATAGTTCGCTTGGGAGCTTGTTGCTTGCACAAATGGCAGACTCAAAAGGAGAGAGCCTGCGAAAATAACCAAAGCAAAACTTAAAAAAATTCGACGAGCAGGTGATAAACGCCCCAAGGTCGTGTTTATTTTTTCCGAAAATGATTTGAATAACATAGCTACATTGTACCATAAAAAAGTTAAAGCAGTCACATATGACTAACGATTTCAAGACAGAGTTCTAAGGCCTTGTCAAAAGCTTCTGAACCCCAATCGCGACTATCATAATTTTCTAAATCCGCTAGAGAGTCGGCTGTAAATAGAAGTTGTCCCCAAACGATTCCTCGAAGCTGAGCTACTGCCGCAAGAGCTGCACACTCCATCTCCACAACTGCACAGCCTTCTTCCTTACGATAGGCAACTTTTTCAGCTGTCTCTCGGTAAAAACCATCTGTCGACCAAGTCATAACCTCTTCATAAGGAATGCCTAGTTGTTCCAAGACTTGCTCAATAGCAGAAACAGCCTCAATCTGCATCTCTATATAACGAGAAGGCGCTACATAGTGGTAGCTGGCTCCCTCATCTCGCAGAGCGCGAACAGGGACGAGAAAGGCATTTTCTTCGATATTCGTTAACACGCCACAAGTACCAGTAGAGATGATTTTCTCCACACCGTAACCAATCAACCAATCCATAAACTGGGCGGCTGGTGCAGAACCAACGGGCGCCTGGACCAGACAAACCTTCTCACCCTTGTAGTTGATGACATATACCGGATAAGTTTTAGTGGCAGAAACAAACTCCCCTACGCAATCTGCTTCTACTTCCTGAGCATAGCGGTCAATCTCCTCCTCCAAAAATGCATAGATGCACTTCTTTGGCAACTGTAAATCTAATCCTTCGTGATTTGGCATGATGACTGCCTGAGGATTATCATCAAACTCTAAAATAGGAATCGCATGCTTCTGAATCATAGCCCACCTCCTCTAAATTTGTACTATTATAACAAAAGCTAAACAAAAGTCAAGATGAGAGAAAAACTTATCTTAAGCAGGAGACACTGATTAAATGCAATTTTCCTAATAGTAAAATTGCTAAAACTTAGGAATTAGTTTATAATAGATTGAATTTGAAAAAGGGAGAAATCTTATGAAATTCTATTCATACGACTATGTTCTCAGTCAGATCAGTCAGCAGAATTGGGCCATGATTATTGTGTCAACGCTCTTAGTAATTGTGACTGGTTTTTTTGCATTTAAAGCTTTTAAAGACAAAAAAGGAAGCAAGTTCCGTGAATTATTGCTTATTTCTATTTTGACTTTAATTGTTTTTGTATTGATTAGTATTATGAATTTCCAAACTAGTCAATCCAATGATAATCAATTTCGTAGCTCCTTACACTTCATCGAGATTGTATCAAAGGAGTTAGGTGTTGATAAAAAAGATATTTATGTCAATACTTCAGCTACAACTGATGGCGCTATTATTAAGGTTGGCGATAATTTTTATCGTGCGATTAGTGGGTCTGACCAAGATAGCTATTTATTAGAAAAAATGGAACTGTATAAATCAGACGTTGAACTCGTGGAGGTTGAAAAATGATAAGCTTTTTTGCTACAATTGCGATTAAATTAGCCTTGGGGCTTCTTTCTCTTGTTTTTGTTATCAATGTAACAGGTAAAGGAAATCTAGCACCAAATTCTGCAGTGGACCAGATACAGAACTTTGTTCTCGGGGGTATTATCGGTGGGGTCATCTACAATAGTTCGATCACCATCATCCAGTACATAACAATCTTAATTATATGGACTATTCTCATCCTACTCCTCAAATGGTTGAATACCAATGTTTCCTTCATTAAACATCTGATTGACGGAAAACCTACGATTATCATTAAAAATGGAACATTAGATCCAGAAGCCTGTCGCTCAAAAGGTCTAGCTGCTGCTGATGTTGCTCTTAAATTGCGCGCTCAAGGAATCTTTCAATTAAAGGATGTCAAGAGAGCTGTGATTGAGCAAAACGGACAACTAATTGTCGTAAGAATGGGTGACGAAAATCCTAAGTACCCAGTCATCACAGACGGTGTTGTCCAAGTTGAAATCCTAGAAACCATTGGCAAAACTGAAGAGTGGTTAATGGATGAGTTAAAACAAGAAGGCTTTGAAGAAGTGTCTAACATCTTTATCGCTGAATATGATAAAGGTCAATTGAATGTTGTCACCTATTAAAAAAATAAACTGATGCTTTTCGTATCAGTTTTTTGATTTTTAACAATAAAGGGTATATACTTAAATTAGTATCTGATTTGGTTTAGATATTACAAAAAATTAACGGAGGTAACCCCATGTCAATAGAAGAAAAATTCAACCAAGCTAAAGGTTCTGTTAAAGAAGGTTTTGGTAAACTAACTGGCGATAAAAAAACTCAAGCAGAAGGCGCTGCAGAAAAAGCAGCATCAAAAGCTAAAGAAGTTGTCGAAGATGCTAAAGAAGCTGTCGAAGGTGCAGTATCTGGCGTAAAAAACATCTTTAAAAAAGACGGAGAATAATTTTTTTTCGTCCTAATAACATAAAAAAATCTCCCTTCTCTTTCGAGAAAGGAGATTTTCTTTTATGGTCGTCCACCAGGGCCTCCATTTCCTTGAGGGCCACCGCCAGGTGCCCCTCCGCCTCCAGGCATCGAATTGACAATCTCAGTTTGTTTTTCACCATTGAAATAGATGTCTCCGCCTGTGTAAGTCGCTGTTCCATCAAAGTCAAAACCAGTTTGACCAGTCATTTTGATGGTTCCTCCCGTAACAGTAATGTTACCATTTGAGTCAATTGGATCCGTGTCCCCTTGACCAACTTCAACCGTCAAGTTCCCACCATTCATAGTGAAGAAAATTTCACTTTGTTGAGCATTTTTGTTGGCTGCATTGACACCATCATCCGTTGAATAGATGGCGATATCTCCACCGTTGATAGTAATTGACTTACCTTCAAGCCCTTCTGTAGAATTCTTAACGGTATAGGTACCACTATCAATAACCAAATCACCTGATGCGTGGATACCATCATCTCCAGCAGTAACAGTGATGGTATTGTCAGAGAGATACATGGTTCCTACAGATGTGTCCTCATCATTGTCGACCTTAACTCCGTCTTCCTTGGCATCGATAGTCATAGTTGTGCCGGTAATGTTGAGTTCATCATTAACATTAAAGGCATCCCCGACTGCTGTGATGTTGTAGCTTCCACCTGTGATGTGAAGTGTATCATTTGCCTTGATACCATTGTTTTTCTTACCATCTACATTGAGAGTTCCCTTACCATTGATGGTCAAGTCCACTTTAGAGAAGAGGGCTGCATCAGCTTTTTCATCACTATTAGAAGCAGAATCTGAGAGGCTATTGGTTGTTCCATCTGCTAGAGTTAGGTAAACATGACCAGCTGATGTTGCAGAAATAGATGCATTTGTATTGGTCATGGTCACACCCTTTAGAACAATATGTACATCATCAGTCTTTTCGGCTTCGATCTTAATTTGAACTCCATCAGATTGACCAGAGATCACATAGGTACCTGACTTAGAGATTGTAACAGTCGAACCTGATACGGCAACTCCGTCACCTGATACCTTCGCTGTTGATCCTGACAAGGTTACAGTTGCTGCTGTCTTTTCATCATAGGAAGTATCATAGTCCTTGTCTGTGAAATAGTTAGTTTTCTTAGCATCTGTAGTGGATGTAGTTGTTGCCGCACTATTGCTTGTATTTGAAGTTGACTGGGTACAAGCTGTCACTAGTGCTAGAGTTGCTATACTCGTCAATAAGAATGTCCATTTTTTTGCTTTCATGCTCGTTTCCTCGACTTTCATTTTACATGCTCTTAGTCTACGTGACTTTCCTAAAATAAGCCTAAACTTTTTCTGAAAGTTTTCTTAACCCCATCCGAACTTCATTAATAATCATTGCTTATGGTACAAAAAAGAACAACATTTCGCTGTTCTTTTAATTTTCTTTGACTGGAATTTCTTTGATAACTCGTGCTGGATTGCCTGCCAGAACTACATTATCACCAAAAGATTTAGTAATGACAGCTCCTGCTCCTGCAACAACGTTATCACCTAGTGTAACACCTGGAAGGATAATAACCCCACCACCTGCCCAGAAGTTCTTGCCAATCGTAATGGGTTTCCCAAATTCTAAACCTGAATTTCGTTCATCTGGATCCAGTGGATGAAGGGGTGTTAAAAATTGGCAGTTAGGACCAATCATAGCATTG
Source organism: Streptococcus pseudopneumoniae (assembly GCF_001074155.1). Classification (GTDB taxonomy): domain Bacteria; phylum Bacillota; class Bacilli; order Lactobacillales; family Streptococcaceae; genus Streptococcus; species Streptococcus pseudopneumoniae_A. The sequence goes on from NZ_JUUZ01000035.1 coordinate 15,893, forward strand.
TCGCCAATGGTAATGGGACAAACATCTAGCATGGTCAGATTCCAATTGGAATAGAAATTTTCTCCCAAATGAATATTGACACCATAATCCACTACCAAACGAGTATTGACATAGAGGTTTTCACCAGTTGAACCAAACCAGCCTTTGATGATTTCCATACCTTTTATTGGATCGACTTCTTCATTAAAGGAAGCTTGCTTTTGTCTTGCTGTTTGTGCTAGAGCACGAAGTTCTGGATCGAACGGGCGATAGGGTTCTCCCGCAATCATTTTTTGGTATTCACTTTTCATATCTTGATATCCTTGTTTATTTTACAAGATTGTAGCATAGTTCTATCCTTAAAACAAGCAGCAAAGAGATTAAAAAAACTAGTACATCCAAAGATGTACTAGTTTTTAATTAGAAAGGTGACTTTCTCACTATTCTACAGAGTTGATTAGTCTTCTTTCTTTTTACGAGCGATAAGTCCAAATCCACTCAAGACACCTACTAAACCAAGAGCAGCAAGGCTAGCATTATCCTTAGTACCAGTATTTGGCAATTGAGGAGCATCTTCCTTAGTTTCTACTGTATGAGCTACTGGAGCTGGTGTAGTTGGTTTAACTGGCACTGATGCTGGTTTTGGTGCTGGAACTGGCGTTGGCACTGGATCTGGCGTTGGCGCTGGCGTTGGCACTGGATCTGGCGTTGGCACTTTCTCATAAACGTGCTCTGTGTCACCATTTGGAAGTTTCTTAGTCTCTACGAAGCGATATCCTGGAATATCTTTCTTAGGATTTTCACCGTCTTCTGTTGGATATCCTGGAATTTCATTTCCGTCTTTATCCTTGTGACTAGTCTTCACT
>NZ_JUUZ01000002.1 GCF_001074155.1 Streptococcus pseudopneumoniae
TACGCTGATTTCATCAGCTTTTACAGCCCTACTCAACTGTGCGGAGGTGGGACGACGAAATCGGATTCTAACGAATTACCGATTTCTGTCCCACTCTCTTTTTTTCGCTCTTTTAAAGTATGGGAGTACCGAGGGATAATTGGACAGAATCCAAAAAAAACAGTAAAATAGAGGAATACCAATCTAAATGAAATTTGAGTGATAATCGTGGAAAAAAGAGACAATCTTACAAAAACAGCTATTTGCGGTATTATCAATGTCACCCCAGATTCTTTCTCTGATGGGGGCCAATTTTTTGCTATTGAAGAAGCTTTAAAGCAAGCTCGAAAATTGATTGCTGAAGGTGCCACTATTTTAGATATCGGTGGAGAGTCCACTCGACCTGGAAGTAGCTATGTTGAGATTGAAGAGGAAATCCAACGTGTCGTCCCAGTCATTGAGGCTATCCGTCAAGAAAGTGATGTTCTGATTTCGGTAGACACTTGGAAAAGTCAAGTTGCAGAAGCAGCTCTAAAGGCCGGGGCCCATATAGTCAATGACATTACAGGTCTTATGGGGGATGAGAAGATGGCGGAAGTGGTTGCAAAAGCTGGAGCTCAGGTAGTCATCATGTTTAATCCAGTAATGGCACGCCCTCAGCACCCTAGTTCACTTATCTTCCCTCATTTTGGCTTTGGAGAGCCTTTTACAAAGGAAGACTTAGATGAGTTTGAAAAACTACCAGTAGAAGAATTGATGACAGCTTTCTTTGACCGTGCTCTAGTAAGAGCAGAAAAAGCAGGAATTTCGAAAGAAAAGATCATGCTGGATCCAGGGATTGGCTTTGGCTTGACCAAAAAGGAAAATCTGCTACTTCTACGTGACCTTGATAAATTACACGAGATGGGCTATCCTATCTTTTTAGGAGTCTCTCGCAAGCGCTTTGTCATCAATATTCTGGAAGAAAATGGTTTTGAAGTAAACCCGGAAACTGAAGAAGGCTTCCGCAATCGTGATACGGCTTCAGCTCATGTGACCAGTATCGCCGCTAGACAGGGTGTAGAAGTTGTGCGTGTACACGATGTAGCCAGCCACAAGATGGCAGTTGAAATCGCATCAGCCATTCGTCTGGCAGATGATGCGGAAAATTTAAACTTGAAACAGTATAAATAAGATGAATAAAAACGAAACGAATCAGTGGATAGCTAACTATCGAACAGACCAACCGCATTTTGGTTTGGAGAGGATGGTGAAGCTATTAGCCCTACGTGGCAATCCCCATCTCAAGCTCAAGGTTATCCATATCGGAGGCACCAATGGTAAGGGATCTACTATAGCCTTTTTGAAGAATATGTTGGAAAAGATGGGGCTAAGAGTTGGAGTCTTTAGCTCACCCTATCTGATTCATTATACCGATCAGATTGCCATTAATGAGGAATCTATCCCAGAAGCAAGATTAGAGACCTTGATGGTAGACTATCGCTCACTACTTGAGGGGGAGCATGCTCATGATTTGCAGGGGACGACAGAGTTTGAGATTGTCACTGCTATAGCCTATGATTATTTTGCTTCTGAGCGAGTCGATGTGGCCATTATGGAAGTAGGTATGGGCGGACGTTTGGATAGCACCAATGTTTGCCAGCCTATCTTAACAGGCATTACGACCATTGGGTTGGACCATGTAGTTCTACTAGGGGATAGCTTGGAAGCCATCGCAGAGCAGAAAGCTGGAATTATCAAACAAGGAGTTCCCCTGGTAACAGGGAATATTGTCCCAGAAGCCTTAGCAGTTATCAACCAAATCGCGAAAGCGAAAGAGGCTCCTAGACTTGTTTATGGGGAAGATTATCAAGTCAGTCATCAAGGGAGTGTGGGGACGGGAGAAGTCTTTGACTATACAAGCCCGCTTAGACAAGGTCGCTTTCAGACAGGATTGCTGGGTTTGCACCAGATAGAGAATGCTGGGATGGCACTAGCTTTACTAGATAGGTACTGTCAGGAGAGTAGACGAGAATTACCAGAAAATGACTTGTTGGCTCAAGCCTTAGAAGAAACAAGTTGGCCTGGACGCTTTGAAGTTGTTTCTAGAAACCCTTTGATGATTTTAGACGGGGCTCACAATCCCCATGCTGTCAAGGCTTTGTTAGCTACCTTGGAAGAACGATTTGCTGATTATCACAAGGAAATACTTTTTACATGTATAAAAACCAAGGCCTTGGAGGATATGTTAGACTTGTTAGGAACTTTGCCAGATACTGAGCTGACATTGACTCACTTTGATGACGGTCGAGCGACAGACGAAAAAGTACTAAAAAAAGTAGCTTATTCTAGAAATCTCAACTATCAAAGTTGGAAGGAATTTCTAGATCAAAAAATGACAGAAAATGAAGAGAAAAAAACAGTTAGGATAGTTACGGGCTCCTTGTATTTCTTGAGCCAGGTAAGAGCCTATCTGCTGGAGAGGAAAAACTAGAGAATGGATACACAAAAGATTGAGACGGCTGTAAAAATGATTATCGAAGCGGTCGGTGAAGATGTTAACCGCGAAGGCTTGCAGGAAACTCCTGCACGTGTAGCTCGCATGTACCAGGAGATTTTTTCAGGTCTTGGGCAAACTGCTGAAGAGCACCTGTCAAAATCCTTTGAGATTATTGATGACAATATGGTAGTGGAAAAGGATATCTTTTTCCATACTATGTGTGAACATCACTTCTTGCCATTTTATGGAAAAGCTCATATCGCCTACATTCCAGATGGACGGGTGGCAGGTTTGTCAAAGCTGGCACGTACAGTTGAGGTTTATGCTAAAAAGCCACAGATTCAAGAACGCTTGAATATCGAAGTGGCTGATGCTTTGATGGACTATCTTGGTGCCAAAGGTGCTTTCGTTGTTATTGAAGCAGAGCATATGTGTATGAGCATGCGTGGTGTTCGAAAACCAGGAACTGCAACCTTGACAACAGTAGCTCGTGGAGTATTTGAAACGGATAAAGATCTTCGAGATCAAGCATACCGTCTCATGGGGTTATAAAAATCGATTCAAACGATTTTTTCTAGAAAGGACTAGTTATGGATCAATTGCGTATTAAAGATCTAGAAATTTTTGCCTATCATGGTCTTTTCCCTAGTGAGAAAGAACTGGGCCAAAAATTTATCATTGATGCAAGCTTATCCTATGATATGACCAAGGCTGCTACGGACTTAGATTTGGAAGCTTCTGTCCATTATGGGGAGCTCTGTCAGCAATGGACGACTTGGTTTCAGGAAACCACTGAAGACTTGATTGAAACAGTTGCCTACAAACTAGTAGAGCGCACTTTTGAAACCTATCCAATAGTTCAAGAAATTAAACTGGAACTCAAAAAACCATGGGCGCCTATTCATCTACCACTAGACACCTGTTCAGTAACCATCCATCGCCGCAAACAAAGAGCCTTTATTGCTCTAGGTAGCAATATGGGGGATAAGACGGCTAATCTCGAACTAGCTCTTGACAAGATGCGTACTCGTGGGATTCGTATTCTCAAAGAGTCTAGTGTGATTACAACTGAGCCATGGGGTGGTGTAGAGCAGGATAGTTTTGTCAATCAGGTCATTGAAGTAGAAACATGGTTGCCGGCTCCAATCTTGCTAGAAACCTTATTGGGCATTGAGTCAGAGATGGGACGGATTCGAGAAGTACATTGGGGACCTCGATTGATTGATTTGGATTTGCTCTTTGTCGAGGATCAAGTCATCTACACAGATGAGCTTATCTTACCGCATCCTTATATCGCTGAGCGACTCTTTGTCTTAGAGTCTCTGCAGGAAATTGCACCTCATTTCATCCATCCAGTCTTGGGACAACCGATTCGTCACTTATATCTTCAATTGGAGAAAGAAAATGGCCAAGGTTTCTGAAACTTATAGTAAATGGAAAAGTATAGGGGAAGGTCTTGTAGCTATTGTCTTAGGCCTTCTCTTGGTTTGTTTTGGGCAGGTAGTTCCGATACTGGGTTACCAACTTCTGATGGCCTACTTTTTCTTGTCGGCAGTGTGGCAACTATTGACGCGATGGTTTCAAGAAAAGTCCCGGAGAGAAAATATATTTGTAACTCTAGCCAAGCTCTTTCTTGCAGTCATCCTATTTGATTCAGTCATCTTACAGGGCATCGCTCTCTATCTCTTGGTTATCCTCATTGGAAGTTATCAGCTTTTTACAGGCCTAATCAGTCTGATTACCTGGTTGCTATACCGGAAAAATCATATTCATCCAAGGATTAATTACTTATTTGATGCTGTATGGATGATGGGATTTGGTCTCTATAGTATTTCTCCTTTTCATGATGCGACAAATTTTGAATTACTCTTACTTGGTTTTTACTTGATTATGTTGGGGGCAAGCAGCCTCAGAGATGGATTCTTTTTTGAAAAAGGGAGAAGTAATCCTAAGCTCAAGCGTAGAATGAGAATGACCCTGCCTATATTCATGACAGCCTTGATTCCCATCAGCACCTTACGACGATGGAATGAAAGGTTATCTAGTCATCAGGTAGAAGAAAATGAAGTGCATTTGGAGAGAAAAAATGAAAAATCTGTTGATTTAGAAATTTTCATCCATACTTCAGAATCATCTTTCTTCTTGGCCATGGGTCATGTAGATATCTGCTATCAAGGTCAGGTTATTTCCTACGGCTCTTATGACCCACATTCAGAACGCTTGTTTGGTACAATTGGCGACGGGGTTTTATTTAAGGCTAATCGTGAAAAATATATTGAACTTTGTAAGAGAGAAAGCCAGAAAACCCTATTCGCCTATGGTTTAAGCCTGTCTCAACAACAGAAAAAAGCCATCGAAGAACGATTGAGAGAGATAGAAGGCCTCTTGATACCTTGGGAGCCAAGTTCACAACTACTGAAAAGAAGGGAAGGAGAGGTCAAACATACCTACTCTTATCAGCTGAAACACGAGGCTGATGCAACCCTCTATAAGTTCACATCATCTAAATTTAAAACCTACTTTGTTCTCAGTACAAACTGTGTTCTATTGGCCGACTCTATTGTTGGAGAGGCTGGAACAGATATCCTGAGTCCCCAAGGTTTTATCGTCCCTGGGACTTATCAGGACTATCTTGATTTAGAATTTAAAAAACCGAGTGGTATCGTGGTAAGTCGTTCTATTTATTAAAAAAAGAAAACTCTAGTCAGAAGACTAGAGTTTTTAAAATAGGTCATTTTCTTCAGGTAGGAGGATGGTTTCCTTACCGTCCATATCCATAACAAGTACTTTCGGTGGGTACAATGGGTCAAAGGGATGATTAAAATCGAAGTCAATCGTAGTCGGTAGGTGCTCACTTGAAAAACGGAAGGTGATGGAACCGTTACTGTTTAAGAGCTGAAATTCCAACTCATCTTCTAATTCAAAAACATGCTTTAAAAAATGATCAATAATGTACCAGATTGAGTCAATCACATCGTCTGGGAGATTGGTTACCACACCAAAGCTGGCACAACGTCTATGAGAATCCGTAAAAGCCATCCATTCCTCCTGCTTAATTTTTTATTATCATACTGCAAACTGGCCTAAAAATCAAGAAAAGTAAACTAATTTCAGAAAATATGATTTTTGATACATTTTTTTCAAAGAAAGTTTATATATCCCTTGAAAATGCTTACAATAAATGATAAACTAGAGATAGTGTAAACATGAAAACAAAATTTTCAACATTAGAAAGGAAACGGTATGAACACAGATGATACAGTAACAATTTATGACGTTGCCCGAGAAGCAGGAGTTTCAATGGCAACTGTCAGTCGTGTAGTCAATGGCAACAAGAATGTCAAAGAAAACACTCGTAAGAAAGTTCTAGAGGTGATTGATCGCCTAGACTATCGTCCAAATGCAGTAGCTCGTGGCTTGGCAAGCAAACGAACAACAACTGTTGGGGTTGTCATCCCAGATATCACTAACACGTATTTTGCTGCGCTAGCAAAAGGAATTGATGATATTGCAGAGATGTACAAGTATAACATCGTCCTTGCGAATAGTGATGAGGATGATGAAAAAGAAGTGGCAGTAGTGAATACACTCTTTTCAAAACAAGTTGATGGTATTATCTTTATGGGCTATCACTTAACAGAGAAAATTCGCTCAGAGTTTTCACGTTCACGTACCCCTGTAGTTCTTGCAGGAACAGTGGATGTAGAACACCAGCTTCCAAGTGTTAATATTGACTATAAGAATGCTACTGCGGATGCTGTTCGCCATTTGTTGAAGCGTAACAAAAAAATTGCCTTTGTGAGTGGCCCATTGGTAGATGATATTAACGGTAAAATTCGCTTGGTTGGCTACAAAGAAGCTTTGAAAGCAGCAGGAGTCAACTATAGTGAAGGACTTGTATTTGAATCTAAATATCGCTATGATGATGGTTATGCTCTGGCAGAGCGCTTAGTTTCTTCAAAAGCAACTGCAGCGATTGTGACCGGTGATGAATTGGCAGCTGGTCTCTTGAACGGCTTGGCTGACCATGGAGTTTCAGTACCAGAAGACTTTGAAATCATTACGAGTGATGATTCTCAAATCGCTCGCTTTACTCGACCAAGCCTTACAACTATCGCACAACCCTTGTATGACTTAGGTGCGATTAGTATGCGTATGTTGACTAAAATTATGCATAAGGAAGAATTGGAGGAACGTGAAGTCCTCCTACCTCACGGTTTGACAGAACGCAAATCAACTCGCAAAAACTAATAAAAAACCAGGAATCTAGCTGATTTCCTGGTTTTTTATTATCCTTCCATATATGTTCGGAGTTGTTCGCCCTTAAGTCCGGCATTGATTGCGATAAGAAGTTTCAGTCGTGCTTTTTGAGCGTTTAGTTCTTTTACAAAATATACACCATCATTCTGAAGACAAACACCACCGCCTTCGTAGGCGTAAACAGGTTCTGCAATCCCATTGAAACAACGTGAGACTAGTGCAATAGGAAGTCCTGCTTGACTGAGAGATTTTAATTTTTCAGCTGTTTCCTTTGGTACATTTCCAGCGCCAAAAGCCTGAATAATCAATCCATCTAGTTGGTCAACAGGAAGTAAATCGAGAAGTTCATCGGTCATGCCCGCATAAACAGGGATAATAGGGACCAACCCTTGAATGCTCTCAAGGTCAAAACGAACACGAGGTTCTGCCGTTTTGAAGTAGAGAATTTCCTGCTTCATAATGAGTCCGAGTGGTCCATGAGTTGGTGTTTGAAAGGTACTAACGTTAGTAGTATGCGTTTTTGTGACATATTTAGCGGCGTGAATTTCATCGTTCATAACGACCAACACACCCTTATCTGCAGCCTTATCATCACTCGCAACGCGTAAGGCGCTAAGATAGTTGTAGACACCATCACTTCCCAGTTCATTGGAACTTCTCATAGCACCTGTCAGGACGATAGGCATATGAGGTACCTCCATGGTGTCGAGGAAATAAGCTGTTTCTTCTAGTGTATCTGTCCCATGTGTAATGACAACACCATCATAGGCCGATGCCTCTTGTTTAATCTTTTGGTAGAGGGCTAACATATGCTTAGGCTTGATATGGGGACTAGGTAAATTTAAAAAATCCAAGGAATGGACTTCGATACCTTCGAGAGGATTAGAGATATGATTCATAGGGTTATCAGCACTAGTCCTTACAGCTCCAGATTCATCTGCCTGCATGGAGATAGTGCCACCAGTATGTAAAACAAGGATTTTCTTAGTCATGATTCACTCACTTTTTCTGAAATGTGGTATAATCATTGTATCATAAAAGAAAGGAATGAGATAGAATGGAAGTCAAAGCTGTGTTTTTTGATATTGATGGAACGCTTGTAAATGACAGTAAGAGTGTTTTGAAGTCCACAAAGGAAGCTATCAAGATTGTGAAAGAACAAGGGGTGCTTGTTGGGGTAGCAACAGGGCGAGGACCTTTTTTTGTTAAGGATTTGATGGATGATTTGGATCTGGATTTTGCAGTGACCTACAATGGCCAATATATCTTTAACAAAGATCGTGTTCTTTTTGCTAGCCCTATTGATAAGAGAAGCCTCAGACAAATCATCTCTTATGCTAAGAAAAATCGAAAAGAGATTGCCATGGGAACGCGACAAGACGTTGTCGGTTCTCGGATTATGTCCTTTGGGCTCAGTCCTCTTTCACAGCTAGTTAGTCGATTTGTACCTAAATTTTTGACTCGTACTGTTAGTCATTCCTTTAATCGTATGGTCAGTAAGGCCCTTCCTCAGAAGGAAGATGATTTGTTGGACCTAATCAATCAACCGATCTATCAGGTGCTTATGTTGATGACGCCTGAGGAGACTAACCATGCTGCTGAAGAATTAAACAATCTGAAGTTCACCAGAAGTAATCCTTTCGCGGCCGATATTATCAATCAAGGGAATTCCAAGTTAGAGGGTATCCGTCGTGTCGGAAAAGAGTATGGTTTTGAACTCAATCAAGTCATGGCCTTTGGGGACTCGGATAATGACTTGGAAATGTTGGCTGGTGTTGGTATGTCTGTTGCCATGGGAAATGGTAGTAGCAGTGTAAAAGAAGTTGCTAAGCATATTACTGCCAGTAACCAAGATGATGGGATTCACAAGGCTTTGGAATATTTTGGAGTCTTGGCTTCTGAAAAAGTCTTTGTCAGTCGTGACTATCATTTCAACAAGGTTAAGACCTTCCATCGTATGATGGATGAGCGAACTCAAGAAGAACCTATAGCTTGGGATTTAGAAGGGGCGACCCACCGTGCTGGCTTTAAGATTGAAGAGTTAGTTGAATTTGTCCGTGCTGCAAGCAATTCTGAAGAGGAATTCCAACAAGCTGTGCAGGATTTACACCAAGCACTTGATATAGCTGCCGAAAAAGTATCTCAGTCAACACCAGCTGAGAAAACCCTCGTTGGTCAAGTGGATGCTTTGATTGATACGCTCTACTTTACTTATGGAAGTTTCGTTTTAATGGGGGTAGACCCAGAGAGAATCTTTGAGATTGTCCATCAAGCAAACATGGGTAAAATCTTCCCAGATGGTAAGGCTCATTTTGATCCAGTAACCCACAAAATCTTGAAACCAGATAACTGGAAAGAAAAGTACGCTCCAGAGCCTGCAATCAAAAAGGAAATAGAGCGCCAAATCAAGGCTTATGAACGTCATAAGGAAAGAGAAAATAGAATGAGTTAGAAGCTCCAAGATGAAAAATTAAAATACCTATTGGATTTATTCAATAGGTATTTTTGTTCATATTAGATTTTGGAGCTAGTTTACACGACTTTTTTCTTTAGATGCTACATCTTTTACAGCTTCGACACCTTCACTTGCTTTTTCTTTAGCAGTTGATACACCACTACTGAAACCAGTTTTAACTTTTTCAAATTGTTCGGATGCAAATTCACCTGTTGACTCTGCTGCGTCAGTTACTCTATCTTGAAGACTCACTGAGTCTGCTTCAAATTGTTCTTTTGTTTTGATATCAACAACGTTCACGTTTACTTCAACAACTTCAAGATTTGTCATTTGTGAAACTTCAGAAGTGACAACTTCTTTAATTTTGTTGTATAGTTCAGGAACGTTAATTTTGTATTCTACAACAACATTCAAATCGACAGCAACTTGTGTCTTACCGACTTCAACATTAACTCCGCGAGTAACATTATCTGTGTTAATAATTTTTTCAGTTAAATTAGAGAAAAATCCTCCATCAACGTCCAAAAGACCAGGTACTTTTTCTAATGCTAGACCAATAATTTTTTGGATAACCTTATTTTCATAAGTAAGGCTTCCTTTTACTTCATGAGTAGTAGCAGTAGATTCATTTTTTTCTGTAGAAACGTTTTTTTCCAAGTTTGACATATGCGACTCCTTATTATTTATTTATATAGTTTTTTTGGATATATAATCCAATTACAATTCCTAAAGCTCCGAAAATCAAAACAAATAGTGTTTTGAAGAAACCAAAGGAAATAATTAAACAAGCTAGAATAATACCTATTAAGCCTGATAAAATTGGATACTGATACTTTTTAAGTAATTCCATCTTTTCACTTCCTTAATCTACACGACTTGTAGTTTTTTTGTGTTGAGTTGGAGGTTGATAGTTTTTAACCAAAACTTCAAGTTTTACCTCACGGTCAAGACCAAAAAACTGCCTTAATCCTTGAGTTATTTCATTTTGAATTGACTGGCACTTAGTAGAGACGTTGTCTGATGTAATTATTCTACCTTCCACGTAAACAAAACATTTATTTCTTCTGACATTTACACGGATAGTTGGATTTTTAATCAACTCATAATCATCAACAACACATCTAACGAACCCTTCAATAGCTGAATTTTTTAGTTTAAGCTTATCATCTTTAGTACCTAATTGAATATCCAGATATTGCTTAGGATAAAATAGTATAACTAGGATTGATGATAAAACTAATACTGATAGGATTAATGTCCCCCAAAAGATGTATTTAGAAATGAATGCAGCAAAACTCCATTCTCTCCAGCTAAACAATTGAATGCCTAGGTCACTTGCTTGTTGGTAATCAACCAAGATGGGGAGGAAGACTGTCAAGATAAGAATGCAGAAAATAAGTAAAAGTATTTTCTTTGTTTTTGACATATACAATCCTTTCGAATTAAACTCATAGATTATTGTAACAGTTTAGAGAGGTGTACAACAATCTATCATCTTCAAGATAGAAGAATACGGAATTAGTAACTTTGAAAAGTGCTACTATGATAGATGAGGTTAGCTAATTTAGTTAACGAAGGGCTCATATTCCCGAGGGATTGTTAATAGAGAACTAGGAAAATGGAGTAAGTAGTTTCAAAACAAAATGTATGATACCCTTAGACGTAAAAATGCCAAGTTGTCTATAACAAGTGGCAAAAAAATGGGTCTCCTTTTCTAAACTGCGAATACATTCTCAGTTGTTTTTAGTATAGCATTTTTTGAAAGCGATGTCAATTTTGAACATCCTCTCCTTTACTTTACAGATTAGTTTAGGATTTTTTGACGAATATAGTCCTCGCTGTATAAAAGTCTATCACTAATAAAAAGCGAGGCCGGGATTTTCCCGACCTCTTTTGTTCTCATTATAAAGTTTTATCCTTGTCTCGAACAACGAGAAGGTCAACACTTGTATGGCGTAGGATATATTCTGATGAAGATCCGACAAGCAAACGTTCGAAGGCGTTAAGCCCAGTTGCTCCAACCAAAATCAAATCAACATGTTCTTGTTCAGGGATTGTTTTAGCCAAAAGAGTTTTAGGATTTCCCATTTCGATGACAACTTGAATATCTTTAAGACCAGCGTCTCTTGCACGCTTTTCATATTCTGCCATCAACTCTTGTGCCTCGACTTGTAACTCTTCGTAAACTTCTGCATCGAATGTTGAAATGCTTTGAAGAGCACGAGTATCGATTACATGCGCAATGGTTAATTTAGCCTGGTTACGTAATGCTGACTGAACTCCTTTGATAAAAGCCAAATCAGCTTCTTTAGAACCGTCGACTGCTACCATGATGTTTTCGTAACGTTGTGTCATATCAAAAACCTCCTCATTTCTTATCACCTTCATTGTAATCCTTTTCACTAAAAAAGTAAAGTAAAAAATGATAGCAAAAAAGAGACTTTTTGACTTTGGTTTTGAGAGTGTTATAATTAAATGTGAGAAACAAGAGGGAATCATATGACAAAAATTGCGGTACTTTCAGATATCCATGGAAATACAAGAGCACTGGAAGCTGTTTTAGCAGATGCAGAGAAGGCAGGCGCTGAGGAATATTGGCTTTTGGGAGATATTCTCATGCCTGGGACAGGACGAAAAAATATTCTCAGACGATTAGAAGACTTGCCGATTACGATTCGAGTTCTGGGAAATTGGGAAGAGAGTTTATGGCGAGCTGCTCATCGAAAATTAGATACAAGTAGACCTAGCCATCGCTACCTCTTGCGCCAATGCCAGTATATTATGGAAGAAATTAGTCTAGATGATATTGAAGCTCTACAGGCATTTCCCATGCACACACACCGCCAGTTTGGAAATTTGAAGGTAGGGATAAGTCATCATTTACCGGATAAAAATTGGGGAAGAGAACTGATCCATCTTGGCAAGCAGGAGGATTTTGATCGTTTGGTAACCAATCCTGACTGTGATATTGCAATCTATGGACACATTCATCAGCAGTTTCTTCGCTATGGAAGTGGTGGGCAACTCATTTTAAATCCAGGCTCAATTGGGCAACCATTCTTTTTATCAGCAAGTCTACGTGAGGATTTGCGAGCCCAATATATGATTTTGGAATTTGATAACAAAGGTTTGAAGGATATAGATTTTCGTCGCGTTGATTACGATGTTGAGTCAGAATTACAATTGGCTAGAGATTTGAAATTGTCCTACTATGAGGTGTACTATGAAAGCTTAGTCAATGGAATTCACCATACCCATAATCAGGACTTGTTGCACGAAATCGCCCAGAGTCAAGGACATGATGTTGAATTGGACGACTGGCTTAGTCGTAACTCTTGACATTACAACTCTAGGAGATATAATAATATAAGAGAAGAATGAGCTTTGTTGATAATAAAGGAGGACTGCATGCAAATTTCAAGCCGATTTACCATTGCGACACATATGTTGGTAATCATTGCCCTAAAAGGGAAGGAAAGCAAGGTGACTAGTGATTTTCTAGCTAGTAGTGTTGGAGTCAATCCTGTTATTATCCGAAAAACTTTGTCCCAACTGAAAAAAGCAGACTTGATTTCCGTCGCGCGTGGAACTGGAGGGGCAGAGATTATCAAAAATCTTGAGGATATCAGTCTTTTGGATATTTATCAAGCTGTGGAATGCCTTGGAAAGACTGGACAACTCTTTAGTTTCCATGACAATCCTAATCCTGACTGTCCAGTAGGAGCTAACATCCATGGGGTTTTAGATGAAAAGTTAGATAAAATTCAAGAAGCCATGGAAGAAGAATTAAGCCAAACCAGTCTTGCTCAAATAGTGGCAGATGCAGAAGCAAGAATAAAAGAATAAATTTTAAAATAAGGTACACCTGAATTTCTAAGCTGAAAAGCTTGGTTGTTTAGGTGCTTTTTTCGTAATTAAATATGCTGGGTGTTAGCTGAAGTGGCCTGAGAATTTAGCCAGGAATGTGGTTAGATTAGTAAGAGAAAAACAAAAATCATGTTATAATAAATAAATAGAATCGTAAGAAAGAGTGGATATTTGTGTGATAATTCCTACTTATAATTGGCAATTTGCACCTCAAGTTGAGGATGCGGATTTTACAAAAATCGCCAAGAAAGCTGGGCTAGGGCCTGAAGCTGCTCGTTTATTATTTAGCCGTGGTATTAAGGATGAAGATAGTTTGTCTCGTTTTCTGGCACCAAGTCTAGATGATTTACATGATCCCTATCTTCTCCACGATATGGATAAGGCAGTGAATCGTATTCGTCGTGCTATAGAGCAGGGGGAATTTATTCTCGTTTATGGAGATTACGATGCAGATGGGATGACATCAGCTTCAATCCTTAAAGAAACATTAGAACAATTAGGAGCCGAGTGTTTAGTCTATCTTCCTAATCGTTTTACAGATGGTTATGGTCCTAATGCTAGTGTTTACAAGTACTTCATTGAGCAACAAGGGATATCCTTGATTGTAACTGTAGATAATGGAGTTGCAGGCCATGAGGCTATTGACTTGGCTCAATCTATGGGAGTAGATGTCATTGTGACAGACCACCACTCCATGCCAGAGGTTTTACCAGATGCTTATGCAATCGTCCATCCTGAACACCCAAAAGCAGATTATCCATTTAAACATTTGGCGGGTTGTGGAGTTGCTTTTAAACTAGCTTGTGCCCTCTTGGAGGAGGTTCAGGTTGAGTTGCTTGATTTGGTTGCTATTGGGACAATTGCTGATATGGTCAGTTTGACAGATGAAAATCGCATCATGGTTCAATATGGTCTAGAAGTTTTACACAACACCCAACGAATAGGGCTTCAAGAACTATTTGAAATTGCAGGGATTTCTAGTAGTGACCTTACAGAAGAGACGGTTGGTTTTCAGTTGTCGCCTCGCTTGAATGCCCTAGGGCGCTTGGATGATCCTAATCCTGCTATTGAGTTACTAACTGGCTTTGATGATGAAGAGGTGCGTGAGATTGCCCTCATGATTCAAGAAAAAAATGAAGAACGCAAGGAAATCGTTCAAGCCATTTATGAAGAAGCTAAAAGTTTGGTAGACCCTAACAAAAGTGTTCAAGTTTTAGCCAAAGAAGGTTGGAACCCAGGAGTGCTTGGGATTGTAGCTGGTCGCTTGTTGGAAGAATTAGGGCAGACAGTTATTGTTCTGAATATTGAAGATGGCCGTGCCAAGGGGAGTGCTCGTAGTATTGAAGCAGTCGATATCTTTGAAGCCTTGGATCCGCATCGGGAACTTTTTATCGCCTTTGGTGGGCATGCAGGCGCTGCAGGTATGACACTTGAAGCGGAACAGCTAGACGCCTTATCGGAAATTTTAGAAACCTATGTAAAAGACAAAGGGATAGATGCCAAGGGCAAGAATACATTATATCTAGATGAAGAATTAGATTTGGAAAGCCTAAGTTTAGAGACGGTTAAAAGCTTTGAACGATTAGCCCCTTTTGGAATGGATAACCAAAAACCTGTTTTTTATATTCGAGATTTTCAAGTTGAAAATGCTCGTTCTATGGGAGCGGGAGATAGTCATCTAAAATTAAAGATTTCCAAAGGGACCGCGAGCTTTGAGGTAGTAGCTTTTGGTCAAGGATCAAAGGCTACAGAGTTTTCTCAGGTAAAACAACTGGAATTGGCAGTTACCCTTTCTGTTAACCAATGGAATGGGCAAACAACCCTCCAGTTGATGATGGTAGATGCCCGTGTGGACGGTGTTCAACTTTTTAACATCCGTAGTAAGAGTGTAGAGCTACCAGAGGGAGTGCCTGTCCTAGATTTTACCAGTGATTTACCAGAAATGCTTTCTAGCCCAGCAATCGTTGTAAAAAATATTCCCGAGGATCTCAGTCTTCTCAAACAAGTGTTGCAAGAACAGGATTTCTCTGCTATTTACTTTAAAAATGATATCTCTAAAGCATACTATTTGACAGGTTATGGTACAAGAGAGCAATTCGCTAAGCTTTATAAGACAATCTACCAGTTCCCAGAATTTGATATTCGTTATAAGCTCAAGGACTTATCAGCTTATTTGAAGATAGAACAGATCTTGCTAGTCAAAATGATTCAGATTTTTGAAGAACTTGGTTTTGTCACAATTGAGAATGGTGTAATGAAAGTAAATAAAGATGCTGCCAAGCGGGACATCGCTGAAAGTCAGATTTATCAAAACCTCAAACAAACTGTTAAAGATCAAGAAATGATGGCACTTGGAACAGTACAGGAAATATATAATTTCTTGATGAAAAAATAAATACAAAGAGGCTGAAGTAACCTATTTCAGTCTCTTTTTGTAAGTGATTTTTAACTTTATGTAGTAAAAGTATACAGATTTGTAACATGACTACAACATAAATCTAAAACAACTGACATGTAAATCAGGTATGATTCTCTTATCAACATAAAAATTAAAAATTATCAATAAAATTTTAGGAGAAAATTGTTATGAAAAAAACAGTTGCTAAACTGACTCTTGGTTTAACATCTACAGCTATTTTGGCTACAATTGGGGTTCAAACTGTAAGCGCAGACTCTTACGTTGTTCAAGATGGTGATTCATTTTTTGGTATTGCTGCTGCAAATGGTATGGATCCTTATGTGTTGGCGGCAAATAATGGAAAAAGCATTTTTGACACCATCCACCCAGGTGATGTGCTAGAAGTGAGTGGTCTAACTCAAGCTAGCTATTCATACAATGCTCCGGCTTATGAAGCAACTAGTACTGTGAATGGGGTAGCAACTGCTGATGTTGTCGTAAATACTCCTACAAACTACGGAAACTCATATCCTGTTGGTCAGTGTACATGGGGCGTGAAAGAAATGGCTCCTTGGGCTAGCAACTGGTGGGGAAATGCCAACACTTGGGCAATCTATGCTAGTGCACAAGGTTTTAGGACAGGAACTGTGCCTGTAGTAGGCGCAATCGCCGTTTGGGACGGTGGTGAATATGGACACGTTGCTTATGTAACAGATGTACAAAGTGAAAATTCTATCCAGGTATTGGAAGCAAACTATGATGGTAGTGGAACTCAACCAATCGGAAACTATCGTGGATGGTTTAATCCAACAGCATCAAGAGGTACTGTAAGATACATTTATCCAAATTAAAGATACTTAAAAAGATTTAGAGCTTCTAAATCTTTTTTTATGTACTCCAGCCTAGTTTTTAGGATTTTGGTCAGCTAGAAATTTCGGAGCTTCATTCGATTTAATCGTTTAATGATTTTAGACGAAGCTTAAAAAAAGAACAAAGGAAGCCCGATGTGGCTATTAGAGTGAATGTTCTCTAGTTGAAATCCTATCTTCATTTTGAAAATTAGTAAAAAAATGGTATAATGAATGGAAAAGATTCGGCTGAAAGTGAATTGGACTTTCAGAAAAAGAGAGCATTTAAAGCTCTACAAACAGTAGAAATGACTATTCGGAGGAAAAATGAATACTATTAAACTAACAACACTTGGGGGTGTACGTGAAAATGGTAAAAACATGTACATCGCAGAAATTAACGACTCGATTTTTGTATTAGATGCAGGTTTGAAATATCCTGAAAATGAACAGTTGGGTGTCGATGTCGTTATTCCAAATATGGACTATTTGTTTGAAAATAGCGACCGTATTGCTGGGGTTTTCTTAACACACGGGCATGCGGATGCGATTGGCGCCCTTCCTTATCTCTTGGCAGAAGCTAAGGTTCCTGTATTTGGCTCAGAGTTGACCATCGAACTGGCTAAACTCTTTGTTAAGGGAAATGACAGCGTCAAGAAATTTGATGATTTCCATGTGATTGATGAGAATACAGAGATTGATTTTGGTGGAACGATAGTGTCCTTTTTCCGTACAACCCACTCTATTCCAGAAAGTTTGGGTGTGGTCTTGAAAACGTCTGAAGGAAATGTTGTTTACACAGGAGATTTTAAGTTTGACCAAACGGCTAGTGAATCCTATGCCACTGACTTCGGTCGATTGGCAGAGATTGGTCGTGAAGGAGTTCTGGCTCTTCTAAGTGATTCTGCGAATGCAGATAGCAATATCCAAGTAGCCAGTGAAAGTGAAGTTGGTGTAGAAATCACGCAAACTATCTCTGACTGGGATGGACGTATCATCGTTGCTGCAGTTGCAAGTAACCTTTCTCGTATCCAGCAGGTTTTTGACGCAGCTGCGGAGACAGGACGCCGTGTTGTCTTGACAGGATTCGATATTGAAAATATCGTCCGTACAGCGATTCGTCTGAAAAAATTGTCTTTAGCAAGTGAAAATCTTTTGATTAAACCAAAAGATATGTCGCGTTTTGAAGATCATGAGTTGATCATTCTTGAAACTGGACGTATGGGTGAACCAATTAACGGCCTACGCAAGATGTCTATCGGTCGTCACCGTTATGTTGAAATCAAAGAAGGTGACCTAGTTTATATCGTTACAACACCATCAATCGCCAAGGAAGCGGTTATGGCACGTGTAGAAAATATGGTCTACCAAGCAGGTGGAGTTGTCAAGCCAATTACTCATAGCTTGCGTGTGTCAGGACATGGGAATGCGCGTGATCTTCAATTGATGATTAATCTTTTGCAACCTCAGTATCTCTTCCCAATCCAGGGTGAATACCGTGAGTTGGACGCTCATGCCAAGGCTGCTATGGCTGTTGGGTTGTTACCAGAACGCATTTTTATCCCGAAAAAAGGTACAACCATGTCTTATGAACATGGGGACTTTGTCCCGTCTGGTGCAGTTGCTGCAGGTGATGTCTTGATTGACGGAAATGCCATTGGAGATGTTGGGAATGTCGTTCTTCGTGACCGTAAGGTCTTGTCAGAAGATGGGATTTTCATCGTGGCTATCACTGTTAACCGTCGTGAGAAAAAAATCATTGCTAAAGCTCGAGTGCACACGCGTGGATTTGTCTATCTCAAGAAGAGCCGTGATATCTTGCGCGAAAGTACAGAGTTAGTCAATCAAACAGTAGAAGACTATCTACAAGGTGAAGAGTTTGATTGGGCAGAACTCAAAGGTAAGGTACGTGATAATTTGGCCAAGTTCCTCTTTGACCAAACCAAGCGTCGCCCAGCTATCTTACCAGTAGTCATGGAAGCAAAATAGGATCAAATAGCAAGAGAAAGTCGAGTTTCGGCTTTTTCTTATCTTAAATGAATAAGGAGCAAGTTATGGCAGTAATGAAGATTGAGTATTACTCAGAAGTTTTAGATATGGAGTGGGGAGTGAATGTTCTCTACCCTGATGCGTCTCGGGTTGAGGAGCCAGATTCTACGGATATTCCTGTTCTTTATCTCCTTCATGGGATGTCAGGAAATCACAACAGTTGGCTCAAACGGACCAATGTAGAGCGCTTGGTGCGAGGGACCAATCTGATTGTTGTCATGCCTAATACAAGTAATGGTTGGTATACAGATACTCAGTATGGCTATAACTACTATACAGCTCTAGCAGAAGAACTGCCTAAAGTGCTCAAACGTTTCTTCCCTAATATGTCTAGCAAGCGTGAAAAAACTTTTATCGCTGGCCTTTCAATGGGAGGCTACGGTTCCTTCAAGTTGGCTTTGTCAACCAATCGTTTCTCACACGCAGCTAGTTTTTCTGGTGCTCTTAGTTTCGAAGAGTTTTCTCCAGAGAGTCAAAATCTTGGAACGCTTGCTTACTGGCGAGGAGTTTTTGGCAAGCTTGATAACTGGGAAACTAGTCCTTATTCACTTGAAACCCTTGCTAAAAAGTCAGACAAGAAGACCAAGCTCTGGGTTTGGTGTGGCGAGCAAGATTTTTTGTATGCTGCCAATAACCTAGCGGTGAAGAACCTCAAAAGGCTTGGTTTTGATGTGACCTATAGCCATAGTGCAGGAACTCATGAATGGTATTATTGGGAAAAACAATTGGAACGGTTTTTGGCTACACTGCCGATTGATTTTGTTTTGGAAGAGAGATTGAGCTAGTTTTTTATCGATAAAATAATATAGACTATTTCTCTAAGGTTAAAAATGAAAATGAGAGTTTATTTTCACTAGACTTTTTAATTGAAAGTAGTAAAATAGTAATGAGATACTAGGTGAAAGAGAGTGAGATATGTATCGTTATCAAATTGGTATTTCTTCGTTAGAGCATGATCGATTTATCGAACAACATGAGTTGGTCAATATATTACAAAGCAGTGCCTGGGAAAAAGTGAAATCTGATTGGAATCATGAGAGACTTGGTGTTTATGAAGGGAAAACATTACTGGCTGTGGCTAGTATTCTCATTAAGTCTCTGCCTTTGGGGTATAAAATGTTTTATATTCCAAGAGGTCCCATATTGGATTATAGGGATACAGAACTTTTAAAGTTTGTCCTGCAGTCTATTAAGTCTTATGCTCGCAGTAAGAGAGCGGTTTTTGTGACTTTTGACCCAAGTATTTGCCTATCTCAAAGTTTAATCAATCAGGAAAAGACAGAATATCCTGAAAATTTGGCTATTATTGATAGTTTGCAACAAATGGGAGTAAGGTGGTCAGGAAAAACGGAGGAAATGGGAGACACTATTCAACCTCGTATTCAGGCGAAAATATACAAGGAAAATTTTGAAGAAGATAAACTTTCTAAGTCAACAAAACAGGCTATTCGAACAGCGCAAAATAAGGGAGTAGAGATCCAATTTGGTGGAACTGAATTATTAGCGCCTTTTTCCTTTTTGATGAAAAAAACCGAGAAGCGAAAAGAGATTCATTTGAGGAATGAAGATTATTATAAAAAATTGTTAGATAATTTTAAGGACAAGGCCTATATCACGTTGGCAACCTTGGATGTCTCTAAACGTTCGCAAGAATTAGAAGAACAGTTAGCGAAAAATAGAGCCTTGGAAGAGACGTTTACTGAGTCGACTCGCACTTCAAAAGTAGAAGCGCAGAAGAAGGAAAAAGAACGTTTGTTAGAGGAATTGACTTTCTTGCAGGAATATATAGATGCAGGTCAAGCAAGAGTTCCTTTAGCAGCTACCTTGACTTTAGAATTCGGACAAACTTCTGTCAATCTATATGCTGGTATGGATGATGTTTTTAAACGTTATAATGCACCAATTTTAACTTGGTATGAAACAGCTCGCTATGCCTTTGAGCGAGGTATGGTGTGGCAAAATTTAGGTGGTGTTGAAAACTCTCTCAATGGTGGACTTTATCATTTTAAGGAGAAATTTAATCCAACGATTGAAGAATACTTGGGTGAATTTACAATGCCCACTCATCCTCTCTATCCTCTGTTAAGACTTGCTCTTGATTTCCGTAAAACATTAAGAAAAAAACATAGAAAGTAAGTACATGGCACTAATTACACTCACGAAAGAAGAGTTTCGTACTTACTTCTAATCAGGTTTCTTCTCGTTCCTTTGTGCAATCTGTCCAGATGGGTGATTTGATAGAAAAAAGAGGAGCTCAAATTGTTTATCTTGCTTTAAAACAAGAAGGAGAAATTCAAGTTGCAGCTCTGGTTTATAGCTTGCCTATGCTAGGTGGTCTGCATATGGAGCTCAATTCGGGGCCGTTTTATACCCAACAAGATGCCCTTCCAGTTTTTTATGCGGAGTTAAAAGAATATGCCAAGCAAAATGGTGTATTAGAGTTGCTTGTAAAACCCTATGAGACCTGTCAAGCTTTTGACAGTGATGGGAAGCCAATAGATGAAGAAGAAAAAGTATTATCCAAGATTTGTGTAATTTAGGCTACCAATTTGATGGTTTGCCAACCGGTTATCCTAATGGCGAAGTTTTTTGGCATTTTATCAAAGATTTGGAGGGTTACGATGAGAAATCTTTGCTGAAATCCTTTAATAAAAACAGTATTCGAAATATTCAATCAGCATATGATTTTAATCTGATTGTAAGAAATATAGAACGAGATGAAATTTCGAAATTCAAACAAATTATTGAAGAAACAGGGAAAAGACAAGGGTTTAAGGATAAGAATTTAGATTATTACTGTAAATTGTATGATGCTTTTGAGGACAAGGCGGCTTTTCTAATTGCTGAAGTGAATCCTAAAAAATCAATCGAAGCTCTCGATGTGAAGCAGGCTGGTCTTGATGAAAGATCAAAGCAATTTAAACAGCAATATCAAGCTTTACAAAAGAAAAAAGATCTTTTGAGGAACTTGGATAGTGAATCTGACAACATTGCTTTAGCTTGTGCTTTAATCATTTACACAAATACGTAAGTAGCATATTTGTTTGGAGGCTCATTTACAGAGTATCAGAAGTTTTCTGCTCCGTTTTTGCTTCAATATCATGCAATGAAGCAGGCTCTGGAAAGAAAAATTGGCAAATACAACTTTCTGGGTATTCAAGGGATTTTTGATGGAAGTAATGGCGTATTACGATTTAAGCAGAACTTTAATGGTTATATTGTGAGAAAGGCAGGAACTTTCCGATATTATCCAAATCCAATCAAGTTTAAGTGTTTACAATTTTTGAAAAAAATAATCGGAAGATAAGTGAACAAAGTGGTTTTAGTTTTCTTTCAGCTTACTAGAGTAAAATAAGGAATCTATCTTTAGAATGGGAATCCATGGCTTAAAGATGGGTTCTTATTTTTTTAGAAAGGTGGGCAATTATGGGCTGGATTATTCGTGTGTTATGTCGATTTTTACTAGGGATTTTTCGCATTTTTTGGCGCCTTATATGGACGCTTATCTTCTTCATTCTCATCACTTTTGGGATCCTCTGGTATGTGACAGGTGATTTACCTGCTACTTTAAATCAAGTTAGCAAAGTGGTCCAAGTCGGCCAAGCAGGTTGGCAACAATGGCAAGAAACTGGCACGTTGCAAGGTTTGTCTCAGACAGATCATCATCAAGATTCAGGAGCAAAATGGTCAAAGGCGCAAGCAACTATCTATATTGATTCTCAAATGGATGCCACTTTCCAAAAGGCCTACCTTGAAGCTATTGCCAACTGGAACCAGACTGGTGCTTTTAATTTTGAGCTTGTAACCGAACCGGACCAGGCCGATATTTTCGCTACTGAAATGAATGATGGTTCGACAGCTGTAGCAGGTGAGGCGGAGAGTCAGACAAATCTCCTAACCAAACAATTCATTTCAGTGACCGTTCGCTTGAATCATTATTATTTATCCAATCCAAACTATGGCTATACCTATGATCGTATCATGCATACAGCAGAGCATGAACTAGGTCATGCGATTGGTTTGGAACATACCAATGAAGTTTCGGTTATGCAACCAGCAGGCTCTTATTATGGAATCCAAGCTCAAGATGTAAAAGAAGTTCAAGAACTATATGAGTCTGGAGAATAAGTGATTTTCTAAGGGAACTGGAGCTCTCTGATTTAAGCAATACAGGGCGCTTTTTGCTATAATGGAACTATGAATAACTTAATTAAATCAAAACTGGAGCTCTTGCCGACTAGCCCTGGTTGTTACATTCACAAAGATAAAAACGGCACTATCATTTATGTAGGGAAGGCTAAAAATCTGCGCAATCGGGTGCGGTCCTACTTCCGTGGGAGCCATGATACTAAGACAGAAGCCCTGGTGTCTGAGATTGTGGATTTTGAGTTTATTGTCACGGAGTCTAATATTGAGGCCCTTCTTTTAGAGATTAATCTCATCAAGGAAAACAAGCCTAAGTACAATATTATGCTCAAGGATGATAAGTCCTATCCTTTCATCAAAATCACCAATGAGCGCTATCCTCGCTTGATTATCACCCGTCAGGTCAAGAAGGACGGAGGACTCTACTTTGGTCCCTATCCGGATGTGGGCGCGGCCAATGAAATCAAACGGCTATTGGATCGGATTTTCCCTTTTCGCAAGTGTACCAACTCGCCCTCTAAAGTCTGTTTTTACTACCACATCGGGCAATGTATGGCCCACACCATCTGTCAGAAAGATGAGGCCTATTTCAAGTCTATGGCTCAGGAGGTTTCTGACTTCCTAAAAGGACAGGATGACAAAATCATCGATGATCTCAAGGGTAAAATGGCAGTGGCAGCCCAAAGTATGGAGTTTGAACGTGCAGCGGAATACCGTGATTTGATTCAGGCCATTGGCACCCTTCGAACTAAGCAACGAGTCATGGCAAAAGATCTTCAAAATCGTGATGTATTTGGCTACTATGTAGAAAAAGGTTGGATGTGCGTTCAGGTTTTCTTTGTCCGTCAAGGTAAACTAATTGAACGCGACGTCAATCTCTTTCCATACTACAACGATCCAGACGAGGATTTCTTGACCTATGTGGGACAGTTTTATCAAGAAAAATCTCACTTGGTCCCCAATGAAATTCTGATTCCTCAAGATATTGACGAAGAAGCTATCAAGGCTTTGGTGGATACCAAGGTTCTCAAGCCTCAACGTGGGGAGAAGAAGCAACTGGTCAATCTAGCTATCAAAAATGCTCGTGTCAGTCTAGAGCAGAAATTTAACCTGCTAGAAAAATCAGTTGAGAAGACTCAAGGAGCCATTGAAAACTTGGGACGACTCTTACAAATTCCAACCCCAGTCCGTATCGAGTCTTTTGATAACTCTAATATTATGGGGACTAGTCCTGTCTCTGCTATGGCTGTTTTTGTCAACGGAAAACCGAGCAAGAAGGATTACCGTAAGTATAAAATCAAGACTGTGGTCGGACCAGATGACTATGCAAGTATGCGAGAGGTTATTCGCAGACGCTATGGACGCGTCCAACGTGACGGTTTGACACCGCCAGATTTGATTGTCATTGATGGGGGACAAGGTCAGGTCAATATCGCTAAACAGGTCATTCAAGAAGAGTTGGGGTTAGATATTCCGATCGCAGGCCTGCAAAAGAATGACAAGCACCAAACCCATGAATTGCTCTTTGGAGACCCACTTGAGGTGGTAGAGTTGTCTCGCAATTCTCAAGAATTTTTCCTCTTGCAACGTATTCAGGATGAAGTTCACCGCTTTGCGATTACCTTCCACCGACAACTACGTTCTACAAATTCCTTCTCCTCTCAATTGGATGGAATTGAAGGCTTAGGTCCCAAACGCAAGCAGAATTTGATGAGATATTTCAAATCTCTGACAAAAATCAAGGAAGCTAGCGTGGATGAGATTGTCGCCGTTGGTATACCAAGAGCAGTGGCAGAGGCAGTTCATCAACACTTAAATCTAGAAGTAGACTCAGGGCTAGCTCAAGTAGCTGAGAAGCCTGTCGAGTATAAGGAATAAAGCAACAGTGGAATGTTTTAGCTTTAGTGAGTGCAAGCTAGTCGGATTTGTGGTAAAATAGATAAGATATGACAAAAGAATTTCATCATGTAACGGTCATGCTCCATGAGACCATTGATATGCTAGATGTAAAACCTGATGGTATTTACGTTGATGCGACCTTGGGAGGAGCAGGACACAGCGAGTATTTATTAAGTAAGTTAAGTGAGAAGGGGCATTTATATGCCTTTGACCAGGACCAAAACGCTATTGATAATGCACAAAAACGTTTGGCGCCTTACATTGAAAAGGGCATGGTCACCTTCATCAAGGATAATTTCCGTCATTTGAAGGACCGCTTACATGACTTAGGTGTGACTGAAATTGATGGAATTTGTTATGATTTAGGTGTGTCAAGCCCGCAGTTGGATCAGCGTGAACGTGGTTTTTCCTATAAGAAGGATGCACCACTGGATATGCGCATGAATCAAGAAGCTAGTTTGACCGCTTATGAAGTCGTTAATCACTACGACTACCATGATTTGGTAAGAATCTTTTTCAAATATGGAGAGGACAAGTTTTCCAAACAGATTGCTCGAAAAATTGAACAGGCGCGTGAACAGAAACCGATTGAGACCACGACGGAATTGGCAGAGATTATTAAATCTGCCAAACCGGCAAAGGAGCTCAAGAAAAAAGGCCACCCAGCTAAACAAATTTTCCAAGCTATCCGTATAGAGGTCAATGATGAACTGGGTGCTGCAGATGAATCAATCCAGCAGGCTATGGATATGCTGGCTCTAGATGGCAGAATATCAGTGATTACCTTCCATTCGCTGGAGGATCGCTTGACCAAACAGTTATTTAAGGAAGCTTCCACAGTTGAAGTCCCTAAAGGTTTGCCTTTCATCCCAGACGATCTCAAGCCCAAGATGGAATTGGTATCTCGGAAACCGATTTTACCAAGCAAGGAAGAATTGGAAGCCAATAATCGTTCCCACTCAGCCAAGCTTCGAGTGGCAAGAAAAATTCACAAGTAAGAGGAAACCATGGCAGAAAACAGAGGAACAACGAGCCAATTGCTACAAGCTCGTATAAAAAAATTTTCACGTGTTGAAAAGGCCTTTTACCTTTCAATTGCCATCACGGCTCTCGTCTTAGCAATCAGTGTAGTCTATATGCAGACTCAACTTTTGCAGGTTCAGAGTGATTTGACAACAGTCAATTCACAAATTGAGGAAAAAAAGACAGAGTTGGATGATGCTAAACAAGAAGTTAATGAATTGATCCGATCAGAACGTTTGGCGGGTGTCGCGGATTCGCAAGACTTGCAATTAAACAATGGAAATATCCGATCGGCGGAGTAATATATGAAAACATGGAAAGAAAAAATAGTACACTTTGCCATTAAGAATCGCAGAACTCCTCTAGAAAACCGCAGACGAGTTGGGAAAAGCCTTAGTCTCTTGGCTGTCATTCTCTTTGCTGTTTTTTTGGTTAACTTTGCGGTAATTATTGGTACAGGCTCAAAATTTGGTGTTGACCTAGTTAAGGAAGCAAGCAGGGTCCACCAAACAACTCGGACAGTTCCTGCAAAACGAGGAACTATCTATGACCGTAATGGAACTCCGATTGCAGAAGATGCAACCTCCTACAATGTTTATGCTGTAATAGATAAAGAATATAAGTCCGCTAATGGTGATGTTCTTTATGTAGAAGAATCTCAGTACAACAAAGTGGCAGAAATTTTTCATAAATACTTAGATATGGAGGAGACTTACGTCAAAGACCAACTCTCTCAACCAAATCTCAAACAGGTTTCTTTTGGTGCTAAAGGGAATGGGATTACCTATGCTAATATGATGTCCATTAAACAGGACTTAGAATCTGCTAAGGTTGAGGGTATTAATTTTACGACTAGTCCAAATAGAAGTTATCCAAATGGGAAATTTGCATCATCCTTTATTGGTTTAGCACAGTTACATGAAAATGAAGATGGCACGAAAAGTCTAATTGGGACATCTGGTATCGAGAGTTCCTTAAATAGTTTATTGGCAGGGACAGATGGTATTATAACCTATGAAAAAGACCGCTTAGGAAATATTGTTCCAGGTACGGAGCAAGTTACCCGACAGACTGTAAACGGGAAAGATGTCTATACGACCCTATCTAGTCCTTTACAATCTTTCATGGAAAGTCAAATGGATGCCTTCCAAGAAAAAGTCAAGGGTAAATATATGACCGCGACCTTGGTCAGTGCAAAGACCGGTGAAATCCTCGCTACCACCCAACGACCTACCTTTAATGCAGATACCAAAGAAGGAATCACTGAGGACTTTGTTTGGCGTGATATTCTTTATCAAAGTAACTATGAACCAGGATCAGCCTTTAAGGTCATGATGTTAGCTTCTTCTATTGATAATAATACCTTCCCAAGTGGAGAATACTTCAATAGCAGTGAATTCAAAATGGCGGATGCGACGACTCGAGATTGGGATGTTAATGCTGGTTTGACTACTGGTGGGATGATGACTTTCTCACAAGGTTTCGCTCACTCCAGTAATGTTGGAACGAGTCTACTTGAACAAAAAATGGGAGATGCTACTTGGTTGGATTATCTAAAACGCTTTAAATTTGGGGTTCCAACTCGCTTTGGCTTGACAGATGAATACGCTGGTCAACTTCCAGCTGATAATATTGTTAGTATTGCTCAAAGCTCATTTGGGCAAGGAATTTCAGTGACACAAACACAAATGCTTCGTGCCTTTACAGCTATTGCTAATGATGGAGTTATGCTGGAGCCAAAATTTATAAGTGCTATTTATGATACTAACAATCAGTCTGTACGTAAGTCACAAAAAGAAATAGTAGGAAATCCTGTTTCCAAAGAGGCAGCAAGCACAACTCGAAATCACATGATCTTAGTTGGGACGGACCCTCTATATGGAACTATGTATAATCACTACACAGGAAAGCCAATTATAACAGTTCCTGGACAAAATGTAGCAGTTAAATCCGGTACGGCTCAAATCGCTGATGAGAAAAATGGAGGATACTTGGTTGGTTCTACCAATTATATTTTCTCAGTTGTGACTATGAATCCTGCTGAAAATCCTGATTTTATCTTGTATGTAACGGTTCAACAGCCTGAGCATTTTGCTTCGGTACAACTAGGAGAATTTTCCAACCCTATTCTGGAACGAGCTTCAGCTATGAAGGAGACGCTCAATCTTCAATCTACGGCTAAGAATTTGGACCAAGTGACAACTACAACTAGTTATGCCATGCCTAGTATTAAGGACTCTAGCCCTGGAGATTTAGCTGAAGAACTCCGTCGTAACCTTGTACAACCAATTGTTATCGGTTCGGGAACAAAAATCAAAGAAAGCTCTGTAGCAGAAGGAACCAATCTAGACGCCAATCAGCAAATCTTACTCCTTTCAGATAAGGTAGAAGAGATGCCTGACTTATATGGCTGGTCTAAGAAAAATGTTGAAACCTTTGCCAAATGGCTGAATATCCAAGTTGAGTTTGAAGGCACAGGAGAAACTGTTAAAAAGCAAAGTGTTCGTGCCAATACAGCTTTAAAAGATTTACAGAAAATAAAAATAACATTAGGAGATTAGAATGCTTATTTCTATCTTTGCTGGAGTGATTGCCTTTATTCTAACAGTCATAGGAATTCCAGCCTTTATCCGTTTTTACCATAAAGCACAGATTACCGGTCAACAGATGCATGAGGATGTCAAACAACACCAAGCAAAAGCTGGGACACCAACAATGGGAGGACTCGTCTTTCTCCTAGCAGGAGTTTTAGTTAGTCTGGTCCTTGCTCTCGTGACTAATCAATTAACCAATAATGTCGGAATGATCCTCTTTATCCTGGTCTTATATGGTTTGGTCGGTTTCTTGGATGATTTCCTCAAGGTTTTCCGTAAAATCAATGAAGGACTTAATCCTAAACAAAAGTTCCTGCTTCAATTAGTAGGAGGAGTCATCTTCTATCTCTTTTATGAAAGAGGAGGGGATGTCTTAAATGTATTTGGGTATCCATTGCACCTAGGCGTTCTTTACATTTTCTTTGCTCTCTTCTGGTTAGTTGGTTTTTCGAATGCTGTTAACTTGACTGACGGAATTGATGGGTTGGCAAGTATCTCAGTAGTGATTAGCCTATCTGCCTATGGAGTCATTGCTTATGTACAAAACCAATTGGATATTCTCCTAGTGATTCTTGCCATGATTGGTGGTCTTCTTGGTTTCTTTGTCTTTAACCATAAGCCTGCTAAAGTTTTTATGGGAGATGTGGGAAGTCTTGCTCTTGGAGGAATGTTGGCCGCTATTTCTATGGCGTTACACCAAGAATGGACCTTGCTCTTGATTGGGATAGTGTATGTTTTTGAAACAACATCTGTCATGATGCAAGTTACCTACTTTAAGTTGACTGGAGGAAAACGTATCTTCCGGATGACACCAGTTCATCACCATTTTGAGTTGGGTGGATTTTCAGGTAAAGGTCAAGCCTGGAGTGAGTGGAAGGTCGATTTCTTCTTCTGGGGAGTGGGCTTGCTTGCTAGTCTCGTGACCTTGGCTTTCATGTATTTATTCTAAAATAGAATATTGGAATATAAAAGAGAAGGATTTATACCCTTCTCTTTTTAGTTCCTATTTTCTTCAATTGAGGAATCCTTTTCTCAAAAAAGTAAAATTATGATAAAATGGAAAAAAGAAAGATGAGCCTATGAGTTATTTTAAAAAGTATACATTTGATAAATCTAAGTTTAAGTTAGGAATGCGAACGTTTAAAACAGGAATCGCTGTTTTTTTGGTCCTCATGATTTTTGGTTTTTTTGGATGGAAGGGACTTCAGATTGGGGCTCTTACAGCCGTTTTTAGCTTGAGAGAAGACTTTGATAAAAGTGTCCACTTTGGGACATCACGTATTTTAGGGAATAGTATCGGTGGTTTTTATGCGCTGATGTTCTTCCTCCTAAATAACTTTTTTCATGGAGCCTTTTGGGTAACTCTTCTTGTAGTTCCAATTTGTACCATGTTAACCATTATGACAAATGTTGCCATGAACAATAAGTCAGGAGTTATCGGTGGAGTTGCGGCTATGTTGATTATTACCTTATCAATTCCGAGTGGAGAGACTGTTTTGTACGTATTTGCTCGTGTATTTGAAACTTTTATGGGTGTTTTTGCAGCAATTCTTGTAAATTACGATATTGATCGTTTACGGAGCATTTTACTGAAAAAG
Organism: Streptococcus pseudopneumoniae; assembly: GCF_001074155.1. Lineage (GTDB taxonomy): Bacteria > Bacillota > Bacilli > Lactobacillales > Streptococcaceae > Streptococcus > Streptococcus pseudopneumoniae_A. The sequence continues at coordinate 29,596 of NZ_JUUZ01000002.1, forward strand.
ACAAAATAATGTCACAAGATATAACATTATTGATTGACGATTGAATTTTTTTAGACTATAATAGACAGAAAGAAGGAAGTGTACATGAAGGAAAAAGAATTTCGTCGCAATATGGCAGTTTTCCCCATTGGTAGTGTTATGAAGCTGACCGATCTTTCGGCGCGTCAAATTCGTTATTATGAAGATCAAGAGTTGATAAAACCTGATCGAAACGAAGGTAATCGCCGTATGTATTCTTTGAATGATATGGATCGATTGCTTGAAATTAAAGATTATATCTCTGAAGGTCTTAACATTGCTGCTATCAAGAAAAAATATGCCGAACGTGAGGCGAAAGCCAAGAAACCAGTCAGTCAAACTGAGGTGCGTCGGGCCCTTCGGAATGAGGTTCTTCAACAAAGTCGCTTTGCTTCTCAACAATCGCCTTTTGGTCGCGGTTAGGCAACCGCTAGTCGTCATATATAAGGAGAAAAACCATGCCAATCACAGCTGCAGATATTCGTCGTGAAGTTAAGGAAAAAAATGTAACCTTTATCCGTCTCATGTTTTCAGATATTTTGGGAACCATGAAAAACGTCGAAATTCCTGCTACAGATGAACAACTAGACAAGGTCTTGTCAAACAAGGCTATGTTTGATGGATCTTCTATTGAAGGGTTTGTTCGTATCAATGAATCAGATATGTACTTGTACCCTGACCTGGACACATGGACTGTCTTCCCTTGGGGAGATGAGAACGGTAGTGTCGCAGGATTGATTTGTGATGTCTATACAACAGAAGGAGAGCCATTTGCTGGAGATCCTCGAAGCAACCTTAAACGAGCTCTTCATCACATGGAGAAAGTTGGATTCAAATCTTTCAACCTTGGTCCGGAACCAGAATTCTTCCTATTTAAGCTGGATGAAAATGGAGACCCAACTCTTGAGGTGAATGACAAGGGTGGTTACTTTGATTTGGCGCCTACAGACCTTGCGGATAATACCCGTCGTGAGATTGTAAATGTCTTGACTAAAATGGGATTTGAAGTAGAAGCCAGTCACCACGAAGTTGCCGTAGGTCAACATGAGATTGACTTTAAGTATGATGAAGTTCTTCGTGCATGTGACAAGATTCAAATCTTTAAACTCGTTGTGAAAACCATTGCTCGTAAACACGGTTTGTATGCAACCTTTATGGCCAAACCAAAATTTGGAATTGCCGGATCAGGTATGCACTGTAATATGTCTCTCTTTGACCAAGATGGCAACAATGCCTTCTTTGATCCAGAAGATCCACGTGGAATGCAATTGTCAGAAACTGCTTATCACTTCTTGGGTGGTTTGATCAAGCATGCCTACAACTTTACAGCAGTGACAAACCCAACCGTCAACTCTTATAAACGTTTGGTTCCTGGATATGAAGCACCCGTTTATATTGCTTGGGCAGGCCGCAACCGTTCACCGTTGGTGCGCGTTCCTGCTACTCGTGGAATGGGAACACGTTTGGAATTGCGCTCAGTAGACCCAATGGCAAATCCATATATCGCAATGGCTGTTCTTTTGGAAGTTGGTTTGCACGGTATTGAAAACAAAATCGAAGCGCCAGCACCAATTGAAGAAAACATCTATATCATGACTGCAGAAGAACGTAAAGAGGCTGGTATCACAGACCTTCCATCAACTCTCCACAACGCTTTGAAAGCTATGACAGAAGACGAAGTGGTTAAAGCAGCTCTAGGTGAACACATCTACACTAGCTTCCTTGAAGCTAAACGAATCGAATGGGCAAGCTATGCAACCTTCGTTTCACAATGGGAAATTGATAACTACCTAGATCTATACTAACGATAAATCAGAAAGATTGTCCGTGAGGTCAATCTTTTTTTTCTTGCATTTTATATCGAGGTGTGATATACTTTGTATAACGAGGTGCGATATATCGAACTAAATAGGAGGTTTGGTTAAATGGGATTAACAGATAAGATTAGGCGGGTTTACCTTCCTATGACTGAAACGGGTTTTTATATTCTGTTTTGTCTGCAAAAGGAGAACCACGGCTATGGTATTACGCAAAAGGTTAAAGAGATGACAGATTCGCAAGTATCAATTAGTCCTGGAACTATGTATGGAACCCTATCGAAGATGGAAAAGGATGGTTTGGTTTCCTTTGTCCGAGAAGAGGAAAAACGTAAAATCTATCAGATAACAGACTTGGGCCGAAAAGTTTTAGAGATTGAGTTGAAACGTATTGAGCGGCTCTATAGAAACAGTCGGGAGGAGCTTTGATGGAAAAGAAGGTTGTTTATAGAATTGCTACCATTGCGGATTATGATAGAGAGGCTCTCTATCTCGAAGAGATGCATGCTCAGGGCTGGAAACTTAAGGAAGTAAGTTATTCTAACTTAGTAGTTGCGGTTAAGTATACTTTTGAAAAGTGCCAACCGGACCAGGTGGTTTATCAGTTGGACTTTTATCCTATGAAAAAGTCAGAGAGAGCTTCCTATTTACAACTATTTAAAGATTGTGGCTGGGAGCATATTACAGACTTTAATGGTTTTTCCTACTTTAGAAAGCTTTATTCTGGAGTTGAGTCGGATGCCGAGTTTGAAATTTATAATGACGCGGTCGGGAAGTTAGCAATGGTCAAGAAAATTTTAACAACGCGGATGCTTCCTATTTTGCTTCTCTTTTTAGCGCTACTACCGGTTTTCTCAAAGTTACTCAGTGGAGGTAGTTCTTTCAGTTGGGGAATGTTTTTGATTGTTATCATAGACTGTACTTTATTGATAGTTTTCGCGATTCAGATTTCTTATATTTTTTGGAGATTGTTTCAAAAGTGGAAAGAATTATCTGATAAATAAAATCATTTTGGAGGTTAGACAATGAATAGCAAAGTACAATTTCGAATGTTTACCATTTTTGATTTGGATAAGGTAGGAGATTATTTGCATGAGATGCACTTGAAAGGTTGGAAATTTAAATCGAATCGTTTTGGCTTTTTCTATTTTGAACCATGCCGACCAGATGATGTGATTTACCGTGTGTGGAATACTAGCTACCTTAGAAAGAATGAGATGGTGTTACAAAGTATTAAGGATAGAGGATGGGAATTTGTGGGAAATTGTTCTTATACTGTTTTTAGAAAAGCAACTTGTGATGTAGATTCAAATGATCAACCTTTCATGGACGATCGTCTTCGATGGGCTGATGTGAAATCTAGACTTCGTACATCTACAGTTTCTATCTCTGGCGGTCTAGTTATTTGTATGAGCCTGTTTCGCGAAAGTCTCTCTCAGTCTTTCTTCCTTATTTTTGCCCTTTATGCCCTCATGATTTCTTACCTAATCTATAGTTTTTACAGACTTAAAAAGAAATATCTTGAGAATGTAAGATGATCTTCTAGGTCCTCAGACTGATTTTTAGCACTCTTGGCAAAAGAGTGCTAATTTTTTGAGTTTTTGTCTTGACATTCTTTTCTAAGGGTGTATAATAGAATCATGAGTTAGCACTTGGATGTGTTGAGTGCTAAAAAGATCTATCAGAGAGGAGTGACGAGATGGTTACGGAACGTCAACAGAATATTTTAAATCTGATTATTGACATCTTTACCAAAACGCACGAACCTGTTGGATCTAAGGCCTTGCAAGAGTCTATTAACTCTAGTAGTGCTACCATTCGAAATGATATGGCAGCTCTAGAAAAGCAAGGTTTGCTTGAAAAGGCTCATACTTCCAGTGGTCGTATGCCGAGTGTGGCTGGTTTTCAATACTATGTCAAACACTCCCTATCCTTTGACCGTTTAGCTGAGAATCAGGTTTATGAGATTGTAAAAGCCTTTGATCAAGAATTCTTCAAGCTTGAGGATATTCTTCAAGAGGCAACGAAAATTTTGTCAGACTTGAGTGGTTGTACGGTTGTAGCGCTGGATGTTGAACCAAGTAGGCAGAAGCTAACAGCTTTTGATATTGTTGTCCTCGGGCAACATACAGCTCTTGCTGTTTTTACGCTTGATGAGTCTAGAACAGTTACCAGTCAGTTTTTGATTCCGAGAAATTTCTTGCAGGAGGATTTAAATCGCCTCAAGACCATGATTCAAGAACGTTTCCTGGATCAGACTGTTTTGGATATTCACTACAAGATTCGGACAGAGATTCCGCAGATTATCCAACGTTACTTCACAACAACGGATAACGTTATGGATCTTATTGAGCATATCTTCAAAGAAATGTTCAATGAAAATATCGTGGTTTCTGGGAAAGTCAATCTTTTGAATTTCGCTAATTTAGCGGCCTATCAATTTTTTGATCAGCCACAAAAGGTAGCTTTGGAGATTCGAGAAAATCTGATTGGTGACCAGATGCAAAGTGTCCGAGTTGCGGATAGCCAAGAATCTTGTCTTGCTGACTTAGCAGTGATTAGCAGTAAGTTCCTGATTCCCTATCGTGGGTTTGGAATTCTGGCGATTATAGGTCCAGTTAATCTGGATTATCAACAATTGGTTAATCAACTCAACGTTGTCAATCGAGTTTTGACTATGAAGTTGACGGATTTTTACCGCTATCTCAGTAGCAATCACTATGAAGTGAATTAAGATTGAAATCATTAAAGGAGGCGAAAATGGCCCAAGATATTAAAAATGAAGAAGTAAAAGAAGAGGAAGTTGTTGAACCAGTAGAAGAAACAACTCCTGAAAAGTCTGAATTGGACTTGGCCAATGAACGTGCCGAAGAATTTGAAAACAAATACCTTCGTGCTCATGCAGAAATGCAAAACATTCAGCGCCGCGCCAACGAAGAGCGCCAACTCTTGCAACGCTATCGCAGTCAAGATTTGGCGAAAGCAATCTTGCCATCACTTGACAACCTCGAACGTGCCCTTGCCGTCGAAGGATTGACAGATGATGTGAAGAAGGGCTTGGAAATGGTCCAAGAAAGTTTGGTACATGCTCTGAAAGAAGAAGGGATCGAAGAAATCCCAGCAGATGGAGAATTTGACCATAACTACCACATGGCTATTCAAACAGTTCCAGCAGATGACGAACATCCAGCAGACACCATCGCACAAGTCTTCCAAAAAGGCTACAAACTCCATGACCGCATCCTACGCCCAGCAATGGTAGTCGTGTATAACTAGGCTACAGAACTAAAAAACCTTGTCCGAAACGACACTAAACTATGAAGAAAGATAAGAGGCAAGCCAGAGGCTTGCAAGGAAGATATTTCCTGCTGTGGTGAAAGTTTCAGTAGCTTGTGCTACTGAAACAGGGGATTTTTGAGACAATAGGCTCAAAAATAAGTGATGAAATCCCGAAGGGAGTTGCTCACGTCCCCACCACTTAAGGGAAATATTAAGAAAAATCAAAAATAGAATATAAAATTTAAGGAGAAAAACACATGTCTAAAATTATCGGTATTGACTTAGGTACAACAAACTCAGCAGTAGCAGTTCTTGAAGGAACTGAATCAAAAATCATCGCAAACCCAGAAGGAAACCGCACAACTCCATCTGTTGTGTCATTCAAAAACGGTGAAATCATCGTTGGTGACGCTGCAAAACGTCAAGCAGTAACAAACCCAGATACAGTTATCTCTATCAAATCTAAGATGGGAACTTCTGAAAAAGTTTCTGCAAATGGGAAAGAATACACTCCACAAGAAATCTCAGCTATGATCCTTCAATACTTGAAAGGTTACGCTGAAGAATACCTTGGTGAAAAAGTAACCAAGGCTGTTATCACAGTTCCAGCTTACTTCAACGATGCTCAACGTCAAGCAACTAAAGACGCTGGTAAAATCGCTGGTCTTGAAGTAGAACGTATCGTCAACGAACCAACTGCAGCAGCTCTTGCTTACGGTTTGGATAAGACTGACAAAGAAGAAAAAATCTTGGTATTCGACCTTGGTGGTGGTACATTCGACGTATCTATCCTTGAACTCGGTGATGGTGTCTTTGATGTATTGGCAACTGCAGGGGACAACAAACTCGGTGGTGACGACTTTGACCAAAAAATCATCGACTACTTAGTAGCAGAATTCAAGAAAGAAAATGGTATCGACTTGTCAACAGACAAGATGGCTCTTCAACGTTTGAAAGATGCGGCAGAAAAAGCGAAGAAAGACCTTTCTGGAGTGACTTCAACTCAAATCAGCTTGCCATTTATCACTGCTGGTGAGGCTGGACCTCTTCACTTGGAAACGACCTTGACTCGTGCTAAATTTGACGATTTGACTCGTGACCTCGTAGAACGTACTAAAACTCCAGTTCGTCAAGCCCTTTCAGATGCAGGTTTGAGCTTGTCAGAAATCGATGAAGTGATTCTTGTCGGTGGTTCAACTCGTATCCCTGCCGTTGTTGAAGCTGTTAAAGCTGAAACTGGTAAAGAACCAAACAAATCAGTTAACCCTGATGAAGTAGTTGCTATGGGAGCTGCAATCCAAGGTGGTGTCATCACTGGTGATGTGAAAGACGTTGTCCTTCTTGACGTAACACCATTGTCGCTTGGTATCGAAACAATGGGTGGAGTATTTACAAAACTTATCGATCGCAACACTACTATTCCAACATCTAAATCACAAGTCTTCTCAACTGCAGCAGACAACCAACCAGCCGTTGATATCCACGTTCTTCAAGGTGAACGCCCAATGGCAGCAGATAACAAGACTCTTGGACGCTTCCAATTGACTGATATCCCAGCTGCACCTCGTGGTATTCCACAAATCGAAGTAACATTTGACATCGATAAGAACGGTATCGTATCTGTTAAAGCCAAAGATCTTGGAACTCAAAAAGAACAAACAATTGTTATCCAATCAAACTCAGGTTTGACAGACGAAGAAATCGACCGCATGATGAAAGATGCAGAAGCAAACGCTGAAGCAGATAAGAAACGTAAAGAAGAAGTTGACCTTCGTAACGAAGTAGACCAAGCTATCTTTGCGACTGAAAAGACAATCAAAGAAACTGAAGGCAAAGGCTTCGATGCAGAACGTGATGCTGCACAAGCTGCCCTTGATGATCTTAAGAAAGCTCAAGAAGACAACAACTTGGACGAAATGAAAGCAAAACTTGAAGCATTGAACGAAAAAGCTCAAGGACTTGCGGTTAAACTCTACGAACAAGCCGCAGCAGCGCAACAAGCTCAAGCAGGAGCAGGAGGCGCACAAGCAACAGGAAACGCAGGCGATGACGTCGTAGACGGAGAGTTTACGGAGAAATAAAATAGTCCAGTGGACTATTTTATCCCGAGCTTGAAAATTGGGGAGCGAGGCGTTAAGAATTACAGTTCACTCTAATGATTGTCATTCTACGGCAATTGCTATGGGCCTTTCCTAAACGCCTAACTAGCAAATGATAAGAAGAAATCCAGAGGTTGCAACCCAGCCTCTGTTTTTCGGTAAAATAGAGGATGTTGCATATGAAAAAAGTACTTTGTATCATTTATCCTAATTTTTCTCTTTATGAGATAACCACTTTAACGAGTACTTTAGCTCTGTCTTTTGATATCACGATTGATTATGTAGCTTCTGAGAATTCGAAGGTGGTCTCTGAGGATGGTTTGTCCTGTCAACCGACGAAAACATTGGATCAAATCCGTATAGAAGATTATTCTTGTGTGATTTTGCCAGGAATGGTAAATATAGGTTCTGCTCTACAAGATGAGAAATTGATCTCATTTTTGAGAAGTCTTGATAAGCAAGATATCCTAATTGCAGCCATTTCTTCAGCGCCCCTTTTATTAGCGAAAGCAGGCTTGTTGAACGACACAAAATTTACAGGTGGAATTTGGCAAAACTTCTTTGACTATTTTGAATTTCTTCCACGTGAAAATTTCCAACCGAAAGTTCTTGTTCAAGATAAACAAATCATTACAGCTATTGGTTTTGCACATCAAGAGTTTGCAAGGAAAGTGATTCTAAGTCTAGGGTTGGCAGAGAATACGGACAACTATTTTAAAGAAGAGAACGAGTATGCTGAAGAGGATTTGATATTTACTCTATCAGATGAAGAGTTTGATCAAGTGAAGCAGAGTATAGAAAACAGCCTCTAAAGATTTACATGAAAATTATAGAAAGGAACAAGTGTGTTCAGGGAATTGAACACGGGCTACGGACTGTACCAAAAAGATAGTTTTTTCTAGGACGCTAGCGTCCGTCGTCAAAACTCCTATTTTGGCTGTGTCCGTTTGACGCCCTTTGTATCTTAAATTATGAACAATACTGAATTTTATGACCGTTTGGGCGTTTCAAAGAATGCATCTCAAGATGAGATCAAGAAAGCCTATCGGAAATTATCTAAAAAATATCACCCAGATATCAACAAAGAACCTGGTGCTGAGGAAAAGTACAAGGAAGTTCAAGAAGCCTATGAGACTTTAAGTGACGAACAAAAGCGGGCAGCTTATGACCAATATGGTGCGGCTGGAGCCAACGGTGGCTTTGGTGGTGCAGGCGGTTTCGGTGGCTTCGATGGTGCAGGCGGTTTTGGTGGATTTGAAGATATCTTCTCAAGTTTTTTCGGCGGAGGTGGTTCTTCTCGCAATCCAAATGCTCCTCGTCAAGGTGATGACCTCCAGTATCGCGTCAATTTGACTTTTGAAGAGGCCATCTTTGGTACTGAAAAAGAAGTCAAATACAATCGTGAATCAAGCTGTCGTACTTGTAACGGATCAGGTGCTAAGCCTGGAACAAGTCCAGTTACTTGTGGACGCTGTCACGGTTCTGGTGTTATCAACGTCGATACTCAAACACCGCTTGGTATGATGCGTCGCCAAGTAACCTGTGATGTCTGTCATGGTCGCGGAAAAGAAATCAAAGATCCATGTACAACATGTCATGGAACAGGTCATGAAAAACAAGCCCACAGTGTCCATGTGAAAATTCCAGCAGGTGTCGAAACTGGTCAACAAATTCGTCTAGCTGGTCAAGGGGAGGCAGGCTTTAACGGTGGTCCTTATGGAGACTTGTATGTAGTAGTTTCTGTAGAAGCAAGCGATAAATTTGAACGTGAAGGAACAACTATTTTCTACAAGTTAAACCTCAATATCGTCCAAGCAACTCTTGGTGATACTGTCGATATCCCAACCGTTCACGGGGATGTTGAATTGGTGATTCCAGAGGGAACTCAAACCGGTAAACGATTCCGTCTACGTGGTAAGGGAGCTCCAAGTCTTCGTGGTGGTGCTGTTGGTGACCAATACGTGACGGTTAATGTCGTGACGCCTACAGGTTTGAATGAACGACAAAAAGCAGCCTTGAAAGAATTCGCAGCTGCAGGTGACTTGAAAGTCAATCCAAAGAAAAAAGGCTTCTTTGACCATATAAAAGATGCCTTTGAGGGTGAATAAAACAAAAGAGCCATAAGGCTCTTTTTTGTTTGTAGTTAGTATAGGAGAAAAGATTCTCTGACTGATCTGCTATTGATATTTTTGAATGAGCAAGCCGGCTGCATCCATTTCCTGGATGAGTTGCTTGAATTCCGCTTCTTTGCCAGGTTTCACGGTGACAGTGTCAATATGCTTAATCGCCGAATTATCCTGAATATCTACTAAGGTCAACGCTTTTTCATAGAATGCGACACCCTTTTTTAGGCTCTCCTGATCCTTCCAATATAGAATTGAGTAATTAGGATTTGGTTTCTTTCCGATTTCTTGTAAATAATTCCTACTTTCTTTCTCTAAAAATTGCAATAAGCCGTGATTGAACAAGTTATCCCCTACTTTATAGTAAGAAATATCTCCTGTCTGTAGGACATAGACTTTGAGTCGGTTTTTAGTGAGGTTTGGACTTTCTTTAAGGACGGGGTGGCTATTGATAACCTCGTCTGAGAAAGTCACATAAAAATCTAAGCCTCCTCCCTCATATTGATAACTTCCATTTGATTCTACTTTCTCAGGAGGCATGTCAAGGGAGATAAAGATTTGTTTTAAGGCTTCATTTCCTTCTCGGATGTCACTTGGTGAGGCCTTGAAAAGATTGGCCACAAGTAGAAATGCTAGGGTTACAAAAAGACAGAAGCAACCAGAAATAATCAAGATGACTTTTAAAAATGGTTTCATGTTTAGTCCCTCCCGAGCTGGTAATCCAAGATGGATTTAAGGGGATATAAGGAAAGTTGGATGCTTCTTTTTTAGTTTTCTTCAGTTTCTCGAAGTTCTTTTATCACAGCAAGTCTTGCTTGGAGGTCTTTCTCTAAGGCTTTAAATTTGTAAGTGAGGTCTTCTTGATACTCCTTGATGACTTCTTTTTGTTGATTGATAATTTGTAAGCTATTTTGGATAACATCTAAATCACCTTTGATTGCTTCAACGCGATCAGTTGTATCTAAAACTTCTTCGGTGATAACTTCACGATTCTTAACGAGGAGGTAAGAGCCGACTGCGGAACCTGTAAAAAGTAGTAAGTTTGATAGTTTCATAGGAACTCCTTAAGCGTTTTTGATCGTTTCAGCGACTTGGGCAAGTTTGTCAAAGTCAGGTTCATGGGCAACAAAGTCAATTTTTAGGTCATCCTCGGCACCATAACGAGGAACGAGGTGGACATGGGTATGGAAAACGGTTTGTCCAGCTACCTCTTCGCAATTGGCGATGATATTCATGCCTTCAGCCTGGGTAGCTTTCATAACCTTTTGAGAAATGACTGGAACCTTAGCAAAGAGTTGGCTAGCGCTCGCAGCATCCATTTCTAAAAGGTTGCGATGGTGTTCTTTAGGTACGATCAAGGTATGACCAAGTGTTACTTGAGAAATATCAAGAAAGGCAAGAACTTGCTCATCCTCATAAACCTTGGCTGCAGGGATTTCTCCTGCGATAATCTTACAAAAAATACAATCTGACATAAAATCTACCTCTACTGTATTGAATTTTGATATAATATAGCTACATTATACCAGATTTGGAGAAAATATGTTAGAAATTAAAAATCTGACAGGTGGCTACGTTCATGTCCCTGTCTTGAAAGATGTGTCTTTTACAGTTGAAAGTGGGCAGTTGGTCGGTTTGATCGGTCTCAATGGTGCTGGGAAATCGACGACTATCAATGAGATTATTGGTCTTTTGACGCCATATAGTGGGGAGATTAAGATTGACGGATTGACTCTAGGAGAGGATGCTACGAGCTATCGCAAGAAAATTGGTTATATCCCCGAAACTCCTAGCTTGTATGAAGAATTGACTCTCAGAGAGCATATTGAGACAGTTGCTATGGCCTATGGTATCGAGCAAAATCTAGCTTTTGAACGTGTAGAGCCGCTTTTAAAAATGTTCCGTTTGGATCAAAAATTGGATTGGTTTCCAGTTCATTTTTCCAAAGGGATGAAGCAAAAGGTTATGATTATCTGTGCCTTTGTCGTGGATCCTAGTCTCTTTATCGTAGACGAACCTTTCCTTGGTCTAGATCCTTTGGCGATTTCAGATTTGATTCAACTTCTAGAAGCGGAAAAGAAAAAAGGAAAGTCTATCCTTATGAGTACCCACGTTCTTGATTCTGCTGAAAAGATGTGTGACTCTTTTGTCATTCTTCACAAAGGTCAAGTAAGAGCCAAAGGAAATCTCCAACAACTCCGAGAAGCCTTTGATATGCCAGAAGCAAGCCTCAATGATATCTATTTGGCTCTGACCAAAGAGGAGGAGCTATGAAGGACTTGTTTTTAAAACGAAAGCAGGAATTTCGCAAGGAATGCTTGGGCTATCTCCGTTATGTGCTCAATGATCATTTTGTCTTATTTTTGTTGGTGTTATTAGGATTTTTGGCCTACCAGTACAACCAGTTGCTCCAACACTTTCCTGAGAATCATTTCCCAATCCTAATTTTGATTGGGATGATATCTATTTTACTTTTGCTTTGGGGTGGTATTGCGACCTATCTAGAAGCACCTGACAAACTATTTCTTTTAGTTGCTGAAGAAGAAGTGAGAGAACACATCCAGAAGCAAAGTCTGATTTCTTTCATCTTTTGGGTCAGTGTACAGACTCTCTTTTTGCTCCTGTTTGCGCCTTTATTCTTAGCCATGGACCTTGGTTTGCCGATTTTTGGAGTCTACCTCCTTGTCTTGGGGATAGTAAAATACGTGATTTTTCGCCAAAAGTCTAGCAACTTTTTCCTTGGAAATGGACTTGACTGGGATTATGTCATTGCCCAGGAAAGTAAACGTAAGCAGTTCTTGCTTCGATTCTTTGCCCTCTTTACACAGGTCAAGGGAATTTCAAACAGTGTTAAGCGCCGAGCTTATCTGGACTTTATCCTCAAGGGAGTTCAGAAAGTACCAGGAAAAATCTGGCAGAACCTCTATCTTCGTTCCTATCTGAGAAATGGAGATTTATTCGCCCTTAGTCTGCGACTCATAATCCTATCTTTGACCGCTCTCATCTTCATTGAGCAATCTTGGATTGCAGTCGCAATTGTAATTTTATTCAATTATCTTTTGTTATTCCAGCTTCTAGCCCTCTATCATGCCTTTGACTATCAATATTTGACGCAATTATTCCCAGTAGGTAAGGGGCAAAAAGAGAAAGGCTTGAAGGAAATTTTGAGAGCGATTGGGGTCTTTGTATTAATCTTGGAAAGTCTCATAGGATTGCTTGTTTTTAAGGACAAAATTCTTGTTCTAGCACTTGTGGGAGCAAGTCTTGTCTTGCAATTTCTTTATTTGCCGTATCAACTGAGAAGATTGGTTGACGAATAGCATAAAAATTAGTAGAATAATAAGGAAACTTTATTCGGAGGAAAGAAATGGACTTGGGTGATATTGAGCTAACGCTAACCCCGATATCTGGGAAGAGCGGAAAAGCTTATATGGGAAGTTATCCTGATGGAAAACGTGTTTTTATAAAAATGAATACTTCTCCAATCCTGCCTGGTTTAGCTAGAGAGCAAATTGCACCACAATTGCTCTGGAGCCGTCGTTTACCAGACGGCCGTGATATGTCCGCTCAGGAATGGTTGACAGGAAAAATTTTGACGCCAAGTGATATGAACCGTAAACAAATTATCGATATTTTGACACGTTTACACTGTTCACGTCCCTTAATGACCCAGTTGACACGATTGGGATATGCAATGGAAACACCTTCGGATTTACTTCAGTCATGGGTAAACAAGGCTCCGGATGCTTTAAAAAACAACCAGTATCTACGTATGGTTTTAGGTGATTTGCGTGAGAATCTTCCTGGCTTTAGAGAAGACTATGCAACCATAGTCCATGGGGATGTTCGTCATAGCAACTGGTTTGAGACAGAGAGTGGCTTGATTTATTTAGTAGATTGGGATTCTGTTCGCTTGACTGATCGTATGTTTGATGTGGCCTATCTGCTCTGTCACTATATTCCAGAGTATCAGTGGCAAGAATGGCTAGCTAATTATGGCTATAAGTATAATCAAACTGTCTTGAATAAGTTATATTGGTATGCTCAACTGTCATTTTTGAGCCTCATTACCAAATACTATGAAAATCAAGATTTGGATAATGTAAATCGGGAAATCTATGCTTTGCGTAGCTTCCGAGATAAGTATGGAAAGAAAAAATGAGAGTTAGAAATCGTAAAGGGGCAACAGAACTGTTAGAGGCTAATCCGCAGTATGTTGTTTTAAATCCCGCAGAGGCTAAAGGGAAGTGGCGAGATTTGTTTGGCAATGACAATCCAATCCATGTAGAGGTTGGTAGCGGCAAAGGTACTTTCGTAACAGGAATGGCCAAACAAAATCCTGGTATCAACTATATCGGGATTGATATTCAGAAGTCTGTATTAAGCTATGCTTTAGACAAGGTCTTAGAAGTTGGAGTTCCCAACATCAAACTTCTATGGGTTGATGGTTCAGAATTGACCAATTATTTTGAAGATGGTGAAATTGATCGCTTGTATTTGAATTTCTCGGATCCATGGCCTAAAAAACGCCATGAGAAGCGTCGTTTGACTTATAAGAGCTTCTTGGATACTTTCAAACGAATCTTGCCTGAACACGGTGAAATTCATTTCAAGACAGATAATCGTGGCTTGTTTGAATATAGCTTAGTGAGCTTTTCACAATATGGCATGAAACTCAATGGCGTTTGGTTAGATTTACATGCCAGCGACTTTGAAGGAAATGTTATGACGGAGTATGAGCAAAAGTTCTCAAGCAAGGGCCAAGTCATCTATCGAGTTGAGGCAGAATTTTAAGAAAAAGCTTGAATCCAAGCTATTTGGGTGCTTATGCTTTACATTAGTACATAAAAGTGCTATACTATTAGCAAGAATATAAGAAAGAGAGGCGGGGAGATATCTTCGCCTCTTGCTTATGAGGAGGTGGACGCAATCGCAACTATCGTTGAATTAGTCAGAGAAGTCGTAGAACCTGTTATTGAAGCTCCTTTTGAACTCGTAGATATCGAGTACGGAAAGATTGGCAGTGACATGATTCTTAGTATTTTTGTAGACAAGCCTGAAGGAATCACCTTGAATGATACGGCAGACTTGACTGAAATTATCAGTCCTGTCCTGGATACTATCAAGCCGGATCCCTTCCCAGAACAATATTTCCTAGAAATTACAAGTCCAGGATTGGAGCGTCCTTTGAAAACCAAGGAAGCAGTCGCTGGAGCGGTTGGGAAATACATCCATGTCGGGCTCTATCAAGCCATCGATAAGCAAAAGGTTTTTGAAGGAACCTTGTTGTCCTTTGAAGAGGATGAGTTGACCATGGAATATATGGATAAAACTCGCAAGAAAACAGTCCAAATTCCATATAACTTGGTATCAAAAGCACGTTTAGCAGTAAAATTATAGAAAGAAAGGATAGCTTTTGAGAATTCAAAAGTAAAAAGAACATGAGTAAAGAAATGCTAGAGGCCTTCCGCATTTTGGAAGAAGACAAGGGAATCAAGAAAGAAGATATCATCGACGCAGTAGTAGAATCACTTCGTTCTGCTTACCGTAGACGCTATGGTCAATCAGATAGTGTAGCTATTGATTTCAACGAAAAGACAGGTGACTTTACTGTCTATACTGTCCGTGAAGTTGTTGATGAAGTATTTGATAGCCGTTTGGAAATCAGTTTAAAAGATGCCCTTGCTATTAATTCAGCCTATGAGCTTGGTGACAAAATCAAATTTGAAGAAGCACCAGGAGAGTTTGGTCGTGTAGCAGCCCAATCTGCTAAACAAACAATCATGGAAAAAATGCGTAAGCAAACACGTGCCATTACCTACAATACATACAAAGAGCATGAACAAGAAATCATGTCAGGTACAGTAGAACGTTTTGACAACCGTTTCATTTATGTCAACCTTGGCAGCATTGAAGCCCAATTGTCAAAACAAGACCAAATTCCTGGAGAAGTTTTTGCTTCTCATGATCGTATCGAAGTTTATGTCTACAAGGTTGAAGATAATCCTCGTGGAGTAAACGTCTTTGTTAGCCGTAGCCATCCAGAAATGATCAAACGTTTGATGGAGCAAGAAATTCCTGAAGTATATGATGGAACTGTTGAAATCATGAGCGTAGCCCGTGAAGCAGGTGACCGTACTAAAGTTGCTGTTCGCAGCCACAATCCAAACGTGGATGCTATCGGAACAATCGTTGGACGTGGTGGTGCAAACATCAAGAAAATCACTAGTAAATTCCACCCAGCTCGCTACGATGCTAAGAGTGACCGCATGGTACCGGTAGAAGAAAACATCGACGTTATCGAATGGGTAGCAGATCCAGCTGAGTTTATCTACAATGCCATTGCTCCTGCCGAAGTTGACCAAGTTATCTTTGATGAAAATGACAGCAAACGTGCCTTGGTAGTTGTTCCAGATAACAAGCTATCTCTTGCAATCGGTCGTCGTGGACAAAACGTTCGTTTGGCAGCTCACTTGACTGGATACCGTATCGATATCAAGTCTGCAAGTGAATTTGAAGCTATGGAAGAAGCAGGTCAAGTGGATTACGCTGAAACAGACGAATTGACTGAAGAATAAGATCTGCTAGAGGAGGGAAAGATGAAAACAAGAAAAATCCCTTTGCGCAAGTCTGTTGTTTCCAACGATGTGATTGACAAGCGTGATTTGCTCCGTATTGTCAAGAACAAAGAAGGTGAGGTCTTTATCGACCCGACAGGCAAGGCTAATGGCCGGGGCGCTTATATCAAGCTAGACAATGCAGAAGCCCTAGAGGCTAAAAAGAAAAAAGTCTTTAACCGTAGCTTTAATATGGAAGTTGAAGAAAGCTTTTATAACGAGTTGATCGCCTATGTTGATCACAAAGTAAAAAGAAGAGAGTTAGGACTTGAATAAGCAAAAAGTAAGTAATCTCTTGGGATTGGCTCAGCGAGCGGGGAAAATCATCTCGGGTGAAGAAATGGTTGTCAAAGCCATTCAAGAACGGAAAGTTAAATTGGTATTTCTAGCTCATGATGCTAGCCCAAATCTAACCAAGAAGATTCAGGATAAAAGCCACTATTATCAAGTAGAAGTTATTACCGTGTTTTCAACACTGGAATTAAGCATAGCAGTCGGAAAATCGAGAAAAGTTCTGGCTGTAACAGATGCTGGATTTACAAAGAAAATGAGGTCTCTTATGGAATAGAAGAGGAGGACATGATTTGTCTAAGAAAAGATTGTACGAAATCGCAAAAGAACTTGGAAAAGAAAGTAAGGAAGTTGTAGCGCGTGCAAAAGAGCTGGGCTTGGAAGTGAAAAACCATGCTTCAAGCGTAGAGGCTGCTGCTGCTGAAAAAATCGTAGCCAGCTTTAAGCCTGCTGCTCCTAAATCAGAAGCAAAACCTGTAGCGCCAAAAGCAAGTGAAGCGAAGGTGGAAAGTAAACCAGCTACGCCAGCAACTCCTAAGGAAGAAAAAGTTGTAGCTGCAAGACCGCAGAGTCGAAACTTTAAGGCGGAACGTGAAGCGCGTGCCAAAGAGCAAGCAGAACGACGCAAGCAAAACAAGGGTAACAACCGCGATCAACAACAAAACGGTAACCGTCAAAAGGACGATAACCGTAATGGTGGGAAACCTGGTCAAGGGAACCGTGACAATCGTCGTTTTAACGACCAAGGGAAGAAACCACAAGGCCAAGGAAATCGTGGCAATGATTATCGCCAACAAGCTGATAATCGTCCCAACCAAGCTGGTCCTCGTATTGACTTTAAAGCCCGAGCAGCAGCTCTGAAGGCTGAGCAAAACGCAGAATATGCACGCTCAAGCGAGGAACGCTTCAAACAGTCTCAAGTTGCAAAAGAAGCCTTGGCTCAAGCTAATAAACGCAAGGAGCCAGAAGAAATCTTTGAGGAAGCTGCTAAACTAGCTGAACAAACTCAGCCTGTAGTTGAAGTAGCTCCTGTAGCCAAAGAGGCTGTAGTGGATACACGTCGTAAAAAGCAAGCTCGACCAGACAAAGATCGTGATGATTACGATCATGAGGAAGATGGTCCTAGAAAACAACAAAAGAATCGAAGTAGTCAGAATCAAGTGAGAAATCAAAGAAATAGTAACTGGAATAACAATAAGAAAAATAAAAAAGGCAATAAACAAAATAACCGTAATCAGGCTCCAAAACCTATTACAGAGCGTAAATTCCATGAATTGCCAACAGAATTTGAATATACAGATGGTATGACCGTTGCGGAAATCGCAAAACGTATCAAACGTGAACCAGCTGAGATTGTTAAGAAACTATTTATGATGGGCGTTATGGCCACTCAAAACCAATCTTTGGATGGAGAAACAATCGAACTCCTCATGGTTGATTATGGAATTGAAGCTAAACAAAAGGTAGAAGTGGACAATGCGGATATCGAACGTTTCTTCGTAGAAGATGGATATCTAAATGAAGACAAGTTGGTTGAACGTCCACCAGTTGTAACTATCATGGGACACGTTGACCATGGGAAAACAACCCTTTTGGATACCCTACGTAATTCTCGTGTCGCTACAGGAGAAGCAGGTGGTATCACTCAGCATATTGGTGCCTACCAGATTGAGGAAAATGGTAAGAAGATTACCTTCCTTGATACACCAGGACACGCGGCCTTTACTTCTATGCGTGCACGTGGTGCTTCTGTTACCGATATTACAATCTTGGTCGTAGCGGCAGATGACGGGGTTATGCCTCAAACTATAGAGGCCATCAACCACTCAAAAGCAGCTAATGTTCCAATCATTGTTGCTATTAACAAGATTGATAAACCAGGTGCCAACCCAGAACGTGTAATCGGCGAATTGGCTGAACACGGTGTTATGTCAACAGCTTGGGGTGGAGATTCTGAGTTTGTAGAAATCTCAGCCAAGTTCAACCAAAATATCGATGAACTCTTGGAAACTGTTCTTCTTGTAGCTGAAATCCAAGAACTCAAAGCAGACCCAACAGTTCGCGCCATCGGTACCGTTATCGAAGCCCGTTTGGATAAAGGAAAAGGTGCGGTTGCAACCCTTCTTGTTCAACAAGGTACCTTGAATGTTCAAGATCCAATCGTTGTTGGTAATACTTTCGGACGTGTTCGTGCCATGACCAATGACCTTGGACGTCGTGTTAAGGTTGCAGGCCCATCAACACCAGTATCTATTACAGGTTTGAACGAAGCACCGATGGCGGGTGATCACTTTGCCGTTTATGAAGATGAAAAATCTGCTCGTGCAGCTGGTGAAGAACGTGCCAAACGTGCTCTGATGAAACAACGTCAAGCAACTCAACGTGTCAGCCTAGAAAACCTCTTTGACACTCTTAAAGCTGGAGAACTTAAATCTGTTAATGTCATCATTAAAGCTGACGTACAAGGTTCGGTTGAAGCCCTTTCTGCCTCACTACAAAAGATTGATGTGGAAGGTGTAAAAGTTACCATCGTCCACTCAGCAGTTGGTGCTATCAACGAATCTGACGTGACTCTTGCTGAAGCTTCAAATGCCTTTATCGTTGGTTTCAACGTACGTCCTACACCACAAGCCCGCCAACAAGCAGAAGCCGACGATGTAGAAATTCGTCTCCACAGCATTATCTACAAGGTTATCGAAGAGATGGAAGAAGCCATGAAAGGTATGCTTGATCCAGAATTTGAAGAAAAAGTTATCGGTGAAGCGATTATCCGTGAAACCTTCAAAGTGTCTAAAGTCGGAACAATCGGTGGATTTATGGTTACTAGCGGTAAAGTTACCCGTGACTCTAAAGTCCGTGTTATTCGTGACGGTGTCGTTATTTACGATGGTGAACTTGCAAGCTTGAAACACTATAAAGATGACGTCAAAGAAGTTACAAACGGCCGTGAAGGTGGTCTCATGATTGATGGCTACAATGATATCAAGATGGATGATGTGATTGAGGCCTATATCATGGAAGAAATTAAACGCTAAGATTTTTGCTCCTTTCTTAGGTGGTGAGGGACGCAAGCAAACCGATGGTTTCATTGCTTATTTTTGAGCCTAGAGTCTCAAAAATCCCCAGTGATTGAACTGAATTATCAGCCCAATCACTTTCACCACGGCGAAAGAAGCGGATGATTTCAAATTGAACTTCGTTTCAATTTGAATTGAAAATCAATAAGTTTAAAAATAGCTAGGTCTGCTGGCCTAGCTTTTGATTCAATAGAGAGGAAGGAATAGCATGGGAAATCATTTCCGTACGGATCGTGTGGGCATGGAAATCAAACGCGAAGTCAATGAGATTTTGCAAAAGAAAGTCCGTGATCCCCGTGTCCAAGGTGTGACCATCACAGATGTTCAGATGCTAGGTGACTTGTCTGTAGCTAAGGTTTACTACACCATTTTGAGTAATCTTGCTTCAGATAATCAAAAGGCCCAAATTGGCCTTGAAAAAGCAACCGGAACTATCAAACGTGAGCTTGGTCACAATTTGAAATTGTATAAAATTCCAGACTTGACCTTCGTCAAAGACGAATCCATCGAGTATGGAAACAAGATTGACGAAATGTTACGCAATCTGGATAAGAAATAAGAAAGAGGGGCAACCCTCTTTTTTGTTTAGAAGAATGAGGGTATTCTAGACTTAAAGGCTAATTAGAAAGAAAAAATAAGTTTTTAAAATTTCTTTTATGGAATAAATGTGATATGATATAGTTCAAATTGAAAGAAAAAGAGAAGAAACTAGATGTCTAAACAAAATTTAGCTATGCAAGTATTGCAACAAGTCGTGAAACTCCCTGTTGTTAAAGTTGATCGTTCAAAATTTTTAGTAGATAAATTTTCCAAACAATTAGACCCAAAAGATATTCCTCGATTACTAGAAGAGGGACCAACAGCCTTGTTATCCCAGGATATTTTAGATAAAGTTGCCGATTCTTGTATTAAGGATAATGTTCTATTGGCGAGTGGAACTTCTGTTCTTGCAGGTATTCCTGGTGGTCTAGCCCTTGCAATCACCATTCCAACAGATGTTGCTCAGTTTTATGCTTTTTCCTTAAAATTGGCTCAAGAATTGGGGTATATTTATGGTTATGATGATCTTTGGGCTTCACGAAATGAATTGAGTGAAGAAGCCAAAAATACGCTCTTGCTCTATCTCGGGGTCATGCTTGGAGTCAATAGTGCAGGAGCCCTCCTTCGAGCTGGGGGAGTATCAGTTGCTAAACATGTCATGAAGACAGTTCCCCAGAAGGCTTTGGCCAAGACTTTGTGGTATCCTATTTTAGAAAAAGTTTTGAAAATTTTTGGGGTGAATCTGACAAAGGGAGGCTTTGCTAAAGGAATGGGCAAATTTATCCCAATCCTAGGAGGTGTCGTTTCAGGTGGTTTAACCTATACGACCATGAAACCTATGGGTAAAAGTTTGCAAAGGGAATTATCCAAACTAGTCAATTATAGTGAAGATCAGTATCAAAGAGATGTAGAAACGATTCGAAAAGAAGCAGAAATCATCGAAGCAGAGTAATAGGAAGAAACTAGTAGGCTTGTACTGCTAGTTTTTTTATCCTAGCCCTTGTGGTATAATGAAAAAAGAAAATCCTGTGTGAAAACAGAATGGAGGTTGTGATGGATAATATTATTGACGTATCTATTCCCGTTGCGGAAGTGGTAGATAAACATCCAGAAGTTTTAGATATTTTGGGTGAGCTTGGTTTTAAACCTCTTGCAAATCCCTTGATGCGTAATACGGTTGGGCGAAAAGTATCGCTCAAACAAGGCTCAAAGCTTGAAGGAACTCCTATGGATAAGATTGTGCGTACACTTGAAGCAAATGGTTATGAAGTGATCGGGTTAGACTAATGGCAGATGAACGTATTCATATCCTGCGGGATATTTTATTAGAATTGCATCATGGAGCTTCTCCAGAGTCCGTTCAGGAACGATTTGATGCTACTTTTACAGGTGTATCTGCTATTGAGATTTCACTTATGGAGCATGAGTTGATGAACTCTGACTCAGGCGTTACCTTTGAAGATGTCATGGAACTTTGTGATGTGCATGCCAATCTTTTTAAAAATGCTGTTAAGGGTGTCGAAGTTGAGGACACCGATCATCCTGGACACCCTGTGCGTGTCTTTAAGGATGAAAATTTAGCCCTCCGAGCTGCTTTGATTCGGGTCCGTAGATTACTCTCGACTTATGAATCTGTGGACGATGAGGAAATGCTGGCGGAAATGCGTAAGGGTTTGGTACGTCAGATGGGTCTTGTTGGTCAATTTGATATTCACTACCAGCGCAAGGAAGAGCTCTTCTTTCCTATCATGGAACGTTATGGCCATGATTCACCTCCCAAAGTTATGTGGGGAGTGGATGATCAGATTAGGGATCTCTTTCAAACAGCCTTAGTGGCAACTAAGTCGCTCCCAGAAGTGCCAATTTCCACCGTAAAGGAAGCTTTTGAAGCTTTTGCAACAGAGTTTGAAAGTATGATTTTTAAGGAAGAATCAATCCTTCTCATGATTCTGCTTGAATCCTTTACCCAGGATGACTGGATTCAGATTGCTGAGGAAAGTGATGCCTATGGCTATGCAATTATCCGTCCGTCTGAGAAATGGGTTCCTGAACGTCAAAGTTTTGTTGAGGAAAAAAGTGTAGAAGAACCAACTCAGCTAGAAACTGTAGATGGGCAAGTTCAGCAAGTGATCGATACACCAGAAGGTCAGTTTACAATCACCTTTACACCAAAGGAAAAGGAAACGGTGCTAGATTGCAATAGCCAGCAGGCTTTTGGCAATGGCTATCTCTCAGTTGAACAGGCGAATCTTATCCTTAATCATTTGCCGATGGAGATTACCTTTGTTAATAAGGATGATATTTTCCAGTATTATAATGACAATACTCCAGCGGATGAAATGATTTTCAAGCGGACACCGTCTCAAGTTGGACGTAATGTCGAACTATGTCATCCACCAAAATATTTGGAGAAGGTCAAAGCCATTATGCAAGGTCTTCGTGAAGGGAAAAAAGACAAGTACGAGATGTGGTTCAAGTCAGAATCACGTGGAAAGTTTGTCCATGTCACCTACGCTGCAGTACATGATGAAAACGGGGAATTTCAAGGTGTGTTGGAGTATGTTCAGGACATCCAACCCTACCGTGAGATTGATACAGACTTTTTCCGTGGATTAGAATAAGGAGAAAAAATGAGTTACGAGCAAGAATTTATGAAGGAATTTGAAGCCTGGGTTAATACCCAGATTATGATCAATGATATGGCTCTTAAGGAAAGTCAAAAGGTTTATGAAGAAGATCAAGATGAGCGCGCTAAAGATGCCATGATTCGCTACGAGAGTCGCTTGGATGCCTACCAGTTCTTACTAGGTAAATTTGAAAACTTCAAGGCAGGCAAGGGATTCCATGATTTACCAGAAGGTTTGTTTGGTGAGAGAAATTATTAATTTTTAGAAATTAGAAAGGAGGCTGGGACAAAAGTCCTAGCCTCTCAATTGTCTTTGGATTGTCGAGCAAGACGCAGTGGT
>NZ_JUUZ01000003.1 GCF_001074155.1 Streptococcus pseudopneumoniae
GCTTGGTAGAGTACTTGGTTTGGGACCAAGGTGTCGCAGGTTCGAATCCTGTCTTCCCGATTGATGGCGGTGTAGCTCAGCTGGCTAGAGCGTCCGGTTCATACCCGGGAGGTCGGGGGTTCGATCCCCTTCGCCGCTATAATGATCTTGTTGGACCTTTAGCTCAGCTGGTTAGAGCTCTCGGCTCATAACCGAGTGGTCGTAGGTTCAAGTCCTACAAGGTCCATTGGAATGATGGAGGATTACCCAAGTCCGGCTGAAGGGAACGGTCTTGAAAACCGTCAGGCGTGTAAAAGCG
>NZ_JUUZ01000004.1 GCF_001074155.1 Streptococcus pseudopneumoniae
CAAAGAGCAAACTAGGAAGCTAGCCGCAGGCTGTACTTGAGTACGGCAAGGTGAAGCTGACGTAGTTTGAATTTGATTTTCGAAGAGTATAAAAACGCCAGACGGCGTTTTTATGGCTATTATGGTTTGATACGGTGCAACATACGTGGGAATGGAATAGCTTCACGGATGTGTTTTGTACCTGCTGCGAAGGTTACCATACGCTCGATACCGATACCAAATCCACCGTGTGGTACTGTACCATATTTACGAAGGTCAAGGTAGAATTCGTACTCTGTAAGATCCATTCCAAGTGATTCCATCTTAGCGACAAGGGCATCGTAGTCTTCCTCACGCATGGAACCACCAATAATTTCTCCGTAACCTTCTGGCGCAAGCAAGTCTGCACAAAGTACGCGATCTGGGTTCCCAGGAACTGGTTTCATGTAGAAAGCTTTGATGTATGATGGATAGTTGATCACAAAGGTTGGTACACCAAAGTGGTTTGAAATCCAAGTTTCGTGTGGTGAACCAAAGTCATCTCCATGCTCAAGATGTTCGTAGTCAGCATCTGCATCATTTTCATGATCTTGCAAGAGATCAATCGCTTCATCGTAAGTAATGCGTTTGAATGGCTCTGCAATGTAGCGTTTCAAGAGCTCTATATCACGCTCCAAGGTTTCCAAGGCTTGTGGAGCACGATCTAGAACACCTTGAAGCAACGCTTTAACATAAGCTTCTTGCAAGTCAAGTGACTCGTCGTGCGTCAAGTATGAATACTCAGCATCCATCATCCAGAACTCTGTCAAGTGACGGCGAGTCTTAGACTTCTCTGCACGGAATACTGGACCAAAGTCAAAGACGCGACCTAAAGCCATAGCACCTGCTTCAAGATAGAGCTGACCAGATTGACTCAAGTAGGCTGGTGTTCCAAAGTAGTCTGTTTCGAAAAGTTCTGTAGAATCTTCTGCCGCATTTCCTGAAAGGATTGGGCTATCAAATTTCATGAAGCCATTCTTGTCAAAGAACTCATAAGTTGCATAGATGATAGCGTTACGGATTTGCATAACCGCTACTTGCTTACGAGAGCGGAGCCATAAGTGACGGTTGTCCATCAAGAAGTCAGTTCCGTGTTCTTTTGGAGTAATTGGGTAATCTTGAGATTCACCGATCACTTCGATGTCTGTAATATCCAACTCATAACCAAATTTTGAGCGTTCGTCCTCTTTGACAATCCCTGTCACGAAAACAGAAGTTTCTTGGCTTAGGCGTTTGATGGTATCAAATTTTTCAAGACCTACTTCTTCACCAAATTTCTCGATAAAGTTTGGTTTGAAAGCCACGCCTTGGAAGAAGGCAGTTCCGTCACGCAATTGCAAGAAGGCAATTTTTCCTTTTCCTGACTTGTTAGCAACCCAAGCACCAATAGTGACTTCTTGACCAACGTAGTCTTTTACTTCGATAATTGTTACACGTTTTGTCATGTTTTATCTTCCTTTTTTGTTTAACTTGTCCAAAGACATTATTACTCATTATTGTACCACAAATAATGCCTGATAGCTAGCTAGTTTGACAGAAATTCATAAGTTTTTAGCTACAAAAACCTCCGCCAAAAGGACGGAGGTTTAGCTTCTTATTTTTCCATAAATTTGTGCAGACGACGAATAGCTTCTTTGAGTGTATCTAGGTCTGTCGCATAGCTGAGACGGACATTCTCTGGTGCTCCAAATCCAGCACCTGTTATCAAGGCTAGGCCAACTTCCTCAAGAATAGCCGTTGTAAATGCTGTTACGTCTGTATAGCCTTTCATCTCCATAGCTTTTTTAACATTTGGGAAGAGGTAGAAAGCTCCTTGCGGTTTGACTACTTCAAAGCCAGGGACTTGGCACAAGAGAGGATAAATAGTATTGAGACGTTCCTCGAAAGCCTGACGCATGGTTTCTACAGAGTCTTGTGGACCAGTTAAGGCCTCGATTGTTGCGTATTGTGAAACAGCGGTTAGGTTAGAGGTTGTTTGACCAGTCAATTTGCTCATAGCAGCAATAATTTCTGGATCACCTACTGCATAACCAACACGCCATCCTGTCATAGCATAGGCCTTAGACACTCCATTGATAACAATAGTTTGTTTGCGAATAGCTTCTGAAAGACTTGAGATTGGAACGAACTCATTACCGTTATAGACCAAACGACCATAAATATCATCGGCCAGGATGAGAATATCATGTTCAACAGCCCAATTTCCGATGGCCAAGAGTTCCTCACGAGAATAGATCATACCGGTAGGATTAGATGGTGAGTTAAGAACCAAGACTTTGGTCTTACCTGTGCGAGCAGCTTCTAATTGCTCCACAGTTACTTTAAAGTGATTGTCTTCCTTGGCTTGGACAAATACTGGAAGACCTTCAGCCATCTTAACCTGATCCCCATAGCTGACCCAGTAAGGAGTAGGAATGATTACCTCATCTCCAGGGTTGATAACAGCCATAAAGAAAGTATAAAGGGAAAACTTGGCACCAGTCGCAAAAGTCACCTCGTTAGCTGCTACAGAATACCCATAATAACGTTCAAAATAAGTATTAACCGCTGCTTTCAATTCAGGCAAACCCGAAGCTACCGTATAGAAAGAAGCACGACCATCTCGAATGGCCGCAACCGCAGCATCTTGAATATTTTCAGGAGTATGAAAATCGGGCTGACCTAAAGTCAAGAAAAGAACGTCTTTTCCTTCAGCCTTTAACTTCTTTGCTCTTGCATCACTAGCCAGAGTAACGCTTTCTTCCATCTCTAAGACACGTTTGGATAATTTCATTGTTTCTCCTTTTCGACTAAGGCGCCAGATTCAAAATCTACTAGATAATAGTCTCCTCCAGACTTGATTTCCCAGACAGGCTTTTCAGCGTACCGTCCGAAGGTAATCTTGTCGATCTCAGTTGCTCCTTTTTCTCTGACAACTGCTTCTGCTTTTTCTTGAGAAGTACCATTTTCTAGTTGATATACGTAAATATTGTTGCTAGTTTTCTCTATTAAGACAGCAACTGGTTTCTGGTTCTTATCTTGGCCAAGAACACTATAATAGCTTTCTAAACCATTGAAGATATCAATCTGGCTAACCGTTTCTAGATTTGCATACTGCTTAGCTAGCTTCTCTCCTTCAACCTTTGCAGTTTGATAAGGCTTCATGCTGAGCCATACCAAGTAGAGAAAGGAAGAAGTGATGACTAGAGTTAACAAAGTTATACCAATAATGTACTGAAATAATAGGGAATTTTTTTCTTTTTTCTGTCTCTTTTTCACTCGTCTATTTTACCATCTATCCTAGTGAATTACAAGTGAAGTTAGGGGAGGAATCTGGATTTTCAATACGTTTTTAGGATATCATTACATAACTTCAAGCCGTGTTTTTATAGACTTTTCTACAGTCTTCATTTTTAATTAAAAACTTAGATTCTATTGATTTTATTTTCTGAGCATATCCCTTGCAAATGATTTTATCGTGTTGTAACATATATTATAACAACAGAGTGATTCTGATTAAAAGATTGAAATTTAAAGGAGACTCCCTATGTCTAAAAAAGTATTATTTATCGTTGGTTCACTTCGTGAAGGTTCATTCAACCACCAAATGGCACTAGAAGCTGAAAAGGCACTTGCTGGCAAAGCCGAGGTAAGTTACCTTGACTACTCAGCCATTCCTCTCTTTAGCCAAGACCTTGAAGTTCCTACACTTCCAGCTGTTTCAGCGGCTCGAGAAGCTGTTCAAGCTGCAGATGCAATCTGGATCTTCTCTCCAGTCTACAATTTCTCAATTCCAGGGACTGTGAAAAACTTACTTGACTGGCTTTCACGCGCAATTGACTTGTCTGACACTCGTGGAGCATCTGCTCTTCAAGATAAGATTGTTACTGTATCATCTGTAGCTAACGCTGGACATGATCAACTCTTTGCGATTTACAAAGACCTCTTGCCATTTATCCGTACACAGGTTGTTGGTGATTTTACCGCAGCCCGTGTTAATGATTCTGCCTGGGCAGATGGTCAATTAATCCTTGAAGATAGTATCGCTGCTTCTCTAGAAAAACAAGCTGAAGATTTACTTCAAGCTATTCAATAATAAAAAAGATAGTAGAAAATCTCATTTCTACTATCTTTTTGTCTATTCAACAAATTCTCCAATCATACTATGTTTTAATGGCAAACTACACATTACTAAAAGGAAAATGAAGGAGGATTGAATCCAAAAGAGGGCCAAATCAAAAATCCCATGCACAGCAACTACTGTTAAGAACGAAAGATAAAGACCAACAATTGGACGCTTGCTCGACTCCTGACTCATATCAATTAATTTTCGAATTGGGTCTGAAGAAGCAATCCCTAATAATACCGTTCCTACCACACCGTAACTCAATATCGTATCAATGTATATACTATGAGCATGTTCGTGATAAGGAGCAAAAATACGAGGATAAGAGTGCATATAGGTTAGGGGCCCCTCACCCCAGAAGGGGTTTTGTTTGAATAAGGTCATACCTGCATTCCAGATTGACACTCGTTCTTCCATAGACGAATCGAGCGTTCCCATTCGAACTCCCAAATCACTCGAGAAGAGGAAGGCTAGACCAACACCAAATACTCCGATACTGAGCCAGAAGGCACGCCAGTTCTTAATGGTAGTGAAAAGATAAATAATCGCACCAAAGATAATGGCTGGAAAAGCTGTTCTATTTTGGGTGAAATTCAAACCAAACAAATTCGCAAAGATTGCAATGAGAGAGAAAATTCTCAACCATCTCAATCGTGTCGTACTAATTAGGTAAAATCCAATCATAATACAGAAGCAACAGATAATCCCATAATAATTAGGATTAAAGAAGGCTACTTCTGCACGGTTCTGATGCCAGACCTGCATCTTAGGTGATAAGAAAGTATAATCAAATTTCTTTACAATCTGAAAATGCTCTAAAGCTGCAAAAACTGATGCTAGCACACTAAGCGACATAACCGATTGCAATATTAATCTGAAAAACTTAGGGGTTAAATGGGCTTGGTAATAGTAAAAGAAAATTGCAAAGAGGAACATTCCTAAGGTGGAAACCATCCCCATCACATTTTGAGCTAAAAGAGAGATAACACCACTATAGCCGATAAATAAAAGTAAGATAGAATGGTGGGATAATCGTTTTAATATCCCCTTCATCTCTCCTGTAAATATTAGACCTATTAAGTAGGCGATAAAAATAATAACGAAAATATAAAAAGGCAAGAAAATACTTAGAATAACAGCTAGTAAGACTAGCTCTTGCTTGGATAAGCCTTTCAATTTTTCAATGATACCTATTGATTTCACAACAGATCCTTTCTTTCTGCGCTATATAGCCCAGATATAAGCTATTAAAACATTTTACCATTTTTCAAATGATTTGAAAACCACTTTGTCCTTCTCATCCTAACTAAAACTTGGTAAAAATTTATAGGGAACCCGGATTCCTCCACTAAAAGCAGTCAATCTTTTGTAAAATTGTGGTACAATAAAATTAATTTCCCAGGAAAGGCTCTACTATGAAATCCTACCAAGAAGTTTACAAAATCTTAGCTCATGAAACAGATTATTTAAGCGGAGAGAAAATCGCTGAAATATTAAACCTCTCTCGCACCTCTGTTTGGAAGGCTATCCAACGCCTCCAGCAGGAAGGTTTAGAAATTGACAGCATCAAAAACCGTGGCTACAAACTTCTTCACGGTGACCTAATCTTACCTCAAGAAATAGAAGCTAACAGCCCAATCTCAGTTCAATTTAAACCTATCACCAAATCAACCCAGAGTGATGCTAAGGAGGCCATGGAAGCTGGTGCCAAAGGAGATACACTCTACCTATCAACAGGCCAAACTATGGGACGTGGTCGATTTCAACGCCCCTACTATTCTCCAGAACAAGGTGGAATTTACATGTCTCTCCACCTCAAGCCAAATCTCTCTTATCTAGATTTGCCAGCCTATACACTCCTGACTGCAGCTGCAATTTATAAGGCTGTTAAAAACCTTTGTCTGATTGATTTAGATATCAAATGGGTAAATGATTTATACCTAAATCAGAAAAAAATAGCCGGTATTCTAACTGAAGCCATCACTTCTGTCGAAACCGGCCTTGTCACAGATGTTATTATTGGTGTTGGTATCAACTTTTCTATAGCTGATTTTCCAAAAAACCTACAAGGGAAAGCTGGAAGTCTCTTTTCTCAAAATAGCCCAATCACTCGCAACGAGCTGATTGCAGAAATCTGGAAATGTTTCTACGAAACTGAGGCCGATGAGCTGCTTTACCTTTATAAAAAACAATCAATTGTTTTAGGCAAAGAAATTTCCTTTAAGAAAGATCAAGAAATCATCTCAGGAAAAGCTTGTGATATCTCTGACCAGGGTCA
The DNA here is from genome assembly GCF_001074155.1 of Streptococcus pseudopneumoniae. GTDB lineage: Bacteria > Bacillota > Bacilli > Lactobacillales > Streptococcaceae > Streptococcus > Streptococcus pseudopneumoniae_A. The sequence continues at coordinate 6,402 of NZ_JUUZ01000004.1, forward strand.
ACTGCAGATAGAATTAGCTACTGGTGAAAAAATTTGGCTCAATAGTGGTGAAGTCTCCCTAACTAAATGGTAAACATTCCTCAATAACATAAAGAAAATCGACCTCTCTTTCGAGAAGGCCGATTTTTTGTTCATTTATTTTTTCAAACGCTCAACATCACGCGCAATCACAAGTTCTTCATCCGTTGGGATGACAAGGACACGAATTTTTGCAGCTTCTGTAGAGATGTCTCCAGTTACTCCAAAGACATTTTTCTCTGGGTCTACATCACAACCAAACCAAGAGATACCTGAAATAACTTTCTCACGCACAAGAGTTGCATTTTCACCAACACCAGCAGTAAAGATAATAGCATCTGCTCCGTTTAGGACAGCCAAGTATTGTCCAATGTGTTTTTGGATACGGTCAACATACATTTCAAATGCCAAAGCAGCATCATGATTCCCTGCTTCCATTGCAGCAATCACATCACGCATATCACTAGACTTCCCTGAAACACCCAGCAATCCTGACTCACGATTAAGAATACGACTGATGTCCTCAGGCTTGTTAAAGTCCTCTGTATATTGCATTAAATAAGGAATGATGGCTGGGTCAATATCCCCTGTACGAGTTCCCATCATAACACCACCAAGTGGAGTGAATCCCATTGATGTATCGATTGATTGACCACCTTTAACAGCTGTGATAGAAGCACCGTTACCAATATGGCAAGTGATCAATTTCAACTTTTCTAGTGGACGTCCCAAAAGTTTTGCTGCTTCTTGAGCAACGTACTGGTGACTTGTACCGTGTGCTCCGTATTTACGAACCTTGTTTTCTGTATAGTACTTAGTTGGTAATGGATAACGGTAGGCTTTCTCTGGCATTGTTGTGTGGAATGATGTATCAAAGACTGCTACACTTGTAATATCTGGCAACAATTCTTTGAAGGCACGAATCCCAGCTGCGTTTGCAGGGTTGTGCAATGGAGCAAGAAGTCCTAGTTCTTCAATTTTTTCTAAGACATCACCTTCAACAACTGTAGACTCTTTGAAGTACTCTCCACCTGCAACAACACGGTGTCCGACACCAGTAATTTCATCATAAGTTTTAATAATATTAAAACGAATCAAGTCATCAAGTAAAATCTTAACAGCCAAGGTATGGTTTTCAATATCAAGAACTTGTTCTTCAGAACGACCGTCAAACTTAACTGTTGAAACAGAATCCTTCAATCCGATTCGCTCAATTAAACCTTTTGCAAGCACCTTTTCTTCTGGCATTTGATATAGTTGCCATTTCAAGCTAGAGCTTCCAGCGTTAATTGCAATGGTTTTTGTCATAAATTTATTCCCCTTTTTAAGCGTTTTCAACTATTATACCAAAATTTGCACTAGATTTCATGCCCTTGACACCAATTTTGAAAATTTTCCTTAAATTCCATCAAAATTTCAGGGTCACGAAGACTGGTAAGTGGATAAACAAATGGTTCAACTCCTTCTCCTGTCTTCTTTTGTAGGACAAAAATGCTCTTAGGCTGAGCGCCTTGGGCAAAGAGATCCTCTGGTAAAGAAATAATTGCCACTAGTTGAGCCTGGTCAGTGAGCCATGATTTCAAAAGGTCACTCTGAGGACTTGTCAGGAGATCTGTTGGAGCTAGAAAAATCGCATAGCCTCCTGTCCTGAGATACTTGAGTGATTGTTCCATTAACAAATGATGAGCATAAGTATGTTCATTCTTAGCCGCTACTTGATAACGTGAGGCTGTCTGATCATCTGGATAGTAACCGACAGGCAGGTCGCTCACAATGATGTCACTTTCTTTTAATACTTGTGGACGCACTGCGTCTCCTTGGACAAAGCCCATTTGAAGATCCATTACTTCTGCCATGCTTGCCGCCAAGTCAATCAAGAGGTCATCAAGTTCTATTCCCAGGTAATCTATCTTTTTGTTCATAGACGTTAAGAAACTAGCTCCAAGAATTCCCATCCCAGATCCCAATTCCAATAAGCTCACATTTTCAGCAGGGAAAAGTTGTTCAATGATAAAAATCATCAAGTGACCAACCGCATCCGGTGTGAACTGGTGATTTGCTTGAAGAGGTTCTGTTTGCGCTGCCTTCATTAACAAAAATTGATAGGTCCGTAACCACTCCTCTTTTCGAAGTGCCAAACGTTTTAAGGCCTGGTTATTTTTTTTGACTTGCTCCAGAGCGGTTTGACCATCGAGATAGATCCCATTTTGTTCAATCAAGGCATCATAAAAGCTTGTCGCCAAATCGTTTTGAATGATTTGGACATTTTCTAGTAAATAGGTATATGCTTGTTCAATTTTTTCAAAATCCATAATCTTATCTTACCAAATTCAGAGCCGATTTTCCAGATTTTCATAATACTGAAAACAAATAAAAACCTCTGAGATGACTCTCAAAGGTTTATTCTACTATTTACTATTTTCAACAGCTGCTGTTACAAAAGCAGTGTAAAGTTCTTCTGGACGATTTGGACGACTTGAAAGTTCTGGATGGTACTGACAAGCCACAAAGAATTTGTTTTCTGGGATTTCAACAATTTCGACCAAGCGATTGTCTGGTGAAACACCTGAGAAGACAAAACCTGCTTCTTCGAACTGTTCACGGAAAGCATTGTTAAACTCATAACGGTGGCGGTGGCGACGTTGGACCACTTCTTTGTTATGATAAGCTGCTGCTGCCTTAGAACCACGTTTCAACTTAGAAGGATAAAGTCCCAAACGAAGGGTTCCCCCCTTGTCCTCAACATCAATCTGATCACGCATGATATCGATGATCGGATATTTTGTATCAGGATCAAGCTCTGCTGAATTAGCTCCTTCAAGTCCCAAAACATGACGGGCAAACTCGATACAAGTCAATTGCATTCCCAAGCAGACTCCCAACATTGGTACATCATTTTCTCGAGCATAGCGAATCGCTTGAATCTTACCTTCTGTCCCACGTTGACCAAAACCACCTGGAACGATAATTCCATCAGCGTCATCTAATAGTTCCGCTACATTGTCAGCTGTCACGTCATTAGCATTGACCCAATCAATCTTGACTTCTGCATCATTGGCATAACCAGAGTGTTTCAAGGCCTCTACGACAGAAATGTAGGCATCTTGCAACTCGACATACTTACCAACAAGAGCAATTTTGACTTGTTTTTTTAGATTCATAACCTTATCAACCATAGCTGACCACTCTGTCATATCTGCTGCCGGTGCATCAATCTTCAAATGGTCACAAACGATTTGGTCCATGCCTTGAGCTTGCAGATTAAGCGGAATTTGGTAAAGATGATCTACGTCTAAGGACTCGATAACAGCTTCTGGCGCCACATCACAGAACTGGGCTAGTTTGTTTTTAATCCCTTGTCCTGCTGGTTTTTCTGTACGAATGACTAACATATTTGGCTGGATTCCCAAACCACGCAATTCTTTTACAGAGTGTTGAGTCGGCTTGGTCTTCATTTCTCCAGCTGCCTTGAGGTAAGGAAGCAAGGTTGTATGGATATACATGACATTTTCTGCTCCGACATCAGACTTCATCTGACGGAGCGCCTCTAAGAATGGAAGGGATTCAATATCGCCGACTGTTCCCCCAACCTCTGTAATAATAACATCAGAGTCCGTCGTTAGAGCAGCACGCTTGATTTTTTCTTTCAAGGCATCTGTAATATGAGGAATAACTTGGACAGTTGCACCGAGGTACTCTCCACGACGTTCCTTGCGAAGAACTTCACTGTAGATTTTACCAGTTGTCACATTTGAGTATTTGTTGAGATTGATATCAATAAAACGTTCATAGTGACCCAAGTCCAAATCTGTCTCAGCCCCATCATCTGTTACAAAGACTTCCCCGTGCTGGTAAGGGCTCATGGTTCCTGGGTCAATATTGATATAAGGGTCAAATTTTTGGATGGTTACCTTCAAACCACGATTTTTCAGAAGACGCCCTAGGCTCGCCGCAACGATCCCTTTCCCAATAGACGACACCACACCACCAGTTACAAAAATATATTTCGTAGACATAGATTCCTCTTTCTAAAATGCTCAAAACCCTGTTTCCTAGAAGGGGAGATTGGAAACAAGATCTTCATCAAATACTACAATCCAAGATAAAAGTTCCCGGAAAAACAAAAATAGCTCCCTAATAACCAGGGAGCTCCGACCTCTAAAAGAGGTGCCCGAACAATATCTTACCTCAATTTGGTACATTTGTCAAATGTCATTCTTTACTAGATTTATAGTTCTACTGCAGAAAAGAAAACAACAAGGAGATTTCCTTGTTGTTTGGTATTATTCTTCTTCTTCCTCAGAATCTTCGTCATCTTCTTCAACAAGATCAACATCTTCCCCAAGATCATCTGGTGCGATTTCGTTGATTTCGGCGTCGTAGGCTTCTACTTCGTTCTTCTCATCGTCTGGATTTTCATCATCATAAGAAAGAGCTGGATCTTCTTCGTAGGCGTCCTCATCCTCTGGATCATCTGCACCGTAATCAATGGCATCAGCATCTCCATCCATAAAGGCATTAACACGTTTTTTCTTAGCCTTAGGTGCTACTTCTTCATCGTCACTTTCTTCAAGAGCAATGATTTCTTCGTCAATTTCATCTACTCCATACCATGAACGAAGGCCCCATTTGTTATCTCCAAGAGAGATGAAGCTACCATCAAAATTCAACTCTGTATAGAACAAAGGTAGTGCTTCGCGAATATCGCTATTAGAGGTACCAAGATAGTTTTGGATTTCATTGACCAAATCGCTAAAATGCATCTCGTGATCGCGACCACGTTGTTCCAAGATGGCACGAGCCACCTCAATCATAGATAGTTCACTTTTTTCTTGCCCAGCAAATACTTCTAATTCCAAAGCGTTTCTCCTCTTTTTTACTACTAACGCCAGAGCATATAAACTCTGGTCTCATTTTATCATGTACTCTTTATTGTACGATAATTTTCTTTATTAGTCAAAGGTTTAGAAGAAATAATGTGAAATATTTCAGTTAAACGAAAGACCTGGGAGATACACTCACAGGTCTATTGATTTATTTATGACACAAGACCACAGCCCAATGCCAACCACAAACTGCCAGAGGATCCCTACAGAGATAAAGGACCATTTATTGCGCCAGATTAAGTAAAAGGCCCCTTTCAGGTCCTGCTAGTAACTCCGTTTCATCTCAATCCCTTTCCTTTCCTTTTCTTTCATTCCCCTAGAATAGCGGAAAAGCCTCCCTTGTCAATGCGTTTCAAAAGAAAAAGGCTGGGTAAGCCAACCTTTTCTATTTATTCAGCTAAGAGCACTTCTTTGATGGTTTGTTTTTGGAGTTTTCTGTTGGATAGATAAAAGAGACTTTCATAAACCACAGCAAAAACGATCAAAGTCCAAAAGCACACATTCCAGTCAAAGTTATGCTCAATCTTTTCAGGAACGGTGTCTTTGATCACACCAATCAAGATTTCCATGATGCCATATTGATAAGCCGTCCCAAGAACAAATCCTAGATAGGCCCAGAAACGATAGGGAGCGAGAATATGACTTTGGCATTCACGATCGGTGTAGCCAAAAGCCTTCATCAAGGCCAAGGTTTCACGACTTTCTGAAACGACAATCCCCAATGACAAAAAGAGGATCGAGAAAGAAAGGATCAAACCAATCATAATCATCATCGTTTGGATGATGTCATCTGTGTAGTCCCTTAGCCCAAAAGACAATTGAACCATGGCCGCGAAACACATGGAGCCAAAGACCACAAAAAACAGGATCGATTTTCTCCCCCAAATCAGCGACGAAGACAGCTCTTTTAGGAAGTCTTTCTCTTTCTTAGGAGCACTTTTTTTTCTTTTGACCTTAATCGGTGTTGGGTATTTTTTCAATAGGCGAAGGGCCGGCGTTTGTAGTTGTCTTCTAGCATAGCCAATCGCAAGAACCATAAAGAAAGTCGTTGGCAGTATCACTAAAGCGACCAGGAGCTGCCAGTGAAAATGAATGGTAATGTCTGGCAAAATCCCCTTCTCATTGCGAAAGTCATAAAAATGCCCCATCATAAGAAAAGAACCGAAATAGCCAAGAAGCGCTCCAACTCCAAAACTGAGCCCAAAAGCCCAAAATCGTTTCGCCAACTGGCCATTGCTATACCCCAAAGCCTTTAAAATTCCTAATTGTTCCTTGTGGTCATCGACAAATTGTTTGATATAAAAACACATGAGAAGGATCGACGTCAAGGACAAGACAACCCCACTGACCATGGCCACCATCCAAGATAGCGAAACCTGGGCATCATAGTAGGTCTGAATCATCGGATTGGTTTTAGAAATCTCCAACTGCTCGATATCCAGATAAAAATTCAAGAAGAGATTGGCCACAAAGACTGCACAAGCCCCAATGATACTGACGACAACTAATTTTCGAATATCTTTTACTGAAAACATGGCTTACCATCCAATCTCATAAGCTGTCTGTGGCTGATCATTGGTCACAACTTGAGTAATCTTGCCACTATTGACGCGAATGACGGTTCTGGCCATATCCGCAATATTTTGGTTGTGCGTCACCATGATGAGGGTAAAACCAAGCTTTTCCTTTAACTTCCAGATATAGTCGAGAATCTTGCGCCCTGTTTCTTCATCCAGGGCCCCCGTCGGCTCATCTAAGAAAAGAATCTCTGGCTTTTTGGCCAGGGCACGTGCAATGGAGACTCTCTGCTGTTCCCCACCAGACAATTCACTTGGATACTTGTCTAGCTTATCGCCAAGACCCAAATCTTCGATAATTTGCAAAAAATCATGATTGTTTGCCAGGTCAGCTCCCATCTTTACATTTTGTCTGACCGTCAAATTAAGCAATAAATAATACTGCTGAAAAATAAAGGCAATTTTTTCACGTCTAAAGGCTGTCAATTGAGCATCTGTGAGCTGCGATAAATCCTGTCCTTGAATGAGAATATGCCCCTCATCTACCTTTTCTAATCCCGACAATACGTTTAAGAGGGTTGACTTTCCTGATCCAGAAGGACCTAGGATAACTACATCATCCTGGTCTTGAATCTGCAAATCAATACCTTTTAAGACCTTGGTTTGGCCGTAACTTTTGTGAACATTTTCTAGTTGAATCATTTCTTTCCTACCATTTCTTTGATGAGAGATTGACAAACTTCTGTCAATAAACCAATCACTTCTTCCATGCTGAACTGATAAATACCAGAAGCAACCATAGAGGCCATACCGTGTGAGTAGATGAATAGATGCTGGTACAAGCGACTAGCTTCCTCTAGCGTCAACGGATAGTCTGCGACAATCGAATCCAGAACCAATTGGTAACTATGATCCTTCATGGGAAGAAAATCTTGAAAGCGACGAATCGGATCTTTGCTAGGATTTTGGAAAAGCAATTGAAAAAGTTGGGGCTCTTTTGAGGCAAACAGGATATAAGCAACTCCGACAGATCGAAAAGGCTTCTCATCTTCTAAAGCCTTTCGTATATACTCCACCACCACCATCTCCGCAGCAACAATAACCTCTGCTTGTAACTCAGCCATATTTGCAAATTGCCCAAAAATGACTCTTGGTGTGGCTCCCAATTTCTCTGCTAATGCTCGAGCCGTCAAACTAGCTATTCCCTCTTCTCTCACCAATTGTAAAGCTGTCCCAATCATAGCCTCTTTACTAAATTTAACCTTAGGTGGCATAAGACTCCTTTCACGCAACGTTTGTTGCGCAACGTTTGTTACCTAAAAGATTACCATAACAAAGAAAACTTGTCAAGAAAAATCTGTAAAGCATAGAACAAAAAAACCAGCCCACTGATACAAGTGACGTCTGGTATACTAAATTTAGTCCCGAAGATTCGAACGGCGCTTGAAAACTTTACCCAGCAGAAGCTCACACTAGCCATAGCCATAGATATCCGTTAGATTAAGGTGTTGATGCCAATCGACAAGGCCGCCTCCACCTCATCTTCACTCATCTGGCTGATCAGCATCATCCTAAGGACAATGATTAACAAATGCTCATTTTCAGCAACATCCATATAGTTCATGTCCTTCTCCTTTTCATTCTTTTTTCATTATAAAGTAAAGAAGACCAGACAGCAATGAATTCGTAAAACAAAAACACCTCCAGTATTCACTGAAGGTGTCTCTTTTAGTGATAGCTTAAAGCTCGTTTAAAGGTTTTCCAGATACCTAAATCATCTGTTTGAAGGACTAGGCTGGCATACATACGTCCGATAAAGGCTGTTGCAGTCACAGCAAATACAACTGTTATCGCAAGAGAAATCCAAGCCTCGATACTATTTGCATAACCATTAATAGCTCTGAAAGGCATAAAGAAGGTTGAGATGAATGGGATATAAGATCCAATTTTCAAAACCAAATTATCCCCAGAAGCCCCTAAGGCGGTTACCCCTATAAAACCTACCATAATTAAGAGCATCAAAGGAGACAAGGCCTTACCAGAGTCTTCAGGTCGAGAAACCATAGAACCTAAGAAGGCAGCCAAGACAACGTACATGAAAAGACTAACCAAGACAAACAACAAGGTGTTCAGAGAAAAAGCTTCTCCCAAATGACTTAGAATACCTGAATTAGCCAAGAAAGGCATATCCTTAAAGAATAAGATAGCTCCAAGTCCGCCTACAACATAAATACCAATATGAGTCAAAATGACAAGAAGTAAGGCAATCATACGTGCGTAAAAGTAGTGACTAGCACGAATACTTGAGAAGACCACTTCCATAATTTTTGTCCCTTTTTCACTGGCTACCTCTTGAGCAGTGACACTGGCATAAGTAATCAAGATCATATAGAGGAAGAAGCCTAGTCCTGCTGCCGCAAAGGTTTGGACCATCTTTTTACTTTCCTTAGATTCATCAATCTGCTCTGAGAATTGAATCGTTTGTGCCAAGTGCTGTTCCTGTTCCTGAGATAAATGTGCCTCCGAACGATTGAGTTGGTATTGGAGCTCATTCAACTTAGTTGTCACAGCTAACTTTATACCACTTTCAAGTGAAGTTTCACCGTGATAGACTGCCTTGAGAACACTACCTTCTTGATCAATGGTCAAGTAACCTTTTATTTTTTCATCCTTGACAGCTTCTTGTGCGCTTGCTTCATCTTTATAGTCAAAATTAATGCCATTGGTCGATTTAAGACTCTCTGTTACAGTAGGCACCGAACTAACTACTGCCACCTTATTATTCTGAGCCAAAGAGGAACCTTGGAGATAGCCAATTCCGCCAGACAAGCCGATAAAGAGAAAAGGCGAGATTACCATAAAGAAGAAACTCCAGGATTTGACATGACGTAAATAAGTTTCTTTGATTACAACCAACATATTTCTCATACTTCCACCCCTGATTCTAGTTTAAAGATTTCATCAATTGTCGGAGCTTGCTGGTCAAAGGTCGCGATATAGTGTCCTTGAGTCAAGATGGCAAAGAGCTCCTGTCCAGCATTTTCATCATCTAGGATGAGCTTCCAAATCCCCTGCTTGGTTAAGCTAACATGAGTGACATGTGGGAGTTTTTCCAAGTCTTCCTGGCTCCTTTCACTTGCAACAAAGAGTCGCGTTTTGCCGTATTGATTACGAACATCTTGGACTGGTCCATGCAAGACGACACGCCCATCACGAATCATAAGGATATCATCACATAGCTCTTCGACATTGGTCATGACGTGGTCTGAAAAGATAATGGTTGCACCACGTTCTTTTTCTTTGAGGATAACCTGCTTGAGCAATTCAGTATTGACTGGATCCAGGCCACTAAAAGGTTCATCTAGAATGATCAGATCTGGTTCATGCATTAAAGTAATGATCAGCTGAATCTTTTGTTGATTCCCTTTTGAGAGACTCTTAATCTTGTCTGTCAATTTTCCCTTGACTTCCAGCTTCTCCATCCATTGAGGGAGTTTTTCTTTGACTTCTTTGGCATCCATGCCTTTTAACATTGCTAGGTAACGAACTTGCTCTAGAACTGTCAACTTAGGCATGAGACTACGTTCTTCGGGTAGATAGCCAATCCGAGCATAGGTTTCCTGACGAATTTCCTGGCCATCAAACTGAATTTCTCCTTGATAATCCAAAAATTTCAAAATACTGTGAAAAATGGTTGTTTTCCCAGCTCCATTTTTCCCAACTAGACCTAAAATTCTTCCAGGCTGAGCTTGAAAGTCAACGCCAAACAAGACTTGTTTGGAACCAAAACTTTTTTCAAGATTGCGGACTTCTAACATAATCCACCTCCTACTAATCTTACCCTCATTATACTCCTTTTTTTAGTCATTACAAGGATTTATGTACATTTTTATTAGTAGAATTTACTAGGTGTTTTTTATATCAAAACGAATAAGATTCAACTTCATTATTCTTTCCAATATTCGGTATTTACAAAGACAAAAAAATCCATCCCTCAGGATGGATTTTAGACTGTTAACGCACTTCTGCATTCACTTTTTCTTCAAGTGATGCTTGGATTTTTTCCATGTAGCGTGCGACTTCTTCGTCGGTCAAGCTATCTTCTGGATTTTGGAAGGTCAAGCTGTAGGCCATGGACTTCATACCAAGTCCTAGTTTTTCACCTGAGAAGACATCGAAAAGTTTGATATCTGTCAAACGTTTCACGCCAGCAGCTTTGATGGCGTCTACCACATCTTGGTGAGTCACTTCTGCTTTGAGGAGAAGGGCGATATCACGGCTGACTGCTGGGAATTTAGTAATTTCCACAAAGGCTTCTGCTGGTTGAAGGGCTGCCTCAATAGCCGAAAGGTTAAGCTCGGCTACATAAGTTTCAGGGATATCATAAGCCTTAGCAGTGACTGGATGCACTTGCCCAAGGAAACCAAGAACTTGGTCGCCGAGTGAGATCAAGGCTGTACGTCCTGGGTGAAGACTCTTAATCTCTTGCGTTGCTGTATAGGTCGCTACAAGACCCAAGCGAGTAAAGAGTGCTTCAAGGATTCCCTTAGCATAGAAGAAGTCAACAGGAACAGCTGGAGTCTGGAAGTCTTTTTCAGCGACTAAACCAGTCAAAGCAAAGGCGAAACTGTTGATTTCATTTGGCAAGTCTTCTTTTGGGTTACCTGTTTGTTCAAAGACTTTTCCAATCTCATAAAGAGCCAAGTTTTTATTCTTACGCGCTACGTTGTAGGCAACTGTATCTAAAATACCTGAAACCATATTTTGACGGAGGACCGAACGATCCACAGTCATTGGCCACATGAGCTCTGTCAAATGAGTTGGTTGAATGGTAAACTCAACCGCTTTTTCAGGAGTTGTCAGTGCATAGGTGATGATTTCAGTTAAGCCTGCCCCTTCTGCAATGGTACGAACTTGACGGCGCAATTTTTGTGTCGCTGTTAATTCACCTGCTGTACCATCGTCTTTTGGAAGACTGGTTGGCAAGCGGTCGTAACCATAAATTCGGGCGATTTCTTCAAAGAGGTCCGCTTCGATAGTGATATCCCAACGGCGACGTGGAACGCTAACTGTGAAGGATTCTGCATTTCCAGAAAGGCCAAATCCTAGACGACGGAAAACATCCTCTACATCCGCGTAGGAAAGCTCAGTACCAAGGACACGGTTAACGTCTACAAGAGTTGAAGAAACTTCCACATCAGATGTATCCAAGTGGCCTGCTGAAACGATACCCTTCCGCACGGTCGCACCAGCCAATTCCGCAATCATACTTGCTGCCGCATCAAGGGCTTCATTAACGGTTGCCACGTTGATTCCCTTTTCAAAGCGAGAAGATGATTCTGAGCGAAGATTGAGGCGACCACTTGTCTTACGGATAGATTTGCCATTGAAGACAGCAGCTTCAAGAACTACACGAGTAGACTTTTCAGAGATTTCTGTAGCTTGTCCGCCCATGACACCTGCAAGGGCAACAGGTTTATCAGCAACAGTAATGACTAAGTCAGTTGTTTCCAACTCACGCTCTTCCCCATCCAAGGTCACTAATTTCTCACCAGCACGTGCTTCACGCACACGGATGTCGTTTCCTTCAAAGGTATCTAAGTCAAAGGCATGCATAGGCTGACCAAAGTAAAGCAGGATATAGTTGGTCACGTCGACGACATTGTTAATAGGACGAATACCTTCGTTCATGAGGAGGTTTTGCAACCATTGTGGACTTGGTGCAATAGTCACATTGTCCAAGATACGAGCTGCATAGTAAGGAGCCTTGTCTGTATCAATGCTGACAGAAAGAGCATCCGCTGCAACTTGGTCTGTTTCTGTTAAAGTAAATTCTTTAAAATTGACTGCCTTGTCATAGATAGCTGCTACTTCATGAGCTACCCCACGCATAGAAAGAGCGTCTGCACGGTTTGGAGTGATGGAAAGTTCGATGATTTCATCATCCAAGTCTAGATAGGAGAAGACTTCCTTACCTGGAACAGCCTCATCTGGCAAGATTTGGATGCCATCTGCAAATTCTTTGGGTACAACAGAGTCAGAAATCCCTAATTCACCAAGTGAGCAGATCATTCCGAGAGATTCCAAACCACGGATTTTCCCTTTTTTAATCTTGTAGTTGTCCGCAATGCGAGCTCCCGGAAGAGCCACCATAACCTTGATGCCTGCGCGCACATTTGGTGCACCACAGACGATTTGACGGGCTTCTTCTTCACCCACATTGACTTGGCAAACATGCAAGTGTGTTTCGGGCACATCTTCACAAGACAAGACTTCACCGACGACAATTTTTGAGAGACCAGCAGCAGGTGATTCCACACCTTCTACTTCGATCCCTGTGGTTGACATTTTTTCAGCCAACTCTTGTGATGGTACATCAATGTCCACCAATTCTTTTAACCATTTATAAGATACAAGCATAATTTAGTTCTCCAGAATGACAGTTGCCACTCTAGTTTTTTCCTTTCCTATCATTTCATTAGAAGAATCATCTTCTTACCTTAATTTCTTTTTCAGTAACCAATCCGTATCTACCTTTTGCCCAACCATAAAACGATGTTGGCTAAATTTTTCAAAACCATATCGATTATAAAATGCTTGAGCTTTTGTATTATGCTCCCAAACACCTAGCCAAGCCCAGGAAAAACCATTTTTTTCTGCAAGTTCCAAAGCGAATTCAAATAGTTGCTTACCAAGTCCAAATCCTTGATATGTTTGTAGCACATAGAGACGTTGAATTTCAAAAGCGTTCTTTAATTCTCTCTCGGTTTGAGCATTTCCCCAGTTGACTTTGAGAAAACCAGCTATCTCCTCTTCATGCATAATGAAATAGGTTTCAGAGTCAGGATTTTCCAACTCAGTTGACAAAACTCTCAGATTATAAGCCTCTTCAAAGTATTCCTGTAACTGCTCTTCCGTATTATCATGAGCAAATGTTTCACGAAAGGTTTGTTTGGCAATTTTTGCCAACACCTCAACATCTGCTATTTCCACTTTTCTAATCATTATTTAAACTGTTCTGAGAAGCGGACATCGCCTTGGTAGAATCCACGGATATCGTTGATACCGTAGCGAAGCATAGCGACACGCTCTTGACCAAGACCAAAGGCAAAACCAGAGTAAACACTTGCATCGATGCCACTCATCTCAAGGACACGTGGGTGAACCATACCGGCACCCATAATCTCGATCCAACCTGTTTTCTTACATACGTTACAGCCGTCTCCTCCACACTTGAAGCATGAAACGTCAACCTCAACAGATGGCTCGGTAAATGGGAAGTAAGATGGACGCAGACGAATCTGGCGCTCTTCACCAAACATTTTTTGCACAATCAACTGAAGAGTTCCTTGAAGATCAGCCATAGAGATGTTTTTCCCTACAACCAAACCTTCGATTTGGTGGAATTGGTGACTGTGGGTTGCATCGTCTGTATCACGACGGAATACACGTCCTGGTGAGATCATCTTCAAAGGACCTTTAGAAAAGTCATGGGCATCCATCGCACGCGCCTGAACTGGAGACGTGTGGGTACGAAGTAAGATTTCTTCTGTGATGTAGAAAGTGTCCTGCATATCACGGGCTGGGTGATCTTTTGGAAGGTTCATACGTTCGAAGTTGTAGTAGTCTTGCTCCACTTCAAATCCATCCACGACTTGGTAACCCATACCGATGAAGATATCTTCAATTTCTTCACTAGTTTGTGTGAGAACGTGACGGTGACCAGTCGCAACTGGACGACCTGGAAGCGTCACATCGATGCTCTCACTTGCTAGTTGAGCTTCTACTTTCTTTTCTTCCAAGAGCTTAGCTGTTTCTTCAAAAGCGGCTGTTAAGACATCACGAGCTTCATTGACGTGTTTTCCGATAACAGGACGCATTTCTGCAGAAACGTCCTTCATCCCTTTAAGGATTTCAGTCAATGAACCTTTTTTACCAAGGACTGAGACACGCAATTCTTGCATCTCTTTTTCATTTTCAGCAGTAATCTGCTTCAAGCTAGCTAGCGTTTCTTCACGAAGCTCTTTTAATTGTTCTTCAATAGTTGACATAATTCCTCCATCAGTCTCTCGTAAGATAAAAAGAAAACCACATGCCAAAAACTCCACTCGGAGCGTTGACACGCGGTACCATCCGTTTTCATCTGACAAGTCAGACCTTTATTTCTGAATCCCTTCGCAAGTGAATTCACCCAGCTTTCATATAGAGAGCTTTCAGTCACGGCTCTCCTCCCTGATATACTTCCCCTGAGATACTAGTCTTGCAGATTCCTATTTAATTATTATTCATTTTATCAAATTTCAAGCGTTCTTGCAAGATATTTTGCGACTAATCAACATAGTCCCCACCTTCAAAGCCGTAATACTCTTCCAAGCTGAGACCACTTGCAGCGATATCCTTGGCTTCTTTTCCGACGTAGCGAAGGTGCCATTCTTCAGCCATATAGCCCGTTTCTTTTTCCTTACCTTTTAGATAACGGACGACAAAGCCATAGTCAGCCGCATGGTCCAAAAGCCATTGGGCAGCCTTTTCTTCAGTGACTAAGTCTCCATTTGTTCCAATTAGGTCAAAGGCAAGGCCAGTTTGGTGTTCACTGTAACCAGGTCTTGCAGAATAGCGGTCAGCCTCAGCCTTGCCATCTTTATCTACATAGTTTTGATAAAGCTGAGTTTGAGTTTCGTAACTTCTAAAACCACTGTAGTTGTCGCTAATCGGGAATCCTGCTTGTTGCATAGCTGCAATGAGTTTCAACAGTTCTGCCTTAGCGGTAGGATTTTCTCCAGGATTGTAATCTTTTGACATTGGATAATGCTTATTAGCTACAACAATCTCATCGTACTTACCTTGAATGCTGTAGTGGTCTCCTTTGTTAACCACTTCTGCTTTCTTTTGACTAGCTTCCTGAGACTTACTTCCCGCGGTTCCTTCTTGGACAGTTTTTTCTTCCGTTGAAGTCTGAGTTTCTGAAGTTGCTGGCTTTTCTTGTGAGCAAGCCGCTAATGTCAAGGCTAATAATCCTGATAATACAAGATATCTTTTCTTCATCTTTAATCCTTTCATTTTACTATCTGGTTTAAAGTTTCTGATAATGTCGCAATCAAGTTTTCCAGTCTCCGATCTTTAACGTGATATTCCTCAGCGACCATTTCTTCCCAAGGAACCCACCAGACTGGACCACGTCCATTTAGACCGTGCCCCTTCATATCACCAGCTCGTCTTGGAAAAATATGCCAGTGAACATGAGCGTCTCCATTTCCCAACAACTCTACATTCATCTTTTCAGCAGTAAAAGCCTTAGAGACAGCTTCCTGAACCAGACTCATTTCCTCTAAAAAGCGGAATTTGACAGTTGGATGTAGATGATGCAATTCTGTGACATGTTCCTTGGCTAAGAATAGAGTGTAGCCTTCAAAATACTGGTGGTCTCCGATGACAACATAGCCAGTTTCTAATTCCTTGACAAAGTAGGGATTTTCCCCTGCCTTAATCAATTCAATTCGATCACAAATCAAGCACATCTTATTCCACCAAGTCACTCTTGAGATAAGCATCTACCATACGCTCAGTAGCCACTACAGAATCAATATGAGTACGCTCATAAGAATGACTAGACTCAATACCAGCTCCTAGAAGAGCGTGCTTAACCTCTGCTCCAGCTGACATCGCTGCAGAAGCATCCGAACCGTAAAATGGATAGATATCTAGTTTAAACGGAATGTCTTGCTCTTCAGCTAAAGCAACTAAATGTTGACGGAATTCATAGTGGTAAGGACCAGAAGCATCTTTGACACAGATAGAGACTGTGTACTCGTCCGTCTGCTGGTCATCTCCCATCGCTCCCATATCTACTGCCAGATATTCGACAACTTGACTAGGGATACTTGAGTTAGCACCATGCCCCACTTCTTCAAAGACTGAAAAAGCAAAATGCGTAGTAACTGGAAGCTCAATTCCTTCTTCTTTGTAGACTTTGAGGAGATTTAGGAGAATTGCTGCGCTGACCTTATCATCCAAATGACGCGATTTGATAAAGCCTGAATCAGCCACCACAGTTCGTGGGTCAAAACTGATAAAGTCTCCAACCTCGATACCGAGTGCACGTGTTTCTTTTTCGTTGGTCACTTTTTCATCCAAACGTACTTCCATATTGTCCTGCGTACGTTCCGCAGTTCCAGCATCCTTATAGACGTGACAAGAAGTCTGGTGGATTAAAATCGTACCTGAAACAGTCTTACCTGTGCTAGCCACATGAACGGTACAGTTTTCTCCCTCAATCATGTTCCAAGGATATCCTCCAATACGGTCCATTTTAAGACGACCATCTGGTTTAACAGCGCGAACGATAGCTCCCAGAGTATCCACATGGGCAGTCACATAGCGTTGTTGTTCATCATTTTTACCTTTAACAGTAACGTTGACACCACCTTTGGCAGTACGGACAGGTTGATAGCCTAACTTTTCAAGTGTCTCAACTAAATAATCAGTAATCTCACGGGTAAAACCTGTTGGCGATGCGATAGCAGTTAGTTCTTTAATATATTCTACAGTTTGATTCATTTCTTCACCTCTTCTTACCATTATATCACTTTTCCCATTTTAGTATGTGTAAAAAGGAAAAACTGACATACTTTGATAATGAAAGTATGTTATGGTATAATAAAAGTAGTTCTTATGATGAAAGGAAAAAATATGAACAGATATTTCAAAATAACGCTTCTCTTAGCCTTACCGTTGGCATTCTTGTTGGGATGTTCTAAACAATCAACAACTTCTAACTCTTTAAAAGCAGAAACAAGTGAAGTAAAAACTACCGAAACTGAAACTACTGAGGCTGAAACTACAGAAAAGAAAGCTGAATCAAAAACTGTAGCCTTTGTTCATGACAGTAATCCAGGAAGACATTCTACCTTGACATACACTGTTGAAGGCGATGATGTTATGAAACAAGAAGTTTATAATGTTTTTGAACCTGAAGTACTCAATAAGAGCGCCGATGAGATTAAAGAACTTATCGTGAAAACTTATAAAGGGTATGAAGGAATTAAGGGCGTTACACAAAATATCGAATTCAAAGATGGAAAAGTCGTCCATACCATGGTCATTGACATGACTGTAGTCAATCTTGATGAGATGAAAAAAGCAATGCCAAATGAATATTCAGGAGCTGGAAAACGTGTAAGTTTTGCAAAAACTAAAAAAATGCTTGAGGATCTTGGGTATACTGAAAAAACGAACTAAGAGTAATAAAAAAACCTTGGCATCTGCCAAGGTTTTTTTATTCCATCTCAAAAGCTTCACTTTCTTGTTTGTTAGGAAGAACAAGAGAAAGTAAAATTCCGATAATCGCTGGTACTAACCATGGCAATGAAGCCTTAGCAAATGGTAGAGCATTCACAATGTTGGCAAGGAAGGTCACTTCAAATGAACTTCCTAAGACGCTAGCTATGGCAATAGCAGTTACAAGTCCCATAGTCAATTGCATCCCTGGTTTTGAAAGTGGTACAAATTTGTTCACAATCACAATCATAACAATCACAATCGTGATTGGATACAAGACAACTAGCACTGGAACTGAGTATTTGATAATAGCACTCAATCCAAGGTTTGCGATAGCAAAACCAATCAAGGTAAAGACAGTCGCATAAACCTTGTAGCTGATTTGTGGGAAGCGGTCGTTGAAGAATTCAGCTGTTGATACAATCAAGCCTACTGTTGTTGTG
Organism: Streptococcus pseudopneumoniae; assembly: GCF_001074155.1. Lineage (GTDB taxonomy): Bacteria > Bacillota > Bacilli > Lactobacillales > Streptococcaceae > Streptococcus > Streptococcus pseudopneumoniae_A. Next base: position 24,543 of record NZ_JUUZ01000004.1, read on the forward strand.
AAACAAGTCACCGTTACCATGACTGCAAGGAAAAGCTGTGCTGTCGAGCCAAAGATTTCTTGCGTTGCTTGTGACAAGATATAAACTCCTGGAGTTCCTTCGCTCATCACTTCAGCTGGTACTGGGAAATGATTTCCAAGGAAACCTAGGCCAATGTATAAAGCACTAAATCCTAAAGCTACAACGATTCCAACGACCCAAATAGTTGAAATGTATTCTTTCTTACTTGAAAATCCAAGCTGTTTCAAGGTTTGAACAGCGATAACACTAAAGGCAACAGAAGCAAGCGCATCAAGTGTATTATATCCCTCAAGGAAACCTGCACCAAAGGCTGAAGTTTGATAGGCACCTGATGCTGCTTGCGGTGCGTTCCCACCATATTTAAAGGCCCCAAGGATAACCAAAACAACAATCAAAATCGCAAATACTGGAGTCAAGATTCGTCCGATACGATCCAAAATCTTTGAAGGGTTAAGGGCGATTAAATAGGCTGCAACAAAGTAGAGAATTGTAAAGACAATCAAACCTAACCCCTTATCTGCTTCGGCCAGGAGGGGACTAATACCGACCTCAAACGATGTTGTTGCTGTACGTGGAATGGCAAAGAATGGACCAATCGACAAGTACAAAGCTGCAAGATAAATCGTCGCAAACCATGGAGAAATTTTCTTAGAAATCTCATAGATATAACCCTTAGGATTAAGGGTCCCAATAATCAAAGTTAGGACGGCAATCCCAACACCTGAAAATACAAATCCTGCAATGGCAGGAAGGAAGTTTTCTCCAGACTGTGCGCCTAGAGTTGGAGGGAAAATCAAGTTACCTGCTCCAAAAAATATTCCAAACAGAAGTAATCCTGTTAAAGCACCTTTTTTAGCCATAAACTCTCCTTATAAAATTAAAATACTTTCTTAGTATAACATGTTTAAAGGCATGAAAAGGCTATCAGGAAATCATTCTAAAATGTTTTCAATTTTCGGAATTTTAGAGCAAATAAATTCCCTTTAAAACCTTTCTTATTTTCGGTCTCAAAGGGAGTTTTTCTTATTCTAAAGCATCCATGCCACCTTGGACATTGATAACCTCATATCCTTGTTCTGTTAAAAATTGACAAGCGCGTGCTGAACGCATTCCTGATTTACAAATCACGTAATAAAGCTGGTCTTTGTCCAGTTGTACATAAGTATCTGCCAGTTGACTGAGAGGGAAATTATGAGCACCTTCTAAATGAAGAGCTTCAAATTCCTCTACTTCTCTCACGTCCACTAGAGAAAGTTGCTCATTTTGATAAAGCTGGTAAAATTCATCGAAGGAAATTTCTTTCATTCTTTTTCTCCTAAAATTGTTTTAATTCTTTTTTTCAAATCGGGAACCACTTCCGACTCAAACCAAGGATTTTTTTTCATCCAGATTTGATTACGTGGTGATGGGTGTACCAGAGGGAAATAATCAGGCAAATAATCCTTGAACCGATGCACACGGTCTGTCACCTTGCCACTGACCTTTTCATGCAGATAGTAAGCCTGAGCATACTGCCCAATCAAGAGTGTTAATTGAATATCTGGCAATTCCTTCAAAAGTTTTGGATGCCATTTTTCTGCAAAACCTGGACGTGGTGGTAGGTCACCCGATTTTCCATGACCTGGAAAGTAGAAATCCATAGGCATGACTGCAAAGTAACCTGAATTATAAAACGTATCTTCATCCACACCTAGCCACTCTCGCAAGCGGTCACCACTTTTATCCTTCCAGTAAAGTCCTGCTTCTTGAGTTTTGAGTCCAGGAGCTTGCCCAATGATATTGATACGAGCAGTCTTTGGTGCTGCAAAAAGAGGCTCGATACCCTGCTCAGTATAGCTGGCATTCTGTGGATCCGCCATGATAGCTTGCTTGATTTTTTCGATTTGAGACATCTGTTTCCCTCCAAAAAGAAGTCCAAGCATAGAATCTCAGACTTCTAGATCATTATTTGATCAATTCATAAATAGCTTCAGCGTAGATGGCTGCTGCACGGAAAAGATCGTCCAAGGCGATAAATTCATTGGCCTGGTGCATAGTATCGATAGAATCTGGGAACATAGCACCGTAGGCTACACCACGCTCTAATAGACGTCCAAAAGTTCCTCCACCGATGACTTGTTCGTGACCTTGAAGACCTGTTTGTTTTTCGTAAACATTCAACAAGGTTTGAACGAGTGGATCTTCCATTGGCACATAGTGAGGAGTGTGACCATGTTCAGAAAGGCTGACTGAAGCAACTGGCAAGCTTTCAAGAACTGACTTGATTTGCTCTGGGCTTGTTCCTTTTGGATAACGGAAGTTGAGGGCAATAGTATTGTCAGCACTTGTTTCATCAAAGCGGAAGACACCCGCATTCATAGAAAGAGCACCCATCTTTTCATCTACATGAGCTACTTTCAAGTTTTTACCTTCGTGGTCATTCAAGAGAATCTTACCAGCAATGTCAAGATAGTCTTTTGCAGGCCCTTCAAAGGCAAATTGGCTGAGGAAGAGGGCAAGGTAAGTCGCACCATTGACACCTGAAGCAGGCATAGCACCATGGGCTGATTTACCAATTACAGTCACCTTGTACTGACCATTTTCTTCTTGAATTTCTCCTCTGAGATTGTGCTCTGCAACGAAGGCGTCTAGCTTAGTTTGCAAGTCAGCTAAGTCGCCTGAAACAACTGCTGTTGCTGATTCTGGCACCATGTTTTCGCGTAAACCACCTGTGAAGCTGTGAAGACGAGCTGCACCAGTATTTTCACCAGCAAAGTGGAGATATTCTGTGATATTTCCTTTTTCACCATTGATGATAGGGAATTCAGCATCTGGTGAGAATCCAAAGTCAGGTTTTGCAAGTCCTACATGCTCAAAGTAGTAGTCCATATCTGCCCAACCTGATTCTTCATCAGTTCCCACGATGAAGCGAACTTTCTTAGAAGTTGGAAGCCCCAATTCCTTGATGATTTTCAAACCGTAGTAACAAGCTGTTGTAGGTCCCTTATCATCAGAAGCCCCACGCGCATAAAGTCGACCATCTTTGATAGTTGGAGTGTAAGGGTCAGTGTCCCAACCACTACCTGCTGGCACTACGTCCATGTGGGCAAAGATTCCGAGAACTTCTTCTCCTTGACCAAACTCGAAATGACCTGCATAGTTGTCGACATTTTTTGTTGGGTAGCCATCACGGTCTGCGATTTCGAGGAATTTCTCCAAGGCTTTTACTGGACCAGGTCCAAATGGATGCTGCGCATCGGCCTTACTGTCATCACGTTCTGAGTTGATTTCCAAAAGGCTAAACAAGTCAGCCAAGAGGTCTTCTTTGCGTTTTTCTACTTCTGTTGTAAAATCAATAACTGTCATTTTTACTTCCTATCTTTTCTCGATAATTTCATCTACTGGCAAGCGGTAGCTTGGTTCCAACTTCTCGTCTGTGTATCCTACTGTAATCAAAAGCTCTGGACGGAAGCGTTCTTCAATTTCCAAGACTTCATTAGCTTTTGATTTATCAAAACCTAGTATAATATTTGAACCAATTCCCTGGTCAGTCAATGCAAGGACCAAGTTCATCGCAACTAATCCTGCATTAAGAGCCAAGTAGTCACTGATTTGTTGTTCATTGTAACGTGCATACTCAGCTGGAAGATTTTTCATAAAGTACTGAAGTTGTTCTTCTGAGAAGTTCTTTGCTCCACCAACACGGGCAATCTTGCGAGCTCGTTTAGCTAGGTCAGTATCTGTAAACAAGGCAATCGTTACAGGTGCAGAGGCTACTTGCTCAAAGTTTGAACCGTAAGCCAATTTTGCTAGTTCAGCATTTTTCTCACGAACCACGACGAATTTCCAAGGCTGGCTGTTGTGGGCACTTGGTGCCAAGGTTGCGATTTCGATAGCTGTACGGACATCCTTTGGATCAACAGGTTTATCAATAAAATGCTTGGTCGCATGACGTTTTTTATTTAACTCAAGAAATTTCATAAGCAAGTTCCTTTTCTATTTCTATTGCTTCCATTTTACCACATTCTGAAAGAGCTTGCAGAGATTTTTCATATGTAGAGATCTTTATCCCATCTCTTAACCAGGAATTACAAGCTTTTCGATTTAGTTGTAAGCCATAATAAAAACTTTCTGCACAAGAAAAAGTAGACGATTAGTCGCCTACTTTACTCATATTATTGCGCTGATACAATTTTACTTGCAGATTCAATCGCTTGTTTCATAGCATCACGTGCAGTCTTCAATTGTTGAAGGAAAACAGTACGTGCTTCTTCTGGCATTTCTGTATCATCAGAACCAGCGCTTGACAAGCCATCATTAAATGCCTTTCTTGAAGTTTCTAGTGAGTTAAGAGCAGGTTCCACTTGTTGTTTATAAGCATCTTTTTGAGCCTCAGGAACTTTGTCACCGATTTCTTCAACATATTTCTTATAGCCGTCAATCAACTTACCAAAAAGAGTTTTCATATCTCCAATTGTTTTAGCGTTGTCAATTTCTTCATCTGTTAGAAGAGTAACTTCAGATGTGTTTGTCTTTGAGTTATCTGTTTTTGATGAAGCTGATGTTTGTTCAGTCGTGCTTGAAACTTTACTTGCAGAATCAGAAGATTTATTTCCACAAGCTGCTAAAGTTGCAACTGATAAGAGCACAAGGCCCGCAGTAAGAAGTTTTTTCATGACTATCTCCTTTAAATAGTTTTATGATACCTATATTTTAAAATAAAATAATTTTATTGTCAAACATTTACCGAATTATTGAAGCTAAAAAGCTCATTGAGTTCACTATTTTTAAAATCTATATTAAATTTATCGAAAATGTTCAAAAGATTATCCAAGACCGAGGTTTAGACTTGAACGTAGTCGACTTGGAAAGCAATGATAATCCAAATAACTACATTATCTTCTCAAGAGATGGAAAAGAAATTAAAGAACAATTTGACAAGGTCCTCAAAGAACTCTACCAAGACGGAACCCTTGAAAAACTCAGCAAAACCTATCTCGGTGGTTCCTACCTACCAGATCAATCTCAATTACAATAAGATATATTAAAAACGATTGGCTAGTCCAATCGTTTATTTAGTATCTGTTAATCAAAGCAACTCTTACAAAAAATCAAAATAATTCTTGACATCCTCCACATAGCCATGCTTTTCAATTAAACTAGCTAACAAATCTCTATTATGGCCTTGATAGTTGTCCTCTCGCCGCAATTCTTCATACATTTCGATAAAGGGAAGGCCCTTGGTCTTAGCTGATTCTAGCTCTGCTTCATAGTCATAAACAACCTTACGAAATTGGATATTGACCAATTCACCATTTTCAACTTCAAGTAAGGCATACTGGGCTCGGTGATTTTTTAGCCCTTCCCAGTCAAAATAAGGCATACCAATCGAACCTGGATTAATGATTTGTTGACCTTGACTACCATAACGTAGAAGTTGTTTATGGACATGCCCATAGACGGCTACATCAGTAGTTTCATCAAGTAGCTGGTCAAATTTTTCGGTATTATTTTCAACCAGCAAATCACCACCATAATTTTTCTCAGGTAAATTATGTGAAAGAGAAAAGCGCAAGCCTTCTACTTCTTTCTTGGCTACCATAGGTAGATTTCTCAACCAATCAATATGCTCTGGGTTTAGACGCTCCATCAGATACTGGGTCAATCGCATAAGCTGGATTTCTTGGGGATCCTCTAAACCATATTGCCCATCTAAAGCCTCTAACACACAATCATCCCAGTTGCCTCGAACAGATGCTGTAATGGGAAGGTCTTTCAAAAGAGCCACCAAGTCATTTGCTCCTGGCCCAGGAAGAAAAATATCTCCCAGAAGCCAATATTCAGTCGCTCCCAAATTTTTAGCGTCCTCAAGCACTCCAGCTAAGGCTGTCGTGTTACCATGAATGTCTGATAAAATTGCAATCTTATGGTTCATTTTCTGCTCTTTCTTTATTGGATAGCATTCAGGGTATCCAAATCACTCTTATTTTTCTTCATTATAGCATAAAATCGTAGAAGATTTTCACATAGAAATATTATCACCAAGATTCTTTTAAAAATATGTCAAAAATAGTTGACATTTTATTTTTTAAAAGATATACTATAGTCAAATATATGTGACATAATCAAATAAGGAGGAAGCATGAATCGTGTGAAAGAATTTCGCAAGGAACTGGGCATGTCCCAGCTTGAGCTCGCCAAGGATATCGGTGTCTCGAGACAAACCATCAATATGATTGAAAACGACAAGTACAATCCAACCCTGGAACTCTGTCTCAATCTCGCCCGCAGCCTCCAAACTGACCTCAACAGTCTCTTTTGGGAGGATGATTTTTAAAAAAGGAGCAAACTCATGAAAAAAGAAACCTTTACTGAAAAACTGATCAAACGCACATACGGCATTTCTGAGCCCCTTGACGAATACAAACGGCGCGAGGCCGATCGTATCGGTAACCAAGTCTTTATCATCCTCTTTTATCTGATGATTTTCGGAAATCTTATTCCACTCCTTCTAGCCTATAAATTTCCTCAACTAGTGGCTCTGGTCTATCCTCCTCTGATTTTAGTGATTGCCCTCATCGCTGCTAGCTATCTCACCTATCAAATGCAAAAAACAGGGATTACAACTATTGAACCAGATATGCTGAGTGAGAAAGAAAGTAAGCAACTACACTACCCAGGTCTTAAAGCAGGTTTGTTCTTTGGTCTATGGATGTTTTTTATAACTCCTCTTCTCAGTATACTCATAGGTGAAAGTCCGGACTATTTTAATTCTCTTCTCACTATAAGAAATGGTGTATCAAGCATTCTCGGTTCTATCTTCTTCGGAGCAAGCATACAGTTCCTCATCTCCCGTCGCATTGCAAAAACTAAGAAAGATCCGGATGAGGATTAGGAGGTACCTTATGAAATCACTAGTAACGTTACTTACCTATCATCTTTTGTTCAGTTCTCTACTCGCCTTCATCATCATTTCAGGGAACTTGCCCATCTACGAAATAGTCCTTGTTCTTGTCTTTGTTCCAGCACTCAACAAAGGACTGACTTATCTAAAGATAGATTCCCAAAAAACGCGCATACTCAACTTAGCACTATGCTTTATGATTATATCCTTGCCACAACTGACGGTTATTTCAAGCGATTGGAAATATTATTTATTATTAATTATCGCTAGCCTTTCTTCTACCACTTATCTTTATTATCTCTATCAATTCGTAAAAGCAACAAAGTAACATCGTTCATTTAGGAGAAATTATCCATGCAAAAAGAAGACTTAACAACTCGCTTACTTCGAAATTTCTTTCATATACAAGGGCCTTTTGACGAATGCCGTCAAGAGGTTATCTACAAGGCTTGCGCCCGTTCCATGGTCCAAATCTTTTACTCTTCCTTCTTTCTCTTCCTGTTCTATATTTTGTTCGGACGCTTTATAGAAATTGTTCGATCGCTTATGCCCTACCTCTATTTTGGACTCATTCTGTTCATGAGTATAAAAGCTCAAAGAGCCGTACAAGAGCTTCATCTTGAAAAGGATGACAAATCAGAAATCATCTACAAAACCTACAGCAAACGCCAAATAAAAGTTCGTAGTTGGTTGGTATTTATAAGTATTGAGATTGGCTTATTTGCTCTGTTGCTCTTTCATAAACTCTTCGTTCAACAGATGTCCCTTTCAACTTTCTTGGAAAAAATCATCCAAACAGAGATAATGATTCCCTTACTTGTCTTTGGTCTTAGTATTGGAGCCATCTTTGGGACTATGGTCTACAGCTTTTTATCACTACATAAGGAAAAGTAAGAAACTACTTGGATTGTTGGTTATAATAGATTTGAACCTAACAGAAAGAACAAACCCCTAACACTTCTCCGTGCTAGGGGTTCTTTTAGTTCCTTAAATATCGTATATACTCTACTAATACGTAGATGAGGATTGTTAAACAAATGATAATCTCTAACCAAACGAGGAGGTTGAGGACCGGAAACTGCAGAATGCCTTGGGACATTTTCAATGAAGTTGCTGTGATGATAGTTGGAAAGGTTAGGGCTGAAAAGGCTGGTTGGAAACCTTGTTTTAATATCCTTGGCAAGCGACTAAGGACAAAGAAAAAGAAGGTCTGTGATGCAAGGATCATAACTAGTAAAATCAAACTAGGAAGACTGTATCCTCCTACTCTCACTAATGCTGCCAAAAGGAGAGAAAATGGAGCACAATAGATTCCTTCTTGCCCCAGCAAAGCGAGCGGTAATGGATTTTTCCTCAAATCTTGATAAATTAGAGGGTAAAGGATAAGGGTTAAGATAAAACCAAAAATCCAAGCTCCATAGGCAATCCCAACAATGCCCACCACTGGGTAGGTCAAACTTGCTACTGCTATTCCTACATAAAGAACCGTCCAAGTTGGTGTTGCACTGGCCCTTTGTTTAACCAAGACATAGTTCTTTGTAAAGTATAAGATGAGGTAAACATCTAGAAGAAAAGCAAACCACCAGAGAATCTGTGCAACAATGCTCATGTTCGGGGGTAAGATTCGTAATAAATACGTTGATAAAATCATCCCTGCCATGGGAAAGGTTGCCATTCCTGACAAAACAGGGGCTTTCTTTAATTCTTGCTTACTTTCATGCCAGTTATTGAGGTGGCTCACCAAAAAATAAAACCATAAAATCAAGCCTGACAAGCTTAAGATGTGTGATAAAAGCGGAAAAATATCCAAGATGAGATTTCCTGCTCCAGCCAATCCCAATAAGCAACCTGAAAAGGCTAAGGGGAGTTTTTTCATACCAACCTCCGAAAATGATGTTACTATCAGTATAGCATAAATAAAGCTCAGCTAGACAAGCCTTCATCAATTTTTTTGGCTATAAAACGATTGTCCCCTTTTAAAATACTCACTAACAATAATGATTAAAATAAATTTAGCAAAAGAGTAGCTATCACTTGATAGGTACTCTTTTCACATTTCATTCTATAGCTTGGTTAGCCTTTAAAGGTAACGATAGTCGCTCCGGAACCACCTGCATTTTGCGGCGCATAACCAAAGCTCTTGACTTGCTTGTTTCTTTGGAGATATTTGGTTACTCCTTCACGGATGACTCCTGTACCAATACCATGGATGATGTCCACTTGGGCCATGTTGTTGAGCAGGGCTTGGTCGATAAAGGCATCCAAGGCTTCCATAGCTTCCTCATAACGTTTGCCACGAAGGTCTAGTCGAGCCTGCGGTGCTTTACCAACAGCACGCTTAACCACATTGACTTGTTTTTTCTTGACTGGTGCTTCTTGCTGAGCCTGAACCAAGTCAAATTCTCTTTCCTCAAGGGTCATCTTAAGCAAGCCAACTTGAGCTTCCCAGCGACCATCCTTGAGTTGGTTGGTCAAGGTACCTCGTTGACCATAACTTAAAACGATGATATCATCCCCAACTTTTGGAGCTCGTTTTTTCTTAGCCTTTTGGAGGACTTTATTTTTAGAAAGATCTACTTTTTCAGGCGCTAACTTCTTGAGTTTGGCCTTGGCTTCGATAATTTCATGTGGTTTTAGTTGAGATTTGCTGTGAAGATTTTTAAGAATATCATCACTTTCTGACAGAGCTAAGTCAACAATCTCCGCAGCTTGCTCACGCGCCTTATTAAGTTCAGTTTCCTTTTCACGATTGAGCTCGTTGTAAAGTTTTTTAAGAGCACGGTTCATCTTGAGGTTTTCTTGCTCGACCTGGCGAATATTCTCAAGACGTTTACGGCTTTCCAGCGTCTGCTCTTCCAATTGTTCAATAATGCGATTGACATCATTGTCTTGATTAATCTGCTTGCTAGCGTCACCTACGATGACATCTGACAATCCGAGACGTTTAGCAATCTCAAAGGCATTGCTTCGACCAGGTACTCCCTGCATAAAGCGATAGGTCGGGCGCAAGCTAGCTGTATCAAACTCCATGCTGGCATTTTGAACATAAGCCGTTTCAATCCCATAGGCCTTGAGTTCAGGATAGTGAGTGGTTGCCATAGTCTTGACCTGACGCAAACGCAAGTCTTCTAGGATAGACATGGCAAGGGCTGCACCTTCTTGGGGATCTGTTCCTGCTCCAAGCTCATCTAGCAACAAAAGCGAGTTTTGATTGACCTTACCAAGAATATCAACAATATTAGTCATGTGACTAGAGAAGGTTGAAAGACTTTGTTCGATGGATTGTTCGTCTCCAATATCCGCAAAGACTTCCTCAAAAATCCCCACACGACTTCCCTTATCCGCCAAAATCGGCAAACCTGACTGAGCCATCAATTGCGTCAAACCTAAGGTTTTAAGCATAATGGTCTTACCACCCGTATTGGGACCAGTGATAACGATGGCTGTTAGATCCTTACCAAAGTGTACATCATTAGCAACAGCATTTTGCACCAAGGGATGGCGAACATGGAGGAGTTGAATCTCCTGTCCCTCAGAGACTTGAGGAACTACTGCTCCAGTCTCTTGGATAAAGCGAACCTTAGCCCGAATCAAGTCCAAATGCCCAATAATCCAGGCATCATTTGCGATTTCAGCTGCATGCGGTCTTACTCGTTCAGAGAGTTCCTGAAGGATACGCATCATCTCATAGCGTTCATCTGCACGAAGACTGGCGATTTCTTCGCTCAGCTTGACTACTTCACGCGGTTCGATATAGACAGTGTTCCCGCTGGCAGAAATATCATGAACCACACCGGCAATCTTATTACGATAGGTATTTTTGACAGGAAGAACCTGGCGACCATTTCTACTAGCGATGATGCCTTCAGTCAACATCTGAGCCTTTTGTTTGAGAAGGTCTTGCAAGACGTCACGAACTTGGCTCTCGCTATCATGGATTTTACGACGGATTCGTGCTAGTTCCTCACTAGCAAAATTCTCAATAAATCCAGCTTCATTGATGGCCTGGAGATTGCCCTGTAGATGTGGGAAATCATGAAGTTTCTCAAACCAATTTGCCAAGTGGTCCAAGCGTACATTTTCAAGATTATCATAGAAATTTTTCAGTTCACGGCTGGCAAATATGACACGTTTGAGAAGGAGAAATTCCTCTATGTTGAGATCAGCACCCATCTCCAAACGTTTACAGGTAGCCGCAATATCTTTTGTTGCCGAAATGCTAAAATGAGGATGCTCAACAAAGAGTTCTTGCATCTCCTTCATTTCTGCAAAGGCCTGTCTAATTTTATCAGCTTTATCTGTTGGGACTAGCTCTTTTAACTGTTCTAGTCCTTGTTCCGTCAAAAGATGAGGTTCAAATAAAGCCTTGACCTTGTTAAATTCTAACGTTTCTAGTATTTTTGTATTCATCTTATTTCCTTAGTATAAAAGTTATGGCTTTTCTTATTTTCAACTCTTTAAATCAATCTCTTACTTTTTGAAATTGTAAACAAAAGGCTAGGAATAGTTCCCGCCCTTTTTAACCGATTATTTTAGTAACCCAAAGCTGTTTAATAAAATTAGTTGTGAATGGAATGCTTTGGATGATATGTCTAGCTACAAAGCTATTTTCAAGTGAATTTTGAACAATTTGTAATGGCACAGTCGCGAGAATCGTTAGCATCATCTGGAGGACAAACAAGGTCACACCGACTGATAGCACACCCGCGCCGATACGGTAGTATTTCCCATCAAGTATCTCACTTGGTACTAGGTTTAGAAAAAGACCAAGCAAACGGCCGATACAGTAAAAAATCGTAAAGGCTAAGAGGAAGCCGACACCTGCATAAAAAACCTTGTCTAGTTGGAAAAGTTGATTGGATGGGAAAAAGAAAGTTCCCTGTCCTTCCTGCGGATTAGCATAAGGGATTAATAAATTGAACTTCTGCCCTAAAGCTAGGTAATATTTGCTTGCAAAATAAGCAGAGACAATCGTTGCTACAAGATAATATGCTTGCAAAATAATTCCTCTGCGGTAGCCAATATAAAAGCTCCAAGCAAGGATTAATAAGAGTAGAATGGAAATCATAGGGAATCCTCAATCTTACTCTGCTCTTGTTTAGCCGCAACCACTTTATAACGGAGCGATTCTAACTCTTGCTCCTTATCATCAAATTCAATCTCACGGCTGAGCTGTGTTGACAAGCAGTTAACCGCTAAGAGAATAGCTACTGTCTCATCATCAGCTCCAGGCATTTGTTCTTTGATTGCTTCATACTTTTCCGTCGCAACTTTAGCAATCTCCTCCATGAAAAGATTGTCATGTTCAGTTGTCAGCGTTAATGTTTTTTTCCCAAATGTAAACTTGAATCGATTTAAATTTGCCATAAAATTCACCTCAAGATATTATACCAAATTTCACTTAGTTTGTCAGTTTTTACCAATTCTAGCGCTTTTATGGTATAATAGAGACTATGGCAAGTATCACATTAACTCCGAGTGAAAAGGAAATTCAGGCTTTTGTTCAAAAGCATGAACATGCACTCACTCCTAGTAAAAATCCTTATATTCGCTACTTTTTAAAACTTCCTCAAGCCAGTGTTTCCGTCTATACATCTGGGAAAGTCCTCTTGCAAGGAGAAGCCGCTGAAAGCTATGCTAGCTTTTTTGGTTATCAAGTAGAACAAGTAGTTAGCGGGCAAAATTTCCCCTTGATTGGAACAGATGAGGTTGGAAATGGTTCCTACTTCGGTGGCCTGGCTGTAGTTGCGTCATTTGTAACTCCTGATCAGCATGACTTTTTACGAAAACTTGGGGTTGGAGATTCTAAAACACTGACTGACCAAAAGATTCGTCAGCTTGCTCCCCTTCTTAAGGAGAAGATTCAGCATCAAGCACTCCTTCTTTCGCCAAGTAAGTATAACGAAGTCATTGGAGAACGCTACAATGCTGTTTCTGTCAAAGTAGCTCTTCACAATCAAGCAATCTTTCTCCTCCTTCAAAAGGGAGTTGAGCCTGAAAAAATTGTTATTGACGCCTTTACCAGCTCACAAAATTATGAAAAGTATCTAAAAAATGAAGCCAATCATTTTCCCAATCCAGTCACGCTAGAGGAAAAAGCTGAGGGCAAGTACTTGGCTGTTGCAGTTAGCTCCATTATTGCGCGTGATCTCTTCCTAGAAAATCTTGAAAATCTAGGCCGAGAACTTGGTTTTCAACTTCCAAGCGGGGCTGGAACGGCTTCCGACAAGATAGCTAGCCAAATCCTTCAAGCTTACGGTACGCAGGGACTCAACTTCTGCGCCAAACTACACTTTAAAAATACTGAAAAAGCAAAAAAAATGCTAGAAAGGTAAATTATGAAATACATTATAAATTTTTTAAAAGAATGGGGAATTATCTTCCTACTTATCGCACTAGTAGGGCTTAGTCGTATCTTTCTTTGGAGTAATGTGCGTGTAGAAGGACACTCTATGGACCCTACTCTAGCTGATGGAGAAATCCTCTTTGTTGTCAAACACCTCCCTATCAATCGCTTCGATATCGTAGTTGCCCATGAGGACGACGGAAACAAGGATATCGTTAAGCGTGTTGTCGGTACACCGGGTGATACCGTACGTTTTGAAAACGACAAACTTTATATCAATGGTCAAGAAACTGATGAACCATATTTGGCAGAATACCTCAAACGATTTAAAGAGGATAAACTCCAATCTACCTATACTGGAGAAGGTTGGGATGGAAAAAAAGGCGAGTATTTCAGAAGCATTGCTGAAAAAGCTCAAGCTTTCACCTTAGATGTAAATTACAACACTAGCTTCACCTTCACTGTTCCAGAGGGGCAATACCTCCTACTTGGTGATGACCGTCTGGTATCTAGTGATAGCCGACATGTTGGTACTTTTAAAGCAAAAGATATCATTGGAGAGGCAAAATTCCGTTTCTGGCCACTCAAACGTATCGGAACATTTTAAGAACACTAAGAGGCCGAGAAATATAAATCTCAGCCTCTTCTCATTCTATTCTGAATGATAGATTTCATTCAGGAATGTAAAGGAATTATATGGAAGTCTATTTTACAGGTACGATTGAACGTATTATTTTTGAAAATGTCAGCAACTTTTACCGTATTCTCCTTTTAGATATAGAGGATACCAATGCTGAGGACTTTGATGATTTCGAGATCATTGTTACAGGGACCATGGCTGATGTTATCGAGGGAGAGGAATACACTTTCTGGGGGCAGATTGTCCAACACTCCAAATACGGAGAACAACTGCAGATTTCCCGTTACGAAAGAGCAAAACCAACTAGTAAGGGATTGGTCAAGTATTTCTCTAGCAGCCATTTCAAAGGGATTGGTCTTAAAACTGCCCAAAAGATTGTGGAACTCTATGGGGAAAATACTATCGATGAAATCTTGGAGCATCCTGAAAAACTTGAGACTATCTCAGGGCTGTCTTCTAAAAGTCGTGAGGCCTTTGTATCTACACTCCGTCTCAACTACGGGACTGAAATGGTCTTGGCCAAGCTTGCCAACTACGGTATTCCTAATAAATTAGCTATTCAAATTCAGGATACCTACAAAGAGGAAACTATCGATATCGTTGAAAATTATCCCTATCAGTTGGTAGAAGATATCAAGGGCTTGGGTTTTACCATCGCTGACCAATTGGCGCAAGAATTGGGCATCGAAAGTCAGGCACCTGAACGTTTCCGAGCAGGACTCATTCATAGCCTTTTAAACGCTTGTATGGAAAGTGGGGATACTTATGTTGAAGCTAGAGACTTATTAGAAAAGACTCTAAATCTACTGGAATCCTCACGTCCTGTAGAATTGGAACCAAGTCAACTTGCTCAAGAATTGTCCAATCTCATCGAAGAAGAAAAAGTCCAACAAGTTGACACCAAAATCTTTGATAACAGTCTCTTTTTTGCAGAAGAAGGGATTCACAATCACCTCGTTCGTATCCTTGAAAAAGAAGAAACCGATAAACAAGAAACAGAAATCATCCAGGAGCAGATCGCAATTGTTGAAGAAGAATTAGGCATCCAATACGATGCCATTCAAAAACAGGCAATCTGCGATGCTATCCAAAACAAGGTCTTTATCCTGACCGGCGGACCTGGTACTGGAAAAACCACTGTTATCAATGGGATTATTGCCGTCTATGCTCTATTAGAAGGACTGGACCTTCGAAATAAAAGTAATCTACCGATTCTCCTTGCTGCTCCAACCGGTCGTGCGGCTCGTCGCATGAATGAGCTAACAGGCTTGCCGAGTGCAACCATTCACCGCCACTTGGGTATGACTGGAGATGATGACACTAGCCATTTGGAGGATTATCTAGATGCTGACTTTATCATCGTAGACGAGTTCTCTATGGTAGATACTTGGCTAGCCAATCAACTCTTCTCAAATATCTCCTCTACTAGTAAAATTCTCATCGTTGGAGATAGTGATCAGTTGCCATCGGTTAGCCCAGGTCAAGTTCTGGCTGACTTACTCCAGATTCAAAGTATTCCGCAAACACGCTTGGAAAGAATCTACCGCCAGAGTGAAGAATCAACCATTGTCACACTTGCGAGTCAGATTCGTCAGGGAATTTTACCTGCAGATTTCACTCAGAAAAAAGCAGACCGTTCCTACTTTGAAATCGCTAGTAACCAGATCCCAGCTACCATTGAAAAAATCCTAGACGCTGCCATCAGAAGTGGCATCCCTGCACGAGACATCCAAGTTCTAGCTCCTATGTATCGTGGAGCAGCAGGAATCGATGCCATCAATCAACTCATGCAAGAACTGCTCAATCCTCTTCAAAAGGGACAGATTAGTTTTGAAGCAAGTCAGTTTCAGTATCGTAGTGGAGATAAGGTCATTCATTTGGTTAACGATGCAGAAGTCAACGTTTTTAACGGAGACCTAGGCTACATCACGGACCTCATTCCTGGAAAATACACTGAATCTAAACAAGATGAAATGATGATTGATTTTGATGGGAACGAAGTCGTCTATCCACGCAACGAATGGTATAAAATTCGTCTTGCTTATGCCATGAGTATCCATAAATCTCAAGGAAGTGAATTCCCAGTTGTCTTTCTTCCTATCACCAGTGCGAGCAAGCGTATGCTGGAGCGTAACCTCATCTATACTGCTATTACTCGGGCTAAAAGCAAACTCATTCTACTCGGTGAACTTCAAGCCTTTGATTATGCGACTAAACATATAGGGACAGCACGTAAGACTTATCTGATTGAACGTTTTAGTGACTTAACCGAAAGCTCTGAGGAACTAAACGAGCCTATTCTCGAACCCACAAATCAGATTAACCCTCATCAATCTTACAGACTAACTGAAGATAACTGGACTAGTATCCCAGCTATGATTGGGATTAGCCAAGATGACCTTGATGAGTTTTTCGGAAAATAAAGCACAAAAAAACCACCAAATCCGGTGGTTTTTTTATCTTTTCAGATTATTTTACTGTTGCAGTGCTTGTGATCAATTCAACAGCTTTCTTGATTGTGATATCGTGTTTCAACATATCTGCTGAAAGCAAGCTTTGTACTTGGGCAACTTCCATGTTGTAATCTGCAGCCAATTGCTCGATTTCTTTTTGGATTTCTTCTTCAGTAGCGTCAAATCCTTCAGTTTTCGCAACTGCTTCGATAACAAGGTTAGTCTTAGTGCGTGACTCAGCTTCTGCTTCGTATTGTTTATGAAGGTCTTCTTGAGTAGTTCCAGTGATTTGGAAGTACATGTCAGGGTTGATACCTTGACGTTGCAAGTTTCCAAGGAACTCATTTACTGAACGGTGAACTTCTTCGTGGATCATTTCTTCTGGAAGGTCAACGATTTCAGCATTTTCTACAGCTTTATCGATTGCTGCACCTTCAACGGCATCTTTGTATGCTTCTTCTTTAGCAGCAGCCAATTCTTTGCGGTATTTTTCTTTCAATTCGTCAAGAGTTTCAACTTCTTCGTCGATATCTTTTGCAAGTTCGTCGTCAAGAGCTGGAACTTCTTTAGCTTTTACTTCGTGAATAGTTGTCACGAATTTAGCTTCTTTACCTGCAAGATCTTCTGCTTGGTAGTCTTCTGGGAATGTTACGATAACGTCAACAGTTTCACCAGCTGAGTGTCCAACCAATTGGTCTTCAAATCCAGGGATGAATTGTCCTGAACCAAGTCCAAGTGAGAAGTTTTCACCTTTTCCGCCGTCAAATTCAACACCGTCGATAGAACCAACAAAGTCAATAACAACAGTGTCGCCGTTTTCAGCAGCACCTTCTTTGATAACCAACTCAGCCAAGTTGTTGCGTTCACGTTCGATACGCTCTTCAACATCAGCGTCAGTTACTTCTTTATCTACATCAACTGATACTTCAAGGTTTTTGTATTCACCCAATTTTACTTCAGGTTTTGTAACAACTTCAGCAGTGATAACCCAGTCTTGACCTTTTTCCATAGAAGTTACGTCAATTTTTGGTTGTGCAACGACTTCAAGTCCAGCTTCTTTAACAGCTGCTTCATAAGCGTCTGGTAAAAGAGCGTTCATTGCATCTTGGTAAAGTGCTTCTTCACCAAATTTTTGGTCGAAGATAGGACGTGGAAGGTGACCTTTACGGAAACCTGGAACGTTAAGAGTTTTCTTTACTGAGTTAAATACACGGTCCAATTCTGGTTTGATTTGGTCTTGAGAGATAGTGAAAGTCAAGACACCACGGTTTGTTTCTTTGTTTTCAAATGATACAGACATTCTGTCATTTCTCCTTAAAATTTTTAATACAGTCCATTATACCACATAGTAGCGAACTTTTTCAAGTAATGGATGCGCTTTTCGTCCATGCTTCAGTTACATTCTATTCCCTTAATATTCATCAGAACCCACCAGATGATGTTGAAAAGCATAAACTGCTGCCTGGGTACGATCACTGACCTCAAGTTTGGCTAGGATATTGGAGACATGGGTCTTGACTGTCTTAAGGGAGATAAAGAGCTCATCTGCAATGCGCTGATTTTCATAGCCCTTAGCAATCAGTTGAAGGACATCGCGTTCTCGCGCAGTTAATTCTTCGTGAAGTTCCATATGATTGCGGTGGTATTCTACTTTCTTACTCACCTCTTGTTCGATCGCTAGCTCTCCAGCTGCCACCTTTTGAACAGCATGGAACAATTCATCAGCACTTGATGTCTTAAGCATATAACCTTTAGCCCCAGCATTCAAGACTGGCATGATTTTTTCATTGTCTAGATAAGAAGTCACGATCAAAATTTTAGCCTCCGGCCATTCTTTGAGAATAGCTAGAGTTGCGTCAATTCCGTTGACTTCAGGCATAACAATATCCATGACGATCACATCTGGACGAAGCTCCAAGGCCATGGAAATCCCTTCGGCTCCATTAGTTGCTTCTCCAACAACCTCTACATCATCTTGTAGTTCAAAATAACTTTTTAATCCAAGACGCACCATTTGGTGGTCATCTACTAATAATAATTTCATTTTATTTCCTTTTGTTAGTCAATCAAGCAAGGGGATCCGAATATCCACTGCCAAACCCTGCTTGGGTGCTGTTAATAGTTGTATGTTCCCTGCCATATCTTCTACTCGTTCTTTGATATTGCGTAGTCCATAGCTCAAATCATCTACGTCAGCCGGCTCAAAACCTCTGCCATTGTCCACTACTTTCAACTGTAATTCTGTTTCCGTTTGATAAAGATAAACATCTAGACAAGATGCTTGGGCATGACGGAGAGTATTGCTAATCAATTCTTGGACGATACGAAAGACATGCTCCTCAATCTTTTTAGGCAATTCGTCTACCTGATATTTAAAACTTACTTTGAGTTCACTTTTTTCTTCAAGCTCTTTGAGAAGCAACTGAATCCCCTCAACTATACTCTTTTGTTCCAGTTCAATAGGACGCAAATGCAAGAGTAGAATACGCAAATCTCTCTGGGCTGTCTCCAAAATAGCTGTCACACTCTGGAGTTGTGTCTGCATCTTCTCTTTGTCTAATCTGGAAGCTTGTTGACTGAGTCCTGATAACATCATATGGGCAGCAAAAATTTCTTGGCTAACTGTATCATGCAAGTCACGCGCGATTCGCTTGCGCTCCTTTTCAACAATCTCTTCTTCTTTGACTAAAACCTGATTATCTGCTTTTTGAATAGCTTCTGTCAACAAACCAAGCTTACCTGATAAGTTTCTAAAACTTGCGTCTAAATCAGCATCTCCAAGGCTTTTAATATCTTTACCAGCTAGTAGACGTTTGAGATTTGCTTGGATTCTTCTTCTTGAAATTTCGTCAACCATTTTCCAGAATAAGACTAATAAAAAAGCAAGGGCAAGACTAAACATCAAGCCTAAAAATACGACTTTTTCTGTCTTTTCTAAATCTTGGAAGAGAGAAGTCCATTCCAAATCTAAGACCTTAAAAATGCTTCGAAATAGAAAAGCAACAAAGAGAAATGAGGTGAGACCAATTAAAATATAGGGTTGTTTTTTCATCCTCGCACCACCTCAACATCTCCCACCATAGTTGTCAAAAGAATCTTAACACTCTTTGGACTCTTGAGATAATCCCTGGTTTCTTGATGGAATTGTTCATTGCGCAAAGCTCGCTTAGGCTGGTCAAAGAAGGTTAAATCTCCGTACAGAGAATTGACGCTTAGACTGACTTCCACATCCACTGGTACAATAATTCTAGTTGTGCCGACTAGTTTTCTCAAGATGATGACATTATCATGATTACTTAAAATCACACGTTCTAGATGAATGGTATCCTTCCCCATGAGACGAAAAAGATTGATATCATCAAAGCGGCAAGTCTGGTAGCTTGAGAAGTGATGAAGATTCCCAAACCAGCGATTTTTCTCCCTCTTTACCGTCACTACTTCCTCAAAAACCAGATTGGTATCTTCTTTTTCTTGGTTCATCATAGGATAAAGCAAGAATAGGCTGTAAATCAGAGCTACAAAGATAGCTAAAATGACAAAGGGATTGAGCATGATGATAAAGAAAAATAGGATGCTCACCGCCACTAAAATGAAGTTATTCCCCTGTCTTCCAGTATAGTATCGAATCAGCAGTAAAAACAAGAGCAATATCAGTAGAAAACGGGAAAAATGCTCTGATACCATCATAATCAGAGCTCCTGTCAATAAACAAGCTTCAATAAATAGAAAAATTTGGAATTTTCGCATGTATCCGTCCTCTCCATTTAATTGTATCACAAATCCCAAAAGTCACATCCGTCTGAGGAATGATAAAGAGACCGGGACTAAAATCCCGACCTCCTTATAGTTGATCTTTTGCTTCTTTTAATTTTCCATAAAGGAGATAGTCGACCTGCTGCAAATCCTCAATTTTTGCACAATTAAGGGCACACATGATTAGACGTAGGTCTTCCTTCCAGCTTTCAACAATGGAAATAACGACATCAACAGAGTAATTTTCAACCAACTCTAACATGGTGCGTGAAAGCCCAACTGCCTTTGCTCCAAAGACCAAGCATTTGATAATGTCTAGTGGATTGCGAACACCTCCACTTACCAGAAGCTCCATCTTATCTTTCCAGTCTTGGGCATTGATAAGAGCCTGCATGGTCGATTGCCCCCAATCATTGAGGTAGTCCCGTTGACCACTACGACGATTTTCGATATAGGCAAAACTAGTCCCGCCACGGCCAGACAAATCAACCGTACGTATCCCCATTTCGTACGCCTTAGCAATAGTCTTCACATCCATGCCAAAGCCGACTTCTTTTAAAACAAGGGGAACTGAGATTTGCTCAGCATAATCTTTCAGATTGCTTTGCCACAATCTAAATTGACGCTCACCTTCTGGCATGAGCAATTCCTGCATGACATTAACGTGAACTTGCAAGAGAAGAGGGTTCATTTCTTTCACTGTTTGTAATCCTAGTTCTACAGGTTTGTCCAAACCAATATTGGTTCCAAGTAGAAGATTAGGGTGACTAACTTTGACTGAGAAAGAATCGTCCGATGGATCCTTGAGTGCAGCGCTGTATGAGCCCGTCACAAATAAAATCCCACAAGCATCTGCCACCTGAGCCAATTTTTGATTAATTTCTCTGCCCTTGTCACTCCCACCCGTCATGGCATTGATATAAAAAGGAAAGTCCCATTTTCGCCCTACAAATTCTGTCGAAAGATCAATTTCATCTAAGTCATATAAGGGTAGCGAAGAATGAATCAGTTCAACTTCATCAAAACTATTATAAGTACTGTTTTGTTCAAGGGCATAGCGGATGTGTTCATCCTTCCGATTTATCGTCATGTCCTATCCTTTCTTGATACAAGAGCTCAATCCCAAGATCAGCCCAGCGTTTTTTCAGTAATGTTGTCGAATCTTGGTAAAAGCTGAGGGCTATCCCACAGTCTCCACCACCAGCACCACTGCTCTTAGCAATAGCTTTCAAATCTCGGCTGGCATTTTTTAGTTGTCTGAGCGAAGGTGTGTAAATGTCTGAACTCAAGCCTTCTAAGAGCAGGCTAGCTTGTTCCAGCAAGTCAATAATGGTTTCTTCTTGACCTACCTCCAAAGCCTTTACCAAGTTAGCTACTGTTTCTTTTGAAGCCTGTAAAAAGCTAGAGTTCATATTATCCTTAATTTGTTTGACCATATGACTTGATACAGCCACTTCCTTGGTCCAACCAACCAGAAAATCAAATTTCAACGCTGGTTCAACACTCCTAATAGAAAAGCCCCAGTCACGTGCTAATACAGCCTGCAAGTCTTCTTTTTCTAGCCAATCTGCCACTTTCTCACGGTCAAATGACTGATAGAGGACTAGGTCTTCTGATACGATACAGGCAATGTCCCCCATGGAACCATTATCTCCACGTTTGAGAAGTACAGCACTCGCCAATTTAAACAAGAGTTCTCTGTCAGCTAATCTTTCATAGAAGGCAAGCATGGCCTTGATGACCAAAACAACCACACTACCACTAGAACCCAGGCCGAATTTCTTACCCTCACGCTCCATTTTCCCACGAATGTCTAAAGAAAAAGGCTGCAGTTCAACTCCTTGGGCAGTTAGATACTCCTCCACCAAGGCAACTGTTTCTTGAATCAAGGCATAAGAAGAATCTGGTCGCATGTCCACACTATAGGTAAACATATCTGAATAGAGTCGATAATCATCAGAGGCTTTAATCTCAGCCATCATATAGATGGGAATAGCCTTGATTAGCGCCAACTGTCCTGGTTCTAAAATGGCATACTCCCCAGCCCAATAGAGCTTCCCACAAGTTTTAACAATCGTCATCTTGGCTCAAATCCTTTGTCTTTGAAACGATTAAGCGATAGCGTTGACCTAAAAGTTCTGACAAATGTTCCAAGTCCTCTTCCAAGCAAAGAACCTTGACATTAGGACCCGCATCCATGGTAAAGTAGCAAGATTCTCCTTTTTCTCTAAGCTGACGAACAAAATCCATTGCCTCGTAACTAGCATCTGTCAGATAAGAGAAGGATGGAGTTGCAGTTTTTGTCGTAGCATGCATAGCCAAGGCGTTCTTCTCTGTCAATTCTCCAACTTTCTTAAAGTCATTTTCCTTGAGGTAGACTAACATATCCTTGTAATCTTGTTCAGATTGACGAATCCACTCATCAAAAGTCGTAGAAGTTTCGACACAAAGCTTCATCCCATCTCGACTGGAAATTGGTTTTTTCTGGTCTTCCAAGACCAACATAATCATAGCTAGTTTCAAGTCAGTCTCAACTGGATAGATCTCTCCACTATCCTTGTCCCAGGCTGCCAAGGGGCCATAAAAACTACGAGATGAAGAACCCGACGCAAACTTAGCTTCCAAGGCCAATTCTCTGCGATTCAGCCCAAGTTGGAAATAGGCATTACAAGCTTTGACCAAGGCAGATAAACCACTGGAACTTGAAGAAAGGCCTGCTGCTGTTGGCATATTGTTCTTGGTATCGATACGAACAAACCCTGCTCCTTCAGGACGGTAGCGGTCAATGATTTTACTCATCTTTTTATGTTCAGCTTCATTTTGCAACTGACCATTGATGTAAAAAGCATCCGCCTTTGCATCTGCTGGTAAAGGAGAAAGGGTCGTCTCCGTATACATATTTTCTAAGGTTAGAGAGATACTGCTAGTCGCAGGAACCATCTCTTTTTCTGCTTTCTTTCCCCAATATTTAATAATAGCAATATTGGCATAGGAACGTACTGTTACAGGCTTTCGATCCATGTCTGAACAGCTCCTTTCTCTTCTAATCTTTCAGCTAAATCTTGAGCTTGGTGATAGTCGGCTACTAAGGCGATGATGCAGCCTCCTAGACCACCACCACTCATCTTGGCACCTAAAGCGCCATGTTCGAGAGCAGTTTCAACCAAGGCATCTGCCTCAGAGCTACTAACTCCAATTTCCTTTAGATTTCCATGTGCTTTGGTAAGAATCTCTCCCAGCTTCACGACATCTTTTGTTTTTATTGCTTCTTCTGCTTGCTGGGTCAACTCTCCTAGCGCATGCAAGAAAGGTAAAGCTTCCTTACCCTTGCTCTCTACAACTTGAATAGCTTCACGAGTATGTCCATAAACTCCAGTATCTGCAATGACCAGATAAGCTGATAAATCCATGGTTAATTCTTCAAAACCAACATTCTTGATAAAACGAATAGGCTGGTCACTAAGGCAGGTCTTAGCATCCAATCCGCTAGGATTCATATGAGCAATCATCTCTGCCCGATTGACTAGGATTTCTAGCACATCATGTGGAAGTTCTGCTTGGTAATAACCAAATACCGCTCGAATGGCTGCAATGCTAATGGCCGCCGAAGAACCCATCCCCCGTTTTTCTGGGATAGCCGAGTCAATTTGACAACGGATGCAAGCATCTTTGATATTTAGATACTCGAGAGAAGCATAAACAGCCATGGACAAGGTGTCCTCTTCAAAAAGACGCCATGGTGTCGCTGCTGGAACCACCCGACAAGTCACTTCAACCTCTAAAAGAGGCAAAGAGATGGCTGGATAGCCATAGACTACTGCATGCTCTCCTATTAAAATAATTTTACTATGTGCCTGACCGACACCAACTTCTTTTGTCATTTAATCCTTCTATCAGACGAAAAGCGTCTTTTTCTAGATAAAATTTTAGAACTTTATTCCTTTCTATTTTATTATATTTTCACAAAAAAAGCGATTGTTTCCTTTCAGTTTCACCAAGCAAGAAATATATTTATAATTTGACTTTTAAAAAAGGATTGACCTTGATTAGATATTAAAAAAGCAGTTACACAAGGTAACTGCTTTTCTATTCTTGCATGGTGTAACCCACACCACGCACGGTTTTAATGTAACTCTTTTGACCTTTTACGTCAAGTTTGCTACGTAGATAACGGATATAAACATCTACGATATTGGTTTCGGTCGCACTTTCGTACTTCCAAACACTTTCCAACAACTGCTCTCGAGTTAAAACTTTCTTGCTTCCCATAAGGGTAGCCAAAAGGTCATATTCACGACGTGTGAGGGCAATCATTTCCTCACCACGATAGACAGTATGATGTTCTACGTCCATACGCAGATTGCGATAGGATGTCGGAACCTTCATTTGACTACAGTGTTGGTCGATAAAATCCCGACCTCGGAAAATTGCTGCAATACGAGCCACCAAATCATCAATAATGACTGGCTTGTAGATATATGAAACAGCGAAACGCTGGATTGTTTCAAGTTGGTCTTGCAATTCTTCTCGATGGTCCAAGACTATAATAACCGAAGCTGGCTTAGTCCGACTCAACTGTTCTGCAAAACCCTGGGCTGTCATATCCCCTAGATGAGCATTTAGTAAAATCAAGTCATAGTCAGTCTGAAGAGCCATGGAGAGGGCTTTTTGACCCTCTTCTACCTGATCAACTCGGTATTGCTCTTTTTGGAGTTCCAGACTTAAAAAATGAGCTAGATTTCTTTCTTTCTCAAGTAATAAAATCCGTTTCCCCATGGCTGACCTACTTATTTTTCGTCATACCAAGAGTAGTGGAATGTTCCTTCTTTGTCTTTACGTTGGTATGTGTGGGCACCAAAGTAATCACGTTGTGCTTGGATCAAGTTTGCTGGAAGGTCAGCTGAACGGTAGCTATCAAAGTAAGTGATGGCTGCTGAGAAAGTAGGTACTGGTACACCTGCTTGAACAGCAAGAGCTACGATATCACGAACTGATTGTTGGTACTTGGCTGTTACATCCAAAAAGTACTCATCCAAAAGAAGGTTAGCAAGATCTGCATCACGGTTGTATGCATCAGTGATCTTTTGCAAGAAACGAGAACGGATGATACAGCCAGCGCGCCAGATAGATGCGATGTCTGCAAATGGCAAGTTCCAATTGTTTTCTTTAGAAGCGACACGCAATTGCGCAAAACCTTGTGCGTATGAGATGATTTTTGAGAAGTAAAGGGCTTGGCGGATTTTTTCGATCAACTCAGCCTTGTCTCCTTCAAATGTGAAAGCAGCTGGTTTTGGAAGCACCTTGCTAGCGTGTACACGCTCTTCTTTGTAAGTAGAGATGTAACGAGCAAATACGGACTCAGTAATCAGTGACAATGGCACACCAAGGTCAAGAGCTGATTGGCTAGTCCATTTACCAGTTCCCTTGTTTCCTGCGGCATCAAGGATATAGTCAACGATTGGTCCATCTTGACCTTCATCATCTTTACGGCTCAAGATATCCGCAGTGATTTCGATCAAGTAGCTGTCCAATTCGCCTTTGTTCCACTCAGTAAAGATTTCAGCCATGTCTTCTGCAGAAAGTCCAAGCAAGTGTTGCATCAAGTCATAGCTTTCTGCAATCAATTGCATATCACCGTACTCGATACCATTGTGGACCATTTTCACATAGTGACCAGCTCCATCTGGACCGATGTAAGTCACACATGGTTTACCATCTTCTGGTGCTTTTGCAGAGATTTCTTCAAGAACATCCGCTACCAATTCATAAGCTTCTTTTTGTCCACCAGGCATGATAGAAGGACCTTCAAGGGCACCTTTTTCACCACCAGAGACACCAGTACCGATGAAGTTGATACCAGAGTTTGCCAATTCTTCGTTACGACGGATAGTATCTTTGTAGAACGTGTTTCCTCCGTCAATCAAGATATCGCCTTTATCCAAGTGTGGAAGAAGGGCTTGGATGGTTGCGTCTGTACCAGGTCCTGCTTGAACCATGAGCATGATACGACGTGGTTTTTCAATTGAGTTTACGAAGCTCTCAATATCATAGCTTGGCACAAAGTTCTTTTCAGGATGGCAAGCAACAACATCTTCTGTTTTTTCTTTACTACGGTTATAGATAGCAACTGTGTATCCACGAGATTCAATATTAAGGGCAAGGTTACGACCCATTACGGCCATACCAACAACACCAAAGTTTGCTTTTGTCATGTGACACTCCTCTTATTTAATAAGTTTTATTTTATCACGTTTATCTGTGAAAAGAAAGAATTTTATAACAATTTGACTAGTAGTCTAAATCATCCGCATGGCCAGAACCATTCCCAACAAAGTATCCTGTCTTACAGTTTAGAGTGAAGAGATAAGTTCCATCTGGTTTGTAAAGATTATAATAACCATTGCCATTAACGATATTTACAGGTTCCAAGATATATTGGTTTCCAGTGATATATCCACGTGTACGGGATGTCTCAAGTATTCGTTCAAGGACACCATCTGCAAAAGTCCAAGCAGGATTACTACTATCACTTACAGCAGATTGATTATACGGTACTCGACTGACACTTCTTTGCAAATTAACACCTTCGCTTGACAAGCCACTATTAGTAGATGCCGCAGTATCACTTGTTGAAGTAGATGGACTGCTTTCTGTTGTTGGGCTTGACGCTTCCTGGCTTGCTGCTGTTGTTGAGGCCGTTGTTGTACTTGCTAATTGACTCTTACCAAGGCTAATTGCTTTATCTAGAAGTTTGTCAATTTCTGTATTACCAGTCTTGATATCTGTAAATTTAGCATCCGCTTTGATTTTTGCATTTGTATCCAAAACACCATCTGTGATTGCTGGGGTTTCAAATTGAGCATTCAATTCTTGGATAGCTTTTATTTGTGTTTCTAGGCTATCGTATTTTGATTTAGCCAGAGTGTGTTCTCTCGCTCCTTCAAGTTTGTCTAGAAGTTCCTTCAATTGATTTAGTTGACTAAACTGGCTATTTTTAAGAGCTGTTTTGTTTTCATCAGTATAAAACGTGTCGTAGAGCGTATTAAATTGTTCATAGACTGACTGATTGCTTACCAAACCTGAATCCGCCGCCTTCGTTTGAAGCTCTTGAGAAGAACGCGTAATCTGACGATAAACGTAATAGCCACCTCCAAAAATCAAGAGGAATAGCAAAATAATAGCTGACAAAATTGCCCATTTCTTTTTATTTTGCGGTTCATCATCTGCTTGAGCAGAACGAGATAAGGGTTGAAGTTGATCTTCATTTTCCTCATAAACCACTGCAACTTCGGAGTTATCAACCTCAGCCATTTCCACAGCTTCCAATTCATCCTTAAAAGGTTGCTCGAGAACTCTCGTTTCCTCTTCTTCGGCTTCTTGGGCAACGATTTCAGTTGTATCTGTGGCTACTGCAAGAGCAATTGCTTCCTCTTCTGGACTTAACACATTTTCTTGTTCAGTAGTTTCTCTCACTTCTTGGATCATATCATCCAAGCTTTGAGTAGACTCCTCTTTTTTCGTTTGTAAATTTTCAAATTTGTCTGCTTCGATTTCTTCACGGTGTTGCTTGATATATTTATCTAAGATGGTATCATCTGGAGTCACACCTGCTTCAACCTCTTCGTTCTTACGAATAGCCTGACCAACCGTTAAATCTTTCGCTTCTTCAAATTCAAATTTAGATTCTTGCTCATCTTTGTGATGGCGATTGCGTCTTTTCTCACTCATTTGCATTCCTTTCTATTTCGACATCTTGTCTTTTCACTCGTTGACCAAAATATTGATATAAATCAACTTTCAAAGTACCATTATAGAGTTTCCGTTTTTTATCTGCCTGACTACCATATTTACTTTCAAAAGCTTCATCACTGGTCAGGATAAATTTACTCCAGGTTTTGAGTGGAGCAAATACGTCACCCATCTCAGCATAGAGCTTTGTTACTCCTGCATCATCTGATAAGCGTTCCCCATATGGTGGATTCGAAATAATAACTCCATTAATCTTATCTGTTCGCAAATCCTGCACGCGCATCTGCTTAAAGTGGATATCCTTAGAAACCCCCGCAGCCTGAGCATTTGCCTTAGCAATTTCCACCATGCGTCCATCAATATCACAACCCATAATGTCTAGCTCAATCTCACGATTAATCTTCTTGCTAGCTTCCGTACGAATCTCCTGAATCAAACGATCGCTAACCCAGTTCCAATCTTCGAAAGCAAAGGAACGGCGTAAGCCTGGCGCCATATTACGAGCAATCATAGCTGCCTCAATACAGAAGGTTCCTGAACCACAGGTTGGATCAATCAGAGGTTTATCTGGATACCAGTTAGACAATTGTAAGATGGCCGCTGCCATGTTTTCTTTGATTGGAGCTCCACCCTTTTCTGTTCGATAACCACGTTTGAAAAGGCTAGAACCACTTGTGTCAATCATAACAGTCGCTATATCTTTAAGAATTGAGACCTCTATTTTAAACTCTGGACCATTTTCCATCAGCGGAACACCTTCTGGTCGAGCATAATGTTTCTGCAATTTCTTGACAACTGCCTTTTTAGAAATAGCTTGAACACTAGGTTCATTATGAAGTTTTGATTTGACACACTTAGCCTTTGAAATTGGAAAACGCGCTCCAAGAGGTAAATAGTTTTCCCAATCTAAGGCAAAAACTCCTTGAAAAAGTTCTTCAAATGTTTTTGCAGGAAAAGTCCCAACAACAATCTTAATCCTATCTGCAGCTCGTAGCCACAAATTGGTTTCAATAATTGCCTTTACATCTCCTTCAAAGCGAACGCGACCATTCTCAACTTGACAATCATAGCCAAGTGCACGCACTTCACGACCTACAACAGCCTCTAATCCAGCTGCAGCAGTCGCTATTAAGTTAAATGTTTGTTTCATGTCAGTCTTTAAAGACCTTTCTCTTGTTCACCTTTAAAAAATGAGGTTGAGAAAATTTCTCAGCCCCAACCTATATGCAATTTTCTATAAGCCATGTTTTGTTCCAGAAGTGACTAGGACCACTTCCTTCGATAATCATCTGTCTACCACTAACAGCTAGAAGCTGCTAGCAGTCAGAGTACTACGTTCGTTTCCGCGCACTCCATGCCCCGACCAAAATTTGGGTTGCTAGCTTGAGGGGTTTACCGCGTTCCACTCTCTCTGTTTCCAGAGAGACTTCGTCACTGTGGCACTTTCAGAGCTACTAAAACATATCCGAAAACTTAGTCTATTCACTCGCCGTAACGATTTCTCGTCCCTAGGCTTATGGTTTCGCCTAGCACAAACACTACAGGCATCACAGCCTGTGCTAGCATGGACTTTCCTCATGAAAAGATAAACTCTCCACGCGATTATCCAAAAATTGCACAACTGTATAATTCTTAGAAATCAGAATTTTCTACAATTTGTTTGCCAAATACTTCTTTTTCAAGACGATTCAAGCGTTTCAGGATATCAAAATTAGTCATAGAAGTCGTACTTCCAAGCTCAGCAGGTTCAGACGTTACAGATACAGGTGCCGCCTGAGGTTTGTTCGCCAATTGTTCTTTCAATTCTGCGACTTCCAAGCGCAATGATTTAACCAACGCTGCATAGGTTTCATAATCCTTGATAACGTCATCTAAGAATTCATCTACCTCTGCTTTACTGTATCCACGTACTTCTCTTCCGAAATCCTGCTCAAAAATATCCTTTGCTGTAAAAATAATACTTGCCATGTCTCTCTCCATTCTCAGTTACTAGTATTATTATATAAAAAAAGGCAAACAAAAAGCAAGGTCAAAGCCTCAATTTTCGGAAAAATTTTCGGCTATTTCGTTTAAATCCTCAAATGTTAATCTTTTTGTAATATAGTTGTCTTTCTTTTTCATCAGTTCGTAAAAAAATCTCAGTTTTGTTTCGTTTTCTTGATCATAAAAAAGATAGGCTCCATCTGTATTTTCAAGTAAAAAAATCTGGTAATCTCTCAATTGGCTTTTATGCTCATAGGATGGATAGGCATACTTGATAAAGTCGACCTGTTTAAAATCACTCAATTTGATCTGATTTGTTTCATTCCAATTCGATCCATGTGTTTCAAAATCAAAAATAGTCGCTAGTTGGAATCCATAGTCATCTTTCATTTCCTTGGCGACTTCTAAAACCCAATGTTCAAAACCAAGAGTGCCTGTGAAAACTAGCCATTTCAACCCTTCCTCAGCTAATCTTTCCAAATCTCTACGAATGGCTTTTTTTATGATTTTTAAGCGAATGTCCTTTTCATTAAACACTCCCAAATCAAAAGCTGAGTATCCCAAAACCAAGGCTGTATGCATTTTTTCACCCTTTCTGAAAACCTTTGTGGTATAATAGAGTGATGTTATTGTACCAATAAGGAGGACTATGGTCAACTATCCACATAAACTTTCATCTAAACCATGCAAAACTTCTCTACCTCAAACTAAAAATTTCGCAAATCGAGGGATGAGCTTTGAAAAGATGATTAATGCTACCAATGACTACTATCTATCACATGGAATAGCAGTCATTCACAAAAAGCCAACCCCAGTTCAGATTGTTCGGGTCGACTACCCTCAACGGAGTCGCGCTAAAATTGTTGAAGCCTATTTTAGACAAGCTTCAACTACTGACTACTCGGGTGTTTATGAAGGATTTTACATCGATTTTGAAGCAAAGGAAACCAGACAAAAAAATGCTTTCCCGATGAAGAACTTCCATTCTCATCAGATACAGCATATGGAACAGGTTCTTGAACAAAAGGGGATTTGCTTCGTCCTAATCCATTTTTCTTCTTATCAGGAAACATATTTATTACCGGCGATTGACCTTATCCGTTTTTATCAACAGGATATGGGGAAAAAATCAATGCCACTTGATTATATCCGAGAGCACGGTTTTGTAGTTGAACAACAAGCCTTCCCTCAAATACCTTATCTCGATATCGTCAAACAACATTTACTAGGTGGTAAAACAATATGAACAAACAACTTATCTGGCGTATCGCTAAATATCTAGGAATTGGATTTTTAGCAGCCTTTATTGCTGCAATATTGATTGGTGGGAGTGTCTTCTTTTATTATGTATCTAAAGCACCAGAACTTTCGGAAAGCAAACTAGTCGCAACAACTTCAAGTAAAATTTACGACAGTAAAAACGAATTGATTGCTGACTTAGGAGCCGAGCGTCGTGTCAATGCTCAAAGCAATGAAGTTCCAATTGAATTGGTCAATGCAATTGTCTCTATCGAGGATCACCGCTTTTTTAACCATAGAGGAATCGATAGCATTCGAATAGCTGGAGCTTTTCTGCGAAACTTAACTAGTAGAGGTGGCCTCCAAGGTGGTTCAACATTGACGCAACAGTTGATAAAATTAACTTACTTTTCAACTTCTTCGTCAGATCAAACAATCTCTCGTAAGGCTCAGGAAGCTTGGCTAGCTATTCAGCTAGAAAGAACTGCTACCAAACAAGAAATCTTGACATATTACATCAATAAGGTATACATGTCAAATGGTAACTATGGTATGCAGACTGCAGCGCAAAACTACTATGGTAAAGACTTAAAAGATTTGTCTATTCCACAACTTGCACTGCTCGCTGGAATGCCTCAAGCACCGAACCAATACGACCCTTATTCTCATCCAGAAGAAGCCACTGAACGTCGTAATCTAGTTCTATCAGAGATGCAAAAGCAAGGCTATCTCACATCCGAGCAATACGAAACAGCTATCAACACACCGATTACTGATGGTTTACAAAGCCTCAAAGGAAGTAACAGCTACCCTCCTTACTTAGACAATTACCTCAAAGAAGTCATTGAACAAGTTGAAAACGAAACAGGTTACAACCTCTTGACTACTGGTATGGAAGTCTATACCAACGTCGACCAAGAGGTACAAAAACACCTTTGGGACGTCTATAACACTGATCAATACGTAAACTATCCTGATGATGATATCCAAGCAGCTTCTACTATCGTTGATGTATCAAATGGTAAAGTTATTGCCCAACTCGGGTCTCGACACCAAGCTAGCAATGTATCCTTTGGTACTAACCAAGCAGTGGAAACAAACCGCGACTGGGGTTCTTCCATGAAACCAATCACGGACTACGCTCCCGCACTAGAGTATGATATCTATGATTCAACTGCTTATATGCTTAAAGATGTTCCCTACAACTATCCTGGTACTAACACTCCCTTTTATAACTGGGATCGTGGCTATTATGGCAATATTACACTACAAACTGCAATTCAACAATCTCGAAATGTTCCAGCTGTAGCAACGCTCGAAAAAGTCGGACTAGACAAAGCAAAATCTTTCTTAAGCGGTCTTGGAATCGATTATCCAACGATGGTCTATGCTAATGCTATTTCAAGTAATACAACTGAATCAAATAGAAAATACGGTGCAAGTAGCGAAAAAATGGCTGCTGCCTATGCTGCCTTTGCCAACGGTGGTATATACCACAAACCAATGTATATCAATAAAGTTGTCTTTAGTGACGGAACTTCGAAAGAATTCTCTGACCCAGGTTCACGCGCTATGAAAGAAACAACTGCCTACATGATGACCGAAATGATGAAAACTGTATTATACTCTGGTATAGGCCATGACGCCTATATATCATGGCTTCCACAAGCAGGAAAAACAGGTACATCTAACTACACAGATGAAGAAATTGAAAATTACATTAAGAAATACGATTATGTCGCACCTGATGAATCGTTTGTAGGATATACCCGCAAATATTCAATGGCTGTTTGGACAGGTTATTCAAATCGCCTCACTCCAATCGAAGGAGATGGATTTAGAGTAGCGGCCAACATCTACCGCTCAATGATGGAATATCTCTCTGAAGATGACCATCCGGGAGATTGGACGATGCCTGAGGGACTTTACCGAAGAGGGGAGTATGTCTTTAAAAACGGTGCTCGTAGTAACTGGGTTACCCAAACAACTCAACAATCCTCAACAACCTCCAGCTCAACAATTGAAAATCAAAATTCAGTAGCTGAAACTACTAGCCCAAATACCGCTCAGAATCCAACTGCTCCAAATACAAATCAAAACCCTCAATAAAATCAAAATTCTCAAGGACAACAATAATCTTAAAAGACCTAGGAAGATGTTTCCTAGGTCTTTTATTAATGAAAAAGTGGAGTTAATTACTAACTCCACATTCTTTTATTTTACATGGTTTGCAAGATCTTCTTGCGCTTTTTTATTAGATTCTTCTTTTTCTTTCTTCCATTTATCTTGAGCTTTTTGATATTCATCAGCAGTTACTGGTTTATCTTGAAGGTCAAGGTACTTGTACAAGAGGGCTTCACTCATACCCTTGTTACCTGAGTAAGCAAATGGAAGGGTGAATGGTACCATCTTAGACAACATTGGACGTCCAGTTTGAGAAGTTGTTGGGATAATCAAAGCACTATCTGTCAACCAAGCTTGGGCATCAGCATATTTATCATAACGTTTTGAAACATCTGTGTCTTCATTACCAGCTTCAACAACCATCTTTTCGTAATCTTCCAAACCAACTTGTTTGGCAGCAGTATTGTTTGTACCAGCATCAAATCCTAGATAAGTCTTAGTATTTTCACCAACAGATGGTTTGATGATATCAAGGTAAGTAGATGGGTCAATGTAGTCTGGAGACCATCCAACGTTATCTGAGAGATCCCAATCTTCTCCAGCAGCTGTTTCAGCAAAGTAGGTAACATTAAGAACTTCATCTTTTTGAAGTTGTTGAATGTCAATGACAACGTTGTCAGTTCCTAACGTTGCTTCAAGCGATTGTTTCAATGATTGAACACGTTGAACTTTTGTAGTATTAGTTTGGTCAACTGGCATATCCAAATGAATTGGGAATTGAACGCCTTCTGCTTGGAGAGCTGTCTTAGCTTTAGCAAATTCTGCTTTCGCTTTTTCAGGATTGTATAGACCATCTTGAGCGTCGTCTAGATTAACATCTTTCCACTCGTCACCATAGGTTACCAATTTTTCTTTAACTAAGTCACCAAAGTTTTTACCATCAGCTTGAACAAATGTTGGTGGTACGAACAAGTTACGAAGAAGTTTGCTTGCTCCACTTTCTCCATTAACTTGAGAAGCATAAGCTGTTCTATCAAAACCAAAGGCGATGGCTTGACGGAAGTCTTTGTTTAGGAGAGCTTTTTTAGTTGATGTCTTTTGCTCATCTGTAGTCTTAGAAGTGTACTTGTAAGACTGACGGTCAATATTTGTCCCAACTAAGAAAGTAGCAGAATCTTGTGGTGTATAAACGATGTTGTCTTTAAACTCTTTTTCAAGTTCAGGATATCCTGCACTTGTTGGGAAGAGACGAGCCATTGAGAAGCCGCCATCCTTAAAGGTATCTGCAAGTTTGCCTGTATCTTGACCATCCCAGAATGATAGTTTTACTTTATCAATATGAACATTGTCCTTATCCCAGTAGTTTGGATTCTTTTCAAATTCTACTGAAGATTTAGCTACCAATGATTTCAACAAGAAAGGACCGTTGTAAAGAATACTGCTTGGATCAGTTGCTTTGGCAAAGTCACTTCCTTTAGAAGTAAGGAATTCTTCATTGACTGGTGCAAGAATACCCATGGTTGTCTTAGAGTTCCAGAAGCTTTCTGGTTTATTCAAAGTGTATTGAACAGTTTGATCATCAATTGCCTTGATTCCAACTTCTGAGAAGTCTTTTACTTCACCTTTGACATAAGCGTCAAGACCTTTAATGGATTCTTGAACAAGATAAAGGGCCTCTGACTTATTATCAGCTGCATATTTAAGACCTGTTACAAAGTCTTGAGCTTTCACAGGTGCATACTCTTCACCTTCAGAAGTGTACCACTTAGCATCTTTACGGATTTTATAAGTGTAAGTCAAACCATCTTGAGATACAGACCAGTCTTCTGCCATAGATGGCACGAAGTTTCCGTAACGGTCATTCTCCATCAAACCGTCAACCACATTACTTGTAATATTAGCAACCGCAGCCTTACCTGTTGTCAGATAGTTGAGGCTGTCTGGATCTGTTTCATAAACGTAAGAAAAAGTTTTCTCACCTTTTGCACTAGAGCCTGAACCCGAACAAGCTGCCAAAACACCTGACGCTAACAGAGTCACCCCTGCTAGGGCCATTACTTTTGAAAATTTCATAATAAACTCCTTTATGACTTTTTATACATTATAATCCCTTTTTCGCCAAGTGTCAATACAATTTTCAGAATTTTTCCAATTGATTTGAAAATATTTTCTTCCTCTATTTCTAATATGAAAATCTTTTTAGGAAAAATTCTATTATAGCCGTTTATCAACTATATCTTTATGATATAATGAAAGAAGAAAGTTGAAAGGAAATACCATGTCAAAAGAAGTTATTGTTGAAAGTTTTGAACTAGATCATACGATTGTAAAAGCTCCTTATGTCCGCTTGATTGGAGAAGAGACCGGACCAAAAGGGGATATCATTTCTAACTTTGATATCCGCTTGGTTCAACCAAATGAGGACTCTATCCCTACTGCTGGACTTCATACTATTGAGCACCTCTTGGCTAAGCTAATCCGTGCTCGCATCGACGGTATGATTGATTGTTCACCATTTGGTTGTCGTACAGGGTTCCATATGATTATGTGGGGACGTCATTCTAGCGCTGAAATCGCAGCTGTCATCAAGGATTCACTGAAGGAAATCGCTGAAACAACAACTTGGGAAGATGTCCCAGGAACAACTATTGAATCTTGCGGAAACTACAAGGATCACAGCCTATTTTCAGCTAAAGAATGGGCAAAATTGATTCTCCAACAAGGAATCTCAGACGATGCCTTTGAACGTCATGTCATCTAATAATAAAAAAGAAACCAGCTTTTGAACTGGTTCCTTTTGTTATTTTCAAAATCTTGATTTAGGCTTTTTCACGAATGACCAAAACACCATCTTCCATGTCAGCTTCTAGGTGTTTAGCATCAAGGTTATCCAAGTGGAAGTCTGTGACTTTGTCACGGATTTGTTGTTCAACCACACGACGGAGTGGACGAACACCCATGACTTCATCGTAGCCTTCTTCAGTCATGTATTCTTTAGCAGCTTCGCTCACTACCAAGTCAATGTCTTTCTTAGAAAGCGTCTTGTTAACTTCAACCAACATAAGGTCTACAATCTTAGAAAGATCTTCTTTGCTCAAGTGTGAGAATTCGATGACAGCATTGAAACGGTTAAGGAATTCTGGACGGAAGTAAGGTTTCAAACGATCCATAAGTTCTGGTTTATCAGCATCTTCTGTCAAGTTAGCTTCGTAACCAAAGCCTGCGTTTGAAGTTGCGATAATCACCGTATTCTTGAAGTTGACAGTGTTACCTTGACCATCTGTCAAACGACCATCATCCAAGACTTGAAGAAGCAGGGTAATCACTTGAGGATCCGCTTTTTCAATCTCATCAAGAAGGACGATTGAATATGGATTACGACGGACGCGTTCAGTTAATGTATTGTTGTTGTCATCGTAACCTACATAACCTGCAGTTGTACCAATCAATTTAGATACAGCTGTACGGTCGCTATATTCTGACATATCTAAACGGATGATAGCATCTTTCGTTCCGAACATATCAAGCGCTAATTGTTTGGCCAACTCAGTCTTACCAACACCAGTAGGACCTACAAAGAGGAAGCTACCGATTGGACGGTTACCTTCATCAAAACCAGCACGGTTACGACGGATAGCTTTTGCTACTGCTTCAACAGCCTTGTCTTGGCCAATAACTTTCGTTTGCAAACGGTGACCCATATCTTTCAATCGTTCGATATCAGTTGCACCCATTTGTGACACTGGGATTCCAGTCATCCGTTCGACAGACTCAGCTACATCATTTACAGTAGCTGTAACCTTGTGATCTTCTGTATGATTAGCAATTTGCTTTTCAAGCTCTTCGATACGGACTTTTGCATTTAGAGCTGCTTCATAATCTTCTTTAGCCGCAGCTTCTTCTTGTTTAGTTTTTTCCGCTTGAATTTCGTGCTCAACTGCATGTACATCTGTAACTGGGTGTTGTGCTGCCAAGTGAGCAGCTGTCACATCCACAAGGTCAATAGCCTTATCCGGCAAGCTACGTTGTGGAATATATTGAACAGAGTAATCAACGGCAGCTTTCAAGACTTCATCTGGCAAAATAACATTGTGGTGTTGTTGATAAAGATCTCGAATACCTTGAAGAATCTTGAAAGTATCTTCAGCAGATGGAGCATTAACCTTCACTTCGTTGAAACGACGAGCAAGGGCTGCGTTTTTCAAGATGGTATTACGGTATTCATCTTGAGTTGTTGCACCAATCACTGTCAATTCCCCACGTGAAAGAGCTGGTTTCAAGATATCAGCAAGACCTTTAGACCCTTGACCATCACCTGTGCTACCAGCACCAAGAATTTGGTGAATTTCGTCGAAGAAAAGGATAATATTTCCAGCTTCTTTGACTTCGTTTACCAAGTTTTGAATGTTTTCTTCAAAGCTACCACGGTATTGAGTACCAGCTTCAAGTCCAGAAATATCAATAGAAATAATCTCTTTGTTCTTGATTGCTGCCGGAACATCACCATTTACAATTGCTTGTGCAAGCCCTTCTACTACAGCCGTTTTACCAACACCAGCATCACCGACGAGAACTGGATTATTCTTTGTGCGACGAGAAAGAATTTCAGAAGTTTCTTGAATCTCCTTATTACGTCCAATAACTGGATCTAACTTACCTTCACGTGCTTCTGCTGTTAAGTTACGTCCAAGTTTTGCAAGAACCCCATCTTGTTTCATACCTTTACCTTGAACGTACTGAGCTTGTTCACTTTCTTCGCTTGGAAGTTGACCAGTTTGACGGTAAATAGCGAATTCTTCAGGCGTTACTTCACGGCCGTTAATCAAGTAACGACGGTTTTCTGAACTGTATCCACGCATACCACCCATCAATTGGTTAAATAAATCATCCATGTTGTTAAAGTTATTAAAGTTGTTATTCATATTTCATACCTCGTTTGTTTTCAAATTTACTTAGTCAAAACAATTTGACTTTCTCTGACCTTTGTTTCAAAAAATTTAGACTAGCTATTTGCTACTCTACGTATAATTTCAGGTTTTTCTTTATCCAATACAGGTTTTTCGATTGGACTTCTAAAAATACTAATGTTAACCATAGGTTGTACCTCTTTTCTAGGTTTTACCCATACTTTGATCTTAAGATACTATATACAATCACCTTAAAATCAAGGTTTTCTAAGGACTTTCCTTATCCTTATGTTCTTAGTATATCACTTTGGTCAGTTTTAGTCAAGAGATTTGACCAATTTTGACTATTTTTTTTAAAAAATTTTTATAACAAAAAACCAGTCAGAGTGACTGGTTTTTGATTTACTATTTATAAATCTTAGCTCAATGCATCATCCATTGAAAGAACTTCGTGGAAGACACGTTGTGTTAATTCAGTTTTTTGTTCTGGAGTGAGGTATTTAGTGTTTACACAGTATCCAGAGATACGTACGATTACGTCTTCACCTGACATGATCTTTTCGTAAACATCGTTCAAGTCCATAACGTTCAAGTTAACGTGTTGTCCACCGTTTTCGAAGTAACCATCAAGGATTGTTACCAAGTTATCAACTTGTTCGTCACGAGTTTTACCAAGAGCACGTGGTGAAACTTGTGTTGTCAATGAGATACCATCAGCTGCATAACCAAAGTCAAGGCTAGCAAGTGAGTTCAAGTTTTGCAACCATCCACCTTTAGCTTTGTTAGATGGGTTAGCACCTGGTGAGAAGAATTCAAGTTTAGACAAGTTCACAGAACCATCTTCGTTGAGGTATACACCTTTGTGGACTGGTGAGTTACCAGTTTGTTTAGAGTAAGCAACGTTAGATGTGATTGTCAAAAGTGATACAGTAGCTTCTGCGTCTTTGTAAAGTTTGTGGCTACGTAGACGAGTTGTGTAAGCTTCGATCAACCATTCTGCCAATTCGTTTGAACGTGGGTCATCTTCACCCCAACGTGGGTATTCACCGATTGTTTCGTAATCGTAGATGTAGCCATTTTCGTCACGGATTGGTTTAACTGTAGCGTACTTGATAGCTGACAATGTATCAACAGTGTTAGCAAATCCACAGATACCGAATCCCATGTTAGCACGTTGTTTAGTTGGCAAGAAGGCCATTTGAACAGCTTCGTAGTTGTACTTATCAGTCATGTAGTGGATGATGTTCAAAGCATCTACGTAAGTGTCAGTCAACCAGTCAAGAGATTTTTCAAAGTTTGCTTTAACTGATTCGAATTCAAGAACTTCGTCACGGATTGGTTCGATGTCAAATACTTTATAGTCTTTATGAACATCGTCGTAACCACCGTTCAAACCAGTAAGAAGAGCTTTAAGAACGTTAACGCGAGCACCGAAGTACTGGATGTTGTGACGTTGTTCTTCGTTTTCTGGGTCAAGTGGAGATACACAACATGAGATACAGCTCATTTCACCGTATCCGTCTTTAGCCATTGTTGTAACACCTTCGTATTGGATTGAAGAGTGTTTGTGGCTCATGTGCATACAGTAGCGGCGGAAGTTGTATGGCAATTTGTCAGTCCAAAGAACTGTCAAGTTTGGTTCTGGAGAGTTACCGATGTTATCAAGAGTGTTCAAGAAACGGTAGTCCATCTTAGTAACACGGTGACGACCGTCGTTACCCATACCAGCCATAGAAGTTGTGATGAAGGTTGGGTCACCTGAGTACAATTGGTCATAAGCTTTTGTACGAGCAAATTTAACTGTACGAAGTTTCATAACGAAATCATCAACAAATTCTTGGATTTCTGATTCAGTAAATGTACCACGAGCAAGGTCACGTTCTGCGTAGATATCCAATACGATTGGCACACGTCCTAGAGATGTAGCTGCACCGTTGATAACACGGCAGACAGCCATGAAGGCAATGTTTACCCATTGGATAGCTTCTTTAACGTTCATCGCTGGTTTGCGAACGTCAACTCCGTAAAGATCACCCAAGCGTACAACTTGTTGCAATGCTTGATATTGAAGGTTGATTTCTTCACGAAGACGGATTGTTTCTTCATCGATTTCTTCGATTGAGTTCCAATCGTTCACTTTTTCTTGCATCAAGTAGTCTGCACCGTAAAGAGCAAGACGTGCATAAACACCGATGATACGTCCACGTGAGTATGCATCTGGAAGACCAGTTACAGTGTGAGCGTGACGAGCACGACGGATGTTTGAAGTGTAAGCACGGAAGATACCGTCGTTAACTGTTGTTACATATTTAGTAAAGATTTCGTGAACAGCTGGGTCTGGCTCGTATCCATTTTCTTTCAAAGTAGTTTCAGCCATACGGATACCACCTTTTGGCATGAAGTTCAATTTGAAGAGTTCGTCATTTTGGATACCAAAGATAACCTCGTTTTCTTTGTCGATGAATCCTGCAGGGATGTCAGCGATAGACGTTGGACGAGTGTCCATTGGGAAACGAGTTTCTTCGTAGTGTGCTTTAGTTTCTTCTACGATTTTTTTGATGTGAAGTGAACGCTCTGTTGGTCCTGCAAGGAAGCTTTCATCTCCATCATAAGGTGTGTAGTTAGCTTGTACAAAGCGTGATACACTTGCTTTTTCTTTCCAGTCAACACCTTTAAAGCCTTCCCAGGCTTTGTCAAAAATGTCCTGTGCTTCAACAACTGTCTTAACAACCATGTTAATGTCCTCTTTTATCTTTCTAGTAACAGTAATCTGTTACATTCATATATTCAGTATAACACACAGTAAACGATTTCAACAAGTGAAATCACACTTTTTAGGCACTTTCTTTTATAATACAGTTGTTGTTTTAGTACAAACTGTAGTATATTTTTGAAAAATAATTAGCTATTTTCTATTTTTTCAGAAAAAAGGTATAATAATGTTAGAAAAACTATCAAAGAAAGGACAGTCCATGCTGATATTTCCACTGATGAATGATTTATCCCGTAAAATTATCCATATTGACATGGATGCCTTTTTTGCTGCTGTAGAAATTCGTGACAATCCTAAACTTAAAGGGAAACCCGTTATTATTGGTAGCGACCCTAGGAAAACAGGTGGTCGAGGTGTTGTTTCAACCTGTAGTTATGAAGCCAGAGCATTCGGCATTCACTCAGCTATGAGTTCCAAAGAGGCTTATGAACGCTGTCCTCAAGCTATTTTTATTTCTGGGAACTATGAAAAATATACTACTGTTGGCCAACAGATTCGAGCTATTTTTAAACGATATACGGATAAAATTGAACCCATGAGTATCGATGAAGCTTATCTAGATGTAACTGAAAACAAGCTTGGTATCAAATCTGCTGTTAAAATTGCTCGTTTAATTCAGCAGGATATCTGGAATGAATTACAATTAACAGCTTCTGCTGGTGTATCATACAATAAATTTTTAGCTAAAATGGCAAGTGACTATCAAAAGCCTCGTGGTTTGACAGTCATTCTTCCTGATGAAGCTGAAGATTTTCTCAAACAAATGGATATCGCTAAATTCCACGGTGTGGGCAAGAAAACAGTTGAAAAACTCCATCAAATGGGTGTATATACGGGTACTGACCTTTTAGAGATTTCTGAAATCACTCTCATTGATCGTTTCGGAAGACTCGGCTTTGATCTATATCGTAAGGCTCGTGGTATAGATAACTCTCCCGTCAAATCCAATCGTATCCGTAAGTCCATCGGTAAAGAAAAAACTTACAGTAAGATTCTAAGTCTAGATGAAGATATTAAAAAAGAGCTAACTCTCCTTTCGGAAAAAGTTGCTCTTAGTCTTCAAAAATATGAAAAAAGTGGTAAGATCGTCATTTTGAAAATCCGCTATGCTGACTTTTCTACTTTGACAAAACGAAAAACACTGAATCAACAAACACAAGACTCTGAAGAAATTGCTCAAAGTATTATCCAACTCTACGAAACACTGAGTGATAAAGACAAGGGAGT
The DNA here is from genome assembly GCF_001074155.1 of Streptococcus pseudopneumoniae. GTDB lineage: Bacteria > Bacillota > Bacilli > Lactobacillales > Streptococcaceae > Streptococcus > Streptococcus pseudopneumoniae_A. Next base: position 66,641 of record NZ_JUUZ01000004.1, read on the forward strand.
CCGTTTATTAGGAGTCACTGTGACTGGATTTTAAAAACCTTGAAGGAATCTACCCTCAAGGTTTTTTTCTTATACAAATAAACGAACAAAGCTATAAAGTAGTAACACACTCCCAAGGACAATACGGTATTTACCAAACACTGTAAAGTCGTGTTTTTTGACATAGCTGGTCAAGAAACGAATGGCAACCATGCTGACTGCAAAAGCCACTACCATGGCTACCAAGAGCAAGAAGAATTGACCAAAACTCAAGACTTCTCCCGCTTTGATAAATTTAAAAATCTTCAAAGCGCTGGCTCCAAACATAACTGGAATTCCTAGATAGAAGGTAAATTCTGTTACCACTGAACGACTAGTCCCATTCAACAAACCACCTACGATAGTTGCTCCGGAACGGCTAGTCCCTGGTAGAAGGGCCAAGACTTGGAAAAGACCGATATACAATGCTGTTTTGTAAGGTAATTTGTCTAACTCAGTAACTGTTGGTTCAATCGCTTGCGCTTTGTTACGTTTTTCAAGATAGATAAAGGCAACCCCATAAACAATCAACATAATGGCTACTGAAACCTTGTTATGGAAATAGGTATCAAACCAATCATCAAACTTAAAGACTAGGAGAAGAGGTAGGGTTGCAACAAAAACTTTAGACCATAATTGCCAAGTTCTACGAACTTGAACTTTATCCTTACCTGGTTTGAAAGGATTAAGCTTGTTAAAGTAGATAACCATAACGGCTAAGATTGCACCCAGCTGAATGACTACGTTAAACATAGACATGAAGGCTTCATTTTGATCTTTATACTGGATAAACTCTTCTGCTAAAATCAAGTGACCAGTACTTGAAATCGGCAACCATTCCGTAATTCCTTCAACAATACCAAAAAAGATTGATTTTAAAATTTCAAAAAAATACATAGATTACTCCTTTTTCTATCCTCCATTATATCATACTTTTAAAGACTGTGTTGAGTTTTCTTTAGAAAGCACCAACACTTCCACCACCGCCACCGCCTGAGAAACCACCACCAGAGCTACCGCTTCCGGATGATACAGAAAATGTACTTGCAGTATTTGCGACCGAGGTGTATAGATTGATTTGAGTAGCAGAGGTGTGAAATTGTTTATCCCACCCACAAGTTACATAAAGATTCATAGCAGCATTTTCAAGTTGAATATTGTGAAGCTTCATGATTTTATTTACCTTCTTAGCGTATCCATAGAGAGTTGCATAGACCAAAAGACGATTCCAAACAACAATACTCTCTAGTTCAGCTTTATCAAGATGAGCAATATCCCGAAGCATATTTTCAAAACTTGTCCAGAGATAAACAACTTCTGCCCCTTCTTCATTTAAGACTCCATCACGAGAAGGTCCTCGAGTTACTAAATGAATCAAACCACTCGCTAGTAAACCAATTAAACCTAAGGAAAGTAAAGGAAGCGAGAAATAGCCATGTGTTCGAAAACTATAGTAGAAAATGATAAGTCCGACAACACCTGTTACAGCCGAACAGACTTTCATTTTTTTCACAAGATTATTTTCTTTTTCCGTTAAAGGTCGATAATAACTTGGAATTCGTAAAATTTTCACCTTGTCTCGAACACAACTTTGCATTCGTTCAAGTCGTCTCTCAAAGGAACGCTTGAGGTGCATGCCGAATTCTCGAATATGCTTCTCATCAGCTTCCTTAGCTCCATGGAACAATCCAGAAGAAACTTGATATTCAGGGAAAAGGTCTGAAAGAGCCAATTCTTTATTTGTAGAAAGAGTCATCCGCAGGCACTCCTTCTCAAAATTAGACAAACCTTTTTCACTGTTAATTTTGATCCAAGGCTCTTCTTCACCTTGAAAAATGGATAAATGCCCTCGATCGACTAAATCTAACAAGGTTGCTTGGATTAGTTGTTCAAAGGTGAATTTACCAAACTTCTGCTTATTTAGAGGGCTAACTTCCTCTAAGGATGTTGAATAGATTGCTTCTGCCAAAACCATTGGAGGTAGGTCCATTGGGGGTTCGTAGAGACGATGATTCTTTGGAAATACCTTTTTAAGAGTCGTATGCTGACGAAATTCTCTATAATAGTAGAACGTTACTAGTAAGAGAGCCATAAAGAAGATTGGAAAAATCCATTTTATCATGACCTTGGCGTGCACTTTATCAGCCTTTATTTCTATCTCAACTCTTTTGAAGTTGCTTAAATCATCTTCATTCAACCCTTGACTTGGAGCACTCGAGAAAGCTTCTCTCGGCCAATAGGCATGTAGTTCAACTTGACGTTTTTTAGGAAGATCCTTCATCTTCACCCAGTAGATATCATTGACTTTTTCGACACTTCCCTCATTGAGGAGTTCACCAGTATGGAAAAAGAGTTTCTCTGCCGGACTATCTGAAGTTACTCGAAATTCCAGATCTTTGATATCCCCTGAACTATCTGTCAATGGTTGCCAATTCAACTCAGCAATATCCTGATATAAGAAAAGAAGATTTTTAAGTTGCCAAGTAACAGTCACACGAACAGTATCTCCTGCGTTTCCCGGATTAAAAATGGTGACCTTGTAGCCATCCTCTTCTTCCTTAGTATATGAGAGGACGTCTTGAACAATCTGGCCATTTTTAGATACTAAGACAGTTGGTTCGTCATCAATTTCAAATCCCTTCGGCATTTTCCCTGCTTTTCCGAGTCCAATCAATTGACCATTAAAATCATCTTTAAAGTGGTAGGTGATTGTTTCTTTGAAAACCGCTGTATTATCTGCATGAATATTCAAATCACCTTTATAGGATAGAATATCGAAGTCTACTGCAAAAACTAGACGAGGTACAAATAGCAAACAGGTAAATACCAGAGCAAGAAGCCATCTCTTTTTCATCTTACATTCCCTTTCATGTTTTTTCACTATTATATCATTTTTTGAAGTTAAGGTTTACTTGTATTGAAAATCTTACCATTTTTAGATACAATAGAGGGAGCCATTTTTAGACTAGAAATAGGAGAAAATATGAAAAAATTATGCTTTTCTATCCTTGCTAGCTTAGCCCTTACTCTAGGACTAGTTAGCCAGGTCCAAGCCGATGAATATTTACGCATCGGAATGGAGGCAGCTTACGCACCATTTAACTGGACTCAAGATGACGATAGTAATGGCGCTGTCAAGATTGATGGAACAAACCAATATGCTAACGGTTACGATGTTCAAATTGCAAAAAAAATCGCTAAAGATCTGGGTAAAGAACCACTCATTGTAAAAACAAAATGGGAAGGACTTGTTCCAGCTCTGACTTCTGGAAAGATTGATATGATTATTGCAGGTATGAGTCCAACCGCTGAACGTAAGCAAGAAATTGCCTTCTCAAGCAGTTACTATACCAGTGAACCAGTACTTTTAGTCAAAAAAGATTCTGCCTATGCAAACGCCAAAACACTAGATGATTTTAAAGATGCAAAAATCACTTCTCAACAAGGGGTTTACCTTTACGACTTGATTTCTCAAATTCCAGGCGCTAAAAAAGAAACTGCCATGGGTGATTTCGCACAAATGCGTCAAGCTCTTGAAGCTGGTGTCATTGACGCCTATGTTTCTGAACGACCAGAAGCCCTAACTGCTGAGTCAGCAAATGCAAAGTTCAAAATGATTCAGCCTGAACCTGGTTTCAAAACTGGAGAAGAAGATACCTCTATCGCTATCGGTCTTCGTAAGGATGACGAACGTATCAGCCAAATCAATGCTAGCATTGAAACCATCTCTAAAGATGAACAAGTTGCCCTAATGGATCGTATGATTAAAGAGCAACCTGTAGAAGCTACAACTACTGAAGAAAACAGCAGTAATTTCTTTAGCCAAGTTGCTAAAATTCTAACTGAAAACTGGCAACAACTCTTGCGTGGTGCTGGAATCACACTTTTAATTTCAATTATCGGTACTATCGTAGGTCTCGTTATTGGTCTTGCTATCGGTGTTTTCCGTACTGCACCTCAATCTGAAAATCAATTTATCTACGTCGTTCAAAATATAGTTGGTTGGATTCTCAATATCTATATTGAAATTTTCCGTGGAACTCCTATGATTGTACAATCTATGGTTATCTACTATGGAACTGCTCAAGCTTTCGGAATCAACCTAGACCGTACTCTGGCTGCTATCTTTATCGTTTCTATCAATACAGGTGCCTACATGACCGAAATCGTTCGTGGTGGTATCCTAGCTGTTGACAAAGGACAATTTGAAGCAGCTACTGCACTTGGTATGACTCATAATCAAACCATGCGTAAGATTGTTTTACCTCAGGTAGTTCGAAATATCCTACCTGCAACTGGTAATGAATTCGTCATCAACATCAAGGATACTTCTGTACTGAATGTTATCTCTGTTGTAGAACTTTACTTCTCAGGAAATACAGTAGCAACACAGACTTACCAGTACTTCCAAACCTTTACTATTATCGCAGTTATCTACTTTGTCCTCACCTTTACAGTAACACGTATCCTACGCTATATCGAAAAACGGATGGATATGGATACTTACACTACAGGTGCTAACCAAATGCAAACGGAGGATTTGAAATAATGAATCAACCCATTCTTGAAATCAAACACCTCAAAAAATCCTATGGACAAAACGAGGTCCTAAAAGATATTTCCCTTACTATCCATAAAGGAGAAGTTATTTCTATCATTGGAAGTTCCGGTAGTGGTAAATCAACCTTCCTACGTTCGATCAACTTACTTGAAACACCCACTGAAGGTAAAATCCTTTATCACGGTGAAAATGTCCTCGAAAAAGGATATAACCTCACTCACTATCGAGAAAAACTAGGAATGGTCTTCCAGTCCTTCAACCTTTTTGAAAATCTAAACGTGCTTGAAAATACAATCGTTGCCCAAACAACTGTACTCAAACGTGATCGCTCAGAAGCAGAGAAAGTCGCTAAAGAGAACCTTGAAAAAGTTGGCATGGGAGAACGTTACTGGCAAGCCAAACCTAAACAACTTTCTGGTGGGCAAAAGCAGCGTGTTGCTATTGCTCGTGCACTTTCCATGAATCCTGATGCCATTCTCTTTGATGAGCCTACATCAGCCCTTGACCCTGAAATGGTCGGTGAAGTTCTCAAAATCATGCAAGATTTAGCTCAAGAAGGCTTGACCATGATCGTCGTAACCCACGAAATGGAATTTGCTCGCGATGTATCACACCGTGTCATCTTTATGGATAAGGGTGTCATTGCAGAAGAAGGCAAACCAGAAGATCTATTTACTAATCCCAAAGAAGAACGTACAAGAGAATTTTTACAACGCTATCTTCGATAAGAAAAAAGACTGCCATTGCAGTCTTTTTTTATATTCCAAAAAATTAAAAGGCAGATTCTTTTCGAACCTGCCTATATCCAAAGACTAATCTTCAAATTTTTCATGATTTTTATTGTAGAAATCAATTAAGCCGAGGGCTGTTTCAAAGGAAATGTTCTTAACTTTCGCACGTCCTTGAGCCAAAGCAATGATAGACATCTCACGCGCATTCGTTTCCTTAGAAATACGATACCCTGTGATTTTCTTATCACGAACCCAGCTAACAACTGCTTCTACTTTTTCAAAGTTAGACTTAGCCATGTTATTCTCCTATTTTTTTCTTTACGCAACTTCATTCTATATGTTTTTATAGTATTTGTCAATTAAAACACATATATTAATAAAGTTATTGCGTTAAGATTGTAATTATTTAGCTTTCAAAGCTGATAATATATGGGTTCGAATATCTTCAACTCCATTAGGATTTGCTGGCAAGAATATTGTATTATTTCCTTGTTTATCTGCAAAATTATTCAATGTATCCAAATACTGATTGGTTAATAGGATTGACATAATTTGTTCTTCAGTTAATTCGACATTGGCTCCTTTTAACTCTTTAATAGAATCAGCAAGTCCATCAACAATTGCTTTCCGCTGCTCTGCGATCCCCACACCATGGAGGCGATCTTTTTCTGCCTCAGCTTCTGCCGCTGTAACGATCTTAATTTTATCTGCTTCAGCCAATTCTTGAGCTGCCACTCTCTTACGTTGGGCAGCATTAATTTCGTTCATTGATTGTTTGACTTCTGCATCCGGCTCAACTTTGGTAATGAGCGTCTTAACGATAATATACCCATACGTTGACATTTCTTCCGCTACTTGTTTTTGAACTTCTAATGCAATTTCATCTTTTTTCTCAAACAATTCATCCAAAGTTAACTTAGGAACAGATGAGCGCAATGCATCTTCAATATAAGATTTGATTTGAGCTTCAGGTCTCATCAATTTATAGTAAGCGTCTGTAACGTTTAACTCATTTACACGATACTGAGTTGCGACATTCATAGTCACAAAAACGTTATCTTGGGTTTTGGTTTCAACCACGATCTCACTTTGTAAAAGGCGTAGCTGCACACGAGCTGCAATTTTGTCAATGCCAAATGGTGCCCGTAGATGAATACCACTATTACTTAACTTTTGATACTTACCAAATCGTTCGATAATTGCAACAGACTGTTGACGAACGACATAAACAGAGCTCACTAACATAGCTCCTACAATAAGCATTAGAATCACTAGAACAAGTAAAACTTGTAAAACCATGGGAATCTCCCCCTTTCTTCACCTACATTATAGCACTCGTATATAGGTTAGGCAAATGATATGATAAAAATTTTATAGGATATTAAACAAGCATATTATATAGAGTTTCATTCCCATTCAAGTTAATATAAGACGGATCAAATTTCTCCATTCGGTGAATCAAGCCCGCATAATCATGCTTGTTAGCAAGAGCAATCCCGATTAAGACTGGTCCTGTTCCCTTGCTGGCACGTTTAATATACTCAAAACGAGTGATATCGTCATTCGGTCCTAAAATATCATTTACAAACTCACGAAGAGCACCTGGACGTTGTGGGAAGTTTACCACAAAGTAATGCTTGATGCCATCATAAATCAAGGCACGCTCTTCCATCTCTGGCATACGGTTGATATCGTTATTTCCTCCAGAGATGATACAACAAATAGTCTTTCCTTTTATATAATCTGACAGTACTTCCAAGGCCGCCACACTAGCAGCACCTGCAGGCTCAGCTACAATCCCCTGTTTAGAGTAAAGATCTATCAAGGTCTCAGAGATTAAACCTTCATCCACTCCGATAAGCGTTTCAACATTTTTACGGGTTGCTTCATAGGTCAATTGTCCAACCTTCTGCACAGCAATCCCGTCTGCAAACTTATCAATTTCTTTAAGTTTAACCGGACCTCCAGCCTCAAATGCTGCCTTCATGGAACGAGCTCCGTTGGCTTCTACACCCAGAACTTCAATAGTCGGATTCGTTTCCTTTATATAAGTAGAAACTCCTGCAATGAGTCCCCCCCCTCCTACAGGCACCAAGACAGTATCAAAATCAATGGATTCTTTTCGCGCTTCTTCTAAAATTTCATAAGCTACTGTTCCTTGACCAGCTTGAACATAGGGATCATCAAAAGGATCAATAAACGTACGATTTTCAGCAACTGTATAGTCTTGAGCTGCCTTGGCCGAAGCATCGAAGGTATCTCCTACCAATTTGATAGTTACAAAATCTCCACCAAAGAAACGAACCTGACCAATTTTCTGTTGAGGCGTTGTAATTGGCATAAAGATTGTTGCAGGAATCTTCATCTCGTTACAAGTATAGGCAACACCTTGAGCATGATTTCCTGCTGATGCGCACACTACACCACGCTCACGTTCTTCCTTAGTCAATTGTGAGATGGCATAATAAGCTCCACGAATTTTAAAAGAGCGGACTCGTTGAGCATTTTCTTTTTTGAGATAAATTTTAGCTCCGTATTTTTCTGATAAGTAATGATCATATTCTAGTGGAGTATTGACTACGACACCACTCAGAACCTTGTGGGCCCTCACCACATCTTTTGCACTAAGCATAATCTTCTCCTTGATTCTTTTTCAAGATAAAAAGCGGGTTAGGTACCCCCAACTCGCCTTCTATTTTTATTCTCAAAAATTAGTTGTAGATTTTGAATGCATCATCATCGTTTTTACCGACAAATGGCATTGCTTTACGCAATTCGGCACCAACCTTTTCAATTTCAAGGTTCGCTGCTTGTTCACGGTAAGCAGTCAATTTTGGACGTCCAGCTTTGTAGTCGTTCACAAAGTCGTTAGCAAATGTACCGTTTTGGATGTCAGCAAGAACTGCTTTCATGTTTTCTTTCACTTGTTCAGTGATAACACGTGGACCTGAAACGTAGTCACCGTATTCAGCTGTGTTAGAAATTGATTGACGCATTTTCTTGAATCCACCCTCGTAGATCAAGTCAACGATGAGTTTCATTTCGTGAAGCACTTCAAAGTAAGCCAATTCTGGAGCATATCCAGCTTCAGTCAAGACTTCAAAACCAGCTTCAATAAGGGCAGTCAAACCACCACAAAGAACTGCTTGTTCACCAAACAAATCTTCTTCAGTTTCTTCTTTGTAAGTTGTTTCCAGAAGACCAACGCGTGCTGCACCAACACCTTTACACCAATCCATGGCGATGTTTTTAGCATTTCCTGTTGCATCTTGATACACAGCGTAAAGTGCTGGGACACCAAAGCCTTCTTCGTAAGTACGACGTACCAAGTGTCCTGGCCCTTTAGGAGCACACATGAAGACATCTACATCTGCAGGAACTTTGATGAATTCGAAGTGGATGTTAAAACCATGCGCAAATCCAACTGCATTCCCAGCTTCCAAGTTTGGAGCAATTTCTGCTTCGTACAATTCTTGTTGGATTTCGTCTGGTGCCAAAATCATGATGACATCAGCCAATTTAGTTGCTTCTGCTACTGTATAAGTATCAAAACCATCTTCTTTTGCCTTATCAAAAGATTTACCTGGACGAACACCGATGATTACATCGTGACCTGAATCACGCAAGTTTTGAGCATGAGCATGACCTTGTGAACCATAACCGATAACAGCGATTTTTTTACCATCAAGTGCTGCTACTTTTACATCTTTTTCGTATTCCATTTGAACTGCCATAGTTTTTCTCTCTTTTCTATATTTATTGCCTGATAGGCTAGATTAACAAATTTAGGTTGGATTTTTAATCGCGGGTAAATCCAGTTGCACCCGTCCGAGCGATATTCTTGATACCGTATGGTCGAATAACCCGAATCAAAGCTTCACTCTTTTCCGCATTTCCAGTCATCTGAACAGTAATGGAGCTCGGAGCCACATCAACAACAGTTGCACGGAAAGGCTGGATAATAGCTAAAATTTCTGCTCGCTTCTCCGCAGGCGCTGAGACCTTGATCAGAATCACTTCACGCTCGAGGTGCGGTTTATCTGTGATATCGCGGACACGGATAACGTCGACCTGACGGTTGAGTTGTTTGATGATTTGCTCCACTTCATCGTGAGATGCAACATCAATGATAATGGTAATCCGTGATACATTAGGATTTTCTGTCGCCCCTACCGAGATACTCTCAATATTGACTTGGCGTCTAGACAAGACACCGGTAAAACGATTGAGAACTCCTGACCGGTTTTGAAGTTTGGCTGTTAACATTCTACGCATTAAACTTCACCCCCAACATCTCATGATTACTCTTACCAGCTGGTACCATCGGTAAAACATGCTCTTTACGAGAAATATCTACCTCGATAAACATTGGTACATCTTCCAAGATGACTTCCAAATCCTTTTCTAAGGTTTCAGGATTATCAAATTTATAATTCTTAATTCCATAGGCTTGAGCCATCAATTGGAAATCTGGGAGGCTATCAAAGACTGACTCTGATGTTCGCCCATCGTAGAAGGCTTCTTGCCACTGACGGACCATCCCAAGAGAGTGGTTATTAAGCATGATGACCTTGATTGGAATCTTGTAGATGTTCAAGATTGCCAATTCCTGATTGGTCATTTGGAAACCACCATCACCGACAAAGAGCACGACCTCCTTATCTGGATTAGCAATTTTTGCTCCGATAGCTGCAGGAACTCCGAATCCCATGGTTCCTAGTCCACCTGAAGTTACGAGTTGACGCTCGTTTTGGTATGGATAGTATTGAGCTGTCCACATTTGGTGTTGTCCGACGTCAGTTACGACAATGGCATCACCCTTAGTCAACTCACCAATTCGTTCAATAACTGCTTGTGGTTGGACGACACGTTCCTTTTTATCATAAGAACGAACACGATTCTTATCTTTGGTAACTTTTTCAATCCATTTTTCAGTATTGTTACGAACGATTGGCTCCGCTAGTAACTGTTGCAAGGCCTTTTTCGCATCACCAACAACTGGGATATCAACAGCGATAATCTTACCAATCTCTGCTGGATCGATATCAATATGCGCTACTTTGGCATTCTTCGCAAATGTCTTAGGATTACCAGTCAAACGGTCGTCAAAACGGCACCCAATCGAAATCATAAAATCAGCTTCAGTCATTGCGATATTGGCTGCAAAGGAACCATGCATCCCACCCATTCCCAAAAACAGTGGATGGCTAGTTGCAATTGTTCCCTGTCCCAAAAGACTGGTCACAACAGGAATTTGATAACGCTCTGCAAATTCATTTAACTCCGCAGCAGCTTCAGCATAACTAATACCACCACCAGCTAACAAAACTGGCTTCTTAGCCTTAGAGAGTTGCTTCAAGATTTTCTTGATTTGCATCTCATTTGGCTCTAAAGTTAGTTGATAACTTGGTAAATCTATCTCTGAAGAATAGACAAAGTCCGTTTCAAGAGCTGAAACATCTTTTGGCAAGTCAATAACAACTGGCCCTGGGCGACCGGTAGTCGCAATGTGCACAGCCTCTGTAATCACACGTGGGATATCCGCCGTCTCTCGAACCTGGTAGTTGTACTTGGTAATCGGCATGGTAATACCGACGATATCTGCTTCTTGGAAAGCATCCTTACCGATTCCCGCTCTTGCTACCTGACCAGTGAAGACCAAAAGGGGAACACTGTCACTCATAGCATCTGCAATACCAGTAATAGCATTGGTAGCTCCTGGTCCACTTGTGACGACTGCGACACCAAGTTTCCCTGTTGATTTAGCATAACCTTCTGCTTCATGAAGACAACCTTGTTCATGGCGACCTAGAATATGGCGGATGCCTTTAAAATTATAAATAGCATCATATAAAGGCAATACAGCCCCGCCTGGATAACCAAAAATCGTATCGATTCCTAGGTCACGGAGCGTTTCCAAAACGAGTTCCGAACCTGACTTTGGTGAGTCTAAAATGAGTTTCTCCATCGTTCCCCTTTCTCTTCTCTTAAAATGACTTGTTTCTATAATACCATTTTTTCAAAAATTTTCAAGACAAAAGAAACAATTTTCTGAATTTTCTATCTAGATACTTTACAATATCAAATAGATTAGAAAGTTTATACGTATTTTTACTTTTTAATAGAAAAAAGGTTGAGACAAAATGTCCCAACCTTTTGATTATTTACTAATTAAAGTGAGTTAACGTCAACCTTGATACCAACACCTTGAGTAGTTGTGATTGTCAAGCTTGTTACGTAAGTTCCTTTTGCTGTAGCTGGTTTAGCTTTTTGGATTGTTTCGTTGAATGCTTTGAAGTTTTCAACTAACTTGTCAGCTTCAAATGAAACTTTACCGATGATAGCTTGTACGATACCTGCACGGTCAGCACGGTAAGTGATTTTACCACCTTTAGACTCTTCAACTGCTTTTGCAACATCCATTGTTACAGTACCAGTTTTAGGGTTTGGCATCAAGTTACGTGGTCCAAGGACACGTCCAAGACGTCCAACAAGAGCCATCATGTCAGGTGTAGCGATAACTACATCGAAGTCCAACCAACCGTCGTTGATTTTAGCAACAAGGTCGTCTTCACCAACGAAGTCTGCTCCAGCAGCTTTAGCTTCTTCAGCTTTTGCACCACGTGCAAATACAAGAACGCGAGCTGTTTTACCAGTACCGTTTGGCAATACCATTGCTCCACGGATTTGTTGGTCAGCTTTTTTCACGTCGATGTTCAAGTTATATGCAACTTCTACAGTTGCGTCAAATTTTGCAAAGTTAGTTTCTTTTGCAAGAGCTACAGCTTCTTCTACGCTGTATGCTTTTGTGCTGTCGATTTTCTCAAGAGCAGCACGAAGTTGTTTGCTTTTTTTAGCCATTTTCTATTCTCCTTGTAAGTGGTTCAATCGATTTTCATCTCCCACGTCACTTCTCGAAATGATGAAGTCTTGCGGGTTATATAGGGAAGTTATTGATTAGTCAACAACAGTGAATCCCATAGAACGAGCAGTACCTTCGATCATACGCATTGCAGACTCAATGTTTGCAGCGTTCAAATCTGGCATCTTAGTTTCTGCAATTTCTTGTACTTGTGCACGAGTAACTGTAGCAACTTTAGTTTTGTTAGGTGTACCTGATCCTTTTTCAACACCTGCAGCTTTTTTCAAAAGAACAGCAGCTGGTGGTGTTTTAGTAACGAAAGTAAATGATTTATCTTCGTATACTGAGATAACAACTGGAATGATCATACCAGCTTGATCAGCTGTACGAGCGTTGAACTCTTTTGTGAATCCCATGATGTTGATACCAGCTTGACCAAGAGCAGGTCCAACCGGTGGAGCTGGTGTAGCTTTACCAGCAGGGATTTGCAATTTTACAAGTTTTTCGACTTTTTTAGCCATTTTTAAATCCTCCTTTGTGGTTTTGGCGGTAATTTAGAGATTTTTACCTCCCACAAGTATGTTTTGCACATACCCTACTATTATACACTAATCTATCTCAAATGCAAGAGAAAAATTCTATTTTTAGAGAAATTTTATTACTGAATTTGACTATTATTTCTTTCGTGAAAGAGTTCTGAACTACAAACAAAAAACCGCTCTGTTTTGAGCGATAATTGGAATAAATAGCATTCAATTTTTATACATTATAGGAGCTTCTGACTTCATCTACAAGTGTTCAACCAAGTCCGCTTCCTGATACTAAGTCAAATCTACATCACGATGATCTGCTAAAAAACAGGAACCAAGCGTAAAGAACTATCTATTTGAATGATTTGTTTCACTTTAACTTCTTTTTCAATAAGAGAGTCACTGCCTGATTAAAACCATCACACCAGTTATACCATTTTGCTTCATACTCATCTTGGGCTAAGATATGATTTTTTAAATCCAGAATAGAGTATATCTTTCTTTCCTCGCAAACTTGCGCATAGAGATGATACAGTTCATCACCACCATCTTTATCCCACTCAGCAGAAATCGTATTTTGACCAGCTAACAAAGCTTGGTAAGCTCTGTGATGCCCATCTGTAATCAGCAAGCGATCTCCAAATGCAAGAATACTAATTGGATCCATATTGATGATTTCAGCCGACTGATAAAGCATCTGGATATCTTGCAACTTCTTTTCTGATAAGTATAGTTGAGTCGGATGAAGATCTTTTATCTTGACTTCCATTTTTATCTCCTCAAGAAGGGCTAAACCCTACTTTTGCTTGCCTGTAAAGCGCCATTGAAAGCGAAGTTTGTCATAAAATGGAAATTCAATGAATAGAATTCCAAGACCCAGACAGAGACTGGCAAGAACATCTGATGGGTAATGAACTCCCAGATAGACTCTGGAAATGATTACACTTACTAGATAGATTCCCAGTAAAATCTGGAGAATGAGCTTTACAGTCCTATCTTTCACTCTCTGTCCCACAATGATAATTAGAGAACCGATTAAAACAGTTACTGCTAGTGAATGACCACTAGGGAAAGAAAATCCTTTTTCTTCGACCAAGTGTAAAATTTCAGGTCGGGGACGTTGATAGAGGTGTTTTAAGGACACAATTAAAATTCCAGCCAAACTAAGATTGCCAGCTACTAAAAGGCTTTCTGACTTCCACCTTTTCAGATAAAAAATAACAGTCAATAGAATTGCCCAAGAAATAACGACTGGTAAGTCAATCAGACGAGTAATCCCTCGAAAGATAGTTGTCAATATAGCTGGTAAATCTCCACGGATTGCTGTCTGGATAGACGAATCAAATGGTATCAATTGTTCTGGATAAAACTTAACGACATAACCCAGAATTACAAATAGTAAAAGGGCAAAAGAGCCCTTTGTTAAATATGTTTGTTTATCTTTCATAGTATTTCAAAGTTGGTTTCAAAAGGACAAATAATAACCAGAATGAGATGGCAAAGATGACTCCTTCAATCAAATTAAATGGTAAGACCATTGCCAACAAGTAATTACTAAGTCCTAGAATATTCTCTATATCGAAGTTAGCAAATTTTGCGTACAAAGGGACAGCATAAACGTAGTTTAGAACTAACATGGCTAAAGTAAGACCAATCGTCCCTGCTAATGAAGCTAGGACAAAACGCATGGCTGTACGCTCTTTTTTCCAAATCAGACCAAAAGCAAGAACAAAGACTCCTAAGGCTACGATATTCATCGGCAAACCAATGTAGGTACTAACTCCTTGATTGTTCAAAAGGATTTTCAACAAAGACCGAAGGAATAGTACTCCTAAAGCCGCTGGTAAATCCAAGACTACCAAACCTACAAGAACTGGTAAGATACTGAACTCAATCCTTAAAAAGGGTGCCGCCGGTAGAAGCGGAAAGTCAAGGTACATCAACACAAATGAAAGTGCTGATAAAATTGCAATGGTCGAAAGTCGACGTGTGTTTGTCATAACAGGTTCCTCCAATTTTCTATAAAATCAGAAGAAGTTGGAAAGTTTCTCTCTATCTACTCTCTTAACTATCTCAAAAAATAACCTAAGCTTACAAAGAAACTGGTTTTATTTCTATTATAATGAAGCAGAATAGACAAAGCTATCCTTTCGTCTTCTCCCATCCAGACTATACTGTCGGTTGTGGAATCTCACCACATCAGCTTGCGCTCGCGGACTTATTTGGCTAAGATATTTTAGATTTATCTAGACGTCGCAGTCGAAGATAATACTTAAAGTATATCGAGACAAGACAACGAAGAGAAAGCTAAAATAGCTAGTCAAATTTACCGCCGGTCGGGAATCACACCCTGCCCTGAAGACCCTCTAATGATAACAAAAAAAGCTTGCAAGCGCAAGCATTTTATCTCTTATCAGTGTTTATTTCAACTTATCCGTTTCGTAAGTATGAACCAGTTCGAGACCCGCAAAATTTTGTTGACGAAGGGCCTCATAGACAATCATACATACTGTATTGGATACATTGAGGCTACGAACATGTTCATCATTCATAGGAATTCTGAGAGCTTTTTCAGGATGTTCCCGCATAAATTCCTCAGGCAAACCTTTATCTTCACGTCCAAAAAGAAAATAATGGTTTCCTTCTATCGTGAAGTCAGCATCTGAATAGACCTTTTCTGCAAACTTTGAAATCAAGTAGAGTTGACCATCCATTTTTTTCATAAATTCATCTAAACTATCATAAAAATAGATCTCAAGTTTGTCCCAATAGTCTAGCCCGGCTCGCTTCATTTTACGATCATCAATCGGAAAGCCCATCGGTTTGATAATATGAAGGGGCGCATTCGTCGCCGCACAGGTTCGTGCAATATTTCCCGTATTTTGTGGAATTTGTGGTTCAAACAATACAATATGATTGGCCATGCCTTGCTTCCTCTCACTAGTGCAAAAAAATAGCCACACTGCCCGGAGTCAAGCTCAGCAAACAGCGTGGTTAAGGCATCGTTAACTTACCTCACAACAGGTTTGAAGTAAATCAGCGAAACTACTTTTTTAGTATAACACTTTCAGCCTGATTGTCAATAGAAATGACTTGATTTTTTCATTTTTTTTACAAGCATATTTACAAAAGTTGAAATTTCAACTTTCAGCAAGCAATATCATAGAATTTATATAGATTGAGAATTTTCGGAACAAGTTTTTCATAAACATATGATGTTTAAAGCAAAATATTTGTTCGAATTCCCCTAATCCCTTTATTAAAGAAGAAACAGTCGGTTGTTGAGTGCATTTTTTTCTAAAAAAAGGTATGATAAAGACATATTGAAAAAGTAGGTTAACTAACTATGAAAATTATTCTTGTCGGAGGGGGAAAAGTAGGTTCTGCCCTCTGTCGTTCACTTGTTGCTGACAACCATGATGTTGTCTTAATTGAACAGAACGAAACTGTTCTAAAATACTTGACCAGCCGTTTTGATATTATGGGAATCGCAGGTAACGGAGCTGACTTTGCAATGTTAGAAGCAGCCAATGTTCAAGATTGTGATATTTTCATTGCCATGACTCAATACGACGAGGTCAATATGGTTTCGGCTGTTTTAGCCAAAAAAATGGGAGCAAAGGAAACCATTGTTCGTGTACGCAATCCTGAATATTCCAACCCTTACTTTAAAGAAAAAAATATTCTTGGATTTTCAGTCATTGTAAACCCAGAACTCCTAGCAGCTCGTGCTATCGCTAATATTATAGACTTCCCCAATGCTCTTTCTGTTGAGCGTTTTGCAGGCGGATTGGTCAGTTTGATGGAATTTAAAGTTCGAAATAATAGCAATATTTGTCAGATGTCTATTGCAGATTTTCGTAAAAAGTTTGGTAATGTTATTGTCTGTGCTATCGAACGCGACCACAAACTCATGATCCCTAGTGGAGATATGATTTTAGAAGATCAAGACCGTATCTTTGTGACAGGAAGTCGTGTCGATATGATGCTCTTCCACAACTATATCAAATCTCGAGTCGTTAAGAGTTTACTCATCATAGGAGCTGGGAAAATTGCATACTATCTCTTAGGTATGTTAAAAGACAGTCGTATCGATACCAAGGTTATTGAGGTCAATCCTGAAATAGCTGCCTTTTTCAGCGAAAAATTCCCTAAACTCTATATAGTCCAAGGTGATGGAACAACTAAGGACACCCTCTTAGAAGAAAGTGCACAAAACTATGATGCTGTTGCCACTTTGACAGGAGTCGACGAGGAAAATATCATTACCTCTATGTTCTTGGATAACATAGGTGTTCAGAAAAATATTACTAAGGTAAACCGAACAAGCCTATTGGAAATCATTCATGCGACAGATTTCTCAAGTATCATCACCCCTAAAACAATCGCTGTTGATACCATTATGCACTTTATCCATGGTCGTGTAAATGCGCAATATTCTGACCTTCAAGCTATGCACCATCTAGCAAATGGACAGGTAGAAACTCTTCAATTCCTGATCAAGGAAGCCAATAAAATGACTGGCAAGCCTTTATCTCAATTGAAGCTCAAAAAGGATGTCTTGATTGCTGCTATTATCCGCAATGGAAAAACGATCTTCCCAACAGGAGAAGACACACTCCAAGTCGGTGATAAGCTTGTGGTTATCACTTTGCTATCAAACATCACCAAGATTTATGATTTGTTAGAGAGGTAAGCTATGAATAGAAGTATGGTACGCTTTCTTCTTGCAAAACTACTCTTGATTGAAGCTGGGTTACTTTTAGTTCCTGTTGGTATTGCTCTTTACTATCGAGAATCTAATCAAGTTTTTACAGCTCTTTTCTCTACCATCGGGATTCTTGTTGTCCTAGGTCTACTCGGAATCATCAAAAAGCCTAAAAAACAACGTATCTATGCTAAAGAAGGAGTCTTAATTGTTGCCCTATGTTGGATCCTCTGGTCTTTCTTTGGCTCCCTTCCCTTTGTCTTTTCAGGTCAAATCCCCAATTTTATCGATGCCTTCTTCGAAACTAGTTCCGGCTTCACTACTACGGGAGCAACTATCTTAAATGACGTTTCTGTCTTAAGCCGTTCTCTTCTATTTTGGAGAAGTTTCACCCACCTCATCGGAGGTATGGGGGTGCTAGTTTTTGCCCTAGCTATTATGGACAATGCTAAAAACAGCCACTTAGAGGTTATGAAGGCCGAGGTCCCTGGACCAGTATTTGGTAAGGTTGTGTCTAAGCTAAAAAATACAGCACAAATCCTCTACATCCTGTATCTAGCAATGTTCGCCCTCTTTGTAGTGATTTATTATCTTGCCGGTATGCCACTCTACGATAGTTTTGTTATCGCTATGGGAACTGCTGGGACTGGTGGTTTCACGGTTTACAATGATGGAATCGCCCACTATAATAGTTCTCTCATTACCTATCTGACGAGTGTTGGGGTCTTGATGTTTGGTGTCAATTTCAACCTCTACTACTATCTCATGCTTCGTCGAGTCAAGGAATTCTTTTTCGATGAGGAGCTTCGTGCTTATCTCTTGATTGTCGTTGTTTCTACCGGCTTAATTACTCTCAATACACTCCACCTTTATAGTGGCGTTTCACAAAGTTTTGAGATGGCCTTCTTCCAAGTCTCTAATATCATTACGACAACTGGTTTTGGTTACGGAAACATAACCAATTGTCCTTTGTTTTCTCAGTATATCCTACTGATGCTGATGGCGATTGGTGGTTCTGCTGGATCTACTGCTGGTGGTCTCAAAGTGATGCGTGGAGTTATTCTAGCTAAAATTGCTAAAAATCAATTTTTGTCTACCATATCCCCTCACCGTGTTTTAACTCTCCATGTTAACCAAACGGTAATTGATAAGGACACCCAACACAAGATTCTCAAGTACTTTGTAGTTTACGTCATGATTCTACTCAGCTTAATTTTCATTATCAGTTTAGATGCTGACAATTTAATGATTGTTACGAGTGCCGTTTTCAGTTGCTTTAACAATATCGGCCCAATTCTCGGAACAACTGCAAGTTTCTCAATTTTTAGTCCATTTTCAAAACTCCTCCTATCCTTTGCAATGATTGCAGGACGTCTTGAAATTTATCCAATCATATTACTCTTTATGAAGCGAACCTGGTCTAAGCGTTAGCAATGTTATTATCAAAAAGCACATCCTTCAAAAAATGAGGGATGTTTTTTTCTGTTGATAAGATTTTTAAAAGACAGTTGAGAGTCAAAAAATAACACTTG
Organism: Streptococcus pseudopneumoniae; assembly: GCF_001074155.1. Lineage (GTDB taxonomy): Bacteria > Bacillota > Bacilli > Lactobacillales > Streptococcaceae > Streptococcus > Streptococcus pseudopneumoniae_A. The sequence continues at coordinate 85,583 of NZ_JUUZ01000004.1, forward strand.
GGAAAAAGATAATTTTTCATGAATCATTTTAGTTATAATTTTAAAAAAACGTAGGGGTTTTATATGGAAAAAATGAACAAATCAATCCAACTTCTTTTATTGATTTCCTTGGTCTACTTAGGCTGCTGTAGTTGCTTAGTTTGGCCTGGTATTGCTTTAACACTCAAACAATCCTGCTTTTACTTTTTACTCCTCTTAATGTTATTAGCAGGTATCTGTACATTTATCCACTATCTTTCAGGACATGATCACGTGAATAGTCAGCTACACAATCGTAGTCGATCCTTCTTTTTATTGTATAGCAGCATGGTTATCATTAACGTTGCTGGAGTATGTTTTATTTTATTTGAAAGCATAAGCACTGACACTCTACTACAAAAAGAAATCGTTGACTTGTTACTCATCTCTTTCTTTTTCCTTTTCGGACTTGATATTGCTACCTTTCTGCCGTTAAACAAATGGAGAAAATTACCAACTCATAAAAAGACAGGCAGGCTAACAACCCTTATCTTTCTTAGTTTATTTTTTCTGCACAATCCTTTAACCATATTTTCTGTCAGTTTTTATATCCTTTTGGGAGTCAGCTTTCTAAACTTTTTATTTCCTAAAACCTTAAGACAAGATTTATCTTTCTATAGTCATTTAATTCGAAACATCTTACTTATTTTATCTACGCTTATGTTCTGGTAATTAATAGAATTCCTATCCAAAGTATGCTATAATGAAATAAATTTTTTAGGAGATATATGAATGAATTTTTTTAAAGATTATCGTAAACGATTGATTTGGCTAGGAATCTTTCTTGTGGCAATGGCCCTATCACAAGTTCCTATCGTGACTTTAATGTTACTTCAAAAAACTCAACTTGGATCTATCTGGTCATCTCTAATAGTGGGGCTTGTCTCTACCGCTATTGTTACACTCTTTTTATATGGTGCTCACAAAAGTAAGTTATTAATCCTAAAATCAAAACTCTTTACTATTAATGACGCCCCTCGAATCGCTCTTAGTTATGTAGCCATTGTCGCAGGAAATATGATTGGTGCGATTTGGTTACAACTTCTGAAGCAAACAACTACTTCGAATCAAGAGGTTATCAATAGCATCATGTCAGAAAGCTCACTAATTTCCAGCATTTTCGTGGTTGCAATAGTGGCACCTATTTGTGAGGAAGTTATCTGTCGAGGTATCATCCCTACTAAACTCTTCGAAGGATACGAGAAAATTGGATATATTTTCGGTTGGTTTCTCTTCACTATAGCCCATATACCAAATAATCTTCCTTCTTTCTTGATCTATGGCTGGATGTCTGCAGTACTAACTTGGACTGCTTATCGCACCAAACGACTAGAAATGTCTATCTTACTCCATTTAGTAATTAATGGAGTCAGCATTCTATTGCTTATCCTCCTTACATTCCTTATCAAGGTTGTTGGTATAGATGCTTTTCAATAAATGAAGGTTCCACTACTAATATAATTTAAAATAAAAAGACTAGAAATCTATCTAATTTCTAGTCTTTTTTGTCTATTCAAGAACGAAACACGAATTAAGTGTGAGAAGTGGCAACACGGAGTTAGTAAAGCAGGTAGCTAGACTGCTTCCTTTCTGTTACGACGGCAAAACCCACGAACCGATACCATTCGTGGGTTTTACCTAGTGAAGCGTTTAGGTAAACACTCTTAGCGCTTAGTGTTTAGTGTTTAGTGTTTATTAGATTACGACACTTAGTTTTACAAATCGATTTCATTTGTAAAACTAAGTTAGTGAGGCAGTTAGGCAAGTCTTATAGGACTTGCCGTAGTCTACTTAAATTGCTTTGCAATCAAGTAGACTTACTGAATCACATCTTTTCTTCCAACTCCACATCTGGATACTTGTCGGCAAACCAGCGGAGGGCAAAGTCGTTTTCGAAAAGGAAGACTGGTTGGTCAAAGCGGTCCTTAGCCAAGATATTTCGGCTTGAAGACATACGTTCATCTAAATCTTCTGGTTTAATCCAACGAACTGTCTTTTTACCCATTGGAGTCATGACAACTTCAGCGTTATACTCGCCTTCCATACGGTGTTTAAAGACTTCGAACTGGAGTTGTCCAACAGCACCTAGCATATACTCACCTGTTTGGTAATTCTTATAAAGCTGGATGGCTCCTTCTTGTACCAACTGTTCCATTCCCTTGTGGAAGGATTTTTGTTTCATAACGTTCTTAGGTGAAACCTTCATGAAAATCTCAGGCGTGAAGGTTGGTAGTGGTTCAAACTCAAACTTGTTTTTCCCAACAGTTAACGTATCTCCAACCTGGTAGGTACCTGTATCATAAACCCCAATAATATCTCCAGCTACGGCATTAGTTACATTTTCACGACTTTCCGCCATAAATTGGGTGACATTAGAAAGTTTAGCTCCCTTACCAGTACGAGGCAAATTGATACTCATACCGCGCTCAAATTCACCCGATACAATACGAACAAATGCGATACGGTCACGGTGTCGAGGGTCCATGTTGGCTTGAATTTTAAAGACAAAACCTGAGAAATCCTTATCATAAGGGTCGACAAGTTCACCGTCTGTTTTCTTGTGTCCATGAGGTTCTGGAGCAAACTTGAGGAAAGTTTCAAGGAAGGTCTGCACCCCAAAATTAGTCAAGGCCGAACCAAAGAAGACTGGTGTCAAATCACCTGCAAGAATGGCTTCCTCTGAGAATTCATTTCCTGCTTCATTCAAAAGCTCAATATCATCTTTCACTTGTTCATAGAAAGGGTTGCTAGCAAAGAGTTTATCGCCATCTTCTAGGCTGGCAAAACGTTCATCCCCTTTGTAGAGTTCCAAACGTTGGTTATAGAGGTCGTAGAGCCCCTCAAAGGCTTTCCCCATCCCGATCGGCCAGTTCATTGGATAACTTGCAATACCCAAGACTTCTTCCAATTCTTGCAAGAGATCTAGTGGTTCACGACCGTCACGGTCCAGCTTGTTCATAAAGGTAAAGACTGGAATCCCGCGGTGTTTGACAACCTCAAACAATTTCTTGGTTTGGGCCTCGATACCCTTGGCAGAGTCTACTACCATGACCGCAGCATCCACCGCCATCAAGGTACGATAGGTATCTTCTGAAAAGTCCTCGTGTCCTGGAGTGTCTAGGATGTTTACCCGTTTCCCATCGTAGTCAAACTGCATAACAGATGACGTGACTGAAATCCCACGTTGTTTCTCGATATCCATCCAGTCTGACTTAGCAAAGTTTCCTGTTTTCTTCCCTTTTACAGTACCTGCCTCACGAATCTCTCCCCCAAAATAGAGCAATTGCTCAGTAATGGTTGTTTTCCCCGCGTCCGGGTGAGAGATGATGGCAAAGGTACGGCGTTTCTTAATTTCTTCTTGAATACTCATAAGTTCTCTTTCTTTCTACTTTTTTAATTATTTTAATTTATAATCACTCTTTATTACATCGGACCCTAACATTCCTTTCAACACTCCATTATATCGGATTTTAGAGAGTTTTTCAATTGCTTACACAAGAAAAAGCAGGTCAAGATACTTGACCTGCTCATAAGATTCTTTTATTCAATATTTATTTTGTATCGCTAGTTACAATCTCTTCAAAATTTAATTTTTTCTAGAGCAATTTTCTTTTCCCAACGTTTTTTAAACAAGATATCAAAGAGTACTAGGGCTGCAGATAGAATGATTGAAACCATAAGATACTTGAACCATAAAGGAGCGTTAGGGATAAAAGGCGTGGCATTCAAAAGTCCGTAATTACCACCCGTTACTTGATTGACACCTACCAAGAATAGATTGAGAATAAAAGTGTAGGCAATAATTCGATACTTTTTAAGTAAGATTTTATCGTAATGATTCATGAGATAAACCAGTGAATTAACCAAAAGAGCGTAATGCCCAATCAAGAATGAAAAGCTAGTGATATGTGGGAAATCATAAGGATCAAAGACTGGATAACCCAAGGCAAATACTGCTCCACTGGCTCCCAAAAGTGCAAAATACTGCTTGATCTTCCATTTGTCAGGTAAGAATACAACAGCGAACATGGCCAAACGGCAATGGTAAAGAGGCAGGCTGTTCGAAAATGGAATGCTAAAACCTATATACCAAGTATAAAGAGCTATCAATTGCGCTATTTGAATCCACTTAAACAATCGAACAAATTTGGGATTTTTGTAGTAAGTAAGAGAAGCATAAATAGACAAGGCAAGAAGGCCTATCATAACTCCATACCAAAAAATCGGAATAGGCGGTGGCGTCGTTTGGGTTCTTGTAATAAAATGATGCATAAAGTCTCCTTAAGGTAACGAATTCAGTTGTATATTAACTATTCTTATGTTTATATTTAACGAGTTGATTGATAAGGATGAGAATGCCTGTCATCAAACTGGTCACTATCAAATAGTTAAGCAAACTACCATGATCCCCAATCACAGGTGGCTTGCTCATAAAGCCATAATTCCCTCCTGTTAAGAGGTTGGCGAGAAAGATAATGGCATTAACTCCAAGAGTCATCTGGCATATTTTCCAAGTATCCCCTTTTTCAACTTTATAATATCTAACAAGATAAATCAAGCAGTTAGCCAAGAGGGCCAAGTGTCCGAAAACATTGTTCACGGACGAAACATGAGGGAAAGGAAAAGGATAAAAGACTGGATAAACCAAGGCCATGATAGAACCAAAAACTCCAACCAGGGCAAAATATTGTTTAAAAAAGGTCTTATTAGGGGCAAGAAGAATTATCCACATAGCCATGCGACTATGGTAAAAAGGGAGAGCCTCAGATAGGGGCAGACGTGCAGCAATATACCAAGCGTTGATAATGAGCAACTGAATCAATTGACCCCAATACCAAAAGTTTCTGTAACCTTTAGATGATGCGAAACGAATCGATAAAACAGCTATAATTACCAAAGAAGTAGGTAATAAAAAGTACCAGGCTCCCAAATGGGGAGGAACTGTCTTCTTACTGGTAAAAAGCAACTCCCAAATTGTCATATTTCACCCCTAATGTTTTTTAATTTGATCAATCATCAATCTTATTTGCCAACTAAAAACGACTGTTATTCTTTCTTCTAATTTCAACCATTATATCGAAATAAAAAGTATTTTTCAATTTCTGTTTCTTTTTAGCTTGGCTTGCCTTATTTATAGGAAAATATGGTAAAATAGAACAGATAAAGAATCATCATTTCACGAAAGGATATCCGATGAAAATTACGCAAGAAGAGGTAACTCACGTTGCCAATCTTTCAAAATTAAAATTCTCAGAAGAAGAAACTGCAGAGTTTGCGACAACACTCTCAAAAATTGTTGATATGGTCGAATTGCTCAGTGAAGTCGACACTACTGGTGTTGCACCTACTACAACGATGGCTGACCGTAAAACTGTTCTCCGACCTGATGTGGCCGAAGAAGGAACAGACCGTGACCGCTTGTTTAAAAATGTACCTGAAAAAGATAACTACTATATCAAGGTGCCAGCTATCCTAGATGATGGAGGAGACGCCTAATGACTTTTAACAATAAAACGATTGAAGAGTTGCACAATCTCCTTGTTTCTAAGGAAATTTCAGCAACTGAACTAACTCAGGCAACGCTTGAAGATATCAAATCTCGTGAGACAGCTATCAATGCTTTCGTCACTATTGCTGAAGATCAAGCTCTTGCTCAGGCTAAAGCTATTGATGAAACTGGTATTGATGCTGACAATGTCCTTTCAGGAATTCCGCTCGCAGTTAAGGATAACATTTCTACAGATGGTCTCTTAACAACAGCAGCTTCAAAAATGCTCTATAACTACGAACCTATCTTTGATGCCACAGCTGTTGCCAATGCAAAATCCAAGGGCATGATTGTTGTTGGGAAAACTAACATGGACGAATTTGCCATGGGTGGATCAGGTGAGACTTCTTACTACGGTGCTACCAAAAATGCTTGGGACCACAGCAAGGTTCCTGGTGGATCATCAAGTGGTTCTGCTGCAGCTGTAGCTTCTGGACAAGTCCGTTTATCACTTGGTTCCGATACTGGTGGTTCTATTCGCCAACCTGCTGCCTTTAACGGGATTGTTGGTCTCAAACCAACTTACGGAACAGTTTCACGTTTCGGTCTCATTGCCTTTGGTAGCTCATTAGACCAAATTGGTCCTTTTGCACCAACTGTTAAGGAAAATGCCCTCTTGCTCAATGCTATTGCCAGCGAAGATGCAAAAGACTCTACTTCTGCTCCAGTCCGCATTGCCGACTTTACTTCAAAAATCGGTCAAGACGTCAAGGGAATGAAAATTGCTTTGCCTAAGGAATATCTTGGTGAAGGGATTGACCCAGAGGTTAAGGAAACCATTCTGAATGCTGCTAAGCACTTTGAAAAGCTTGGTGCTATCGTTGAAGAAGTTAGCCTTCCACACTCTAAATACGGAGTTGCGGTTTACTACATCATTGCTTCATCAGAAGCATCCTCAAACTTGCAACGCTTTGATGGTATCCGTTATGGCTACCGTGCAGAAGATGCAACTAATCTTGATGAAATCTATGTAAACAGCCGCAGCCAAGGTTTCAGTGAAGAGGTGAAACGCCGTATCATGCTAGGTACTTTCAGCCTTTCATCAGGTTACTATGATGCCTACTACAAGAAGGCTGGACAAGTTCGCACCCTTATCATCCAAGATTTCGAAAACGTCTTTGCGGATTATGACTTGATTTTGGGACCAACTGCTCCTAGCGTTGCTTATGACTTGGATTCACTCAACCATGATCCAGTTGCTATGTACTTGGCTGACCTCTTGACAATTCCTGTCAACTTAGCTGGTCTTGCTGGGATTTCGCTTCCTGCTGGATTTGTTCAAGGTCTACCAGTAGGACTCCAATTGATTGGTCCTAAGTATTCAGAAGAAACTATCTACCAAGCTGCTGCTGCTTTTGAAGCAACAACAGACTACCACAAACAACAACCCGTGATTTTTGGAGGTGATAACTAATGAACTTTGAAACAGTCATTGGACTTGAAGTCCACGTAGAGCTCAACACCAATTCAAAAATCTTCTCACCTACTTCTGCCCACTTTGGGAATGACCAAAATGCCAACACTAACGTGATTGACTGGTCTTTCCCTGGAGTACTACCAGTTCTCAATAAAGGTGTTGTCGATGCTGGTATCAAGGCTGCACTCGCTCTTAACATGGACATCCATAAGAAGATGCACTTTGACCGCAAGAACTACTTCTACCCTGACAATCCTAAAGCCTACCAAATTTCTCAGTTTGATGAGCCAATCGGTTACAACGGCTGGATTGAAGTGGAGCTAGAAGACGGTACAACTAAGAAAATCGGTATTGAACGCGCCCACCTAGAAGAAGACGCTGGTAAAAACACGCATGGTACAGATGGTTACTCTTATGTTGACCTCAACCGCCAAGGGGTACCTTTGATTGAAATCGTATCTGAAGCAGACATGCGTTCACCAGAAGAAGCTTATGCTTATCTAACAGCCCTCAAAGAGGTTATCCAATACGCTGGCATTTCTGACGTTAAGATGGAAGAAGGTTCGATGCGTGTGGATGCAAACATCTCTCTTCGTCCTTATGGTCAAGAGAAATTCGGTACTAAGACTGAGTTGAAGAACCTCAACTCCTTCTCAAATGTTCGCAAGGGTCTCGAATACGAAGTCCAACGTCAAGCTGAAATCCTTCGCTCAGGTGGTCAAATCCGCCAAGAAACACGCCGTTATGATGAAGCAAACAAGGCAACTATCCTCATGCGTGTTAAAGAAGGTGCTGCAGACTACCGCTACTTCCCAGAGCCAGACCTACCACTCTTTGAAATCTCTGATGAGTGGATCGAAGAAATGCGCACTGAGTTGCCAGAATTTCCAAAAGAGCGCCGTGCACGCTATGTCTCTCAACTCGGATTATCAGACTACGATGCTAGCCAGTTGACTGCCAATAAAGTCACTTCTGACTTCTTTGAGAAAGCAGTTTCCCTTGGTGGCGATGCTAAGCAAGTCTCTAACTGGCTCCAAGGTGAAGTCGCTCAATTCTTGAACGCCGAAGGTAAGACACTAGAACAAATCCAATTGACACCAGAAAACTTGGTTGAAATGATTGCCATCATCGAAGACGGTACGATTTCATCTAAGATTGCCAAGAAAGTATTCGTTCACCTTGCTAAAAACGGTGGTGGCGCTCGTGAATACGTGGAAAAAGCAGGTTTGGTTCAAATCTCAGACCCAGATATTTTAATTCCAATTATCCACCAAGTCTTTGCTGATAACGAGGCTGCCGTTGCCGACTTCAAGTCAGGAAAACGCAACGCCGACAAGGCCTTTACTGGATTCCTCATGAAAGCGACTAAAGGACAAGCCAACCCACAAGTAGCCCTCAAACTACTTGCCCAAGAATTGGCTAAGTTGAAAGAGAACGAGTAAATATACTTTCGCTAATAGACTTTTCTACTAAAAAATAGAAAAGGAGAATAAATGAACAAATTTTTACGAGTACTATTTATTTTAGTTATCGTCGCCATGTTGGGTGCTTCTATTCTACAAATCTTTCTCCCATCATATATGGGAGAGCATTCTGGTTACGGTGTTTCTGCAGGATGGCAAAGAGAAATTGGAATTTGGAATCTAGCTGTCTTAATTATTATTCTTGCCGTTAATATTAAGTACGATTGGTTTTACCTGAGAATTGCCCTTCTTGCCCTCATTATTGGTGGTATAGGAATAGGAACAAATCATTTGTTAAATTTTATTGAATATCATTCTCCTGTTAATGCGATTGGTGCTATCGAGAATTATATACTCGTATTTGGTTGGATTATAGGGTGGTTTATTGAAAATAAAACTATAAAACTCCAAAACTCTTTATAGACATAAAATTTAGCAAAAACTATTTTTGTACTCACATAGTTAGGAGACATATGAAAAAGTTATATACTCTTATCGCTGCTTGCTTGCTTCTTCTCTTTGTGACACCCCTGCAATCAATTGATGCAGGTGTCGGCCATTCTCGAAGTGGTAGCTCTAGTCGCAGTAGCTCACGAAGTAGTAGCAGTTCTCGAAGTAGTAGCTCTAGCCGAAGTCGTTCAAGTGGTAGTTCTTCTAGAAGCAGCTATCGTTCTGGCGGTAGTTACTCAAGTTCAGATGGTTCTCTAGGGACAGGAATGAGCATTCTGATCATGTTTGGTGTCGGAGCTTTCTTACTCTTCATGCTCATCAAATATTTGAGTGACCAGAATTCATCATCTGGTAAATCTTACGGAAGCTCGCCTAGCTACAATGCTGAACCAACACTTCACCGTCGAGTGATAAATAACACCTTGGCTATCGATCGTGTTCGCCATGGTGATCCAAACTTTGATGCGGACACTTTCACTTCATGGGTTAAAGAAGTCTATATCCAGTTGCAGGCTGCTTGGACTAAAAAGGATTGGAATTTGGTACGTTCTCTTGAAAGTGCCAGTCTCTATTCTCAACACAGCGCACAACTGGAAGAACATATCCAGTCCCAAACAACGAATGTTTTGGAACGCGTTTACGTTGAAAATGTTCGAATCAAAGATTTCAATAGTAATCCAGATGGAAACGATACTTTAGTTGTTATCTTATCATCTACCTTGAGAGATTATGTCATCGAAGACAAGACTCGTAAGGTTATTGAGGGAGACCCTCAAAAAGATCTATTTACAGTTTATCAAATGAACTTCATCCGTAAACATGGCAGTCAAACTGAAAGCTCTGTCCAAGATGAAGCCGTTAGCGACCGCTGTCCAAACTGTGGCGCGCCACTGAAAATATCAGCTATCAGCAAATGTGACTATTGCGGATCTGATATCACCCGTAGTCCTAACCAATGGGTACTTGATACCTACGATGTTGTGGATGAAGACGAACTATATAATTAGGAGGAAATTATGGGATTTATTCGTATGGCCAAAGAGCAAATTAAGGGAGTTGTTGATGTTGCCAAAACTGCTGGTATTAATAGTATTAATGACAGTAAATTTAAGGAAGCCGTTGTACTTCCAGAACACGTATCATCAGAAGCATTAGCTGTTAAAGGTATTCTTCTTACAAAAGACCCTGACGGAATTTCTAGACAAGGTAATCAACATACAGGACTTTTAACAGATGGTTCTGTCGTAATTGTGCCACAAGGTTATGTTGCTATCCTTGTAAATAACGGTACTTTCCTTGGTGATGTCTTAGAAGCTGGTAGCCATGAATGGCGCTCTGGCGACAACGCTTGGCTTCTAGAAAAAGGTGGAATAAGAGGAACTTGGGAAAACTTCAAGCACCGCTTTTCATTTGCTGGTCAAGTCGTTACTCAACAAGAAATCATCTTTGTTCGTGTCCAACCGATTGCGGGTAATAAATTTGGTACACAAAACGCTGTAGAATACTTCAGTGAACGTTACCAACAATTGCTCAATATCCGTTTCTATGGTTTGTTTGATATCAAGATTTCTGACCCAGTACTTTTCTACGTTAGCTCTATCAGTCAACAAATTGACGAACATAAACCATTCACACTCCAAGATATTGCTCAAGGAACTCTTCGACAAAATATCTCCCCTAAAATTGCGATCGCAATTGCCAAATTTACTAATGAGTACCGAGTTGATATCTATAGCCTAAATGCTAATCAAGATACCTTCAATGAAATCGCTAAACAAGAAGTCAATAAGGTATGGACTGGTCTTTACGGTATTGAAGCAACCAATATCCTTCTTGAGGATTTGAGCTACGACAAAGAAAGCTTGGAACTTGTTCGTAAACTTGATAGCGAACTCGTTGCTATGAAATACAATACCATCGAAATTGAAGAACGTCGTGCTCGTAACGAAGCTCTTATTGCTGCAGCCAATAACGAAGGTAATGGCAATGGTATGAATATGTTTATGGGTATGAACCTAGGGCAAACTCTCGGTGGCCAACTCACCCAACAAGCTCAACCTGTTAGCCCAAATCAAACCGTTCCCCCAGTACAACCCGCTGATCCAAACCAAGCTTTTACTCCAGTACAAGCTGCAAGTCCTGAGCAAACTGCAAGTCCTGAGCAAACTGCAAGTCCTGAGCAAGTTGCTAGCCCAGTAGAGACTGTTAGCCCTGAACAGACAGCTAACCCAGTAGAATCTACTAATCCAGAATGGACAACTCCTGCACAAGAATCTACGACTCAAGAAGCAACAAGTTCTGCACAGGAATCTACTAGTCCTGAACAAACTACCAACTCTAAACAAACCGCTAATAAAAACTTCTACATCGAAGTCGATGGTAAGTACGTATTGGTAACCAAAGACGAAGAAGGAAACATCGTTCCTGTCAACTAATTTCACTTCCCTGATATTTGAGAAATCTTACGACTTATGATACAATAAAGAGTAAATTATTTTATTAAAGAGGTAAAAACATGATCGAAGCAAGTAAATTAAAGGCTGGTATGACCTTTGAAACAGCTGACGGAAAATTGATCCGCGTTTTGGAAGCTAGCCACCACAAACCAGGTAAAGGAAACACTATCATGCGTATGAAATTGCGTGATGTCCGTACTGGTTCAACATTTGAAACTAGCTACCGTCCAGAGGAAAAATTTGAACAAGCGATTATCGAAACTGTGCCAGCACAATACTTGTACAAAATGGACGATACAGCTTATTTCATGAACACTGAAACTTACGACCAATACGAAATTCCTGTTGTAAATGTTGAAAACGAATTGCTTTACATCCTTGAAAATTCTGAAGTTAAAATTCAATTTTATGGAACTGAAGTAATCGGTGTAACAGTACCTACAACTGTTGAATTGACAGTTGCTGAAACTCAACCATCTATTAAAGGTGCTACTGTTACCGGTTCTGGTAAACCAGCTACAATGGAAACTGGACTTGTCGTTAACGTTCCAGACTTCATCGAAGCAGGACAAAAACTCGTTATCAACACCGCAGAAGGAACTTACGTTTCTCGTGCCTAATCTCTAGAAAGAGGTCATTCTATGGGAATTGAAGAACAATTAGGCGAAATCGTTATCGCCCCACGTGTACTTGAAAAAATCATTGCAATCGCTACAGCTAAAGTTGATGGTGTCCACTCTTTTTCAAACAAATCAGTGTCTGACACCCTTTCAAAACTTTCACTCGGCCGTGGCGTCTATCTAAAAGAATCTGAAGAAGAACTAATAGCTGATATCTATCTCTATCTTGAGTATGGTGTCAAGGTTCCTAAGGTTGCAATGGCTATTCAAAAAGCTGTCAAAGATGCCGTTCGTAATATGGCTGATGTTGAACTCAATGCTGTGAATATTCACGTTGCTGGTATTGCACCAGATAAAACACCAAAACCAGCATTAAAAGATTTGTTTGATGAGGACTTCCTCAATGACTAGTCCATTATTAGAATCTAGACGCGAACTACGAAAATGTGCCTTCCAAGCACTGATGAGTCTTGAATATGGTTCTGATATTGAAACTGCTTGTCGCTTCGCTTATACTCATGATCGAGAAGACGACGAGGTAAAACTCCCTAGCTTCCTAATCGATCTTGTATCTGGTGTTCAAGCTCAAAAAGAGGAACTAGACAAACAAATCACTCAGCATTTAAAGTCTGGTTGGACGATTGAACGTTTAACCTTAGTTGAAAAGAATTTATTGCGTTTAGGAGTTTTCGAAATCACTTCCTTTGATACTCCTCAACTTGTAGCTGTGAATGAAGCTATTGAACTTGCAAAAAGCTTTTCAGATCAAAAATCAGCCCGTTTCATCAACGGACTGCTCAGCCAGTTTGTAACTGAAGAAAATTAACTATAAAAAGTGTTTGATAGATATCAAACACTTTTTTATTTGTCACCTCAAATTTCTATCTAAAGAAACAATCATAGATATAATTAGAAAGAAATAACCAGATGAAATCTGCATGAATGAGAAAGTTAATAAAACTATGGCACAGGATTGTGATTTTTAAATTCTTTGTCCAACGGTAGACTAAAGCAAAGAAAAGACCGAAAAAACTATAAACCAACAAACTGATGGGGTCGCGATGGGACAATACCAAATGACTGAGTCCAAATATAAGAGCTGATAAGATGACATCCAAGTAGTATTTGGACTTAGGGAAAAAGGTATTCATAAAATATCCTCTATGAACTATCTCCTCCAATATAGGCCCCAAAATGACAACGGAAATAAAAGAGAAGCAAGTCGTTAAAATAGTAGATTGCTCACTGAAGGATAGGACCGAAAGAAGGTCTTCAAAGATATAGTTATTATTAATGAAGCGACTAAACTGTAAGTAAAAAGCACTTAACAACTGACGGACAAAATAAGCAGCCACTAAACTAACTAAAAGGTAAAAGAATCTGGATTTCTTCGAGCCCTTTTTTTCAAAAATATAGAGCATTCTTTTCTTTTTTAGCCAATAGATAAATAGTCCTAAAAGAGCTAGTTGCTCTACTGCTACAATAATAGAATAGCCATCCATACCCCAGACAAACATCTTAGCCAGATAAAGACTACTGAAATCTAGTAGATAAATTGATAGGAATACCAGTAATGTATAGATTCCCAAATGACCTATTTTTTTCATACTCACTCCCAAAAAGCTTTGTTGACTTATTTTTATAGCACACGCATCCCTTGTTATATTAACAGATATTTTTACAAGAGTCAATTTTTCATTCTGAAATGTATTTTATAGAATCCAAAAAGCTAGAACTATATCTTAGTCCTAGCTTACTTTTTAGTATTTTCTAAAGCGTTGGTAACGCTCCTCAATGAGCTGCTCTAGTGGCAGTTTACCAAGTTCATCAAGTTCTGCTCGGAGTTGTTCTTTGACTTGCTTGATTAGATCTTTACTTGATAGACCTACCTCAGAGATAACCTTATCAACAATTTTCATATCTAGCAATTCGAAAGAAGTAATTTTCATCAACTCTGCAGCTTCCATGGCACGACTGCCATCCTTCCAAAGAATAGACGCAAAGCCTTCAGGACTGAGAACTGCATAGATCGAGTTTTCTAACATCCAAACACGGTCAGCTACTGCAAGAGCTAAAGCCCCTCCTGAGCCACCTTCACCGATAATAATGGCAATAATTGGCACCTTAAGATCGCTCATCTCCATGAGGTTACGGGCAATAGCTTCACCTTGGCCACGCTCTTCTGCTCCGACACCAGGATAGGCACCAGCCGTGTTGATAAAAGTTACAACAGGACGACCAAATTTTTCAGCCTGCTTCATCAAGCGAAGGGCTTTTCGATAACCTTCAGGATGAGGTTGTCCAAAGTTACGGTTAAGATTATCCTGTAAGCTTTTGCCTTTTTGAATTCCAACAACAGTTACTGCTTGGTCTCCCAACCAACCGATACCACCAATAACAGCACCATCATCTCGGAAAGAGCGATCACCATGTAGCTCTACAAAGTCATCAAATATTCCTGTTGCGAAGTCCAAGGCAGTTAAGCGGGTTTGTTCACGTGCTTCTCTGACGATTTTTGCAATATTCATCAACAATCCCCCTTATGTAACCTTACTAATCGAGCAATCATATCTGGCAATTCTCTCCGTTTAACAATCGCATCCACAAATCCATGTTCTAACAAAAACTCTGCCTTCTGGAAATCCTCTGGCAAATCTTCCCTTACGGTATTTTCAATGACACGACGTCCAGCAAATCCTACCAAACTTTGAGGCTCTGCCAAGATAATATCCCCTTCCATAGCAAAGGAAGCTGTAACACCACCAGTTGTTGGATCAGTAAGGATTGTTAGGTAAAAGAGACCTGCATTGGAATGACGTTTGACTGCTGCAGAGATTTTAGCCATCTGCATCAAACTCATGATTCCTTCTTGCATACGTGCTCCACCAGATGCTGTAAACAAGACGACTGGTAATTTTTCAGCTGTCGCGTATTCAAACAAACGAGTGATTTTTTCACCAACTACTGTTCCCATAGACGCCATGATAAAGTTAGAATCCATGATTCCAAGAGCAACTTTTTCACCCTTAATCAAAGCAGTTCCTGTAACAACAGCCTCATCAAGACCTGTTTTTTCACGCATAGAGGCTAATTTTTTCTGGTAGCCTGGAAATTCCAATGGATCTTGTGTCTCAATTCCTGTAAACATCTCTAGGAAGCTTCCCATGTCAATGGTTAAAGCAAGACGCTCTTGAGCTGAAATACGGAAGGTATAGCCACAGTGAGGACAAATACGGTCACTCCCCAAATCCTTTTGGTAAATGGTATGTTTACAACCTGGACATTTTGAGAAGAGTTCGTCTGGAACCTCAGGCTTGGCTTGGGGCTTTTCTCTAAGTGAACGATTGGGATTAATTCGTATATATTTATCTTTTTTACTAAATAGAGCCATACATCCCCCTTTTCAGTCTCATACTTTTTATATTATTCTTTTTCTTGATATTGTGGTAAGAAAGTTTCCATCAAGAATGAAGTATCGTAGTCCCCTGCTATCACACGACGATCTGAAATCAAATCGAGTTGAAAATCAGCATTGGTGACGACCCCTTCAATTTCGAGTTCATAAAGAGCTCTTTGCATTTTCATGAGTGCATCAAAACGATTTTCACCATGAACAATAATTTTAGCAATCATACTATCATAGTATGGTGGAATGGTATACCCTGGATAAACTGCAGAGTCAACACGCAAGCCAACACCACCGCTTGGTAGATAAAGATTAGTGATCTTACCTGGACTCGGTGCAAAATTAAAGGCTGGGTTTTCTGCGTTGATACGGCACTCAATAGCATGTCCTTTTAGAACAATGTCTTCTTGCTTCAGAGTCAAAGGTTGACCTGACGCAATACGGATTTGTTCCTTGACAATATCCACACCAGAAACAAATTCGGTTACTGGATGTTCTACTTGGACACGAGTATTCATCTCCATAAAGTAGAATTTCCCAGTTGCTTCATCTAGTAGAAATTCGATGGTCCCAGCATTTTCATAACCAACAGATTCCGCTGCACGGACTGCTGCAGCACCAATTTCATTACGCAGTGTTTTCCCAATAGCAATCGAAGGACTTTCTTCTAAAACCTTTTGGTTATTCCGCTGAAGCGAACAGTCGCGCTCACCTAGGTGAATCACATGTCCCATCTGGTCAGCAAGAATCTGTACCTCAATGTGGCGAGCAGGATAAATCACACGCTCGAGGTACATAGCCCCATTTCCAAAGTTTGCTTTGGCTTCACTAGAGGCTGTTTCAAAGGCTGATACAAGGTCTTCTGCCTTTTCAACCTTACGAATTCCTTTACCACCACCTCCAGCTGAAGCTTTCAGCATAACTGGATAATCAATTTTTTCGGCAATAGCCAGAGCCTCTTCTGCAGTATGGACTTCTCCATCTGATCCTGGAATGACAGGCACATTAGCCTTAATCATTTGAGCACGGGCGTTAATTTTATCTCCCATGACATCCATTACTCGAGCTGATGGCCCGATAAATTTGATACCGACTTCTTCACACATAGTTGCAAATTTGGAATTTTCACTTAAAAAACCAAATCCAGGGTGAATAGCTTCAGCTTCAGTCAAGACCGCAGCTGATAGGATGGCATTGATGTTCAGATAAGATTCTGTAGCCTTCCCAGGGCCGATACAGATAGCCTCATCAGCCAAAAGCGTGTGGAGAGCTTCCTTGTCAGCAGTCGAATAAACAGCAACTGTAGCAATTCCTAACTCTCGTGCCGCACGAATAATACGAACAGCAATTTCACCACGATTGGCAATTAAAATCTTACGAAACATGGAAAACCTCCCTAGTTTCCAATAGCAAAGGTCAAAGTACCGCTTGCTGCAAGCCTACCATCTACTTCTGCCTTCGCTTCTACTACGGCGATTGTGCCACGACGTTTGACAAAAGTTGCTGTCATGACAAGCTGATCACCAGGAACAACTTGTTTCTTAAACTTAACCTTATCCATGCCAGCATAGAAGACAAGTTTCCCTTTGTTTTCAGGTTTAGACAATTCCAAAACACCTGCTGTCTGAGCCAAGGCTTCCATAATGAGGACTCCAGGCATAACTGGGTATTGAGGAAAATGACCATTGAAGAAAGGTTCGTTAATCGTTACATTTTTAATAGCAACAATTGTATCTTCACTAACTTCTAAGACACGATCTACTAAGAGCATGGGATAACGGTGTGGCAAAGCTTCTTTAATTCCTTGAATATCAATCATTTGATACGTACCAAGCCTTTCCCAAACTCAACCATTTCTTCATTTTCAACAAGAATTTCTGTTACAACACCGTCTTTAGGTGCTGGAATTTCATTCATAACTTTCATAGCTTCAATGATGACCAAGGTTTGGCCTTTTTTAACAGTATCACCGACTGAAACAAAATTAGGTTTGTCTGGTCCGGCAGCCAAGTAAGCAACACCGACAAGTGGACTTTCTACAAGGTCCCCCTCAGCTACAGATTCACTAGCACTTGATTCTGGAACTGCTTCTACAACTTGTGTTGTAGTTGGAGCTTGTGGTGCAACTGTAGGTACAGCTGCTGGAACTACAGGTTGAGGTGCTGGACTTGTTTCTGCCACAAGTTTCGCTTCATTCTTACTGAAGACCAACTCGTCCGTTCCATTTTTATAAGAAAATTCTTTCAAGCTTGACTGATCAAATTGTGCCATCAAGTCTTTGATTTCATTTAAATTCATTTTTACTTATTCTCCCAACGTTTGAAAGCAAGAACTGCATTATGCCCACCAAATCCAAAAGTATTTGAGATAGCATAAGGAATTTCATGTTCCAAGCCTTGTCCATAAATAACGTTTGCTTCAATGTAGTCTGACACTTCTGTTGTTCCAGCTGTCATTGGAACATAGTTGTTACGGATTGCTTCAATTGTTGCAATAGCCTCAACTGCACCTGCTGCACCGAGCAAGTGGCCTGTAAATGACTTGGTTGAAGATACAGGTACTTCCTTACCAAGAACCGCTACGATAGCACCACTTTCTCCCTTTTCATTAGCAGGAGTTGATGTACCGTGAGCATTGACATAAGCTACTTGGTCTGGTGTGATTTCAGCTTCATCCAAGGCAAGTTTGATAGCTTTAATAGCACCTTGGCCTTCTGGATGTGGTGAAGTCATATGGTAGGCATCACAAGTGTTCCCGTAACCAACGACTTCCGCTAGGATAGTTGCTCCGCGTTTTTCAGCATGTTCTAAGCTCTCAAGAACCAACATCCCTGAACCTTCACCCATGACAAATCCATTACGGTCTTTATCAAATGGAATAGAAGCACGTGTTGGATCCTCTGTTGTTGAAAGAGCTGTTAAGGCTTGGAAACCAGCGATTGCAAATGGAGTAATTGAAGACTCTGATCCACCAACTAACATGATATCTTGGAAACCAAATTTGATAGAACGGAAGGCATCTCCGATAGCATCATTTGATGAAGCGCAAGCTGTGTTGATAGATTTACAGATACCATTAGCACCAAAGCGCATAGCTACATTTCCTGCAGCCATATTTGGCAAGGCTTTTGGAAGTGTTAATGGTTTAACTCGTTTTGGTCCTTTGTCGTGAAGTCGGAGGACTTGGTCTTCGATTTCTCTGATTCCACCGATACCAGATGCAACGATGACACCAAAGCGGTCTTTATCAAGTGCTTCTACGTCAAGATTAGCATGGTCAACTGCTTCTTGAGCTGCATACAAGGCATATAAAGAATAATCATCGAAACGATTGGTATCTTTTTTTACAAAATATTTGTCAAAAGGAAAATCATTAATCTCTGCTGCATTATGAACGTCAAAAGTACTGTGATCAAACTTGGTGATTTCACCAATCCCAATCTTTCCATTCTTTAAACTGTTCCAAAATTCTTCTGGCGTATTCCCAATTGGAGATGTTAATCCATAACCTGTTACTACTACACGATTTAGTTTCATTTTCATACCTCTATTTTAACTCTTATTGCATGGTAAGTCCACCATCAATTGCAATGACTTGTCCCGTTAGATAATCTTGGCTTGCAAGAAAGGCTGTGACCTCTGCCACTTGCTCAGCTTGACCAAATTGTTTCATCGGAATTTGTGCCAGCATGGCATCTTTTACCTTATCAGATAGGACTGCAGTCATATCTGATTCGATCATTCCTGGTGCAATGGCATTGACACGTACATTACGGTTGGCTACCTCACGTGCTACTGATTTGGTAAATCCAATTAGACCAGCCTTAGAAGCAGCATAGTTTGCTTGACCGATATTTCCCATCAAACCAACGACACTGGACATATTGATAATGGCCCCTTCACGAGCTTTTATCATCTGCTTCAAGACTGCTTGCGTCATATTGAAGGCTCCCGTTAAATTGACTTTCAAGACCTTCTCAAAATCTTCTTCTGTCATCTTCAGCATGAGAGTGTCTTGAGTAATCCCGGCGTTATTCACTAGGACGTCAACTGAACCTAGTCCTTCAATGGCTTGGTCCACCATTCGTTTTGCATCCGTAAAATCAGAAACATCACCAGAAATAGCAAGGACCTTCACCCCGTAAGGTTTAAATTCGTTTAGAAGCTCCTCGGAGATTTCACCACGACTATTCAAGACAACATTGGCTCCCAAGCTGGCAAATTTATGAGCAATGGCAAGACCAATTCCTCGACTTGAGCCTGTAATAAAGACATTTTTCTGTTCTAGTTTCATTTTTCTCCTTTCAGAACTTCTACCATTTTATCTAATTTTCTAAGAGTGCTTGTAAACTTGCTTGATCTTCCACATTTGCAAGTTGAGCAGTTTTATCAATCTTTTTAACAAATCCTGACAAGACTTTCCCAGGACCAATTTCGATAAAACGAGTCACACCAGCTTCTTGCATGACTGAAATGCTTTCATAGAAACGAACAGGTTCCTTGACTTGACGAGTCAAGAGTTCTGCAATTCGTTCTTTTTCCATGACTTTTGCTTCTGTATTACCAACAAGTGGACAAGCAAAGTCGTTAAACTCAACATCTTCTAGGACTTGAGCTAATTTTTGACTAGCAGGTTCCAATAAAGCTGTATGGAAAGGTCCAGAAACATTTAGCGGAATTAAGCGTTTTGCTCCTGCTTCTTGCAAGAGTTCAACTGCACGATCCACAGCAACCACCTCACCACCAATAACAATTTGACTTGGGGTATTGTAGTTAGCTGGAGTCACAACGCCAAGTTGAGAAGCTTCTTGACAAGCTTGTTCAATAACTTCAACTGGAGTATTGAGTACGGCTACCATTTTACCAGATCCAGCAGGTGCCGCTTCTTCCATATAAGCACCACGTTTAGCAACTAGAGCCACCGCATCTTCAAAATCCAAGGCGCCACTAGCTACAAGGGCAGAATATTCACCAAGAGACAGACCTGCCACTATATCTGGTTGGTAACCTTTCTCCTTTAGTAGTCGGTAAATGGCAACGGATGTAGCCAAAATAGCTGGTTGTGTGTAACGAGTCTGATTTAGCTTCGTTTCATCGTTATCAATCAAGTCACGAAGATTATAACCTAAGACTTGGCTAGCTTGGTCGATTGTTTCCTTGACGATAGCATATTGGTCGTATAGTTCACGACCCATTCCAAGGTACTGGGCTCCTTGACCTGCAAATAGAAAGGCTGTTTTAGTCATTTCTTGTAACTCCTGCCCAACGAGCGGCTTCTTTTTGAATTTTCTCAGTTGCACCATAGTAGATATCTTTTAAGATTTCTTCAACTGTTTCTTCTTTAGATACCAAACCTGCAATCTGGCCGGCCATTACTGAACCGCCATCTACATCACCATGGACAACAGCCTTAGCTAAGGCTCCAGCGCCCATTTGTTCAAAGATTTCTAGGTCTGGATTTTCTTGTTTAAAGGCATCTTTTTCAGCTTGCTCGAAATCACGAGTCAATTGATTTTTGATAGCACGAACTGCATGACCAAAATGTTGTGCTGAGATAGTTGTGTCAATATCACGAGCTTTCAAAATCTTAGCTTTGTAGTTTGGATGAGCATTTGATTCTTTAGCAACTACAAAACGAGTTCCTACTTGCACAGCTTCCGCACCAAGCATAAATCCAGCAGCAGCTCCCTCACCGTCTGCGATACCACCTGCAGCGATAACAGGAATTGAAACAGCCGCCGCAACTTGACGAACCAAGGTCATGGTTGTTAATTTACCAATGTGTCCACCAGCTTCCATACCTTCACAAATGACAGCATCTGCACCGATTTTTTCCATACGTTTAGCCAAAGCTACGCTAGGAACTACAGGAATAACAGTGATTCCTGCTTCATGAAATCGCTCCATATATTTACTTGGGTTTCCTGCACCAGTTGTGACTACCTTAACCCCTTCTTCAATCACAAGGTCAACAATATCATCAACAAATGGAGACAAGAGCATGATATTGACACCAAAAGGCTTGTCTGTTAAAGATTTAATCTTATCGATGTTGGCTTTAACCACTTCTTTAGGTGCGTTTCCTCCACCAATGATACCGAGACCACCAGCTTTTGAAACAGCTCCAGCCAAATCACCATCTGCTACCCAGGCCATTCCACCTTGGAAGATAGGATATTTAATATTTAATAGTTCAGTGATACGTGTTTTCATATTGCCTCCATAAGTCTTGCTTACGTAATAGTTCGACTTTATTATAATTTGACGGTCAAACTATTACCTAAACAAGAGGGAGCGGGTCTCCCCTACTCCTTCTTTATTTATTCTAATTATTTAGTTTGCTCTTCAACGTAAGCAACCAAGTCGCCAACTGTTTTCAAGTTGTCTTCAGCTTCGATTTGGATATCAAAAGCGTCTTCGATTTCTGAGATTACTTGGAACAAGTCCAATGAATCTGCATCCAAATCATCAAAAGTAGATTCAAGTGTTACTTCTGATGCATCTTTTCCAAGTTCTTCAACGATAATTTCTTGTACTTTTTCAAATACTGCCATGATAGACTCCTTTAAAATAAATAGTTTTTTTATAACAATGTGATCACCACATGATTACCTAAATTGTAACAATAAGTGTGCCCCATGTCAAACCTCCACCGAAACCTGACAAGAGAATTTTTTGGCTACCATCCAAATGGATGAGCCCTTCTTCTACACACTCAGAAAGTAAAATCGGGATACTTGCCGCACTAGTATTTCCATACTTCATCATATTAGCAGGAAGCTTGTCACGATCGACACCGATTTTTCTAGCCATCTTATCTAAAATTCGAATATTAGCTTGATGAAGCAAGAGATAATCGAGTTCATCTGCTGATATTGGACTTTTTTCGATGGTCTGTTTAATAGATTTAGCCACGTCTCGAATTGCAAAGTCAAAAACTGCTCTCCCATCCATTTTCAAGAAAATATCTGGTTCTTCTTGAATCGAAAATGGTGAAATCAATCCTGTCTGTCCATAAGTGAGACACTCACCACGAGAACCATCGCTATTGAGACTTTCAGCTAAGAAATGTTTTTGGTCACTTGCCTCAAGTAGTACACCACCAGCTCCATCTCCGAACAAGACAGCTGTTGAACGGTCAGACCAATCCAAAGATTTTGACATGGTCTCACTACCGATAACAAGACCCTTTCGATATGTTCCTGAAGAAATGAACTTTTCTGCAGTCGATAGGGCAAAAACAAATCCACTACAAGCAGCTGTTAAATCATAGGCAAAAGCCTTATGAGCGCCAATCTTTGCCTGAACACGAGCTGCGGTTGAAGGCATCATCGAGTCAGGTGTCATCGTCGCTATAATGATGAAGTCTAGCTCTTCAGCAGAAATCCCTGCCTTCTCTATAAGTTGTCTTGCAACCTCTGTAGCCAAATCTCCTGTTGATTTCGTCTTAGAAATATGGCGTTCTTTAATCCCTGTCCGACTTGAGATCCATTCATCACTCGTATCCATGACCTGAGCCAAGTCTTCGTTAGTGATAATCTGCTCTGGAGCATAATGAGCGACCTGGCTTATTTTTGCAAAAGCCATTACTTCAAATCCTCCAAAAAGTGATAAAGATTAGTCAAGCCTTTTCCCATAACTTCAATCTCTTCAGGACTCATGCCCTCGATAATTCTTTCGACCATGGCCTTATGGAAACGTTTATGAAGACGGTGAACGAGACGACCTTTCTTTGTCAAATGCAGATGTACTACACGACGATCTTGATCTGAGCGGATACGTTCGATGTATCCTTTTCTCTCCAAATTATTTAAACTCGTTGTCACAGTCCCTAGAGTTACCATCAACTCTTTGGACACTTGACTTGGAGTCACTTCTGGATACTTACCGATAACATCAATCGTGTGCATTTCTTTGATAGAGATGTCTTTGAAACGACTACCTCGCAAACTTACTTCCTCGATCACTAGGACGTTGTTAAAAATTGATGTTAAATAGTCATTGACTTGTTGGTAGTCCATTTCTCTTCCCTCCTTTATCAAAAAAAGTTTAATAATCAAAACATTTGACAAAAAAAGTATATCAAACTTCAAAGAATAGTGCAAGTATTTTTTATTTCCCGACAAATTTTGGACGTCTTCTCTCAGAATGTGCACGAACACCTTCTTTAAAATCTTCCGTATAGGATAGTGATTTTTGTAGTTCCAATTCAAGTTGAGCATATTCATGCCACTGCTTGAATTCACTTTCCCAAACAAGTTTCTTAATCGCAGCATATGAATTTGAAGAGCCACGTCTCAACTTCTTCAACAATTGTTCTCTTGTTTTTTCTAATTGTTCACTAGTACATAGACGATATAGAGCTCCTGCCTCCATTGCCTTTTCAGCGGTGAAAGCTTCTCCAGTCATAGCTAATTGAGTTGCTCTAGTTGCACCGAGCGATCTTGTCAGCAAGAATAAGCCACCCGCGTCAGGAGCCAATCCTACACCTACAAAAGCCTGGATAAATTTAGACTTGTCAGATGCGATACAGAAATCAACTGCCAAGGCCATATTGGCTGCAGCTCCAGCAACTGCTCCATCCACCTCCATGATAACAGGCTTAGGAATCTGTTTAATCTTATAAGAAATAGTATTGACCAATTCAGCAATTCGAGTTAAGGAATCAATATCATCCTCATCGACAGCACGTTTCATTTCAACTAAATCACCACCGACAGAAAACACCTTACCAGCAGCATTGATGAGAATAAATGAAACAGAATCGTCTTTTTCAGCTAATTCCAGTGCTTCTAAAATTTCTTCACACATAGGAATATGGAAACCATTTGCCACCTCGGGACGATTTAAAGTAATCACCGCTAAATCGTCTTGAATTTGAAAGATAATATGATTCATAGCCACTCCTTTAATTTAAAAAGCTGATTAAATTATTTTATCTTCAAAGTATATCTTTTTCTTTTTATTTATACAAGCAAAAATTGTATAAAAGTGTATCAGCCGATTTTTAAAGAGTCTTTTCTATACTAAAAATAACTAAGTTAAGCTAATCATGTCGAGATTTCTAATAAGATGTAGCCTTTCCTATTGCAGATTGAAAAAAGCCCCTCTTTCTGCTATAATCGTATAAAATACTTACTTTAGGAGTTTTTATGAAGGTTGTAAAATTTGGAGGAAGTTCACTCGCCTCTGCAAGCCAATTGAAAAAGGTTTTAAACATTGTAAAAAGTGACCCTGAACGTCGTTTTGTAGTTGTATCTGCACCAGGAAAGCGCGATGCTAAAGATACCAAGGTTACAGATGCTTTGATTAAATATTATCGTGATTATGTAGCAGGAAATGATATCAGTGCTAGTCAAAATTGGATTATCGATCGTTACGCTACAATGGTTAGCGAACTAGGGCTTAAACCAGCTGTTTTAGAACGAATCTCTAAAAGCATCCGAACTCTCGCTACCCTTCCAATTGAAAACAATGAATTTCTTTACGATACCTTCCTTGCTGCAGGGGAAAATAACAACGCTAAACTCATTGCAGCTTACTTTAACCAAAATGGATTAGAAGCTCGCTATGTTCATCCGCGAGAAGCTGGTATTGTTGTAACAAGCGAACCTGGAAATGCTCGTATCATTCCTTCAAGTTATGATAAAATCGAAGAGCTCAATAATGGAACGGAAGTTCTGGTTATTCCGGGATTCTTCGGTGTGACCAAAGAGAATCAAATCTGTACCTTCTCTCGTGGTGGATCAGATATTACTGGTTCAATTATCGCAGCTGGAGTTAAAGCTGACCTTTATGAAAACTTTACTGATGTTGACGGAATTTTTGCTGCACACCCTGGTATCATTCACAAGCCACACTCAATCCCTGAATTGACTTACCGTGAAATGCGAGAATTGGCCTATGCAGGTTTCTCTGTACTACATGACGAAGCACTCCTTCCAGCCTACCGCGGAAAAATCCCTCTTGTTATCAAAAATACCAATAATCCTGACCATCCAGGTACTCGCATCGTTCTGAAACACAGCAGTGATGAATTCCCAGTAGTGGGGATTGCTGGTGATTCTGGTTTTGTCAGCATCAATATGTCTAAGTACCTCATGAACCGCGAAGTTGGTTTTGGTCGTAAAGTACTTCAAATTCTAGAAGACCTGAATATTGGTTGGGAACATATGCCAACTGGTATCGATGACCTATCTATCATTTTGCGTTCACGAGAATTAACTCCTATTAAAGAAGAAGAAATCCTTC
Source organism: Streptococcus pseudopneumoniae (assembly GCF_001074155.1). Taxonomy (GTDB): domain Bacteria; phylum Bacillota; class Bacilli; order Lactobacillales; family Streptococcaceae; genus Streptococcus; species Streptococcus pseudopneumoniae_A. The sequence goes on from NZ_JUUZ01000004.1 coordinate 111,211, forward strand.
GTCAATTAGTTCAAAAAGCAGAGGTCGACCACGCTGAAATCGAACATGACCTGTCTATCATAATGATTGTTGGCGAAAAAATGAAACGCCATATCGGGGTAACTGCTACAGCCACTCGTGCCTTATCTGAAAACAATATCAACATTCAAATGATGTCACAAGGTTCTAGTGAAGTTTCTATCATGTTCGTTGTCCACAAAGACCAAGAAAAAGCGGCTCTTAAGGCTCTCTACCAAGCATTTTTCGGTGAAAGTAAGGAAGACTAAACATGGCACAATCTCTCAATAAAGTCGTTGACTTACAAACTACTGGAACTTCTTACCTCTCTATACAAGGAAAAGTTGGAAAATTTCTGGTAGGAGACCAAGCCTTGGAGTTTTACTCGGATCGCAATATTGAGGATTATATTCAAATCCCATGGTCTAGCGTTAATCAAATCGGAGCCAATGTTTCAGGCCGTAAAGTTAGTCGTCATTTTGAAGTTTTTACAGACCAAGGAAAATTCCTCTTTGCCTCAAAAGACTCTGGAAAAATCCTTAAAATTGCTCGTAAAAAGCTAGGCAATGACAAGGTTGTTAAGCTACCTACCTTACTCCAAATCATTGGACGTAAAATCAAAAATCTATTTGCAAAAAAATAGAAAGTTTAGTATAATCATAGAAACGGATAAGTAAGTTACGTTTGTCTTTCAGAAAGTCTGCGGTTGCTGTGAGCAGATAGAAAACTTAATTGAAATTCTACCGTTGTTGCAAACTAAATACATAATCAAGTGCACACCTGTGAAGTTGGATGGAACCGTGGCTCTGCCACTCCAACGCTTTGTCAGGTGTGCTTTTTTCATAAAGGAGTTTATATGCTAGATATCAAACGTATTCGTACAGACTTTGATGCTGTCGCAGAAAAATTGGCTACACGTGGTGTAGATACTGCTATCTTGAACGAGATGAAAGAAATCGATGCTAAACGTCGTGACATCTTGGTTAAGGTTGAAACCCTCAAGGCAGAGCGTAACACGGTTTCTGCTGAAATTGCTCAAGCTAAGCGCAACAAGGAAAATGCAGATGACGAGATTGCTGCTATGCAAACCCTATCTGCTGAGGTCAAAGCTCTGGATGCAGAATTGGCAGAGATTGATGCTAAATTAACAGAATTTACTACAACTCTTCCAAATATCCCAGCTGATAGTGTTCCTATCGGCGCTGACGAAGATGATAACGTAGAAGTTCGCCGTTGGGGAACTCCTCGCGAGTTTGGTTTCGAACCAAAAGCTCACTGGGATCTAGGTGAAGGTCTTGGCATTCTCGACTGGGAACGTGGCGGAAAAGTCACTGGAGCTCGCTTCCTCTTCTATAAAGGACTTGGAGCTCGTTTGGAACGTGCTATCTACAACTTTATGTTGGATGAGCACGGAAAAGAAGGTTACACTGAAGTTATCACACCTTACATGGTCAACCATGATTCTATGTTCGGTACTGGTCAATATCCAAAATTCAAAGAAGATACCTTTGAATTGAAAGATACGAACTATGTCCTCATTCCTACAGCTGAAGTTCCTTTGACGAACTACTATCGTGATGAAATTCTTGATGGAAAAGACTTGCCAATCTACTTTACCGCTATGAGTCCATCTTTCCGTTCTGAAGCTGGTTCAGCTGGTCGCGATACTCGCGGTTTGATTCGTTTGCACCAATTCCACAAGGTTGAAATGGTGAAATTTACCAAACCAGAAGAATCATACGAAGAATTGGAAAAAATGACAGCCAACGCTGAAAACATCCTTCAAAAACTCAATCTCCCATACCGTGTGGTAGCTCTTTCTACAGGAGATATGGGATTCTCAGCAGCAAAAACTTACGACTTGGAAGTATGGATCCCTGCGCAAAATACTTATCGTGAAATCTCAAGCTGTTCAAATACAGAAGATTTCCAAGCGCGTCGTGCCCAAATCCGTTACCGTGATGAAGCAGATGGTAAAGTGAAACTCCTTCACACTTTGAATGGTTCTGGACTTGCTGTTGGACGTACCGTTGCTGCAATTCTGGAAAACTATCAAAATGAAGATGGTTCTGTCACTATTCCAGAAGTCCTTCGTCCATACATGGGTGGTGTTGAAGTCATCAAACCATAATTCAAAAAAAGAGGAAGCTATGCTTCCTCTTTTTAATTTACAAGAAAGAAAACAGGTAGAAACCTTTATTTCCACCTGTTATTTTTATATTCTCTAGTAACCACCCATCATAGATGGATCCATTGCTGGAGCAGGGGCTACTGGTTCTGGTTTGTTAGCTACAACTGCTTCGGTTGTCAAGATGAGACTTGCTACTGAAGCGGCATTTTGAAGGGCTGAACGACTTACCTTAACAGGATCGATAATTCCTGCTTCAATCATGTTCACCCATTCACCTGTTGCAGCGTTGAAGCCTGTTCCAAGCTCTGCATGCTTCAAACGATCGATAACGATTGAACCTTCATAGCCTGCGTTGTAGGCAATTTGGCGAACCGGCTCTTCTAAGGCACGAAGAACAATGCTACGTCCTGTTGCTTCATCACCTGTCAATTCTAAAGCTTCAACAGCTGGAATGACATTCACTAAGGCAGTACCACCACCTGCAACGATACCTTCTTCAACAGCTGCACGAGTCGCATTAAGAGCATCTTCGATACGGAGTTTCATTTCTTTCAACTCAGTTTCAGTTGCAGCACCAACCTTGATAACAGCTACTCCACCTGACAATTTAGCCAAGCGTTCTTGAAGTTTTTCACGGTCGAATTCTGAAGTTGTTGTTTCAATTTGAGACTTGATGACAGCGACACGGTTAGCAATTGCTTCAGGATTACCTGCGCCTTCTACAATAACAGTGCTATCTTTATCTACAGACACTTTAGCTGCTTGACCTAAAGCTTCGATGGTAGCATCTTTCAACTCAAGACCAAGGTCTTCGGTAATAACAGTTCCACCTGTCAAAATCGCAATATCTTCCAACATCGCTTTACGACGGTCACCGAAACCAGGAGCCTTAACAGCAACTACGTTGAAAGTTCCACGAATCTTGTTCAAGACAAGAGTTGGAAGAGCTTCACCGTCAACGTCATCTGCAATAATCAAGAGCGGACGGCTACTTTGAAGAATACTTTCTAGAAGTGGCAAAATTTCTTGGATGTTTGAGATTTTCTTATCAGTGATTAAAATGTATGGATTTTCAAGGTCTGCAACCATTTTTTCATTGTCAGTGACCATGTACTGTGATAGATAACCACGATCGAATTGCATTCCTTCTACAACTTCAAGCTCTGTTTCCATACCACGTGATTCTTCAATAGTGATAACTCCATCTTTACCAACTTTTTCCATGGCTTCAGAGATGTATTCACCCACTTTTTCAGAGCGAGAGGATACGGCAGCGACTTGTGCGATTGCTTCCTTGCTTGATACTGGAATGGCATTGTTCTTCAAGGCTTCTACAGCAGTTGCAACTGCTGCTTCAATCCCACGACGGATACCGATTGGGTTTGCTCCTGCTGTAACGTTCTTGATTCCTTCACGAACGATGGCTTGGGTCAAGACAGTTGCAGTGGTTGTCCCGTCACCAGCAATATCGTTGGTTTTAGAAGCTACTTCTGATACCAATTTGGCACCCATATTTTCAAAATGGTCTTCTAGTTCAATTTCTTTAGCGATTGTCACCCCGTCATTGGTAATCAATGGTGAACCAAATGATTTTTCAAGAACGACATTACGTCCTTTAGGGCCTAAGGTTACTTTAACTGTATCAGCTAGGATATCAACCCCACGGACCATTGCTGAACGTGCATCAGATGAAAATTTAATTTCTTTTGACATACTTACTTCCTCCTATTATTCTTCAACGATTGCTAAAATATTAGCTTCACCCACGATGATATATTTTTCATCACCATCTTTGACATCAATACCTACATGAGCTTCAACTAAAACTTGATCTCCAACTTTTACACTTGGAGCAACAAGTTCACCACTCAAGGTGCGAACACCTTGTCCAATAGCTACTACTTTAGCTGTTTTTGTTTTTTCTTGGGCTGATCCTGCAAGGACAAAGCCACCAACTGTTTGTTCTTTTTCTTCAATTTTCAAGACCACGCGGTCTCCTAATGGTTTCAACATCTGCTTTCCTCCATAAGATAATCATATTATTAGCACTCTTTGTATACGAGTGCTAAACCATAGTTCTATTGTATCACTTAGTCAGAAATAGTCAAGAAAAAAACACCTCAAAAATGAAAGAGATGTTCCTTTAATATTAATTGAGAATCGTCAACTTTTGATTGAAATCATCGATAACCTTTTGGAGATTGATCCGCCCGCGGTAGATACCATATCCAAAAACCACCATTCCTAATATTCCAATCAAGGCAAGTAAAATTCCGAAAATTAAGAGTGGGAGGAAGGTTTTATGAAAAAGATAAATCAATACCACACCAATACTAGCAGTGATAAAGAGCAAACTGAACCAACGACCCAAATTTTCAAGCATGTGGCGTTGATACTTAATTTCTGTTTCATATCCATTAACAAGTTCTTGTTTTGTAACCATGAAAATCCTCCTGATAAAAATTGAGAATGAAGTGTAAGAGAAGGAGATTAGTCTACTTCATTCTCAAAATTTTTACTAGTAAATATTGGGTTCTCTTGACCTTAGTAATTAAGATGTGGGTCAAAGATACCTAGAGCAACACCAATTAAGGCAACAACAACTAGAATTAACATGACTTTGTTTGGTGAAACTTTTTTCTTAGACATCAACCACCAGCAAATAGTGATGAAGGTTGCTGTCAAGAGACCTGGATAAACACCATCAATCTTTTCTTGAATTTTAAGGAAGGCTTCTCCGTTAGCATTTTTGAATTCGAGTGCTGTTGTAACAGAGACCCAAGTCGCTGCTACAGCACCAATAACCATACCACCGACAACGCTGATTGCTTTACGAAGAGCTTGTCCTTTTGGTCCTACTAGGAATTCAACGGCTTTATCCCCTAATTGATATCCTTTGAAGAAGGCAAAGCGCATACCAAAGTAGACTAGGAAGTTCCATACGACGATGTAGAAGATAGCACCAGCGACGTTACCACCTTTAGAAAGACCAAGTGCAATCCCCAAAAGAACTGGAATCAAGGTACCAACGATCAAAGAGTCACCAATACCAGCGATTGGTCCCATCAAACCGGCACGCATCCCATTGATGGTTTCACCATCTACTGCATCTCCATTTGCACGTGCTTCTTCCAAACCAGCTGTAATCCCTACAACAAGAGATCCAAGTTGCGGTTCAGTATTGAAGAAAGCAGTATAGGTTTGCATAGCATCTTTTTGTTCTTCTTTTGTATCATACATTTCTTCTACGATTGGAAGCATAGAAGTCAAGTACCCAAAGGTTTGCATGTGTTCTTGAGAGAAACAAGTCAAATGACCATAATACCAATGATGAAATGCTTTTGCTAATGTTTTCTTTGAAATTTTCTTTCTATCAGCCATTTTAAATATCCTCCTCATCATCGTCTACGTAAACAACCCCAGCTGGAACAGCTTTCATAGATTTGATTACTTCAAGTTCATAGTAGATTACTGCAAAGATCAATGAAACAACCGCACTCGCTACCAAGTTCAAGCCGAGAGATTTAGCCAAGGTAAATCCAACAAAGAATGGAATGAAGTCAGTTGCTTTTGTAACAATTTGTTTCAACAAGATAGCAATACCGACACATGGGAGAAGAGCTCCGACTGTAAAGAGAGCTTTCATCCAGAAACCATCCATAGGAAGGTAAAGTTTCATCAAATCAACCATGTTTTCACCATATTTAGTGATAATCATAGTTGGAAGGAAAGAGAAGAGGAAGTGAGAGATCCATGGGTAAACCCAGTCAACTGCGTAGAGTTTTTTGAAATTTCCTTCTTCAACGGCTTTCCAACCAATGTGTTGCCAAAGCAAGTTCATGGTAGCTGTTCCGTAGAAAAGAACAGTACCGATTGTCCCAACGGCCGCACCGATTGGGGCTGCAGCTGCTGCAATTCCAGCTTCATCTGTGATGTTATTTGCATGCACAAACAAGATAGCAAGAGGAACACCGATATAAGAGATGGCACGAACATCGGCAGATACGGTTCCACCAGGTGTTACCAAGGCGATATAAACGACTTGAAGGGCAACCCCGACCATAATACCGGTTGTCACATCTCCAAGAATTAAACCTGAAATCAACCCACCGATCAAGGGACGACCGAGTGTATAGTTCCCGATACTGGAACCTCCCATACCAGGCATTGAAGACAAGCTGGCGAAAACAGCAAGCAAGATTGCTTGAATCCATGAAATTGTCATAACAAACGCTCCTTTTTGTTTGTAAATTTATTTACCTAACTAATAAAACTGTTAGGTTTAAAAACCAAATTTAGATTTGAAATCGTCCCAATAACCAATTGAGACATCCGGCAGCAATTGGAATTTAACCTTGTAACCTGCTTCCTGGATAGCCTGAAAGGCTTCTGCTTCTTCCTGTGTGATAGATTGGTTATTACCCAATTTCACTGCACCAGGTCGATCATTTGCAGGGCCAACGATGATTTCTTTAACATCTCCTGGGACAAAACCTTGATCCACCAAAATTTCCTTCATATCGATTGGGTTTTTGGTAATCAAGAAGTAACGACTATCTGATTCCGTTACTTTTGCTGATTTTTCTTTAAAGGCTTCTTTTGTCCATACAAAGGTTTTCTTGTCTGATGCACCCTTGTATGCCTGGATTAAAACCTTGTTTGACGCTGCTGCATCGTTTACGGCAATCAAACCATCACATGGTTTTTCTTTTGCCCAGCGTGTGACTGTTTGACCGTGAATCATGCGGTCATCAATCCGTACAAATGTTACTACCATAAGGTACCTCCCTATTAAATATCGTCATCATCTTCTTCAGCACTAGTGGCTGAAACTTCAAAAGGCTGTAGTGCAGATCGTGCTTCTGATAAGATGGTGGCTGACAAATCGTCTCCATCCAACACATCCTTCATCACTACTGCTGTTAAAGCCATGGTAAGATTCATTCCACCAAGGATCAAAGCTTCATCTAGCTTCCCAACTTCTTCTAGGACAGTTGCTGCTGTGGTTAGTGGACTACCGCCTACAATATCTGCCAAGACCAGTACAGAATCATCTGCTGTCAATTCTGAAATGCTTTCTCTAAAATCAACTGCAAAATCATCGACCGACTTTCCTTCTTTGAGTCCAACTGCAATGACCTGGTTCATCTTATCACCAGCAAACATAGCTAGTGATGTTTTTAGGCCTTCTGCCAATCCTCCATGACTGACTAAAATGAGGTATTTCATTTTGCTACGCCTCCTTTATTTGACTCTATTGTAGATTATTTGAAAGCGTTTTTACATTGTCAAATGTCACATTATAAACATGACATTTAGCAATAAAAAAATGACATCTGTCACTTGACACGATGTCATCTTTTTTTCTTTAAAATCCTACCTGGAGACTACTTTCAATCTCCCTTTGAATTTGCGGCAGGCGGTTCTCAACATCTTGATTGCGCAAGGCATTGCCAATCAAGTAGTCCAGTTTTTCTAACACTTCTTTCGAGACATTCTTGGGACTACTTTCTACAGCTTGTTCCATGATTCGGTTCAAGGTCTGATTGGTTAAGGAATCTGCCCCAAAATCATCCACTTGCAGAAGGTCTTTACTAGAACGACTCTTGACTACATCAGGCATGACAGAAATCCCTTGAGATTCAGCAAAAAGAGTTTGTTGGATTTCTGGATCCTCTGTCAACACTTGCATCAACTCCCAAGCCAACTTTGAATGAGGAGTCCGAGCAGACATGGCAAAAGAAGTCGTCGTAACCAAGGTCGCCTTAGTGGTTTTTGACTTAGCAGGCATAGGAATACAGGTCCAGGTGAAGTTTGAATATTTGGAAACATGATAGGGATAAGGTTTATAAGTCCTATATTGAGCCAAAGTCATGGGGTAAAACGCTACTTTCCCCTGGTCAAAATCTTTGGAACTCACCTTATAATTTTTATTTAACTCTTCCAATTTTTGCAGAAAAGTCAAAGATTCTTTGACTTCTGGAGCCGTAAGTTTGAGCATCCCACCTTGAAAGAGACTACCCCCATTTGCTGCCAAAGCTTCTTTCCAGGTGTATTCTGTACTCCCAAACTGATCCAATTGACCATCTCCATTGGTATCTTTGGTTAGTTTTTTACAAATTGTATAGAACTCTTCCAAGCTCCAACCTTCTTTGGGAACCTCAATGCCTTCTTTATCCAGCAAATCTTTATTGACACACATCAAAATAGGATTACTTTCATATGGCAAGGCATAGGTTTGCCCCTGATAAACACCTGATTCAAATGCAACAGGATAAAAAGCAACTTGGTCTTCTTTATTCATATAGCCGTTTAACTTTTCTAAAACGCCACGTGCCGCCAATAAGGACAAATCTTTCTCAGAAACCATAAACACATCAGGGGTCTTTCCTGATACAATTTTTTCTGAGAGCCAGTTTGAATATTCCGACTGCGGAATTCCATTTTCATATTCCACACGGACATTAGGATGGGACTTTTCAAATTTTTGGATCGCAAGATCCAATGCATGAGAACGTTGACTGGTCGGTACATCCCAACTAGAGCCTGCATAAACTCCTATATGAAGGACGGTCGGTTGCTGTTTCCACCAATAAAAACCAGCACTCAAAGAGAGCATAAAAAGGAGACAAATCCCTAAACAAAGTTGCTTTCGCTTCAATTTCATTCCGTATTTCCTTTTGAAAAATCACGTCGGGTCACTCCTGTTTGGACTGACCAAATCGCTAATTGCGTTCGATCTCTTAGGTTTAATTTCGACAAAATCGTTGATAAGTAATTACGAACAGTTCCTTCTGATAAGAAGAGTTTAGCCGCAATCTCTTTATTTGACTCACCATAGCCAATCTCTTGGATAATGCGCCATTCCGTCGTGCTCAAATCCTTAACGTTATCCTCATCCACAGCAATAGAGAAATTTGATTTGGCCATTTGCGAGAAAATTTGAAAGACCTTGCTTGCGATATCAGGGTTGATCATTGCTCCTCCCTGATGCACCACCTTAATAGCTTCATAAAGCTCCTCTGTCGAGGCTCCTTTTAAGAGATACCCTGAAGCACCATACTTGAGCGCACTATAGATAAATTCATCATCGTCAAAGGTTGTTAAAATAATAATTTTGATATCCGGATAGTGCTCTTTTACTTCTTTTGTAGCCAAAACCCCATCCATGCCTGGCATCCGAATATCCATTAAGATTAAATCCGGATGCGAGTGTGGAATGCTAGACAAGACATGATTCCCATCTTCCACTGTGGCTACCACTTCAATATCTGAGTAGGCCGACAAAATAATTTTCAGAGATTCTCGAATCAAGGACTGGTCATCCGCCACCATTACTTTTATCATCATCTATTATCTCCCTTCTTTATATTTTGGTAAACTAACACGTGTGAAAAATCCATCGCGACTTTCAAATTGAAGCTGGCCTCCTAGAATTGAAATACGCTCCATCATCTGTTTGAGTCCGTAGCCATAGGTCAAGGTTTCAAACCCAACTCCATTATCCTGCAACTCAATCATGTAATCTTCTTCGTCCTCAAAAAAATGGAGGTCCATGTGGCTGGCATGACCGTGGCGAACCGCATTAGTCATAGACTCTTGTATCACACGAAAGATTGTATCTTCAATCATGACGTCCATATCGACATCGATCCATTCATAGTTGAGATCAACTTGCAAGTTTGAAAGAATTTGGTACTCGCGGATTGTCTTTTCTAAAGCATCTTTGAGAGTTCGCTCCTCAAGGGCTCCTGGACGAAGGCGATTGAGAGAGCCTCTCACATCCTGGATTCCTTCACGGACGACTTCTGATACGTTTTTTACCTGCTCTTTGGCACGACTTGGATTGATATCAATCAAGACCCCGACAGCATCTAAACCTGCTGAAATCCCTGTTAACGCGTGTCCCAAGGTATCGTGAATCTCCCGAGCAATCCGCTTGCGCTCCCGATCCTCTGCAATCTTCTCAGATAAGGCCATATAGTTGTTCAACTCGGTATTAACCTTGGACACCATGGCCAGCTCTTGTTCAACTTCATGGTTTTCCGCAAGGACATTCATGATATAAAATAAAAGTGAAATAATGAAGAGTACCATATTCAAGGCGTAGAGGGAATTCTTTAAGAAAAAGGCCAAAATACGGATAGATTCAGGATAAAAATGAATATAGGTATCAAGAGAAGGAATTGGGAAGAAAAGCGAAAAGACGTCTGAATTGGTTACAAGGAGCATCAAGAAGCTCACTAGGATAAAGGCAAACCAATACTTCCGATCTCTCTTGGTATTCAACTCTTTGGAGCCATAGAAGATATCTGCAAAAACCAAGAGAATGAGCCCGTTATAAGCTATGTTCTGAACCCACATCAACAGTAACATCAGGAGAATCTCTAGAAGATTCCTCTTATCAAAAATGGACCATCGACTTGTTTGAGGTCTATAACGACTCATTGAGATTAAGGCAATCCCAGCAAATAAGATTGCTGACAACCAAAAAGTCGTAGATGGAGCAAAAGGAATACGCTCTAGGCGCTCCAATAATAGAGAGGCTTGGCGTTGAGCAATGATATAGTTGGTTGCTTGAAGATAGATGATGCTGTTGAGCATAACAGCAATAAAATTCACGACCATAAGAATGGCCAAACTGTATCGAACACCTCTAAACTTTCTCATTACTGCCACCCATTCACATCAAACTGATCAATGTTTTCCTTTGTCATCATTTCAACTGGAATGATCACCTCTTTGGTATAGCTCTTCCCTTCAGAAATATCTTGGATAACTTCCATAACACGGTCTCCCATCTTCAAGGGAGATTGAGCAACGGTTCCCACTACATCATCCGTCGAGTGCAACAAGGATTTCATATCTGGTGAGCCATCGATCCCATAAATTGCAATGGACTGGCTATTTCCTTGCTCCTTAATTGCAGCTAAAGCTCCTATAGCCGAGCGGTCATTTAAGGAAACCAAGGTATCAATTTCAATCCCTGATTGTAAAAAATTCTGGACAGCCGGCATGGCGATCTCCGTTTGCCCCTTGGTTTCTAGTTCCGATACAATCTGATAAGAACTGTGCCCCTCTATAGTGTCTTTAAACCCCTGAATCCGCGTATCTGCTGAGACAGTCCCTTTATGCTCCAAAAGGAGGACTCGAGCGCTAGAAGAACGTTTCATGAGCTCTTTAGCAATCATTACTCCCGCTTGGTAGTTATCAGATACAATACTTGCATCGGGCTTAAAATTTTTCAATTGGGTATCGACTGCAATGATTTTAATTCCTTGTTTTCTAGCTTTTTCAAGAGCAGTTAAAATGGACTGGCTATCCCCCTTGACCGGATTGATCACAATCACATCAACTTTTTGAGCACAAAAATCATCAATCTGCTGGCTCTGCCTTTCTTCATCCAATTCTGGATCTCGGACGCAAACAAGAGCTCCTCTTTCATCGGAAATTCGACTAATTTCCGAATGAATACTTTTATAGAACTCATTGTTCATGGTCATATAGGTTACACCAATTTTAGTCTGATCCTTGATGCCACTTGTTTGACAACGGCCAAAAATCCAAAAGAGAATACAGACCACTGGAATCAGCAGTAATATACGCTTTATCAGCCATTTCAACAATTCTTTTTTCTCTTTATTTTCCTTCAAATTTCATTCCTTTTCTGAAAACTCTGAATATATAATACTTTATTCTACTACTTTTTCAAAAAAAATGCTTGATTTTATTGTACAAGTACATTTATTTGACCTATTTTAAGAAGTAATTTCCGAACAATAAAACTAGAAACAATAGAAAAAGCTGGTCTATAAACGAACCAGCTTTTTCTATAATCAATCCTAGAAGGGAAGTTCCTCCTCTTCCAAAACCAGATCTGCTAAGTCTTGACCAGCATTATTTTCACGCATAGCACGTTGGGCGCGACTTTCCAAAAGTTGAAATCCTGTAGCAAGAACTTCGGTCACGTAGTTGGTCTGACCATTCTTCTCGAACTTACGGGTACGAAGTTCCCCATCGATAGAAATGAGACTGCCTTTAGTCGCGTAGCTAGCCAAGGTTTCAGCCAATTTCCCCCAGACAACAATATTGATGAAGTCCGCTTCACGTTCCCCATTTTGGTCCTTAAAACGACGGTTAATAGCAATCGTCGCACGAGCTACAGACTTATCATTGTTGGTTTTGTGCAATTCGGGTGTAGACGTCAAGCGTCCAATCATAATCACTTTATTATACATTTTTCATCCTCCTACTTATCTATTCGAAGGAAATCAAAAAAAGTTACAAGATTTGTAACTTTTTTAAAAATAATATTAATCTCGATGAATCATAAACCCAGTTGCTTGTTGATTAGCCATGATGGTCATATCTGTGATTTGCACACGACGAGGTTGACTGGTCACATAAACCACTGCATCAGCGATATCTTGTGCCTGTAAGGCTTCAAGCCCCTGGTAAACAGTCGCAGCCCGTGCCTCATCTCCATGGAAACGGACTTTTGAAAAATCAGTCTCTACAATTCCTGGCTGAATAGTGGTCACCTTGATATCTGTCGCAATGGTGTCAATCCGAAGCCCGTCTGAAAAAGTTTTAACTGCAGCCTTGGTTGCTGAATAGACTGCTGCACCAGCATAGGCGTAAATACCTGCAGTAGATCCCATATTGATAATATGCCCTTGATTAACTGCTACCATGGAAGGTAAGAGGCAACGCGTAACCGCCATTAAGCCCTTGACATTGGTATCCAGCATGGTCAACATATCCAACTCTTCATATTCCTGATAAGGTGCTAAGCCGAGAGCCAGTCCAGCATTATTGACTAAAATATCAATCTGACCTACAGTTTCTAAAATTTCTGAACAAACCGTTTTAACCATTGTCATGTCTGTTACATCTAGCGAAAAGGTCCAGATTTTTTGATTTGGAAAGGCTTCTGCGAACTCTGTTTTTAGAGCTTTGAGTCTTTCTGTTCGGCGACCTGTGAGAACGATATTCTCACCTTTTTCTAGATAAGCACGCGCAATAGCTTCACCGATACCTGATGTTGCACCTGTAATCACTACATTTTTTGCCATCTTATTTCCCTCCAGCGAACAGCATAGATAACTGTTACCAATTAAGCTGTCCAGTGTTTAGCCGGATCGAATGGAGTTCCTACAACTTGGTCTTCTGATAATTCAATGACACCACGTTTTTGGGGAGCATTTGGCAAGGCAAGTTCACGAGGACTACACATCATCCCAAAACTCTTTTCCCCACGAAGTTCCCCTGGGAAAATGAGATTGCCTTTTGGCATCATGGCTCCAGGAAGAGCAACAATGGTTTTCAAACCGACACGTGCATTGGGAGCACCTGCCACGATTTGTACTGTTTTGTCATTCCCAACAGCAACTTGACAGATATTCAAGTGGTCACTATCTGGATGTGCAACCATTTCTACAATCTCACCAACCACAAATTTTGGTTCCTTGTCGTTAATGATTTCTTCAGTAAACCCTTGAGCCTGCAATTCTTGGTTCAAACGTACTACTTGCTCGTCAGTTAAAAAGACTTGCCCGCGCTCAGCGATTTCAAACATGCTAGAAACTTCAAAAATGTTCCATGCGACAGTTTCACCAGTTTCTTTTAGGAAAACACGCGCTACATTACCTTTACGTTCAACATCTAGTTTGGCATCTCCACTGTTTTTCACGATGACCATAAGGACATCGCCGACATGTTCTTTATTATATGTAAAAATCATTCTTTTCTCCTATTTCAAACTTGCTAAAAAGTCATTGATTTGCCCCTTGGTTTTACGGTCACGATTGACAAAACGTCCAATCTCCTTATCCTTGTCTAAAACAACAAGACTTGGAATCCCGTATACATCCCAAAGTTTAGCAAGTTCCATATACTCATCTCGGTCTACCCGTATAAAAGTGAACTCTGGATTTACCTCTTCAATCTCTGGCAAGGAAGGATAGATATAACGGCAATCGCCACACCAATCCGCAACAAAAAGGAAGACCTTCTTGCCATCCTGCTCTACTAGATTTGCTAATTCTTCTAAACTATTAGGAGAAATCATAAGACTTCCTCCTCGTAGATGAGATCTTCATCTTCATAGACAAAGGTATAGTGACGACCATCTTCAAAAATGACACCACCAACAAGACGTTCTAGGCTACTTTCGTATACTTGGACATAGAGAGTCCCAATCTCACCCATTTCTGAGAAATAGTCACGCACAATATCCGTTAACTCTTCCTGTGTCTTCATGAGTTTATGATCATCAGCTACTTTCTTAGCACCAAAGGCAAGTGCTCCAAGCCCTGCCACGACTAAACCTGTTTTAATAATATTTTTCGTTTTCATGCTAACATTGTAACACAAAAAGGCTCAAGGAACAATGAAAAAGAGAGTGGGACAGAAATCGGTAATTCGATAGAATTCGATTTCGTTGTCCCACCTCCGCACAGTTGAGTAGGGCTGTAAAAGCTGATGAAATCAGCGTAGTAGAGCCCA
>NZ_JUUZ01000005.1 GCF_001074155.1 Streptococcus pseudopneumoniae
GCGTGAATGCTGAAGAGGCTGTTGTAACGGAACTTCCAGAGTATACAGAAGCTATTGGAACAGCAGGTGAGGAAACAGCACCAACTGTAAAAGTCCCAGAATTCGAAGGTGGTGTCAATGCAGTTGAAGCTGCAGTTCATGAGCTTCCAGAATTCACAGGCGGAGTAAACGCAGTTGAAGCGCTCAAAAATGAGCTTCCAGAATTTGCAGGTGGAGCAAATGCAGTTCAAGCCCTTAAGCATGAACTTCCAGAATTCACAGGCGGAGTAAATGCAGTTGAAGCAGCAGTCAATGAAGCTCTAGAATATAAGGTTGAAGAAAAACCGTTTGTCACTTTAGTAGCACAGCAAGACAAGACATATCAAGCTCCAGCAGCTCAACCACAACAATCAACCCTCCCTGCAACAGGAAGTAAGGTTTCAACTCCTCTAGTATCTGTAGGAATGGTTGGAATGCTCCTCGGCTTGTTTGGAATGGCTAAGAAAAAAGAAGATTAATGGCAACATTGAATCTAAAAAGTCTCTAAAAATAGAATTAGACTTATACTTAGAGGGTCTGTAACGTTTATTCGTTACAGGCTCTTTATTTGTAGAAAGCGAAGATTCTAGTGGAAATAAGCGGATGGAAGGCGATTCAAATTCGGGTATTTCTCCCTGAAACTACTTTCAGGAGATTCTGTTTCATAAAATTGTTTTGAAACTTCAATCTATTCTAGTACAAGTTCTTGAAAGCGCTTTAAAAATGATATATAATAGGCTCATAAGAAAAAAAGAAAAGGAGGAAAGTGGATGCCACAAATTAGCAAAGAAGCCTTGATTGAGCAGATTAAAGATGGAATCATCGTTTCTTGTCAGGCACTTCCTCACGAACCACTTTATACAGAAGCGGGAGGTGTAATGCCCTTGCTAGTCAAAGCGGCTGAGCAAGGTGGAGCAGTCGGTATCCGAGCAAATAGTGTTCGGGATATTAAGGAAATCAAAGAGGTCACAAATCTTCCGATTATCGGAATTATCAAACGTGATTATCCGCCACAGGAACCATTCATCACAGCTACTATGAAAGAAGTTGATGAATTAGCAGCTCTAGATATTGAGGTAATCGCTCTTGATTGTACAAAGAGAGAACGCCATGATGGCCTAGAGATTCAAGAATTTATCCGTCAAATCAAAGAAAAATATCCAAACCAACTCTTAATGGCTGACACAAGTACCTTTGAAGAAGGATTAACAGCAGTTGAGGCGGGAATCGACTTTGTCGGAACAACCTTGTCAGGCTACACATCTTATAGTCCAAAAGTGGATGGTCCAGATTTTGAACTCATCAAGAAACTATGCGATGCAGGTGTAGACGTCATCGCAGAAGGAAAAATTCATACACCAGAACAGGCTAAGCAAATCCTAGGTTACGGAGTGCGAGGCATCGTAGTTGGTGGCGCTATTACTAGACCAAAAGAGATTACGGAACGATTTGTTGCAGGTCTCAAATAAGACAATTAAAACACGAGGAGAGTGGTTGATTAGTAAAATAAAATGTAAACGTATACAAAGTTGTCAATACTCATTATCCGTTTCGGATACGCATATCATCATTTAGGAGAATACTAATGAAATTTAGAAAACTAGCTTGTACAGTACTTGCGGGTGCTGCTGTTCTATCTCTTGCTGCTTGTGGCAAATCAGACGCTAAAAAAGACGCTGCAAGTGATGCAGGAAAAACTGAAATCACTTGGTGGGCTTTCCCAGTCTTCACTCAAGAAAAATCTGGTGACGGTGTAGGAACTTATGAAAAATCTATCATCGAAGCTTTCGAAAAAGCAAACCCAGATATCAAAGTTAAACTAGAAACAATCGACTTCAAATCTGGTCCAGAAAAAATCACTACAGCTATTGAAGCTGGAACTGCTCCAGATGTACTTTTCGATGCACCAGGTCGTATCATTAATTACGGTAAAAATGGTAAATTAGCTGAGTTGAATGACCTCTTTACAGATGAATTTGTTAAAGATGTTAACAACGAAAACATCATTCAAGCAAGTAAAGCTGGCGATAAAGCATACATGTATCCAATCAGTTCTGCACCATTCTACATGGCTATGAACAAGAAAATGTTGGAAGATGCTGGTGTAGCTAACCTTGTTAAAGAAGGTTGGACAACAGATGATTTTGAAAAAGTCTTGAAAGCACTTAAAGACAAAGGATACACTCCAGGTTCATTGTTCAGTTCTGGTCAAGGGGGAGACCAAGGAACACGTGCCTTCATCGCTAACCTATACGGCGGTTCTGTAACAGACAAAGAAGTTACTAAATACACAACTGACGATCCTAAGTTCGTTAAAGGTCTTGAAAAAGCAACTAGCTGGATTAAAGATGGTTTGTTGAACAACGGTTCACAATTTGACGGTGGAGCAGACATCCAAAACTTTGCAAACGGTCAAACATCATACACAATTCTTTGGGCACCAGCTCAAAACGGTATCCAAGCTAAATTGTTGGAAGCAAGTAAAGTTGAAGTGGTAGAAGTTCCATTCCCATCTGATTCTGGCAAACCAGCTCTTGAATACCTTGTAAACGGATTTGCAGTATTTAACAACAAGGATGAAAAGAAAGTTGCTGCAGCTAAGAAATTCATCCAATTCATCGCAGATGATAAAGAGTGGGGTCCTAAAGACGTAGTTCGTACAGGTGCCTTCCCAGTTCGTACTTCATTTGGAAAACTTTACGACGACAAACGTATGGAAACAATCAGTGGTTGGACTCAATACTACTCTCCATACTACAACACAATCGACGGATTTGCTGAAATGAGAACTCTATGGTTCCCAATGTTGCAATCAGTGTCTAACGGTGACGAACAACCTGCTGCAGCTTTGAAGACATTCACTGAAAAAGCGAATGAAACAATCAAAAAAGCAGCTAAATAATAAGCCCTAAATAAAAAGTAAAATCACCCCCTTTTCCCTGTGCACATCTGTGTACGAAAAGGGGGAGTTTTGTTTAAAAAATGTAAGGAACTGACAGGTCAAAATTAAAATGAAGTTCTTACATAGGCTTTTCTTGGAAAAAATTTCATTTTGATTTTACATCAATGTCAGACAACAATCAAAAAAAACAAAAACTATTTGAAAGTGAGGTGCCGACTGTGAAAGTCAATAAAATTCGCATGAGAGAAACAATTGTTTCTTATGCTTTCTTAGCACCAGTATTAATCTTCTTTACCGTCTTTGTCCTAGCTCCAATGATCATGGGATTCATCACTAGTTTCTTTAACTACTCGATGACTAGCTTTGAGTTTGTAGGATTGGACAACTACATCCGCATGTTTAAAGACCCTGTCTTTACAAAATCTTTGATTAATACCGTAATCTTAGTTATCGGATCTGTACCAGTCGTTGTACTCTTCTCACTATTTGTGGCATCACAAACTTACCAACAAAATGCAGTTGCTAGATCCTTCTATCGTTTCGTATTCTTCCTTCCTGTTGTAACAGGTAGTGTTGCCGTAACGGTTGTATGGAAATGGATTTATGATCCTCTATCAGGTATTTTGAATTTCGTGCTTAAGTCAAGCCATATCATTAGCCAAAACATTTCTTGGTTGGGTGATAAAAACTGGGCTTTGATGGCGATTATGATTATTCTTTTGACAACATCAGTTGGTCAGCCAATCATCCTTTACATCGCTGCAATGGGTAATATTGATAACTCTCTTGTTGAAGCGGCGCGTGTCGACGGAGCAACTGAGTTACAAGTTTTCTGGAAGATTAAATGGCCAAGCCTCCTTCCAACAACTCTTTATATCGCAATCATTACAACAATCAACTCATTCCAGTGTTTCGCTTTGATTCAGCTTTTGACTTCAGGTGGTCCAAACTACTCAACAAGTACTCTCATGTACTACCTATACGAGAAAGCCTTCCAATTGACTGAGTATGGCTATGCCAATACTATTGGTGTATTCTTGGCAGTTATGATCGCAATTGTCAGCTTTGTTCAATTTAAAGTACTTGGAAACGACGTAGAATATTAATAGAAAGGAGACAGCTATGCAATCTACACAAAAGAAACCTTTAACAGCCTTCACTGTTATTTCAACCATCTTCTTGCTTTTATTGACTGTACTCTTTATCTTTCCATTCTACTGGATTTTGACAGGTGCATTCAAATCACAACCAGATACCATTATGATTCCACCACAATGGTTCCCTAAAGCTCCAACAATGGAGAACTTCCAACAATTGATGGTGCAAAACCCAGCCTTACAATGGATGTGGAACTCAGTCTTCATTTCATTGGTAACTATGTTCTTGGTTTGTGCAACTTCTTCCCTAGCAGGTTATGTATTGGCTAAGAAACGTTTCTATGGACAACGCATTCTATTCGCTATCTTTATCGCTGCCATGGCTCTTCCAAAACAAGTTGTCCTAGTACCATTGGTACGTATCGTCAACTTCATGGGAATCCATGATACTCTTTGGGCAGTTATCTTGCCTTTGATCGGATGGCCATTTGGGGTTTTCCTCATGAAACAGTTCAGTGAAAACATTCCAACAGAATTGCTCGAATCTGCTAAAATCGATGGATGTGGTGAGATTCGTACTTTCTGGAGCGTAGCCTTCCCTATTGTGAAACCAGGATTTGCAGCTCTTGCAATCTTCACCTTCATCAATACATGGAATGACTACTTCATGCAATTGGTAATGTTGACTTCACGTCAAAACTTGACTATCTCACTCGGGGTTGCGACTATGCAGGCCGAGATGGCAACTAACTATGGTTTAATTATGGCAGGGGCTGCTCTTGCAGCTGTGCCAATCGTAACAGTCTTCCTTGTCTTCCAAAAATCCTTCACTCAAGGGATTACTATGGGAGCTGTCAAAGGATAATACTCTGCGAAAATTGAATATAGTACAATCTGTTTATCAGTATGCAGAAGTATAATTGATAGACTAAGAGAATACAGGAAATATAAGTGTCTACAAAATGGAGGAGAGTTGGTTGCTTCACGAAGTTTTGTTAGACACTTATAAACTTACTGGCTAGACATCTTATGTCTGAAGGTAACAATCAGGTAAAGGAAATTACTATGATTTTTGATGATTTAAAAAATATTAGCTTTTACAAGGGAATTCACCCAAATCTGGACAAGGCTATTGATTATCTCTATGAGCATCGTAAAGATACTTTTGAATTGGGTAAATACGACATTGATGGAGATAAGGTCTTCTTAGTTGTACAGGAAAATGTTCTCAACAAAGAAGAAAATGATCGCTTTGAGCATCATAAAAACTATGCAGACTTACATTTGTTAGTTGAAGGACATGAATATTCAAGTTACGGTTCTCGTGTTAAGGACGAGGCAGTAGCATTTGATGAAGCTAGTGATATTGGCTTTGTTCATTGTCACGAACAATACCCACTCTTGTTGGGATATCACAATTTCGCAGTTTTCTTTCCAGGAGAACCTCATCAGCCTAACGGTTATGCAGGTATGGAAGATAAAGTTCGCAAATATTTATTTAAAATTTTAATCGATTAGTCAGTTAGGAGGAGAAACAATGGCACATAAAGGATCTGGATTGATAAAAGCGGCATTCGATACGGATAACTTTCTGATGCGTTTTTGCGAGAAGGTTTTAGATATCGTGACGGTTAACCTACTCTTTGTTGTGTCTTGTTTGCCTATTGTGACCATTGGAGTAGCTAAAATCAGTCTCTATCAGACAATCTTTGAAGTGAAGCGTAGCCGTCGTATTCCTGTTTTCAAAATCTATATTAGAGCCTTTAAGCAAAA
This sequence comes from Streptococcus pseudopneumoniae, assembly GCF_001074155.1. Classification (GTDB taxonomy): domain Bacteria; phylum Bacillota; class Bacilli; order Lactobacillales; family Streptococcaceae; genus Streptococcus; species Streptococcus pseudopneumoniae_A. Next base: position 5,791 of record NZ_JUUZ01000005.1, read on the forward strand.
TTTGAAATTAGGTTTTCAGTTAGGTTTGCTGGAATTAGGAATCTTTTTAATCAGTGTGGTTGATTTATCACTATTTTGGAGTCAAACTGGTGTTGCCTTTCAGCTTATTAAAGCTATCTGTTTGGGAATTCTGATATTTTTAACCCTAGTTATGTTGGCTAGCTATCCAATTGCTGCACGCTATGACTTGACTTGGAAAGAAGTTCTTCAAAAGGGATTGCTGTTGGTCAGCTTTAACTTCGTGTGGTTCTTCTTGATGCTTGCGATTATTTTGTTAATCATTATGCTTCTTTATCTATCAGGCTTCACTCTAGTGCTTGGTGGTTCAGCATTTCTACTTTTTGGCTTTGGTCTTCTTGCCTTTTGCCAAGCTGGATTAATGGAAAAATTGTTTGCTAAATATCAAGAAGATTGAAAACGATATAAAACTACTTTCAAACAAGAAAAGCTATGGGAGATGAATAGAAATTAAAATCTAAGTGGCTGAGATGTATTGAAAGCGATTTTCACAAGGTGTATACTAAAATTATAAAAAATCATCTGCTCAAAGCAGAAAAAAGAAATCTTAGGAGAAATCTATGTCAGATTTAAAAAAATATGAAGGTGTCATTCCTGCCTTCTACGCATGTTATGATGATGCGGGTGAAGTTAGCCCAGAACGTACTCGTGCATTGGTACAATACTTTATTGATAAAGGTGTTCAAGGACTTTACGTTAATGGTTCTTCAGGTGAGTGTATCTACCAAAGTGTAGAAGACCGTAAATTGATCTTGGAAGAAGTCATGGCAGTTGCTAAAGGTAAATTGACCATCATTGCTCACGTAGCTTGCAACAATACCAAAGATAGTATTGAGCTTGCTCGTCATGCAGAAAGTTTGGGAGTAGATGCTATCGCAACAATCCCACCAATTTACTTCCGTTTGCCTGAGTACTCAGTAGCAAAATACTGGAACGACATCAGTGCTGCAGCACCAAATACAGACTATGTTATCTACAACATTCCTCAATTGGCAGGTGTTGCTTTGACTCCAAGTCTTTACACAGAAATGTTGAAAAACCCACGTGTCATTGGTGTTAAAAATTCTTCAATGCCAGTTCAAGATATCCAAACATTCGTTAGCCTTGGTGGCGATGACCATATCGTCTTTAACGGTCCAGACGAACAATTCCTAGGCGGACGTCTCATGGGAGCAAAAGCTGGTATCGGTGGTACTTATGGTGCTATGCCAGAACTCTTCTTGAAACTCAACCAATTGATTGCGGATAAGGATCTAGAAACAGCGCGTGAATTGCAATATGCTATCAACGCTATCATCGGTAAATTAACTGCAGCTCATGGGAATATGTACTGTGTGATTAAAGAAGTCTTGAAAATCAATGAAGGACTTAACATCGGATCAGTTCGTTCTCCACTTACACCAGTGACCGAAGAAGATCGTCCAGTTGTAGAAGCAGCTGCTCAATTGATTCGTGAAACTAAGGAGCGTTTCCTCTAATCAATAGGAGGCTTTATGACTAATTACGTTGCAATTGATATTGGTGGAACTAATATCAAATATGGTTTAATTGACCAAGAGGGACAACTTGTAGAGACTAACGAAGTAGCGACTGAGGCTCACAAGGGTGGTCCACACATCTTACAGAAAACAAAAGATATCGTAGCTAGCTATCTAGAAAAAGGACCAGTGTCAGGTGTAGCCATTTCCTCGGCGGGAATGGTTGATCCTGATAAGGGTGAGATTTTCTACGCTGGTCCACAGATTCCAAATTATGCCGGAACCCAATTTAAAAAGGAAATTGAAGAAAGCTTTAACATTCCTTGTGAAATTGAAAATGATGTTAACTGTGCAGGGCTTGCTGAAGCTGTCTCTGGTTCAGGAAAGGGTGCAAATATTACCCTTTGCTTGACGATTGGGACTGGTATCGGTGGTTGCTTGATCATAGATGGACAAGTTTTCCATGGCTTTAGTAATTCTGCCTGTGAGGTTGGTTATCTGCATATGCAGGATGGAGCTTTCCAGGATTTAGCGTCTACGACAGCTCTTGTTAAGTATGTGGCAGATGCGCATGGAGATGAAGTGGAACAGTGGAACGGTCGCAGAATTTTCAAAGAAGCTACCGAAGGTAACAAACTCTGTATGGAGGGGATTGACCGCATGGTGGAATACCTTGGTAAGGGTCTCGCAAATATTTGTTATGTTGCCAATCCAGAAGTTGTCATCCTTGGTGGTGGCATCATGGGGCAAGAAGCAATTTTGAAACCAAAAATCCGCAAGGCTTTGAAAGATTCGCTTGTTCCAAGCTTGGCAGACAAGACTCGACTTGAATTTGCCCACCATCAGAATACTGCTGGCATGCTCGGTGCTTATTATCATTTCAGAACCAAACAGTCCTAAATTGGCTTTGCCAATTTAGGGTTTTTTTGGCAGGAAAAAAGCTAGGTAAAACTTTAATAAAACTTTGGAAGCCCTTGCATTTCTTGGGATAATATAGTATATTTATTATATTGAGAAATCTCGAAAAAGCGGTTGTAAAATCAAGTCATTTTTTTATTCAGAAAAAATGTAAGCGATTTCTAAAAAATGAATTTAAACAGAAGATAAGAGTGGGAGGAAGAAGAGTTTTAAAGTAGCACTGAGAAATAGAATTGTCGCCAGCAGAAACTGGGCTCTTGCAGTAGCTGACTGCTTTTGTTCATTAGGAGAATTTGATGAAACAGTATTTTTTAGAAAAAAGTCGTATATTCAGTATTCGTAAACTAACGGTTGGTGTAGCCTCTGTGGCAGTTGGACTGGCTTTTTTTGCATCTGGAAATGTTGCCGCTAACGAAGTTGTGACAGAGCCAAAACTGGAAGTAGAAGGTCAAGCCAAAGAAGTAATCGATGTCGATAAAGAAAAAGCTGAAGCAGTTAAGGAAACTAAAGAAGTAGTGAATCCTGTAAAAGAAGAAGTTGCTGAACAAGCAGCTCCTGCTACAAAAAAAGTAACAGAAGAAACTAAAACTACTGAAGAGGCTGGAGATTTACTTCCAGTAGAAATTCCTGACCGTGCCTATCCTGATACACCAGTGAAGAAACTTGACACTTCAGCTATTGTATCAGAAAAAGATAGCCCGAAAGTTGAAACTAAAAGTATTTTAAAAGCTGAAGAAGCAAGTACAACTGAAGGCGAAAAAGAAAATAGAGCCATTATCAATGGTGGTCAAGACCTTAAGCATATCAATTATGAGGGGCAACCAGCTACATCGGCTACCATGATTTACACAATCTACAGTTCACCTCTAGCAGACGGTGGAACTCAGCGTTACCTCAATTCAGGTTCAGGTATCTTTGTGGCTCCAAATATCATGCTGACAGTCGCTCACAATTTCTTGAAGAAGGATGCCGAAACCAATGCTGGTAATATCTTAGGTGGTGATACTGCTAAGTTCTACTACAATGTTGGTTCTAATACTCCAAAAGAAAGATCATTGCCAACTTCAGGAAAAACTGTTTTGTTCCAAGAAAAGGATATTCATTTCTGGAATAAAGAAAAGTTTGGTGAAGGGTACAAAAATGACCTAGCCTTGGTTGTTGCTCCAGTTCCAGTACAGATTGCAAGTCCAAATAAGGCTGCAACCTTTACTCCGTTAGCAGAGCATCGGGAATACAAAGCTGGAGAACCTGTTAGTACGATTGGCTATCCTACAGATTCAACTTCTCCAGAGTTGAAGGAACCGATTGTGCCAGGTCAATTGTATAAGGCAGACGGTGTCGTTAGAGATACTGAAAAGTATGATGATAAGGGAACAGTAGGTGTTACCTATCGTTTGACTTCTGTATCAGGTCTTTCTGGTGGTGGAATTATCAACGGTGATGGTAAGGTCATTGGAATCCACCAACGTGGTACTGTTGATAATGCGAACATTGCTGAAAAAGACCGCTTCGGTGGAGGGCTTGTCCTCTCTCCAGAACAATTAGCATGGGCTAAAGGCATCATTGATAAATACGGTGTTAAAGGCTGGTATCAAGGCGATAACGGTAGCCGTTATTATTTCACTCCAGAGGGAGAAATGTTAAGAAATAAGACAGCAGTTATCGGTGAAAACAAATATTCATTCGATGAAAGTGGTGTCGCAACTCTCCTTGAAGGCGTTGACTATGGCCGTGTAGTTATCGAGCATGTGGACCAAAATGATAACCCAGTCAAAGAAAACGATACCTTTGTAGATAAGGCAGAAGTTGGTGCTCAATTCAACTATAACTATAAAACAGAAATTGAAAAGACTGACTTCTTCAAGAAGAATAAAGAAAAATATGAGATTGTATCGATTGATGGCAAAGCTGTCAATAAACAATTGAAAGACGCTTGGGAAGATGATTATAGTGTTGTGAGCAAGGCTCCTGCAGGAACTCGTGTCATTAAAGTAGTCTATAAAGTTAACAAAGGTTCCTTTGAGGTTCACTATCGCTTAAAAGACTCTGATAAAGAGTTGACAACTGCAGATGTGGACAATAACGAAGGTAAGGAATACGATGTTTCCTTTGTTCATAGATTCCAAGCCAAAGAAATTGCAGGTTATCGTGCAGTAAATGCAAGTCAAGAAGCAACTATCAAGCATAAAGGGGTGAATGAAGTTATTTTTGAATACGAAAAGATTGAAGATCCAAAACCAGCAACTCCTGTAACTCCAGTGGTTGATTCAAAAGATGAAGAAACAGAAATTGCTGCTTACGGTCCACTTCCAAGCAAGGCTCAATTGGATTACCACAAGGAAGAATTGGCTGCCTTCATCCACTATGGTATGAATACCTACACCAACTCTGAGTGGGGAAATGGTAGAGAAAATCCTCAGTACTTCAATCCAACTAACCTTGATACAGATCAGTGGATTAAGACTTTGAAGGATGCTGGATTCAAACGAACAATCATGGTTGTAAAACACCATGACGGATTTGTGATTTATCCATCTAAATATACAGACCATACGGTGGCTGCAAGTCCATGGAAAGATGGTAAGGGTGACCTTCTCGAAGAAATCTCTAAATCAGCGACTAAGTATGACATGAATATGGGTGTTTACCTATCACCATGGGATGCTAATAACCCTAAATATCATGTTTCAACTGAAAAAGAGTATAACGAATACTATCTCAACCAACTCAAGGAAATCCTTGGAAATCCTAAATACGGAAACAATGGTAAATTTATCGAAGTCTGGATGGACGGTGCGCGTGGTAGTGGAGCTCAAAAAGTAACCTACACCTTTGACGAATGGTTCAAGTACATCAAGGAAGCTGAAGGAGATATCGCTATCTTCTCTGCTCAACCGACAAGTGTCCGTTGGATCGGTAATGAACGTGGTATCGCCGGAGATCCAGTTTGGCATAAGGTCAAGAAAGCTAAAATCACTGATGATGTGAAGAATGACTATCTCAACCATGGAGATCCAGAAGGAGATATGTACTCAGTTGGTGAAGCAGACGTTTCTATCCGTTCAGGTTGGTTCTACCATGACAATCAACAGCCAAAATCAATCAAAGATTTGATGGATATCTACTTCAAGTCTGTTGGTCGTGGAACGCCACTTCTCCTCAATATTCCACCAAATAAAGAAGGTAAATTCGCAGAAGCAGATGTCGCTCGCTTGCAAGAATTCCGAGCAACCTTGGATCAAATGTATGCGACTGACTTCGCTAAGGGAGCAACTGTAACTGCAAGCTCTACTCGTAAGAATCACTTGTATCAAGCAAGCAACCTAACAGACGGTAAGGATGATACGAGCTGGGCACTAGCAAATGATGCTAAGACAGGTGAATTTACTGTCGATCTTGGACAAAAGAGACGTTTTGACGTAGTCGAACTCAAAGAAGACATCGCTAAAGGTCAGCGTATCTCTGGATTCAAGGTTGAAGTTGAACTCAATGGCCGTTGGGTACCATACGGTGAAGGCTCAACTGTTGGTTATCGTCGCCTTATCCAAGGTCAACCAGTAGAAGCACAAAAGATTCGTGTGACTATTACTGGTGCACAAGCGACTCCAATTTTGACAAACTTCTCTGTTTATAAGACACCAAGCAGTATCGAGAAAACAGATGGCTACCCTCTAGGATTGGATTATCATTCAAACACAACAGCCGATAAAGAAAATACAACTTGGTATGACGAATCTGAAGGTATCCGTGGAACATCTATGTGGACCAACAAGAAAGATGCTAGCGTTACCTACCGCTTTACTGGAACGAAAGCGTATGTCGTTTCTACCGTCGATCCAAACCACGGTGAAATGTCTATTTACGTGGATGGTCAAAAGGTTGCAGATGTACAAACCAAGAATGCAAGCCGTAAACGCAGTCAGATGGTCTATGAAACGGATGACTTAGCTCCTGGTGAACATACTATCAAACTGGTCGATAAGACTGGTGAGCCTATTGCAACTGAAGGTATCTACACGCTCAACAATGCCGGTAAGGGTATGTTTGAGATGAAAGAAACAACCTATGAAGTTCAAAAAGGTCAACCGGTTACTGTAACGATTAAACGTGTTGGTGGTAGCAAAGGAGCAGCAACAGTCCATGTTGTAACAGAGCCAGGGACAGGAGTTCATGGTAAAGTTTACAAGGATACAACAGCTGACCTAACCTTCCAAGATGGTGAAACAGAGAAAACAATCACGATTCCAACTATCGACTTTACAGAACAAGCGGATTCAATCTTTGACTTCAAAGTGAAAATGACTAGCGTTTCTGACAATGCCCTTCTTGGTTTTGCTTCAGAAGCTACGATTCGAGTGATGAAGGCAGAATTACTCCAAAAAGACCAGGCAAGCTATGACGATCAAGCAACTCAGCTTGACTATAGCCCAGGTTGGCACCATGAAACCAATTCATCAGGTAAATACCAAAACACTGAGTCTTGGGCATCATTTGGCCGTTTGACAGAAGATCAGAAGAAAAATGCCAGCGTAACAGCTTACTTCTACGGAACAGGTCTTGAAATCAAAGGATATGTGGATCCAGGACATGGTATCTACAGAGTAACGCTAGATGGTAGAAAAGTCGAGTATCAAGATGGTCTAGGGAATGCGTCTGAATACAACGGCAAGAAGTACTTCAGTGGTACAGCCACTACTCGTCAAGGTGGTCAGACTCTTGTTCGTTTGACTGGACTCGAAGAAGGTTGGCATGCTGTAACCTTACAATTGGATCCAAAACGTAATGATACTACGAGAAATATTGGTATCCAAGTTGACCAGTTCATCACTCATGGTGAAGATAGTGCTCTTTATACCAAAGCAGAGTTAATCCAAGCCATGAAGAGCTGGAAGGATGAGTTGGTTAAGTTTGACCAGACAAGCTTGAAGAATACTCCAGAGGCACGTCAAGCCTTCAAGTCAAACTTGGATAAATTATCTGAGCAACTTTCAGCAAGTGAAGCCAATGCACAAGAAGTTCTTAAGACAGCAGCAGCTTTGCAAACGATCCTTGATAAGGAAGAAAATTATGGCACAGATGATACACCAACACCAGAACAGCCAGAAGAACCAAACTATGACAAGGCTATGGCAAGTCTGACAGAAGCGATTGAAAGAAAAACAGCTGAGCTCGGTGATGATAAGGAAGCTAAGAAGAAGCTAGTTGCATTAACAGAGCAAGCCTTGGCAGCCATCCAAGAAGCTAAGACTCAGGATGCAGTAGATAAGG
>NZ_JUUZ01000006.1 GCF_001074155.1 Streptococcus pseudopneumoniae
ACCAATAAGTTGGCCATATCCAACTTAATTAAAAACCGCAAACTCTATTATCCGTTTGCTTTGTCTGTCATTTTGGCAGTCACTATCAGCTATCTCTTTTACTCTCTAGCCTTTAATCCTAAAATTGTGGATTTACGTGGTGCATCTGCTATTCAATTTACCCTACAACTAGGGCTTGTCGTTGTAACATTTGCATCTGCCATTATCGTTCTTTATGCCAATAGTTTTGTCATGAAAAATCGCTCAAAAGAACTGGGTGTATATGGCATGTTGGGCTTAGAAAAACGCCATTTGATTGGTATGACTTTTAAGGAACTCTTGATATTTGGGCTAGTAACAGTCACTGCCGGAATTGGAATTGGTGCCCTCTTTGATAATCTGATTTTCGCTTTACTACTAAAACTTGCAAAGATGAAGGTAGAGTTAGTCGCAACCTTCCAATGGTCCGTAGTGCTTTCAATCCTTCTAGTATTCGGTTTTATCTTTTTAGTCATCGTTTTCCTGAACGCTGTACGCATTATCCGTATGGATGCTCTACAGCTTTCTAGAGAAAAAGCAAAGGGTGAGAAGAAGGGGCGTTTCCTAGTTCTTCAGACACTTGTAGGACTAATTACTCTAGGTGGTGGCTACTACCTAGCACAAAGCGTAAAAGATCCAGTTTCAGCGGTCTTAACTTTCTTCATAGCCGTTATGTTGGTCATTTTTGCAACCTACCTCCTATTCAATGCAGGTATTACAGTTTTCTTGCAGTTGCTCAAGAAAAACAAGCGATATTACTACCAACCCAACAACCTCATCTCTGTTTCTAACCTCATCTTTCGTATGAAGAAAAATGCTGTCGGATTAGCAACCATTGCCATCCTTTCAACCATGGTTTTGGTTACTATGTCAGCAGCTACTAGTATCTACAACGGTTCTGAGAATATGAAAAAACTCATGTATCCTCATGATTTTGATGTTAAGGGACAACATGTAGAAGTTGAGGATTTAGACAAGCTTTTGACTCAATACGCTAGCGAAAAGAACCTAACGATCAGCAATAAGGACGTCCTCAATTATGCAAGTTTCGGTCTTTCGAGTCAAGAGGGGACCAAATTAACCACCTTTGAAAAAGGGCAAAACAATGTCATGCCTAAGACAGTCTTTCTGGTTTTTGATCAAAAAGATTATGAAAAAATGACTGGACAAAAGCTAAATCTTACTGGTAATGAAGTAGGACTTTGGGCTCGAAATGATCAACTTAAAGGTCAAAAAGCATTCAGTCTGAACAATCAGGACTATACGATCAAGGAAGCAATCCAGCAAGATTTTGTTATGAATCATGTTTCAAATCAATATGTTCTCTTGGTATCGGATTATAACTATCTAGTTGTACCAAATCTTCAAAACTTTTTGGAACAGTACCAAGATTCCGCTATCTACACTCAGTTCTACGGTGGTATGGATGTAACTGCTAGTCAAGAGGAACAGTTAAAGCTATCTGATGATTTTGATGCGTATGTGAACAATTTTAGTCATAATCTCAAGAGTGAAGATGCTATGGTTTATAATGGAACTACTAAAACTGATGCAATTGCTGAAATGAACGCTCTCTTTGGTGGAATTCTCTTTATCGGTATTTTCCTCTCTATCATCTTTATGGTAGGTACTGTACTGGTCATTTACTATAAACAAATCTCAGAAGGTTATGAGGATCGTGAACGCTTTGTCATCCTGCAAAAAGTGGGCTTGGATCAAAAACAAATCAAACAAACCATTAACAAGCAGGTCTTGACTGTCTTCTTCCTCCCTGTAATCTTTGCTTTCCTACACTTGGCTTTTGCCTATCATATGTTAAGTTTGATTCTTAAGGTCATTGGGGTAGTAGATACAGCTATGATGTTAAGTGTAACACTTTCTATTTGTGGTATCTTTGCCCTCATCTACGTACTTATCTTTATGATTACTTCAAGAAGCTATCGTAGAATTGTTCAAATGTAAAAACAGAAACATCAAAAAAGAGAGTGGGACAGAAATCGTTAATTCGTTAGAATTCGATTTCGTCGTCCCACCTCCGCACAGTTGAGAAGGGCTGTAAAAGCTGATGAAATCAGCGTAGTAGAGCCCACTCAACCACTGCGTCTTGCTCGA
>NZ_JUUZ01000007.1 GCF_001074155.1 Streptococcus pseudopneumoniae
GTTTCCAATTCTTACTTATATAACCTTCTTCTTAGTGGCTACTTTGATTATTTTAATTTCCAAGTATATTGAAAAGAAAAAGGGAGAAGAAGAAATAGGGAAAATCCACTCAAATGAAAAAGAATAAAAGAAATTCAAATACAAAAAAGAATCTCTCAATGAAAGAAAGTTTTCATCTTTGGCTAGATTCTCATAAATTTTTAGGATTCTTCTCGGTTCTCGGAACTATCCTAGCAATAGGAATAAGTTTGAATCTAATTTTTGAAAGCCTTCCTATTCCTTCGCCATACAGAGATATCAACTATAGTTTTCCGCTATATATAAATCTTTTTTGTCTGGTCTATCAATTATTTGACTATTGGTTCCTAGACTTGTCTAGGAGAAGGATGACAATAAAAAGGTATGCGGATTTATTTATCTATCTTAATAGTATCGGTTTACTAGTTCATCTATTTTTAGGAGTTGGTGGGAAAAATAGTAAAGGGGTTTTACCTTCTCTCTTATCTCTAGATCACCGCTACATCTGGTTTCCAATTCTTACTTATATAACCTTCTTCTTAGTGGCTACTTTGATT
>NZ_JUUZ01000008.1 GCF_001074155.1 Streptococcus pseudopneumoniae
GCGTCTTGCTCGACAATCCAAAGACAATTGAGAGGCTAGGACTTTTGTCCCAGCCTCTTTTTTGGTATACTAGATGGAGATAATAAACAAGGAAATGCGAATGACACCAAATAAAGAAGACTACTTAAAATGTATTTATGAGATTGGCATGGATGTTCCTAAGATTACCAATAAGGAAATTGCTGCTCGAATGCAGGTATCTCCTCCAGCTGTAACTGAAATGATTAAACGCATGCAGTCTGAAAATCTCATCTTAAAAGATAAGAAGAAAGGATACTTGCTAACCGATATTGGGCTAACACTTGTATCAGAACTTTATCGTAAACATCGTCTGATTGAGGTTTTTCTGGTCCACCATCTAGACTATACTAGTGACCAAATTCATGAGGAAGCTGAAGTATTAGAACATACCGTTTCAGACTTTTTTGTAGAGAGATTAGAAAGTATGCTAGGTTTCCCAAAAACTTGCCCTCACGGTGGTACCATTCCTGCTAAAGGAGAGCTTTTGGTTGAAATCAACAACCTACCACTATCAGAAACCAAAGAAGCTGGAACCTATCTCCTGACTCGGGTTCACGATAGTTTTGATCTCCTAAAATATCTGGAAAAACATGCCATCAATATCGGAGACAAACTCCAAGTTCAACAGTTTGATGATTTCTCTAATACCTTTACTTTGATTCACAACAATGAAGAACTCTTGGTAAGTCTAGAAATCGCCAAACAGCTCTATGTTGAAAAGATGAACTAAATACGTCACAAAAAAACCAAGCTAACAAGCTTGGTTTTTCTTATCTATTTTTTGTATCAAGGACGATAGTTACCGGCCCATCATTGACCAGTTCTACCTGCATATCTGCTCCAAAGACACCTGTTTCAACAGGAACCTCTTTGGCTAGTTCTCGATTTAAGTCTCGGTAAAAAGCTTCAGCCATATCAGGTTTAGCGGCGCCTGTAAAGGCTGGACGATTGCCTTTTTTGGTATCAGCAAACAGAGTGAATTGAGAGATGGAGAGAATTTCTCCTTGGATATCCTTGACAGATAGGTTCATCTTGCCTTCGTCATCTGAAAAGATCCGCATATTGACCAGTTTTCTGACTGCATACTCCAAATCCTCTTTCTGATCCTCAGGTCCAACACCCACTAAGAGCAAGAGTCCTTGTTTGATTTGACCATGAATCTGCCCCTCAATAGAAACCTGAGCTTGCTTGACTCGCTGAACGATGATTTTCATAGAAATCCTTTCTGACTGTATCGATCATACTTAACCATTGGTCCGTTTGACTGAGTAGACTTCTGGTACACTCTTAATCTTATCAACCACAGTTGTCAACATTGAAAGGTTAGAAATTCCAAAGGATACATGGATATTGGCAAATTTCATATCCTTGGTCGGTTGGGCATTAACTGACGAGATATTCTTAGTTGTGTTTGATAGGACTTGCAAGATATCATTCAAAAGACCAGAACGGTTGAGTCCATAGATATCGATATGAGCCATATATTCCTTGGTTGAAAATTGGTCTTCCCATTCAACATCTAGCAGACGTTGCTCATAGTTTTCCTGTGAACGAAGGTTCATACAGTCCACACGGTGGATGGCAACTCCACGACCCTTGGTAATATAACCGACGATATCATCACCAGGAACAGGGTTACAACATTTGGCAATCCGGACCAAGAGCCCAGAAGCACCTTGGATGACAACTCCACCCTCATGCTTCACCTTAAGCGTGTCCTTGTTCTCTACTTTGACTTCGCCACCCTTGACCAGTTCTTCAGCTTCTGCCTTAGCCTTGGCACGCTCTTCTTCACGACGTTCTTTTTCCGTCAAACGGTTGAAGACAGTGATGGCTCCGATTTCTCCAAAACCAATGGCTGCAAAGAGAGCTTCTTCTGTCTTGTAGCTGGTTTTTTGAAGGACTTCATCCATGTGGCGCTTGTCCATAAATTTATTGGCCACATAGCCATTTTCTTGGAGCTGACTAATCAGCATTTCACGGCCTTTATTGATGGACAATTCTTTATCTTGGTTTTTAAAGAACTGACGAATTTTGTTGCGGGCCTTGCTGGTCTTAACCATATTGAGCCAGTCACGGCTTGGTCCAAATGAATTTGGATTGGTGATGATTTCAACCTGGTCACCCGTTTTCAGCTTGGTAGTCAAAGGAACCATACGGCCATTGACCTTGGCACCAGTCGCTTTTTCCCCAATCTTGGTATGAATCTCATAGGCAAAGTCAATTGGTCCCGAATCCTTTGGAAGAGAACGAACCGCCCCATCTGGAGTAAAGACATAAATCTCTTCTGCCAGATAGTTTTCTTTGACAGTATCTACAAATTCCTTGGCATCATCTGCCTGGTCTTGGAGTTCCATCATCTCCTTGATCCAGTTCATCCCAATGGCAGATTCTTTACTATTAACTTGGCCTTTCATTCCTTTTTTGTAGGCCCAGTGAGCCGCAACCCCGTACTCAGCAACCTCGTGCATTTCCTTGGTACGGATCTGGAACTCGATCGGTCCTTTTGGTCCATAAACAGTGGTATGGATAGACTGGTACCCATTGGCCTTACGATTGGCGATGTAGTCCTTGAAACGTCCTGGCATTGGTTTCCATAGCTCATGAACGTAACCCAACATGGCATAGACATCACTCTGAGTATCTAGGATACAGCGAATGGCAATCAGGTCATAGATTTCCTCAAATCGTTTTTTCTTGTCCTGCATTTTACGGTAAATAGAGTAGATATGCTTAGGACGGCCATAGATTTTTCCTGTAAGATTGCGCTCAGATGAATACTCCTCGAGTTTCGTCACAACTTCATCAACCAAGGCTTCACGTTCTTGACGTTTCTCCTTCATCATGTGAGTTATCTTGTAAAACTCTGTCGGATTGAGGTAACGGAAGGAAAGATCCTCTAGTTCCCACTTAACACTTGAAATCCCCAGACGGTGAGCAAGTGGTGCGTAGATTTCCATTGTTTCTCTGGAAATACGCTCCTGCTTATCCTTGCGAAGATGCTTGAGGGTGCGCATATTGTGCAGACGGTCAGAAAGTTTGACCAAGATAACACGGATATCCTCAGACATAGCCATGAGCATCTTGCGGTGGTTTTCAGCCAACTGCTCTTCAAATGACTTGTATTCAACCTTACCAAGCTTGGTAACCCCATCTACAATTACTCGAACATCATGTCCAAACTCACACTCTAAGTCATCCAAAGTAGCATCTGTGTCTTCTACCACGTCATGCAAAAAACCACAGGCAACAGTGACAGCGTCCAGCTTGAGCTTAGCCAAGATACTTGCTACCTGGATAGGGTGGATAATGTAAGGCTCGCCTGATTTACGATATTGGCCACTGTGGCATTCTACAGCATAAACCAAGGCCTTATGGACAAAAGCCACATCTTCTTTCGATAAATATTTTTGCGTTAAAGCGACGACTTCATCGCCAGAATAAATTACTTCTTTTGGCATGCATACTCTCCAGTTCTTCCTACCATTTTAACACTTTTTGATCAATAAGAAAACTAGAAAAGCCTATTCCATAAGACTTTGCTGAAGTCTAAAAAACACTACTAGAGAAACTCTAGTAGTGTTGATTGATTCAAATCTATCTTAGTAAACTGTCTTTTCAGTTTCTACGTCAAAGAAGTGAGCTTTGTTCAAGTCAAATCCAAGTTCAACTGTAGCACCAGCTTGCAAGTAGTCACGTGCGTCAACCTTAGCAACGAATTCATCTTTACCAACTTGGCAGTATAGGTGAGATTCTGAACCAAGCAATTCTGATACAGAGATAGTTGCTTTCACAACTGATTCTGGGAATGTTTCAAGGAAAGCAGGTTCTGCGTTCACGTCTTCTGGACGGATACCGAAGATCAATTCTTTACCTTCGTAACCTTTATCGCGAAGAACTTTCAAAGCACCTTCTGGAACTTTCAAGTTAAAGGCGTCACCAACGATGTGGTCACCGATCAATTTTACGTTGATAAAGTTCATAGCTGGGCTTCCGATGAATCCTGCTACGAATTTATTAACTGGGTTTTTGTAAACTTCTTGAGGAGTACCAATTTGTTCAACACGTCCGATAGTACCAGTACCAGCAGGGTTTTTAGTAGCTGACATGATAACGATACGGTCTGCAAGTGTCATCGCTTCTGTTTGGTCGTGAGTTACGTAGATAGTTGTAGCTCCGATACGACGGTGGATTTTAGCGATTTCAGCACGCATAGATACACGAAGTTTTGCATCCAAGTTTGACAAAGGTTCGTCCATCAAGAATACCTTAGCATCACGGACAATCGCACGACCCATGGCAACACGTTGACGTTGACCACCTGAAAGGTCAGCTGGTTTACGATCCAAAAATTCTTTCAAACCAAGAATTTCTGCTGCTTCTTGTACACGTTTGTCGATGTCTTCTTTGCTGTATTTACGCAATTTCAAACCGAAAGCCATGTTATCGTATACAGTCATGTGTGGGTAAAGAGCGTAGTTTTGGAATACCATGGCGATGTCACGGTCTTTTGGAGCTACGTCATTGACAACAACGCCATCGATAGATGCAGTACCTTCTGTGATGTCTTCAAGACCTGCAATCATACGGAGAGTAGTTGATTTACCACATCCTGAAGGTCCTACGAAAACGATAAATTCTTTGTCTTTGATGTCCAAGTTGAAGTCTTCAACTGAGTAGTGTTCGCTGTTTGGATATTTTTTGTAAATGTTTTTAAGATTTAATTCTACCATTTCGGTGAACTCCTTTAATTTTGATAGTTTTATTATAAATGAAAACGCTTTACATTTCTATGGCAAGGTGACCAAAAAAATAAAAAAGTTCTGTGCAACTTGCACAAAACTTTAAATAATATCTGGTAAAATCAATTGATAACACAAGGTCAAATCTGTCAATTCTTTCAACTGAAGCCCTGTCAACTCTTCCCATTTATCAATCTTGTATTGGAGGGAATTGCGGTGCAAATACAGTTGCTGTGCTGTTTTAGTTAGGACTGCACTATTTTCCCATAAGGAGAGAATGATTTCCTGAATTTGATCCTGATCCAAAATCATCTGGTGGAGATAATCTTTTATCAAATCAAGATCCACCATTTTTTCCCCCATACTCCAAAGGTAGAGCTGAGAAAACGTATGGAATCCTTGATGACCTTGACGCCACCAGTTTTTAAACAAGTCACGTTCTGCTTTGATGAGATCTATCAAACTCTGATTTCCTGTTTGCGACCAAACCTGCCCCAGCATGATGGATAAGCGAACCCCGAAGTCATACTCTACGGCTTCCAAGGTATCCATCAAGATAGACCGAACAGAAGTGTATTTGTCCTGTTGGAGAACAAATAGGTAATCCTGAGCTCCCACCTGAAGCACTGTCTCGCAATTAGGAAAGAGGGTTTTCATCATATCCAACCAAGAAGTCAAGTTTTCCTGTTGGTAATAGGAAAGGTGACAATAGATAACTTGTAGCTTTTTAAAACTTTGCGGTACTTGTCCCTTGCCCTCAATCAAATAACTATACCAAGGATTGAGCGAGATCGTTTGCTCTTGCTGGGTTAGGAGAGCTACCAACTGTTTCTCACGTTCACTTAGTCCAACTTCCTCCAGTAAAATCCACTGTTGCGAGGAAACTGGTAGCGTAAGAAAACCTTCCTTATCAATTGGCTGGTCTACGATTTGAGCTTGTGGAAACCAGTCTAGTAATTCTTTTGCAATCATTTCCTAGCCCTCCACTTTTTGGATACACCAAGAAATCAAGGTTTCTAGGCGCTCCACATTTTCGGTCATATGAAGATAACCCATGACCGCTTCAAAACCTGTAGACATACGGTAGGTCACTACATCTGCGTTCTTTGCCTTGGTATGGCTATTGGTATTGCGACCCCGTTTATAGATTTCTTCTTCTTTTTCCGTAAGGACTTCTTCTTCTAACATAAGTGAAATCAAGCGTGCCTGAGCCTTGGCCGACACATACTTGGTTGCCTCTTGGTGGAGTTTATTGGGCTTGGTCATGCCTTTAAGAATGAGATGGCGACGAATATAC
This sequence comes from Streptococcus pseudopneumoniae, assembly GCF_001074155.1. Lineage (GTDB taxonomy): Bacteria > Bacillota > Bacilli > Lactobacillales > Streptococcaceae > Streptococcus > Streptococcus pseudopneumoniae_A. The sequence goes on from NZ_JUUZ01000008.1 coordinate 6,061, forward strand.
ATCGAATACACCGCATCTCCTTCAAAGGCTAGCGCAATCCCGTTAATGAGATTGACATCAATCACGTGTCCACCTCACTCCATCCTTGGTATCAAGCAATTTAATCCCTTGAGCAGCCAGTTGGTCACGGATTTGGTCAGCTGTCGCAAAATCACGATTGGCACGCGCTTCTTGGCGTTTTTGAATTAAGGCTTCGATTTCTTCATCCAAAACTTCCTCAACAAAGACAATACCAAAGACCTCTAACATAGCCGTAAGAGCTTCCTTAACCGCTGCATCATAGTTGCCTGAATTGATCCACTTGGCCATTTCAAAGACAACTGTGATACCATTTGCCGTATTGAAATCCTCATCCATTGCAGCTACGAACTTATCTTTAAAAGCTTGCAACTCTCCCGCATCTACAGTTCCAGTAAATGGTTGCTCATAAGTGTTCTTCAGATACTTGAGATTGGTCTCCGCATCACGCACAGCCTTTTCCGTAAAGTTGATCGGTTTGCGGTAATGCTGAGTCGCAAAGAAGAAACGAAGCACTTGACCGTCGATCGTTTCGAGGGCATCGTGTACCGTAATGAAGTTTCCCAAAGACTTGGACATCTTGACATTGTCAATGTTGACAAAACCATTGTGCATCCAGTAGTTGGCAAAGGTCTTACCTGTCTTGGCTTCTGACTGGGCAATTTCGTTGGTGTGGTGTGGAAATTCAAGGTCAGCTCCACCACCGTGAATATCGATAGTATCACCCAAAATCTCCGTTGACATAACCGAACATTCGATATGCCAGCCTGGACGACCAGGACCCCAAGGACTGTCCCAAGAAATCTCACCTGGTTTGGCTGCTTTCCAAAGAGCAAAATCTACCGGATTTTCCTTGCGAGCTGTTTCTTCGTCTGTCCGACCTGAAGCTCCTAGCTCCAAGTCTTCTAAGCTTTTATTAGCCAATTTAGCATAGTTGTGGGATTTTTCCACACGGAAATAGACATCCCCTTGACTCTCATAGGCATAGCCTTTTTCAATCAAGTCAGAGACAAAGCGGATGATATCCGCCATAAACTCCACTACACGCGGATGACGAGTCGCAGGCTTAACACCAAGAGCCGTCACGTCTTCACGGAAGGCAGCGATGTACTTATCCGCGACTTCTTGAGGTGTGATACCTTCTTCCTTAGCACGGTTGATAATCTTGTCATCCACATCCGTAAAGTTGGAAATGTAGGCTACTTCGTAGCCACGGTATTCAAAATAGCGACGAATGGTATCGAAGGCTACTGTCGAACGGGCATTCCCTACGTGAATGTAGTTGTATACAGTTGGCCCACAGACATACATCTTAACCTTGCCGTCCTCGATTGGGACAAAATCTCGCAAATCACGAGACATGGTGTCATAGATTTTAATCACTCACTGACTCCTTTCTGTGTCTTGTTTATCGTAAAGAGTTGTTTCAATCCAACTCTCTAGCAATTACTAATGCTATCTCAAAGAAAGTCATAGCATCTGCTTTTCTTTCTTCGTATCTTGCATCCCACTCATGATTATGATGGTCAACATAATCAGCTGTATAAAAAAATTGATAAACTTTTGCTTGTCGAAATTGTGCCCAAGCCATGATTGCTGAGGCTTCCATATCTACAACAGTCGCACCTGCTGCTAGTCTACGTTTGACCTTATCAGCTGTTTCACGATAGAAAGCATCTGTGGTCCAAGCCTTTGTTCGAATGTGCTCAATATCAGATTTGTTTAAAGCTTCTTCTATGGTTAAGAGTAGAGTTTCATCATAAGCTATTTCATCACTTGCAGGAGCGTAATGGTAACTTGTACCTTCATCACGTAGAGCTGAACTTGGTAGGATAATCTTATCTGCCTGAATAGACTGATCTAGAACTCCGCAAGAACCCAAAACAATAAAGTTCTTAAATCCTCTTGCTTTGAGTTCTTCTAAGAGTCCAACAACCATCGGGGCTCCAATCGTAGCTATAGTAACTGCTACCTTACTCCCATCTTTTTCATAGATATACCATGGAAATCTACCATTTAGATTGGTTAGATAGCCACCTTCGTAAACATCTTCAAACTGCTTTACTCGTTCAACGATTTCTCCATTAAAAGATAAAATAATCGTATCACAGATTTCTCCACCACTAAGGAGGCTTCGATCAGTTGGCTCGATAACAGCAGGTACATTTTCAAATTCTTCTAATAGCATCGGCCTAACCTCCTAATTAAAGAGTCACTTCTCATTACAAACCAGACGACCTGTGACTGGCTTCTCTAGCCTGCTCTAGTTTATTGACGTAGTATTCACGTTTTTCTTCGACTTCGTGAATGGTTGGTTCATCCTTTTGCCCGTGAACACGAACAATTTTAGCAGGAATACCGACAACCGTTACATCGCTAGGAACATCTGCCACAACGACCGCTGCAGCACCGACTTTGGCATTTTCACCGATTTCTACAGGTCCGATGACTTGGGCATGAGCAGAGATGAGAGCTCCTTTACGAACAGTCGGATGGCGTTTGCCACTATCCTTACCTGTCCCACCAAGAGTAACCCCATGGTAGAGAAGAACACCTTTTTCAACGATAGCTGTTTCCCCAATCACAAGTCCTGCTCCATGGTCAATAAAGACACCTGATTCGATCTGAGCACCAGGGTGAATCTCTATCTGCGTCCAAAAACGCCAAAACTGGCTGTGCATACGAGCTAAAAGCTTAAAGCCATGTTTCCAGAGAAAATGAGAGAGACGGTGAGCAGCCAAGGCTTTGACACCCGGATAAGTCAGCAAGACTTCCAAGGTAGTGCGAGCCGCTGGATCATTTTCTTTTACGATATCAATGGTTTCACGCCACCATCCCATACATTTCTCCTTTCTTATTCTGAGTCTTTTGGTGTTTCTGTAGTTTCTTTCTTAGGTTTGTGGTCCTTGTGGTGGTGACGAGGACGATCGCCATGACGATGACCTTTTTCCCCTTTTTCTTCTGAACGTTCAGGTTTTGGCGGACGTGGCAAGAGTGCCTTCATAGAAGCATCTACACGACCTTTTTCATCGATCTTAATAACCTTCACATCTACAAAATCACCAATTTGAACTAAATCTTCTACATTATTAGTACGAGTCCAAGCCATTTCAGAGATGTGTACGAGGGCATCTGTCTTGTCAAAGAGGTTGACAAAGGCACCGAATTTCTCGATACGAACAACTTTGGCATGGTAGACTTCGTCCACTTTCGCTTCACGAACCAAACCAGCAATGATTTCTTTAGCACGGTTGATGGCATCTTGGTCGCTAGAGTAGATCGATACGTTACCTTCTTCGTCGATGTCAATCTTAACGCCTGTTTCAGCGATGATCTTATCGATGGTTTCTCCACCCTTACCGATGACAATCTTGATCTTATCAACATCAATCTTGATGGTATCAATTTTTGGAGCAGTTGGAGCCAATTCTGGACGAACTTCTGGAATAGTTGCTTCGATCACATCAAGGATTTCAAAACGAGCTTTCTTGGCTTGAGCAAGAGCTTCCGTCAAGATTTCTGCAGTAATCCCTTGGATCTTGATATCCATTTGAAGGGCTGTAATCCCGTCGCGAGTACCTGCAACCTTAAAGTCCATGTCGCCAAAGTGGTCTTCCAAACCTTGGATATCTGTCAATACTGTATAGTTGTTACCGTCTGAGATGAGGCCCATAGCAATCCCTGCTACTGGTGCCTTAATTGGCACACCACCAGCCATAAGGGCAAGAGTGCCGGCACAGATAGAGGCTTGAGATGATGAACCGTTTGATTCCAAGACTTCTGCTACTAGGCGGATAGCGTATGGGAATTCTTCCAAGCTTGGCAATACTTGAGCAAGAGCACGCTCACCAAGAGCACCGTGACCAATTTCACGACGACCAGGTGCACCGTAACGTCCAGTTTCCCCTACAGAGTATTGTGGGAAGTTATAGTGGTGCATAAAGCGTTTCTTGTACTCTGGATCCAAACCATCGATGATTTGCGTTTCACCCATTGGCGCCAAAGTTAAGATAGAAAGAGCCTGAGTTTGTCCACGAGTAAAGAGACCTGAACCGTGCACACGGGGAACGAAGTCAACAACCGCATCCAAAGGACGGATTTCATCGACCTTACGACCATCAGGACGAACCTTGTCTTCTGTGATCAAACGGCGCACTTCTGCGTGTTCCATTTGTTCCAAGATTTCAGCCACATCACGCATGATACGGTCAAATTCTTCATGGTCTGCATATTTTTCTTCGTAAACAGCTGTGACTTGGTCTTTTACTGCTTGAGTTGCAGCTTCACGAGCTAATTTTTCTTCTACTTGAACCGCTTTTTGGAGGTCACTGTTGTAAGCTGCGATGATTTCAGCCTGCAATTCAGCATCTACATGAAGCAATTCTACTTCTGCTTTTTCCTTACCGACTGCCGCAACGATTTCTTCTTGGAAGGCAATCAATTCTTTAACGGCTTCATGTCCTTTGAGAAGGGCTTCCAACATGATTTCTTCTGACAATTCTTTGGCACCAGACTCTACCATGTTGATAGCGTGTTTAGTACCAGCTACTGTCAATTCAAGAAGCGATTGCTCTGCTTGTTCTTGCGTTGGGTTGATGATGATTTCCCCATCAATATAACCTACTTGTACTCCAGCGATTGGTCCGTCAAACGGAATATCTGAGATAGACAAGGCCAATGATGAACCAAACATAGCTGCCATTGGTGCAGATGCATTTTCATCGTAAGAAAGAACAGTATTGATGACTTGCACTTCATTACGGAAACCTTCCGCAAACATTGGACGGATTGGACGGTCAATCAAACGCGCTGTCAAAGTCGCATCTGTTGAAGGACGTCCTTCACGTTTCATAAAGCCACCAGGAAATTTCCCAGCCGCATACATTTTTTCTTCGTAGTTGACTTGAAGTGGGAAGAAATCCCCAGTTGCCATCTTCTTAGACATAACGGCAGCAGTCAAGACAGTTGACTCACCGTAACGTACCACAACAGAGCCATTTGCTTGCTTAGCAACCTGACCAGTCTCTACGATCAACTCACGACCCGCGAAAGTCGTTTGAAACACATGTTTTGTCATTTTAATCCCCTTTGGATTGATAAAATTATACGCCTTGCCTACAAAAATCAGGATACAAAGGGCGTTAAGAATCCCGTATGAAAATAGGAGATTGACGTAGTGTGCGATGCACATCAGGAAATCTATCTTTTTCACTAGGGATTTAGCCCGTGTTCAACTCCGAAATTACTTTAGGTCTGATTCTTTACCTTACATCTCTTTGATATAAGATTAAGACTGCTTAAACATTGTTTATACCCTCATCTTTGTATCAAGTACGTACAGAGTCTATTTTATCATATTTTTCTTAAAAAGTACGGTCTTTTCTATAAAAAAGGAACCATTCTGCTATGAAAAGAAGAATGGTTTGCTTTTGATTATTTTAAGGTTGGTGATTGAACAAGGCATGGGTAGCTTGGTGGATGTACTGAGCTGTGTCTGCGTTGTTCATGGTGTAGAGATGCACGCCTGCTACGTCTTGCGTTACCAAGTCCACGATTTGGTCTACGGCATAGGCAAGTCCTGCTGCTCTGAGTGACTCAGGGTCATTCTCATACTTGTCTAAGATGGCTTTAAACTTACGTGGGAGATGGATATTCTCACAAGTCTTCAAGAGACGAAGAGCTTGGTTACGATTCAGGATTGGCATAATACCGGCATGAATAGGAACATCAATCCCTGCCAAGGTACACTTGTCTTGGAAATCGTAGAAACGCTCATTGTCAAAGAATAGCTGAGTGACAAGACTCGAACAGCCTGCATCCACTTTTCTCTTAAGATTTTGGATATCTGAGATTTGGTTTGGCGAATCCGGGTGACCTTCTGGGTAACAAGCTCCAATAATATCAAAATGCGGTGCCTGTTCATTGATAAACTCAATCAAGTCAGTGGCGTAACGAAAATCCTTTTGTGGCTCCACACCTGGAATGATATCCCCACGAAGAGCCAAGATTTTCTGAACACCAACTTTATCCAAATCCGCAATGGTCTCAGCCACCTTATCCTTAGTCAAATAGATAGCTGGCAAGTGAGCAATGGTCGGAATCTCCAAATCATTTTGGATATAGTCTGCCAAACGAACCGTCGTCTCTTTGATATTAAATTTATTATTACTAGCAGTCACACTGATGAAGTGTGGTGCCAAGCCCTGCATGTCTTTCAGGGCTGCAATAATGTTATCATTGCCTACTGCTGGGTTTGGAGGGAAAACTTCAAATGAGAGAGACGGTGTTTGACGCGACATATGTATAACCTTTTCTAGTTGATTTCTTACTGATCACCCGTGTAGAGAGAACTGTCTTTTCTTACAATTTCTCACGCGCAGCTTTCGCAGCGTCTACAAGGCGGATCAAGCTTTCTTTAGTTTCTGGGATACCACGTGTTTTCAAACCACAGTCGGGGTTGATCCAAACTTTTCTGCTTGGTACTTTAGCAAGGATTGCTTCGATGGTGTGGTCGATTTCGCCTTCGTTAGGCACACGAGGTGAGTGGATATCGTAAACTCCAGGTCCAACTTCTGTCTGGAAGTTTTTCGCTTTGAGTTCGTCCAAGATTTCAAGGTTTGAACGGCTAGCTTCAAATGAGATAACGTCCGCATCCATGTTGTCGATAGCTGGGATGATATCTGTAAATTCTGAGTAACACATGTGAGTGTGGATTTGTGTATCTGGTGCTACTGTTGAGTGTACCAAGCGGAAGGCTGGAATAGCCCAGTCAAGGTAGTCTTCGTACCAGTCGCTACGACGGAGTGGCAATTTCTCACGAAGAGCAGCCTCGTCGATTTGGATGATTTTCACACCTGCAGCTTCAAGGTCAAGAACTTCATCCTTGATTGCAAGAGCGATTTGAAGAGTAGAATCCTTGATAGAGATGTCTTCACGTGGGAATGACCAGTTAAGGATGGTAACAGGTCCAGTCAACATACCTTTAACAGGTTTGTCAGTACGGCTTTGTGCGTAGCTAGACCATTTCACAGTGATTGGGTTGAGACGAGTCACATCACCCCAGATGATTGGTGGTTTAACCCCACGCATACCGTATGATTGTACCCAACCATTCTTAGAGAAGAGGTAACCTGACAAGTTTTGACCGAAGTACTCAACCATGTCGTTACGCTCGAATTCACCGTGTACAAGCACGTCAAATCCAACTTCTTCTTGCCATTTGATCCATTCGTCGATGGTTTCAGCAAGGAAAGCATCGTATTCTTCTTGAGACAATTCACCCTTACGGAAGGCCAAACGCTTCGCACGAACTTCCTTAGTTTGAGGGAATGAACCGATAGTTGTTGTTGGAAGAGCTGGAAGTTTGAAGGCATCTTCTTGGATAGCTTCACGTTCTGCAAAGGCTGGCAAACGAGTGTAGTCTGCATCTGTCAATCCAGCGATACGCGCACGAAGTTCCGCATTTTCACCAACACGTTCAGTCGCAAAGAGTTCTTTGTTAGCTGCAAGAGCCTCTGCACCTTGACCATTGCGGATAGCATCCAAGTCACGGATCTCATCCAATTTTTCAACTGCAAATGCAAAGTGGTTCAAGATAGCTGGTTCAAATTCTTCATTAGCAGTTGTAAATGGCACATGAAGAAGTGAACATGAGCTAGTCAATACGATGTTTTCAGCTGGGATTTGCTCAAGAATAGCCAAGCTCTTTTCGTAGTTGTTGCGCCAGATGTTCTTACCATTGACAATACCTGCATAGAGAGTCTTGTCAGCTGGGAAGCCACCTTTAACAAGTTCAAGAGTTTTCTTACCTTCAACGAAGTCAAGACCGATGGCATCTACTGGCAATTTCACAAGGTCAGCGTATACGTCACGAACGTCACCGAAGTATGTTTGAAGCAAGACTTCAAGACCTTTTTTGTCAGCCAAGAGTTTGTTGTAGATGTTCAAGAAGAGTGCTTTTTCTTCTTCTGTCAAGTCTTTGACAAGAGCAGCTTCGTCGAGTTGGATACGAGTTGCACCAAGTTCAGCCAATTTCGCAAAAACATCTTGATAAGCAGCTACTAAGCTATCTACGAAGTCTTCTGCTTTCACACCTTCTTCAAAGTCTGACAATTGAAGGAAAGTGAATGGACCTACAAGGACAGGACGAGTGTTAAGTCCAAGCTCTTTAGCTTCTTGGAACTCATCAAAGATCTTGTGACCAGCCAATTTTACTTGAGTGTCTTTTTCAAATTTAGGAACGATGTAGTGGTAGTTGGTGTTGAACCATTTCTTCATTGGAAGGGCACGAACATCCCCTTTTTCTCCTTGGTATCCACGTCCCAAAGCAAAGTAGCGTTCAAGGTCTGACAAGTCCAAGTTTTGAACAGATGCAGGAACTACGTTGAAAAGGAAGGCAGCATCAAGGAAGTTGTCGTAGTGAGAAAAGTCATTTGATGGGATTTCAGTGATGCCTTTTTCTTTAACGATGTTCCAGTGTTTTGCACGTAATTCTTTCGCAGCAGCCAAAAGTTCTTCTTCTGAGATTTCTTTTCTAAAGTATTTTTCAGTTGTAAATTTTAATTCGCGGAATTCACCCAAACGAGGGAAACCGATAATTGTAGTTGACATGTTTTGTCCTCCAAAAATTGTTGTTGAAACTATCTTAACAGAAAAGAATCTGTCTGTATAATTGTAAAAAATTAGGCTTTGATATAGTTTGAAACTATATCACGATTTAAAGTACAAAAAAAGATTTAGAGAAGATTCCCCAAATCCTTTGGTAAATATAGATTGATAGCCTTTTAAGGTTGCTATGTTCTTCGCAAAAAAATATTGATTTGAAAGCTAGCTATGGCTTGTTATTAGAAAAGACTATAGGTTGATCCCCTTGTCACGGAGATTTGCCAGACACTCCTCATAGTAGGCATGGTCATGCTCACTATAGATCGGACTTTTTAGATTTTCCTCTGCTAAGTCTTGATAAGGAGGACAGGTCTTGCCCCGGTAGTTCTTGTCCAGCCACTCCGGACTGACATTGTAGCCACGACGCGCCATCTCCTCCATGATCAAGTCATGATAGACATAGAGACGATAAGGCGAGTGGGTAAAGACATAGTCCACCGTCGCATGCTTTCTGCCCCAGCCATTGCCACGAAGGGCACAGCACTCTCGATGTTGCCCCAAGAGCTGAGGACGGGGAAGTTGTGAAATCAAAGCCTCATGCCAAAGTCTCATGGGAGTCTCCTTTCAGCAAGGTAGAATGTTGCAGATAAGCATTTGGGTAACGCTCAAGCAAGTCTCTCGTCTGAGCAATCAAGTCTTCCTTGGAAGCTTGACCAAAGCGGTAGCGATCCAACAAGAGCATATAATCTCTGCGCTCGTCAAGGCTAGCTTGCTTTTTAAAATAGCCCCAAATATGCTGAAAGGCATTGCAAACCTGACCCCTGTGTTCTGGAATCTGGCAGGCACGGTCAATCATCTCTTGAACCTGACTCACCTCCACCACTTCTTGCTTGAGATACTGGCGAATGTCCTTGTAAATATTGCTGGAATGGCTCAAAACAAGGTATTTATTTTCCGCCCAGAGTTGCTGACAAAGGGCACGTTGGTTGTTGTTTCCCATATTTCTCCTAACTTTCTACTAGTTCCCAGGAAATACGGAAACAAAGTTGTATTTTAAAAATGAGCGAATGGATTTTTTGATGAATCTAACGTCCACTTCACTAAATTCCTGAATAAATCTCTACTAATAATTGAATCTGGTGTAAAACTTCTTGTTTCTTCCGTTCACGAGCTCCTTGTCTACGGCTAGTAGGCGGGATAATAGAATCCAAATCAGTTCCACTATTCTCAGCATATCCACGCTGGATTGCTCTATCAATAAATAGTTGATAATCGTTTACAAGTTTTTCATCCTCGACTAATTCACGAATAGCTGTTACCTTACGTTCCTTACCATAAGTGTAGAAAGCATTGATAATATCATCGTGGTTTTTCAATATTTGCAAATCAGTGTCATTGATAAACCCAATCACTAACTCTTCCTTAGCACGAATATCAATACTTGAACGAATGACACGACTAACTTCAGCTTTCATTGCTTCTTTAGACTCAGAATTCTTAGATTTTTCAACAATCAATGCCAGAATATAATCCAGATTAATCTCATCCGTTTTTAAGAGTTCAATCTCAAATTCAATATCTGAAAGGTCAACACCTAGGTCTTTCGTTCTTTCATAATTTTTAAGATTTAAGAATTCATCTCGAATTTCTACATAAGAACTTCTTAAATCTTGGAGATAACCTTCCGAGATAGGCTTATCAATCTCTTGAAACTCATCATAATTTCGAAGAACGTTATCAAGTTTCAGAAACTCACCAAATAACTTAACAAATTCTTTTTTATCATGTTCTGTTTCAATTTCTTGTGGGTTAGGGAATCTTTCCAGAATTTCCTGACAGACTTCTGTATAACCTTTGACCTTAATACCCGTTACCTGATCCACGAAACCATCCATGTATTCACTAAAACTTTTTTCTAAGATAATATCAAGTTTATTAGTATCACCAAAGGTTTTGATAGCTTCTTGCGTAGCCTTTTCTAAATCGCGGAAACATACAATATTCCCAAAAGGTTTAACCTTATTAAAAATTCGATTGGTTCTAGAAAAAGCCTGAATCAAACCATGATAACGTAGATTTTTATCGACAAAGAGAGTATTCATGGTTGGAGCATCAAATCCTGTCAAGAACATACCAACGACAATCAGTAAATCCACTTCCTTAGACTTAACTCGTTTAGAAAGGTCACGATAGTAATTTTGAAACTCTTTCCCTTCAGTCGAATAGTTGGTCTTGAACATTTGATTATAGTCGTAGATTGCCTTAGAAAGAAACTCTTTAGATGAAAGAGGCATGGCTGCATCTTGAGGATCTAGCTCTTCATCTTGAATCTCACCATAAGCTGACTGTTCTTCGTTAGGCGCAAAGCTAAAAATGGTTGCGACCTTCAAACGCTTAGCTTCTGGTAATTCTGCTTGTTGTCGTTGAAGTTCTTCATAGTATAATTTCGCAGCTTCAATACTTTGTACAGCCAGCATGGCATTAAATCCAGATAGTTGTTTTTGTTTATGAGTATAGTGTTGATTTCGATGCGTCTTATCATTATAAACTCTCAACAGATACTCTGTGATAGTTGCTATCCGTTCAGGATGCAAAAGGAGCTCCTTCTCCATCTTTTTGAGCTTTTTCTCATCAAGCTCTCGACCAACTGCTTTTTCTGCTTCTCTATATTTATTGATTTCAGGTTTGATATAGTTATAGTCAACCTTGAACTTCAACACTTTTTTATCTCGAATAGCATCTGTGATAACGTAGTTGTGAAGTTGCTCTCCAAAAACCTCTTGTGTTGTTTCTCCAGTCAAGCTATTCTCTGGGAAAATTGGGGTCCCTGTAAATCCAAATAAAGCATACTGTTTAAAAGCTTTTTTAATACGCTTTTGTGCTTTCCCAAACTGGGAGCGATGGCACTCGTCAAAAATTAAGACACATTTTTTACTATAGATTTCATGGTTTGGATTCGCAGTGATGAATTTATTTAACTTTTGAATGGTTGTGACAACGATTTTACCATCATTTTCTTCAATACTACGTTGGAGTTCTTTTGTATTGTTGCTACCATTGACTGAATTCGGTTGGAATTTTTGATATTCCTTCATGGTTTGATAGTCTAGGTCTTTTCTATCCACCACAAAAATCACTTTGTCAATATAGTCCAACTCTGTTGCTAAACGAGCAGTCTTAAAACTAGTCAAAGTTTTCCCAGAACCAGTAGTGTGCCAGATATAGCCACAGGCATTGATCGTACCGAAATTCTTCATTTCATTTGTGGAATGAATCTTTCGTAAAATACTCTCTGTTGCTGCTATCTGATAAGGGCGCATGATGAGCAAGGTATTATCAGCATCAAAAACACAATACTTGGTTAAAACCTCTAAAAGAACTCGTTTGCTCAAAAAGGTAACCGTAAAGTCCTCCAGGTCATGAATGGTTTTATTTTTACGGTCTGCCCATTCACAGGTGAATTCATAATGATTTTTATTTTGAGCTGTCGTATTTGCAAAGTAGCGCGTATAAGTCCCATTAGAAATAACAAAGATCTGAATGTACTTGTATAAGGAATTCTCACTATTGAAGCTTTCCTTGCTATATCTATGGATTTGTTCAAAAGCTTCTTTTAGACTAACACCACGTCTTTTCAATTCAATCTGAACTAACGGCAGACCATTCACTAAAATAGTAACATCATAACGGTTGGTATGACTACCCACTTGGGTCACCTGGTTGATGACCTGCATGCTATTGTTGTGAATGTTTTTCTTATCAATGATAAAAATATTCTTAATCCGTCCATCATCAAAGAAAAAGTCATAGATATGATTTTCTTGGATTTTTCGAGTTTTTTCAACTAGACCTTCATTGGGACAGTCTAAATACTCTACTACAAAGCGATCCCACTCAGCATCCGAAAAAGTCACCTTATTGAGTTTTTCTATTTGAATCTTGGCATTTGCTAAGAGCTCTTCAGGCGTATGAATAGTTAAGCGTTCATAGTTGAGATGATTCACCAAATCAGAAATCAGCTGATTTTCTAAATCAGCCTCTGACTGATATTCTCTATCCGTGCGATACTCTGGTTGATACTCAGCCAAGAGAATCCCTTCATTTGTTTCCGCAATTACTTCATGTACTCTTGAATAATCAACCATAGTATGCTTCCTTTTTTGTTTTAATTGAGATTCTATTTCAATATGATTAAAGACTTTATCTAGTAAAATTTAATAATTGTTCTCTCCAGTATTCGTACTGTTTCTGTCTTAGTTCAATTTCCTTTGGAAGACCCTTAGAAAGAGAGTTGGTTAAGGTGTTGAAATGGTCAAGAATGGAGACAATTCTTTCTTGTTCTGTAATGGATGGTAAGTAAAAAGTAATTTTATCAATAGCATCCTTAGATAATCTCGGAATACTTGCCTTTCGAACTTGCGATTTGAGTCTATCTTGCTTACTTATCAAGACATAGTACATAAATTTATCAGAAATATTTTCAGACGTCTCTAATGTGTACACATCATCTGCTACCCAAAAGTCCATAGCGCTATACCCAATGTCACCAGCCGCCCCTGCACAAATTACAAAGCTAGTATTTTTCACTCTGTTTGATTCAGTATAATATCCTAAGGGTGTTAAACTGTTTTGATAAACTGGAATACTTCCTAAAGTAGTTAGTTGCTTTCTAACAAGACGTTTCCCACGTTGCAAATTGACAACTTGTCCCACCTTCACTCGAATTGGACCAAATACCCACTGTAAAAGCTTGATAATTGCAGAGTTGTCCCACTCCTCTACTCTACTCTCAGTGTACTCGCCTTCGGCGACGAATGTCAAGAGTTTTTCTCTAAAATATTCGTACTGTTTTTGACGCAGTTCAATCTCCTTGGGCAGTCCGATGTTTAGGTCATTACAAACCATGTCAAAGTTGTCTAGAACTTGAACAATTCGAGATTGGATTTCGAGGGAAGGGACTGGGATTTTGAATTTTTCAGTATCATTACTAGAAATTTGCGGCATTTGCATATTATTAGCAATATTTTGAAAATGTTCCTTATTATGAACTAAATAATGATAAATATATCTTAGGTTGATATTTTCATCATCTGAACTGTACGACCAAAATTCATTTTTAAAACTAAATGGTTTTGTACAGTATTCAAAGTCAATAATTCCACGAGATTTTACAACAATTGCTTCTTCAGTATGAATATCTTTATCAGGGATATCTCCATAATTTACATCAGCGTATGTCTTCCCTCCTGCAAAAATACGGATTGGCGCACTATCTTTGTGAAGTAATTTCATCTGACTAGCTGTAATTTTAGTTCCTTTTCCTTTTTTAAGAAACTCTTTTAACATCTTCCACTCAACTTGATATACCTCATCCTCAAAGGACAAAAGTTTATCTCGATAATAAGAATATTGCTTTTTACGTGAGGTCAATTCTGAGGTCAATTCTGTAACATAATCGGTAAATTTGTCAAGTGTTTGCACGATTTTTTCTTGAATTTCTAGGGGAAGAATTGGAATAAGAAACTTTGAGTAGGTTCCAATCCATTGTCTACCATGTTGATCTGGTTTATAAGTTATTGTCCCCAAATAATGCCATACATAGCGTAATAGAACTTCGTTTTCAAATTCATCTTTTATTGTTAACATTTTCATTGCTGATGATTTTACTTTAAATTTAAAATCTACCCATTGTTTTGATGTAGTAAAATCATCAAAAATGATAACAGGATTGCTTTTGCTAGCTTGATAAATACCATCTTTTTCGTTTGTATAGCCTAAAATAAACGATTGCCCCGCAGTTAAAACAGGAATTTCATCACTGTCATCATAAGCTTTACTTGAAACAATATATTTGGTTGGTTGCTCATACTCTATCACTTCCCCCAACTCTTTCCACTCAACGGGACAGTTTTGGATTTCTTCTAGGATGTTCATATCATACTCCCTCATTTCTTTAGTACTTTTTCCCACTCCTCCACAAATCCAATATGATGCAGATGAATCACTGTTTGATAGCGTTTAATGAGTGCTGACAATTCACATAAAAATCCTTCATTCCATTTTTTCTTATCAGGGTAGAGACTTTTAACTGCGTAAAGTTGCGCCATTAGTCTATTTCTCAATTTACTATTTTCATTCATAAGAGCAGGGAGTTGACCAGGTATCTTTGTGAAGCTTGTGTAGTATAATCGATTATAATGAGCGCAGTAATTTCTTAAAACCACTGCAACTTCTAGATAGGTTCTAATTTGAGTGGACTTTATACCGACATTTTTAGCAATTTCTTGTTGAATATCTATCGGAGAATCTGCAAAAAATTTCGAAGTCATTCCAAAAGTAAAAAATTCTACTAAAACCCAAATAGGGAATTCTCCATCATATTTTCGCTGATGATGCTTATAAATCGGGCTTTTTTGTCTATGGCTCAATTCTGTTTCAATATCTTCTAAAAATTCATCATGTTTATGAAATTTATTAAAATTAATCGCTTCTTTATAAGCTAAAGCTCCGTATTTGTTTCCATGATGATAGGCAACTTGAGTCCTAAAATACAACTCAATATCCTCTAAATACTTGAAAATAAGCAAACGTAACTCTGCATCAAAACAAGCAATTCCATAGATTTTCTCCAAAGAAACCTTACTAGAATCATACTTCTGCGTGTCTTTATCACGAAAAGGTAAAAAATAAGCAGTTAGCCGATAATAATTAACCTTTTGTAAAATATCAATCGCATACTCCTTTGATTTGATATCTTTACAACCGTGCTCAATTAATTTGGCTACCTGCTCATCCCAAGTTTTAAATTCTTTAATTTTCATAATAACTTCCGTATAAAAAAATGTCCGCCTTGTCACATCAAAGAGAGGTGGGCGGTCCTATTAATTCTATTATACCGTTTTTAGCAGATAATTCAAGGATTTTTTACTTTTTTTAAAATTATTTTCAATATAGCATACACAATAACCAATCACTAAAATAATGTCGAGATTATAGTAGGCAACTTTTTTCGACTGAGTTTTCCCAGCCATTGCACCGTGACGAGTGGTTGTCAACTGATAGTTGACAACCACTGTTTCATCCAATTCACCATCTTCAAAAATCGCCTTGATATATTTACTAATATTTTGCTTGGAAGTTTGAAAGAGTTCAGCTAGTTCTTGTTGGGTTAGCCAGACCGTTCAATTATCCAAGTGAAGCTCAATAGCGGACTTTTCGTCATCAGTTCTGTAAAGAATCACATCATTTGCCATGGCTCAATTCCTCTACAATCTTATCTATCTCTGCACGCAAGTGGTCAATCTTAACAACAGTCTCAGCGATTTCTTTATTAAGCTCATCAATATCAATCTTCTCACGTGTATCTTCTTGTTCAACATAGGTTGAGACAGAAAGGTTGTAATCCTGCTCTGAGCCAATCACCTCATTATCGACAAGAGCTGCTTTATAGTCTACACTTTGATAATTAGTAAATAATTCAACGATATGGTCGATATTGTCATCCGTCAAGATATTGTTATTGGTCTCTTTTTTGAACTCCTTACTCGCATCAATAAAGAGGGTTTTATTTTCTAGTTTATTCTTCGCCAAAACTAAAATCGTAGTCGCTATAGAAGTCCCAAAGAAGAGATTATCAGGCAATGCAATAACCGCTTCAACAAAGTTATTATCTACTAGATACTGACGAATAGTCTTCTCAGCACCTCCTCGATAAAAAATGCCTGGGAAACATACAATGGCTGCTCGACCTCTGTTAGACAAGTGGTTAAGACTATGCATGATAAAGGCAAAGTCAGCTTTTGACTTAGGAGCTAGTTTACCAGCTGGTGCAAAACGGTCATCGTTTATGAGAGTTGGGTCTCCATCTCCCACCCATTTGACAGAGTATGGAGGGTTAGAGACAATCGCATCAAACGGTTTTTCATCTAAATGCTGAGGATTTAAAAGTGTATCTCCTCGCTTAATATCAAAGTTATTGTAGTTGATATTATGCAAGAACATATTCATACGAGCCAAGTTATAGTTGGTCATATTGATTTCTTGACCAAAGAAACCATCCTCTAAGATATGGTCTTCGTATTGCTTTTTCATCTGTAACAAGAGAGAACCTGACCCACATGTTGGATCGTAAACCTTGTTAATCTTGTCCTTACCAACCATTACCAAACGAGCAAGCAATTTAGAAACTGTCTGAGGAGTGAAAAATTCACCACCACTTTTCCCAGCATTACTCGCATAGTTGGAAATCAAGAACTCATAAGCATCCCCAAAGGCATCAATATCATTTTCCTCAAAGTTCCCAAAGTTAATGCTATTGATGCCGTTTAGGATATCAGAAAGACGTTTATTTTTTTCTGGAACAGTACCACCAAGGATGTTACTTCGTGTGTCCAAGTTATCAAACAAACCTTTAATATCATCCTCAGACTTGAATCCAATCGCTGACTTCTCAATATCTTGGAAAATATTGGCTAAGTCCTCGTTTAAATTTTCATTTTGTGAAGCATCCTTGACAACATTTTCAAACAGCTGACTCGGAAGAATAAAGAACCCCTTATCCTCAACTGTCCCTGGTTTGAAATCTCGCTCAGCTTCTTGGTCACTCAAATCGGCATAACGAAATTCTAAATCTCCAGCTTCATGCTCAGCGTGATCAAAATAGTCTGCCATATGCTCTGAAATAAATCGATAGAATAGGATTCCAAGTATGTACTGCTTGAAATCCCAACCGTCTACAGCTCCACGAACATCGTCTGCAATCGCCCAAATTTTACGGTGAAGCTCCTTACGCTCTGCATTTTCTTTACTTGCCATTTTTAATTTCCTTAATTAATGTGTTATCCTTTCTATTATATCATATCCTAGATAGAAAACGCCTTCTAGATCCTACTTCCCTCCCAAAAACCATATAGTCTTTCTCCCTAAAATATGGTATAGTAGAATCATACTACACAAGAGGAGTTTACATGTCACACGAGAAAGAAATGAAAGCTGTTTCTCCCCTTCTACAGCAAGCCATTCATATTTCCTCCATCGTCGGTGGAGTTGCTACTGTAATATTCTGTATCTGGGCCTATCAGGCTGGTATCTTGCATTCTAAGGAAACCCTATCTGCCTTTATCCAACAGGCGGGTGTCTGGGGGCCACCACTCTTTATTTTTTTACAGATTTTGCAGACAGTTGTTCCTATCATTCCAGGTGCTTTAACCTCTGTTGCAGGTGTCTTTATCTATGGGCATGTCATCGGGACCATTTACAATTATATCGGTATTGTCATTGGTTGTGCCATTATCTTTTACTTGGTTCGTCTCTACGGTGCACCCTTTGTTCAGTCCATGGTCAGCAAACGCACCTATGACAAGTATATCGGTTGGCTTGATGAAGGCAATCGCTTTGACCGATTCTTTATCTTTATGATGATTTGGCCAGTTAGTCCAGCTGATTTTCTCTGCATGTTGGCAGCTCTGACCAAGATGAGCTTCAAGCGGTATATGACCATTATCATCCTGACCAAACCCTTTACCCTGGTCGTATACACTTATGGCTTGACCTACATTATCGATTACTTTTGGCAGATGTTTGGCTAATACACAAAAAACTCAAGGATTCATCCTTGAGTTTTTCTTTGTTAGGCTTCTTTTTTCAATAAGAGGGAAACAAGCACTGATGTAGCAATCATCCATGATCCTAGAATGATGAAGGTCATTCGACCATCTGTAGTCACCAAGCCAATCCCTGAAAGAACGAAGGGTGTTAATGATGCTCCAAAAGAACATCCCAAAACAGCATAGGAAGTTGCTTTGTTGAGGAGTTTTGCAGGAATTCGCTCAGATATCAACTGAAAGACTGTCGTCAGAGCGATACTGTAGGCAAATCCTCCCAGGATAGAACCTGCAACCACCACCCAGAGTGATGGGGAAAGAGCAATGATGATTTGTCCGATACCAAAAGTGACACCAGCGACCAATAGAAGTCTTTCCTTGAAGGTCGAAATCAGGAAAGAAAAGCTGATTCCAGCTAGAATCCCAATCAACTGCATGGCACTAAGTACCAAACTGGATAACTGAGCATCTCCAAACCCTGCCTCAATCATAAGACTAGGGATGCGGAAGGTAATGGCCGTATTGGTACATACAATCACTGCGGCACCAATAGCAAGAAAGAAAATCAATTGGAGCATGGAACGAGTCAGTTTCGTTGCTTCTTCTGTCTGATGCTTGGACTCATGAACTTCTGCGTTTCCATAAGGGACAAATAGAAGAAAGAGCACCAAGACTACCAAGCCTGCAGCATAGGCTAGGAAGGTTGCTGTCCAGCCAAAGGCTAAGAGCTGACCGACTGCCAGCGTCAAGATGGATGCTCCTACGACTTCGGCAGACCCACGAAAACCAAGCATTTGGATACGAGTTTTCCCGTGATAGCGTTCACTGATGATCGAGATGGCCTTGGCATTGAGCATTCCTACTCCAAGCCCAAATAGCAAGCGTGTCGCAAAGACAAAGTAATAACCCTGATACCAGAAAGGTGCTGTTCCGCTGATGGATAAAATCAAAAGTCCCAAGGTCAACTGGAGGCGTTCAGGAAAAATACGCTCTAAAACTCCGTTCAATAAAAGCATGGCCATAATCCCAAAGGATGGGAGGCTGACCAAGAGTTCGACCTGACCAGTCGAATAGCCCTGATAATAGTCAAACATAGCAGGTAGGGCACTAGAAATAGAAAACGATGTGATCAATACTAACGATAGGGATAGTATGCTCACTTTTTCCAAAAATTGTTTCATCTTTTCCTCATTCATTGTTCATTTTTCATATTAGTAAAAAGGTCCTTTCCTATCATACACTCTTTAGCCAAAATTGGCAAGCGACTGAGCACCAAGACCAAAAGAAAAAGCGGGGCATCAAGATCTGTGAAGTCTTGATGACATCCCACTTTTTTATGTGTTTTATCCAGTTATGTGACTTAGATTTTCAAGAATCGACGCATTGAGATTCCTGAACCTAGTGAACCGATACAGATTCCGATGAGGAACAAGAGTCCAATCATCAATGGAATAAAGGTATTCGGTGTAATCAAAGATAGGTTTTGACCAACCAAGGATGGGTTGACAGATTGGAACACTCGGTTATAGATCAAGTAAACCAAAGCCGATGGGAGGGCTGCTCCCAACAATCCGATAAAGGCACCTTCTAGCAAGAATGGACCACGGATGTAACTGTTCTTGGCACCAACCAAACGCATGATTTGGATTTCACGACTACGTGAAATGATAGTAATACGGATGGTATTTGAAATCAAGAAGACTGCGATGAAGATCAAGAGTCCTGCGATGACCAATCCCCATACACGGATGAAGGACGCCAACTTGAAGAGACGTTCGGTATTGGCACCACCGTCTTGAACTTCAGAGACACCTTCGATTTTCTTAGCTTCTTCAGCTACAGGTTTTACATCACTTGGTGAATTGGTATCTACGATATAGGCATCATGAAGAGGGTTTGCATCTCCTTCAAACACCTTCCACTCATCACCCATAGTTTCAGTCAGCTTTTGGTACTGCTCTTCTTTACTTGAGAAGGTTACATTTTTAACAGCTGGCAGAGCTTTAAGGGCGTTATAGACCTTGTGGTAGTCATTGTTCGTGACTGTTTGGCCTTCTTTTACAATGGTTTCACTGTTGTCTTCAACGTCTTTACGAACATAAACCATGACGCGGACGTTGTTTTCAATATCAGTTGCTAATTTCGCAGTATTGAAGATAACTGAAGCAAAGATAGCAACCAAGGTCAAGGTAATCATTACTGAACTGACAGCAGCAATGGTCATCCATCCATTACGCTTTAAACTTTTTAAAGCTTCGAACAGATGGCGGAAAAATCTACTAATCATCGTATCCGTACTCTCCTTTCGCTTCATCACGTACCACGCGACCATTTTCGATGGCAATAACGCGGTGGCGCAAGGTATTTACGATTTGGCTGTTGTGGGTCGCCATCAAAACAGTTGTCCCTTGAAGATTGATACGTTCCAAGAGGTTCATGATTTCCCATGAGTTATCTGGGTCCAAGTTTCCTGTTGGTTCGTCGGCAATCAAAACTTTAGGATTGTTTACGATAGCACGCGCAATGGCGATACGTTGTTGCTCACCACCTGAAAGTTCATTCGGGAATGAACGAACCTTGTGCTTCAAACCGACAAGGTCCAAGACTTCCATAACACGTTTTTTGATGTTGCGACGGCTTTCACCAACAACCTCCATTGCGTATGCAATGTTCTCATAAACGGTTTTCTTTGGCAAAAGTTTGTAATCCTGAAAGACTACTCCGACATTTCTACGCAAGAACGGAATATCTTTCTTTTTAATCTTAACCAGGTTATAACCTGCAACTTGCAAGCTTCCTTTGTCGATTTTGACCTCACGATACAAGGCACGGATAAAAGTTGATTTACCAGCACCTGAAGGTCCTACGATGTAGGCAAATTCTCCTGCATCGATATTTACAGTGATGCCACGTAGGGCTGTTGTCCCGTTGTCATATTTTTTGACAACATCTCTCATTTCAATGATTGACATGTGACTTCCTTTCTTTTAACTGATACGCCATTTCAGATAAGCATCGATGAAACCATCTAGGTCTCCATCCATTACCTTATCTACTTGCGCTACTTCAAAGTTGGTACGATGGTCTTTTACCATTGTATAAGGCGTAAATACATAGGAGCGGATTTGGCTTCCCCATGTAATTTCCTTTTTCTCACCCTTGAGCGAGTCTACCTCAGCAGCTTTCTTTTCCTGTTCCATCTGGTAGAGTTTTGCCTGAAGCATCTTCATAGCACGATCACGGTTTCCGTACTGAGTACGGTCGACGGTTGATGCTACGACGATCCCTGTCGGAATGTGAGTCAAGCGGACACCTGTTGAAACCTTGTTGACGTTTTGTCCACCTGCTCCACCTGAACGGAAGGTATCCATCTTGATATCATCCTCACGGATGTCAACTTCGATAGTATCATCCAACTCTGGCATAACTTCTACAGAAGTAAATGAGGTGTGGCGACGTTTAGCAGAGTCAAATGGTGAGATACGGACCAAACGGTGAACTCCCATCTCTGACTTGAGAAGACCATAAGCATTTGGTCCTTCAAAAGACAAGGTTACTGACTTGATTCCTGCCTCATCACCTGCTTGGTAGTCTAAGACCTCAACCTTGAAGCCTTTGGCATTTCCATAGCGAGTATACATACGAAGGAGCATATCGCCCCAGTCTTGAGCCTCTGTCCCCCCTGAACCAGGATGGATTTCAAGGATGGCATTGTTGTGATCGTAGGGTTCTGACAAGAGAAGGGTCATTTCGTAGCTGGTCATCATCTGATCTAACTCAGAGAGTTTCTCAACTAGCTCATCCTTAACGGATTCATCCTCTGCCAAAAAGTCCAGTAAAATCTCAACTTCATCCTGCAACTCATCCATCTTGTGGAAGGTATTATAGGTATTTTTGAGTTCGTTTAATTCTTGCGACGTTTTTTGGGCCGCAATATTATCGTTCCAAAAATCAGGTTCTGTCATTTTGTTTTCCAAAATGGCAATTTCTTCCTCTAAACCTTCGAGGTCAAAGAGACCCCCTGAAAGAAGCTAATTTTTCACGATTTGCGTCAATTTTTTGACGAATTTCTGAAATGTCCATACATACTCCTTTAATTGTATCGTTTTATTATACCATAATTTTTTTTATTTATCTAATCGGTGTTTTTCTAATTTAGTATCAATATATTTCTGCAAGACATCTACTGACCTTATTTCTAGCAAAATTTTAAAAACCTCACAAGAATTTTCCCGTGAGATTTAGAGAATTTATACTACTTTTTTACAAGTTAACAGTCAACACTTGACCGTCTTTCACGACTTGCTCACCAGCGATATAGACATCATTAACATCACTGGATTTGACGGCATAAACGAGGTGAGATAGCATGTTTTCTTGAGGTTGAAGATGAATTTTGCCTTGGGGTTGAATGACGAGAAAATCAGCCTGCTTGCCAACTTCTAGACTACCAATCTCATCTTCCATTCCTAACACCTTAGCACCCTCGATTGTCAAGGCCTTGAGGGCGGTTTCGATTGGAAATTGGCTGGCATCGCCACTCTTCATCTTCTGTAAGAGTGCTGCAGTCCGCCCTTCCTCAAACATATCCAGATTATTGTTAGAAGCAACTGAGTCAGTCGCAATCCCGACTGGCACTCCTGCCTTTTTAAGTTGGACGATTGGTGCAATTCCTGAGGCTAGTTTGAGGTTGCTGATAGGATTGTGGGCGATAGCGACTTGTGAATCTGCCAGGCGGGCAATCTCTGCTTCATTTAACTCCACACCATGGGCAAAGACAGCTTTATGGTCTAAATAGCCAAGTTCATCTAGAAAGGCTAGTGGTCGTTTGCCATAGCGTTTCAGGATAATACCTGACTCTTCCTGTGTTTCTGCAACATGGATATGAAGAGGAATGTTTTCTTCTTTTGCTAGCTCAAGACTTGCCTCCAGCAAATCTCGACTACAACTGTAGGGCGAATGAGGGGCCACCATAACCTTAAAATTTGGGTCTTGATATCCTTTGATTGTCTCGATAATAGCTCGAGTTCTGGCTATAGTTTCAGCCGTCGTCTCTACATCTGAAGAAAAGAGGGTTGGAGAAAAATAGCAACGCATCTTGGATGCCTTGACTACCTCATAAATATCAGCTATATCCACTCCATTAGGATTATACATGTCGTTGAAGGTTGTTGTTCCAGACTGGAGCATTTCTGTTAGCGCCTCTTTGACGGCCTTTGTAGTCATCTCTGGTGTGAATTCTGCTTCTGCTGGCCAGATATAGTTCTCTAGCCATTCGTGGAGATTGCTATCATCACGAATGCCTCTCAAGCCTGTCATGGCAGAGTGAGTATGGCAGTTAACCAAGCCAGGCATAATCCAGGCGCCCTGATAGTCTATGATTTGATCTGCTTGTTTAAGAATCTTTTGATTTTCCTGACCGACATAGACGATTTGGGATTCTTTAATAGCTAAAATCCCATCCAAATAGACGTGGAAATCTTGGTCACAAGTCACGATATTTACATGCTGAAAGACTTTCATCCCTAGGCTCCTTTTCTATATAAGTATTCATACGGGATAATTTTTCTAGCTATTGTAACAAAAAAGTCACCCGAAGGCAACTTTTCTTATTGTTTATGGGGTTTAAAGTAAGAAAGTAAGTGTTTCATGAGTCCCTTCTATTTCCAAAATGAAGAAGGTGGAAAAACCACCATCTTTTTACTTATTCAAATATGGAAGCAGGTAGCCGTAGCCGGCTTCCTCCATTTCATCCTTAGCAATGAATCGTAAAGAGGCAGAATTGATACAATAGCGTAAACCACCTAGTTCCTGAGGTCCGTCTGTAAAGACATGTCCCAAGTGAGCATTCCCTGAACGTGAACGGACTTCGATACGTTCCATACCATGACTCAAGTCCTGGTAGTAATGAATGAGTTCCTTGGAAATAGGACGGCTAAAGCTTGGCCAACCACAGCCTGAGGCAAACTTATCCTTGGCAAAGAAGAGAGGCTCACCAGTCGTGATATCGACATAAATTCCTTCCTCAAAAGTTTGATCATAAGCATTGCTAAAAGGAGCTTCCGTTGCTGCCTCTTGCGTTACTCTATAGGACTCTTCTGACAAATTTTCTCTTAAAACTGCCTGACTCGGTTTTTCATAGTTGACGGCATCTATCAGTGGTTTCTCAGCATCCCTCACATCGATATGGCAATAGCCACCAGGATTTTTCTTGAGATAGTCTTGGTGATAGTCTTCAGCCAAGATGTAGTGACGTAGTTTCTCCACTTCCACTGCAATTTTACGACCGATGAGGAGTTCTTGTTCGCGAACTACTGTATTGATCGTTGGTAGATCAGCTTCTTCTAGGTAATAAATCCCTGTGCGGTATTGACGACCACGGTCATTCCCTTGTTGGTTGACAGATAGTGGATCAATGACTCGGAAATAATAGAGCAAGATCTCACGAAGCGATACCACCTTTTCATCGTAGACGACTTGCACAGTCTCTGCGTGATCTGTTTCTTTGATCAGTTGATAATTGGTGGTTTCTACCTGACCATTGGCATAACCAACACTGGTTTGTAGCACTCCAAAAATACGTGAAAAGTATTCTTCCAAGCCCCAAAAACAACCGCCTGCTAGATATATTTCTGCCATTTCAAATCCTCCTTGACCGTCCAGCGGTCGACAAAACTGGGAATCATTTCATATCCCATGTTTCATTTTCAAAAAAAGGACAGGAAGCCCTCTAATAGAGAGTTTCCCCATCCCATTGTTCTGTTTATTTTGCTTCGACGCGAACGCCTTGTGTATCTACTTGCAAATCATGAAGCTTGCCTTTGAACGGTTGCTTTTCAAGCTCTGCCTTAATCCTAGGCATCTTGTCAGGATCAGCCAAGACCATAACAGTCGGACCAGCACCAGAGAGGTAGGTCGCATAAGCACCATTTCTCTTGGCAACTTTCTTGATGGTCGCAAATTCTCTCACCAGTTCTTGACGGTAACGCTCATGGAAGAGGTCACTCTCAATCGCCTGACCTGCTTTGACCATATCTCCAGTCAGTAGGGCTGCAATAGCCACATTGGCAATAGAACTTGCCGCAACGGCTTCCTTGTAAGAGAGTTTCTTAGGCAAGACACCACGACTATCGCGAGTTCGCAATTCATAGTTTGGAATATAAGCTAGGAAAGCACACTCTGGGAAAGGCGCCACAACAGCAGAAACCTGACCTTCTACCGAACTGGCAATGACGAGGTTTCCATAGATAGCTGGCGCAACATTATCAGGATGCCCTTCAATCTTAGTAGCCAATTGTAATTTTTCATGTTTGCTTAGCTTCAAGTTTCCGAGTTGATTTGCCAGTTCAATCCCAGCAACGATGACCGAGCTAGATGAACCTAGTCCACGCGCAAGAGGAATGTCACTGACCATCTTCAGACGTCTAGGTTGGAGGTCTGGAACAATTTGTAGAGCAATCTTTAGCAAAAGATTACGTTCATCACGTGGAATCCATTTGCCTAATTGGTGCTCGATCATCCATTCTTCACGTTCCTCACAAACCTGAATTTCTAGATACTTAGTTACAGCTACACCAACCGAGTCAAAGCCAGGACCCACATTAGCACTTGTAGCAGGTACAATAATCTTCATCTTAGTCTCCTAAAACCTTGAAGGTGTTGAGAAGTTCAAACTCGGCTACCGCCTTCAAAGCGTCTGTAATATTTTCAAGCTGGGCCTTGTTGATTTTATGGGTAATGATGACAATACGAGCCTTGCCTTCTTGCTTACCATCTTGAAGGATTTGCTTGAAGGAAATATCTTCTGCGTTAAAGAGCTCAGCCAATTTCAAGACTTGACCTTTTGAATCTGGAGCCAAGATTGAGAAATAGTAGTTAGCTTTGACATCTTCTGGCTTAGCCAAGACTACTGGACGGCTATATTCATTAAAGGCTTTTCCAATTGTACCATCATTCAGACGACGAACGATGCGGGCAATATCAGCCACAACACTTGTTGCAGTTGGTTTTTGACCTGCACCTGGTCCATAGTACATAGATTCACCAATACCGATAGACTCCACAAAGACCGCATTCATAACACCATTAACACTTGCAAGCGGGTGAGTTTTAGGAAGGAAGGTTGGCGTGACCTCAGCAGCAATACCAGAAGCTGTTTCTTCGATAGAACCAACTAATTTCACAACATAACCAAGCTCTTGAGCTACTGCTACATCTTCTGGAGTGATGTTGCGAATTCCTTGGTGACCCACATCTTCAAACTTGACATTCATCCCAAAAGCAAACTGACTGAGGATGACCATCTTGTAGGCCGCATCAATCCCATCAACGTCATTGGTAGGGTCGCTTTCAGCAAAGCCAAGTCGTTGTGCTTCTGCCAAAGCATCTTCATAAGACCAACCTTCTGTTACCATTTTGGTCATCATGAAGTTAGATGTTCCGTTGACAACACCAAGAACGCGTGTGATTTTGTCTGATGCTAATGAGTTAACCAAAGTACGAAGAATTGGGATTCCTCCTGCAACAGCTGCTTCATAGTATAGAGCAACATTGTGAGCTTTGGCTACCTCGAGCAATTCTGCACCATGGACTGCCAAAAGATCCTTGTTAGCTGTCACGACGTGTTTCCCTGCTTCTAAAGCACGAGTGATAAAGGTTTTAGCAGGTTCGATACGCCCCATCAACTCAACAACAATAGTAATGTCTTTGTCTGACAAGATTTCATCGATATTTGTTACAAAATTAAAATCATTTCCTGCTTCAAGCAAGCGGGCTTTCTCTTGATCGTCTTTGACCAAAACTTTAGCTACTTCAATTTCTGACTGGGCTGCTTGAACAATTTTTTCTTTATTTTCCTTTAGCAAGAATGGTACGCCACTGGCAACTGTACCAAATCCAAGTAAAGCAATCTTAACTGACATGTTTGTCTCCTCGAAATTTTCTAATAGTCCTATTATACCAAAATTGTGAGAAAATTCCTACCATTCTAAACTAAAAATAGGAGCACCAAATCACAAAAAAAGGCTGGGACAAAAGTCCTAGCCTCTCATTTGTCTATGGATTGTCGATCAAGACGCAGTGGTTGAGTGGGCTCCACTACGCTGATTTCATCAGCTTTTACAGCCCTACTCAACTGTGCGGAGGTGGAACGACGAAATCGAATTCTAACGAATTACCGATTTCTATCCCACTCTCTCTATTTTCAATCTATTTTACAAAAGCCAATTCCTTATCACTAGACAAGTCTTCTCGATAATTGAAACCCGCAAAGTTGAGCTTTTTAATCTCTTCAACTGAAGTTATCTGATTTTCCGTCAAAGATGTTAAGAAGGCGCCTCTAGCTTTTTTCGAAATGGTTGAATGGATTTTTAGTTTCCCATCTCTATCTTCCATAAACTTAAAGGTCACCATTTTTTCACGGATTTCTTTAGGAAAAACATTCTCAAATTCTGATGACAAGAGAGAAAAGATTAACTCCTGGTCTTTCATTGACTCCTCATAGGCTGACTGCCAATGACTTTTCAAGCTTTTTCCAGCGACTTTTAGTTTCATCAAAAAGTCCAGTCTGTGAGGCGCAATCGGTTCAAAGGCTGGAATCACACCATAGAAAGCCGACGTTATCATGAGGTGTTTCTCGAGATATGTTTGCTCCTCCTTGGTGAGATCGTTCCGTTTGATGTTGCGATACATGAGTCCATCAAAGAGGTGCAAGGCTGGATAGTTTGTCGCAGTTTCATTTTTCAAGGTCTGGATATGGTCATACTCCTCTTGCGCTTTTTCGGCAGATATTTTGTAAAAACTCTCCAGCTCTTGGGCAGAATATCTTGCCAATTCATTCAGCACTGCCTGATTTTCAGGACGCAATGGTTTAGCCTCTAAACTAGGGATTTCGGTGTTCATTTCTTTTGCGGTTGGGATTAGAATTTTCATAGTGTTAGTGTAGCATATTTTTTTAGGACTACCAAGGATTTGCACCTAAAAACCTCGGTGAATACCGAGGCTTCTTTCCTTATTTTGGTAATCCTAACCAGATTGCAAAGAGAACTAGTGCTGTTCCAAGGCAACTTGTCAAGATAGATGACAGATTAAACTTTTTCTCCTTTAAGTGAGAAAATCCTATCTTCAAAGCGAAAAGACCAAGCAACATCGAACCAATCATCAGATAAAATCCCATTTGACTGTCCTCCATTTATTATTCTTTCATTTATTATCACAAATTTCAAACAAGAGTGCAAGAAAAACGAGGTTGTTTCCTTAAGCTTGAAGGATGGACCCTGATCTAGGATACAAAGCCTATATGATAATCCCTTCCAAATGATCCAGTTCATGCTGACAAATCTGAGCAGGAAATCCCGTCAGGGTAATGGTTTGCTCTTGCCAATGGATGTCTCTGTAGCTTACTGTAATTTTTTCATATCGAGTTGTCGGTCTGACACCTGTCAAAGACAAACAACCTTCCTCTGTCTCGTATGCTCCTTCAAAAGATTGGAGAACTGGATTAAACATAACCATGGGAATCATTCCGATATTAAAAATGATGACGCGTTTTTGTACCCCAATCATATTAGCCGCTAGCCCAACACAGCTTTCTCGGTTAGCCAATAGGGTATCCTGCAAATCCTTTGCTAGGGGTAAATCTTCCTGACTAGCAGGCTGGGATACCTGCGACAAAAACATCATATCTTTGACAATTTTCTTTTCCAACTACTATTCCTCCATCTTTTTCTCAACTTGATTATAGCATAAAATCTATCTCTGTTTACCATATATAAAAACAAAAAGCCATCCGAAGATGACTTTTCATAATTAATTAAATAGCGTTTTTATCTTTTCCAAGTGCTCGTTGAACTGCTTTGACAATCTCAACAAGGACTACAATCATAAGCGCTCCTACAGCGACCACAATCCATTGAGTCAAGCTCAAGTGTGAAACGTGGAAGAGGTTATTAAATCCAGGAACCAAAATTGTCACCACAAAGAGGACAAAGGCAACTGGGATAGACCAGTTAAAGGTCTTGTTCGTAAAGAGTCCCACTTTAAAGATTGATTGGTAAACCGACTTAACGTTAAAGGCATGGAGCAATTGGATCAAACCGAGAGTTGCAAAAGCCATGGTAAGGGCATCCGCATGGATTTCAGTATGACTTTGGTGCTCTGGGAAGAGAAGAGCCCAACCATAAACACCTAAAACTAGCATGGTTTGGAAGATCCCTTGATAAATGATTGCTCCGAAGACACCACCATCAAAGAAGTTAGACTTACGGCCACGAGGTTTGTGGGTCATGACACCTGGCTCAGCTGGTTCCACACCAAGGGCGATGGCAGGTAGCGTATCTGTTACCAGGTTAATCCAGAGAAGATGCACTGGTTGAAGCACATCCCAACCTAACAAGGTTGCAAAGAAGATGGTGAAGACCTCAGCCATATTAGCAGACAAGAGGTATTGGATTGATTTTTGGATATTTGAGAAGACTTTACGTCCTTCTTCAACCGCTACGATAATGGTTGCAAAGTTATCATCAGCAAGGACCATATCAGATGCTCCTTTAGAAACTTCTGTACCTGTAATCCCCATACCGATACCGATGTCAGCTGTCTTAAGTGAAGGCGCATCGTTGACCCCATCACCCGTCATAGCGACAACCTTACCTTCATTTTGCCAAGCTTTAACGATACGAACCTTGTGTTCAGGAGATACGCGCGCGTAGACAGAGTATTGCTTAAAGACTTTTTGGAATTCTTCATCAGTGAGTTCATTCAACTCAGCACCCGTGAAGACATGGTCTTCTGTATCATTTGGATCGATGATACCGAGACGTTTAGCGATAGCTTCCGCTGTATCTTGGTGGTCACCTGTGATCATAATTGGACGAATACCCGCTTCTTTAGCGACACGTACAGCTTCTGCAGCTTCTGGGCGCTCAGGGTCAATCATTCCGACCAAACCAGAGAAGATGAGGTCAGATTCAACAATTTCAGATTCCAAGGTTGGAATTTCGTTACTTGTCTTGTAAGCCATCATCAAGACACGAAGGGCTTGTTTAGCCAAGTCTTTGTTGGTTGCAAGGATGGCATTTTTATCTTCTTCTGTGATTGGGCGAACTTCCCCATTGACTTCGATACGAGTCACACGCTTGAGTAATTGGTCAGGTGCACCCTTGACAGCGATAAAGTAAGAACCGTCAGATTCCTTATGGATAGTCGACATAAGCTTACGGTCTGAGTCAAATGGTAATTCAGCAACACGTGCCTCATCCTTCAAGACTTCACGAACATCAAAGTTGTGATCCAAACCAAACTGTACAAGAGCAGTTTCAGTTGGGTCACCGATCAATTTGCCAGATGGGTCTACCTTGGTATCGTTGGCAAAGTTCATGACACGAAGGGTATTGTTGCTAGCCGCAATTTCTGTTGCAGAGCTTTGCAATTGACCGTTGGTATAAACTTTTTCAACCGTCATTTGGTTCATGGTCAAAGTACCTGTTTTATCAGATGCGATGATTTCTGTTGAACCAAGCGTTTCAACCGCTGGCAATTTACGGACGATAGAATTCCGTTTGGCAAGGGTTGTAGTTCCCAAAGATAGAACGATGGTTACAATAGCAGGAAGCCCTTCTGGAATAGCTGCAACCGCAAGGGCAACCGCCACCATCAAGCCTTCTAATGGATGTTCGCCACGAACAAAGACACCAACCAAGAAGGTAATCACTGCAATCACAATGATTAAGTAAGTCAAGGCCTTAGATAATTGTTCCAAGCTTTGCTTCAACGGTGTTTCTGTTTCGTCTGCGTTGGCCAACATGTCCGCAATCTTACCAACTTCTGTGTACATACCAGTGTTGGTCACGACACCAATACCACGACCGTATGTTACGTTTGAGTTTTGGTAACCCATGTTAACACGATCCCCGATACCAGCATCTGCTTCAACAAGTCCTGTCACATCTTTTTCAACTGGCACAGACTCCCCTGTAAGAGCTGCTTCTTCTATTTTAAGAGAAGCTGCTTCAAACAAACGCATATCTGCAGGCACGACATCTCCCGCTTCAAGCAAGACGATATCCCCAGGGACCAATTCTTTTGAGTCAATCTCAATAACATGATCATCACGACGAACACGAGCCATCGGGCTAGACATATTTTTCAGAGCTTCAATGGCTGCTTCTGCTTGCCCTTCTTGGTAAACCCCAAAAGCAGCATTCAAGACAACAACGGCCAAGATGATAATGGCATCCGTTAGACCGTCCATTCCTTCTGTAATCACAGAAAGTGCCGCTGCCGCAAGCAAGATGATAATCATCAAATCCTTAAATTGATCAAGGAATTTAGCTAGTAGACTACGTTTCTCGCCCTCTTCCAACTCATTTCGACCATAAGTCGCTAAGCGTTCTTGAGCTTGAGCAGTTGACAAACCTTCGATAGATGAGTCCAAGTTCTTTAGGACTTCTTCTGAGGTCTGTGTGTAAAACAAGTCTTTATTTTGTTCTTTCGACAAAACAGTCTCCTCCTTTTTGGCCTCTTTTTACAAAAAAAGAGACCTGTTTTTTAAAAAAACAAGTCTCGCTGTTTAATATAGTGCCGGAAATAATTCGTAATGACGACACTATCGCGGTTAACCGCCAGCTACTCCCTTGAGTAGTTCTATTATATCAGAATTTCAAAAGTTTTCAAGTTTTGAGGTGGGGTTACTCATCACTCTCATCATAGGTGCGGTCGCTGATAATATATCTTGGACGTTGTTTCGTTTCTAGATAGATTTTTCCGATATATTCCCCAATTACACCAAGACTAATGAGTTGAACCCCGCCAAGTAAGCTTACAATGGCGTAGGTACTGGCCCATCCAGCTACCACATTACCAGCAAATTTGCTCCACAAAACCCAGATGATCAACAAAAAACTAAAAAGTGAAGTCATAACTCCCAAGCTAGTAATCAAGCGAATGGGCTTAATAGACAGGCTAGTAATCCCATCCATTGCTAAACCAAGCATTTTAGAGAGTGGATAGTGACTTTCTCCAGCAATCCGCTCATGGCGTTTATAAGTCACGTAGGAATATTTAAATCCTACAAGAGGCATAATGCCTCGAAGAAATAAGTTTACTTCTTTAAATTTAGCAAGTTCATGAATAAAACGTTTGGAGACTAAACGATAGTCCGCATGATTAAAAACAACATCTGCTCCAAATAAATGCATCACCTTATAGAATCCTTCAGCTGTGATTCTCTTAAATGCTGAATCAGTATCACGATTGTCTCGAACCCCGTAAACAATCTCTGAACCGTCTTTATATTCAGCAACCATTTGATCCATACAGTTGATATCATCTTGACCATCTGCGTCAATGGTAATCACGATATCCGAAAATTCTGCAGCTTCGTACATACCAGCAAGAACACTACTTTGATGACCGCGATTTCTGCTTTGTGCAATACCAACAACATGACTATTTTCTTTTGCATATTGTTGAATTAATGACCACGTCGCATCTTTACTACCATCATTGACATACATCACTTTACTGTTTGGATGCACTTGTCCAGTATTGATTAAAGATTCAATCTTTTCAATAAACATTGGATTTGTGTGAGGTAATACTTGCTCTTCGTTATAACATGGAATCACGATATATAAAATCGGATTATTTCTACTCATTTTTGACTCCTAACCTTTTAATCCCAAAGGGAAAGTTTGTCCCTCTAAATATTCTGACAATCAATTCACACCCTACCAAAGTCAATATTGTCACAACACTTGTTGTAACGTAGCCATTCACAAAAATACCAGTATATCTTGTAGACAGTTGTAAAACTAATTTTTCTACCAATACTAAAACAATCGGGGCATGGACACCATAGTAAATCAAGGTTCTTTGACCGATTGATTTCAAGAGAGTCATTTCAGGAATTGACTTAAAGAATATGAGGGTGGACCATATACCTGAAATTGCAGCAATGTAAAACAAGAGATGGTTTCCAATCTGTTGATAGTAAAGATCAACAATCTGTTTCCCACTCCAATGATAGTTCAACCTACCAACAAATATAGTTAGCAATAAGGCAAGCGGCAAATAATAAATTGCAAAAAACTTTTCTATCTGCGCTAAACATTTTCTCACTCCGACACCTAAGAGTGTAAAGATAATGGCTACAGGGACCAGGTCAATATTCCAGATAAGATAAAAATTCCAAGCATAGATTTTTTGTCCCAAAACGACTAAAAATAAGAGTGATACACTAATCAAAAGCCATTGGATAATGGTCCATTTTTTTCTGAGAATAAAGTAACTAAAAACATGTGCTAAAAACATGACATTCAGAAACCATAACTGAAAATAAACATGCAAGCGGTCTGACAACAATAACTGTTTAGTAAAATGAATAAGATTAAAACTAAACACTTGTTCAGGATACATGACAAATAGTTGAAAGAGAAAAACAAAAATATTCAGGCAAAAAAAGGGAACGACCAAACTTTTCACCTTGCTAAGAAAATATTCCTTAAATGTTTTGTATTTAGTGACATTTAAAGTAAAACCTGACAAGAAGAAAAATAAGGGGATATGAAAAACATAGAGGAGTATTTTTGCACGAAGAGGTACAAAACTACTATGCCCTATAATAACAAGTATAATCGCTAGCCCCTTAGCCATATCTAGGTAACCTATGCGCTTTTTCATCCTATCTCCCTTCTCCTGTTCTTAGTCGATAAAGATTCATATCAGAAGTGACCACCTCAACTTCTTCAAAATAAACATCTTTCTGGTAATGTTCTTTCATTATTTTCTTGACTTGATCCATCTTTCCTGAAGAGGGTGACCAAAAAAATAGGATATTCTCCTTATCAATAGCAGAAGAAAGAAGATTACTAGGCTCCTCAACATTATACTTTTTCATTAATTGATAATAATGTGGCGAAAAAGTTTGCCAGTTACCTAAGGTTGTTGTATTTTCAACCAACTGATCAGGCTTCCTTCTAATCGTAGCCAAGCTCGATTGAGAATTGACAAGTGTTCCATAACCGCCAAAAACAAGCAATTTATCAGAATGTTTTTCCACTACATCATGATACTCTGATACCATGGATGATTGAATGATTGGGAACCAGTAAAGTTCTTGTCCCACACTATTTACCCAGGCCATACTCGCCAGCATTCCTACAAGTTGTAGACTATAAAAAATTCCTCTTTTTTTCAACAGTTTACGCTTATTGTAAAATAAGGGCGCATAGTAGACGAAAAAGATTAAAAAGCTAACGATAATCGGGATATAAACACGTTCTACCACTCTCTGCCTAACAAATAGAGCTCCAATTAGTACAAATGGAACAAGGGGGAGTAACCAGCCATAGACTTTCTTAGGTTTGAAGAACAAAAACCAGCCAACCATAACAAGAAGAAAGGTTGTCAAAATGATATTTTGGAAATAATCTTTCACCATCTGAAATACATTAAAGGAGTACTTTTCAGAGAAAGAACGTACGGATTGAATTTTTGTTAATAACTCATTGTTCAAAGCATCTTTTTCTGCAAACAACCAGTAGGTTGAAGCAGATAAGTCGTTTTCACTGACCCCCAATTCCTGAAATTCCTTGGTATGCTTCTCATACTCAATCGCAGGGAAATCTCTCAAATTGGTACTTAGAGTATTCCAATTTAGGTATTCTTGAACATCTGGTCTCATTAAGGTATAAATTTTATTGGAAGCAAAGATAAGTAAAATGACAGCAGACAACAAGAATAATTCTTTTTTCTTTTTTCCTTTGATTACTTCAAAAGCTAGGAAGGGGAGTAAAAGCAATAATAAACTGGCAATAATTTGTGGTCTAATCGACAACCCTATCAAAGATAAGAGCACTCCAGTTATATATTTTCTATCAAATAATAATAGTATCCCTGCTGTCGATAACAAGTAAGCAATGACTGAAAACGAGAAATACTTCATTAAAACCATTTGAAGCAACATTACTAAGGGAAGTAAGAAATAATATTTCTTTCTAAAAAAGGACTCCAAATAGATACTAAAACTCAAGCAAAAACTGAGAGCTAAAAAAATAAAATAAATATTCCAATTTGTAAATAATTGTTGAAAAAATACTAAAGCAGATGATAACAAAATTCCAATATAGGGAAGCAACATATTATCACCAGATAATATGGTTTGATTGACCATGATATCATCAACCACTGGATAATCAAACCCCTTAACTACTCTATAGCCATAAAAAATAAGAAATGGTAGCAACAGCAAACCAATTCGAATCATTCTATCTGTGATTTGTTTATGGGTCATGGAAAACTCTCTCTAAAATTATGATTACTTTATATTCTATCATATTTCAATCAAAAAATCTGTTGAATCAATGCAAATCTCCCCAACCCCTCCATTTGAATTTTCCTTGGAAAACCAGTATAATGAAAGAATACTAAAATGTTAGAAGGGGAGTTAGATGAATCAATCGGTTTCAAACTTAAAATTAGCTGAGCGTGGTGCCATTATCAGCATCTTGACCTATCTATTCTTGTCTGCAGCTAAGCTAGCGACCGGACACCTCCTCCATTCATCCAGTTTGGTTGCAGATGGTTTTAACAACGTTTCAGATATCGTTGGAAACGTGGCCCTCCTCATCGGGATTCGTTTGGCTCGCCAACCGGCAGATAGAGATCATCGCTTCGGCCACTGGAAAATAGAGGATTTGGCAAGTCTCATCACTTCCATCATCATGTTTTACGTTGGCTTTGATGTTCTACGTGATACCATCCAAAAGATACTCAGCCGAGAGCAAACGGTCATTGACCCACTTGGTGCGACTCTGGGAGTCATCTCTGCCATTATCATGTTCGCCGTTTATCTCTACAATACCCATCTGAGTAAGCAAGCTAAATCAAAGGCCCTCAAGGCAGCTGCTAAGGATAATCTGTCAGATGCCGTGACATCTCTTGGAACTTCTATTGCTATCCTGGCAAGTAGCTTCAACTATCCAATCGTGGATAAGTTGGTCGCGATTATCATTACCTTCTTTATTCTTAAAACTGCTTATGATATCTTTATCGAGTCATCCTTCAGCCTTTCTGATGGTTTTGATGAACACTTGCTCGAAGATTATCAAAAGGCTATCATGGAAATTCCTAAGATTAGCAAGGTCAAATCACAACGCGGTCGTACCTACGGAAGCAATATTTATCTGGACATCACACTTGAGATGAACCCAGATCTGTCTGTTTTTGAAAGTCACGAAATTGCAGACCAAGTCGAATCCATGTTATCAGAACGATTTGGTGTCTTTGATACAGACATTCATATCGAACCAGCACCAATCCCTGAGGATGAAATCCTAGATAATGTATATAAAAAATTGCTCATGAGAGAGCAACTGATTGACCAAGGAAATCAACTGGAAGAATTACTTGCAGAAGACTTCGTTTATATCCGCCAGGACGGACAAGAACTTGACAAGGGAGCCTATAAGGCTGAAAAAGAACTAACCTCTGCTATCAAGGAGCTTCATTTAACTTCTATCAGTCAAAAGACTAAACTCATCCGCTACCAAGTCGGTGATACCATTCATACCAGCATCTGGCGTCGCCACGAAACTTGGCAAAATATTTTCCATCAGGAAACCAAAATAGAAAAAGACTAAAGCAAAACTCCCAACTTTCTCAGTTGGGAGTTTTTTATATTCTTATTTTGCAACGCTCTTAGCAAGAACGAAGTTTCCTAGTGTAGCTGAACCATTTCCAGCAACAGCTGGAGTCACGATATAGTCACGTACATCTGGAACTGGTAGGTAGCCGTTGAGCAAGGATGTGAATTTCTCACGTACACGGTCAAGCATATGTTGTTGAGCCATTACCCCACCACCAAAGACGATGACATCTGGACGGAAAGTTACAGTCGCATTCACTGCAGCTTGAGCAATGTAGTAGGCTTGAACATCCCAGACAGAGTTGTTGAGTTCAATGTTTTCCCCACGAACACCTGTACGAGCTTCCAAACTTGGACCAGCTGCATAACCTTCCAAACATCCATTATGGAAAGGACAAACACCTTTAAATTCTTTTTCAATATCCATTGGGTGTCTAGCCACATAATAATGACCCATCTCAGGGTGACCGACACCGCCAATAAACTCGCCACGTTGGATAACACCTGCACCGATACCTGTACCGATAGTGTAATAAACCAAGTTTTCGATACGACCGCCGGCATTATTACGAGCAACCACTTCACCGTATGCAGAACTATTTACGTCTGTTGTGAAATACATAGGCACGTTTAGAGCGCGACGAAGAGCACCAAGCAAGTCGACATTTGCCCAGTTAGGTTTTGGAGTTGTTGTGATAAATCCGTAAGTTTTTGAGTTTTTATCGATATCGATTGGACCAAATGAACCAATGGCAAGTCCTGCAAGATTGTCGAATTTTGAGAAGAACTCAATGGTTTTATCGATTGTTTCAATAGGTGTTGTTGTAGGAAATTGTACCTTTTCTACAACGTTATAGTTTTCATCTCCGACAGCACAGACAAATTTTGTACCGCCTGCTTCCAAGCTTCCGTATAGTTTTGTCATGATTAACCTCTTGTATTTATTTTCTTTATTATAGCATATTTCCAGACTGAAAATTACTCAATATTTTAGATTTTCCTCTGTAAATTTTACCATTTAAACAAAAACGAACAAACATGACATTTGTTCGTTTTTTGATCTATTAAATCGAAAGTAGTGTACTCAATGAAAATCAAAGAACAAACTAGGAATCGAGCTGCGGATTGCTCAAAGCACAGCTTTGAGGTTGTAGATAGAACTGACGAAGTCAGTAACACATACATACGGCAAAGCGAGTATGACGCAGTTTGAATTTGATTTTCGAAGAGTATTAAGCTTTAACTTCGATGATTGCATCCCCCTTAGCAACTGATCCAGAAGCAACTGGATTTACTGAAGCAAAGTCTGCAGTGTTTGTTACGATAACCATAGTAGCGTTATCAAGTCCTGCAGCAGCAATCTTAGCTGAGTCAAATGTTCCAAGAACATCTCCAGCTTTAACCTTGTCACCTTGGGCAACTTTATGGTTGAAGCCTTCACCATTCATTGAAACAGTATCGATACCAACGTGAATTAAGATTTCAGCACCGTTAGCTGTTCTCAATCCATAAGCATGGCCAGTTGGGAAGACGATTGTTACTTCAGCATCAGCTGGTGCATAAACAACATCTTGGCTAGGTTTTACGGCGATACCTTGTCCCATAGCTCCGCTTGAGAATACTGGGTCATTCACATTTGAAAGAGCAACGACGTCACCAACGATTGGTGTTTGGATGACACCTTCGCTAGGTGAAGCAAGTGTACCAGTTACTGCCTCTTCTGTTAAACGGTCAGTTTCAGCTTCAGAAATTGCTCCTGCAACCTCTTCTACTTCATCTTCGTAACCAAACATGTAAGTAAGAGCAAAACCAAGTACAAATGATACAGCTACCATAAGAAGGTATTGTAGAAGTTGTCCATTACCAATGTAAAGCATTGTACCTGGGATGATTGTGATACCATTACCAGTACCAGCAAGTCCTAGGATTGAAGCAAGTCCACCACCGACTGCACCAGCAATCAATGAAAGGAAGAATGGCTTACGGAAACGCAAGTTAACCCCAAAGATAGCAGGCTCAGTAATACCTAGGAAGGCAGAAAGAGCAGCTGGGAAAGCAAGTGTTTTAAGTTTAGGATTTTTAGTTTTCACACCAACGGCTACTGTCGCAGCACCTTGAGCAGTCATAGCTGCAGTAATGATAGCGTTGAATGGGTTAGCATGGTCAGCAGCAAGCAATTGAACTTCAAGCAAGTTGAAGATGTGGTGAACACCTGATACGACGATCAATTGGTGAACTCCACCAATCAAGAAACCACCAAGACCGAACGGCAAGTTAAGGAGTGCTTTTGTTCCAAGAAGGATGTAGTTTTCAACAACGTGGAAGACTGGTCCGATAATAAACAAACCAAGAATTGACATGACCAAAAGTGTTACGAATGGTGTTACCAAGAGGTCAAGAACGTCTGGAACAACCTTACGAACAGCTTTTTCAAATTTAGCTCCGACAACCCCGATAATGAAGGCCGGAAGAACTGAACCTTGCAAACCTACAACTGGGATAAATCCGAAGAACTGCATTGCAGTTACTTCACCACCAGAAGCAACAGCCCAGGCATTTGGAAGGGAGCCAGATACGAGCATCATACCAAGAACGATACCAACGGCTGGATTACCACCGAATACACGGAAGGTTGACCAAACGACCAAACCTGGCAAGATAATAAAGGCTGTGTCAGTCAAGATTTGAGTGTAAGTTGTCACATCTTCTGGAAGTGTCATTCCAAGAGCAGTCAAGAGACCACGAACACCCATGAAGAGACCAGTTGCTACGATAACTGGAATGATTGGAACGAAGACGTCACCGAAAGTACGGATGGCACGTTGGAACCAATTTCCTTGTTTTGCAGCTTCTGCTTTCATTTCAGATTTTGTAGAAGTTGGCAAACCAAGAGCTACGACTTCATCGTACATCTTGTTTACTGTACCAGTACCAAAGATGATTTGGTATTGACCTGAGTTAAAGAAAGCACCTTGAACTTTTTCCAAGTTCTCGATAGCATCCTTATTGATTTTCGCTTCATCTTTCACCATCACACGGAGGCGAGTCGCACAGTGAGCTACACTGTTGACGTTCTCACGTCCACCCAAGGCTTCGATGACTTTTTTTGCAATTTCTGTATTGGTCATTTGCAAAAATCTCCTTATAAAAAATTTTGTTCTTGTTTGAAAGCGATTTTACTCGCCCTACGAGTATTATTTTATCATCTTTCAAAAATATGTCAAGCGTTTTGCAGAAAAAGTTTTTTGATTGTTAAAATTTTTGATAGTTTTTGCTACTTTCTTGATAAAATTCTCTCTAAAACGCCTATTTCTACGTGTTTTTATGTGTATTTTTTCAAAAACTTTCATATTTTCATTAATTTTCATAAAAATAAGTCCCTAATTATCTGTCAATCGTTTGACATTTTTTTCTTAATTTTATGATAAAAGACTTGCTTTTTTATAAGGAAACGTTTACTATAAAGATAGTAGAATTAATGGAGGGAATATAAATGGAATGGACTACTGAACGTCGTTACAGACGTTACGAAGATTGGACACAAGAAGAAAGAAAAGATATCCAAGAAAAGATGGCACAATCCCCATGGCACGTCAGCTATCACATTGAACCCAAACAGGGTCTTTTAAACGATCCAAATGGTTTTTCTTACTTCGATGGCAAATGGGTTGTTTTTTACCAAAATTTCCCCTTTGGTGCAGCTCACGGTTTGAAATCTTGGGTTGAACTTGAAAGCGACGACTTGGTTCACTTTGCTGAAACAGGTGTAAAAATATTACCTGATACTCCTTTAGATAGCCACGGCGCTTACTCTGGATCTGCTATGCAGTTTGGCGATCAATTGTTCCTATTCTATACAGGAAATGTCCGTGATGAAAATTGGGTTCGCCACCCTTATCAGATTGGTGCCTTGATGGATAAGGACGGAAAGATTAAAAAAATTGATAAGATCTTGATTGATCAGCCTGCTGATGCTACTGACCACTTCCGTGATCCACAAATTTTTAACTTTAAAGGACAATACTACGCTATCGTCGGTGGTCAGGACTTGGAGAAAAAAGGATTCATCCGTCTCTATAAGGCTGTAGACAACGACTACACGAACTGGCAAGTAGTTGGCGACCTTGACTTTGCTAACGACCGTACTGCCTACATGATGGAATGTCCTAATCTGGTCTTTGTAGAGGAACAACCTGTCCTTCTTTACTGCCCACAAGGTTTGGATAAGAAAGTTCTAGACTACGATAATATCTTTCCAAATATGTATAAAATCGGGGCTTCCTTTGACCCTGAAAATGCTCG
The DNA here is from genome assembly GCF_001074155.1 of Streptococcus pseudopneumoniae. Taxonomy (GTDB): domain Bacteria; phylum Bacillota; class Bacilli; order Lactobacillales; family Streptococcaceae; genus Streptococcus; species Streptococcus pseudopneumoniae_A. Next base: position 47,230 of record NZ_JUUZ01000008.1, read on the forward strand.
TATGGTAGATGTGTCTGAACTACACAACCTTGATTATGGGTTTGAAGCCTATGCTACCCAAGCCCTCAATGCTCCAGATGGACGTGCTCTTGCTGTCAGTTGGCTTGGTTTGCCAGATGTGTCTTATCCATCTGATCGTTTTGATCACCAAGGAACTTTCTCATTGGTCAAGGAACTTACCATTAAAGATGGCAAACTTTATCAGTATCCTGTAGCTGCTATCAAAGAACTCCGTGCTTCAAAAGAGGAATTTTCAAATCGTTCTGAAACCAAAAACACCTACGAACTTGAGCTTAACTTAGAAGCCGATAGTCAAAGTGAAATCGTCCTTCTTGCTGATAAAGACGGCAAGGGGCTCACTATTAACCTTGACCTTGTCAATGGCCAAGTAACCGTTGATCGTAGTCAAGCAGGTGAACAATATGCTCAAGAATTTGGAACTACTCGCTCTTGCTCAGTTACTAATCAAGCAACTACTGTCAATATCTTCATCGACAACTCTGTCTTTGAAATTTTCATCAATAAAGGAGAAAAGGTATTTTCTGGTCGTGTCTTCCCTCACGAAGATCAAAATGGAATCCTCATTAAATCTGGAAACCCAACTGGAACATACTACGAATTAGAATATGGTCGCAAAACTAACTGATGTCGCAAAACTAGCTGGCGTCAGCCCTACTACTGTTTCACGTGTCATCAACAAAAAGGGGTATCTGTCTGAAATAACCATTCAAAAGGTTAATGATGCTATGCGTGAGCTGGGCTATAAACCCAACAACCTGGCTCGCAGTCTTCAAGGTAAATCAGCCAAGTTAATCGGTTTGATTTTCCCTAAAATCAGCCATGTTTTCTATGCTGAATTGATTGATAAATTGGAACACGAACTCTTCAAAAAAGGTTACAAGACCATCATCTGTAATAGTGAACACGATTCGGAAAAAGAACGCGAATACATCGAAATGCTAGAAGCCAACCAGGTGGACGGCATCATTTCGGGAAGTCATAACCTTGGGATTGAGGATTACAATCGCGTAACCGCTCCGATCATTTCATTTGACCGTAACCTATCACCAGACATACCTGTCGTTTCTTCTGACAACTATGCTGGTGGTGTCCTAGCCGCTCAGACTCTTGCTAAAACTGGAGCCAAATCTATCATCATGATTACAGGAAATGACAATTCCAATTCCCCAACTGGACTTCGTCATGCAGGTTTTGCTTCTGTCTTACCAAAAGCTCCTATTATCAATGTTTCCAGTGACTTTTCACCCCTTCGTAAGGAAATGGAAATTAAAAATATCCTGACCAAACAAAAACCAGATGCGATTTTCGCCTCTGATGATTTGACTGCTATTTTGGTTATTAAAATTGCTCAGGAGCTTGGTCTCTCTGTTCCTGAACAACTCAAGGTAATTGGCTATGACGGAACTTATTTCATTGAAAATTTCTATCCTCACCTCACTACCATTAAACAACCCTTGGAAGAAATTGCTCGCCTAACAGTTGATTTGCTCTTACAAAAAATTGAAGGCAAAGAGGTTGCTACTACTGGTTATTTCTTGCCAGTTAGTCTCTTGCCAGGTAAAAGTATTTAAACAAAAAACTCAGACTGAATCAGTCTGAGTTTTTCTTATAATCTTAATTTTTTCAAAAGAGTTTGTGCTTTTTCTAAATTAAAAGTTTTTTCAGCAATCAAGCTTTCTACCAACTTAGGCACTTCTGCCTCTGTAGCTCCTGCAAGGAGGGCTAGTGACTTCGCTTGAAGTTTCATGTGTCCATGCTGAATCCCTGTGCTGACTAGTGCCTTAAGGGCCGCAAAATTCTGTGCAAGACCAATTGACACGATAATTTGAGCCAATTCCTTAGCTGATGGATGACCTAACAACTCATGGCTGAGAACTACACGAGGATTAAGACCAATTGATCCACCCTTGGTAGCAACTGGCATCGGCATAGTTAGCTCTCCTATTAGCTCTTCTGTTCCCAAATCCATCGTCCAACGACTAAGACCTCGATAGGAACCATCATGACTGGCATAGGCATGTGCTCCCGCTTCGATGGCACGCCAATCATTTCCTGTCGCAATCAAGAGAGCATCGATCCCATTAAAAATTCCCTTATTGTGAGTAGCTGCTCGATAAGGATCTGCTTGAGCAAACTGGCTGGCTAAAACCATTTTTTCAGCTAGTTCACGCGCTTCATCCTTTTGGCGACTCAAATAACGAAAGGCAATCCGACAAGTTGCAGTTACTAGAGAATCTGTTGCGTAGTTGGACAAAATGCCCATTAAACTTTGCCCTAGACTTAGAGCCTCTAAGCTAGGTTTTAAAGCTTCAAGCATGGTATTGAGCATATTAGCTCCCATGGCTTCCTGAGTATCCACATGGAGATAAACCACTAAAAAGTCAGCCTCACCAGAAATTTTTTCAACTTTTAGATCTCTCGCTCCACCACCACGTTTGACAATAGATGGATAGGCTTGGTTTGCTTGTTCGAGTAGCTCTGCTTTCTGACTCAAAATAGCCTGACATGCTTTATCCCTGTCTGGAACCTGATAAAGAGCTACCTGACCAATCATTTGACGTTGATGAACCTGAGCAGTAAAACCACCCGCACGTTTGATAATCTTACTAGCAAAACTAGCTGCAGCAACAACAGATGGCTCTTCGGTCACATAAGGAACGGTGTACTCTTGACCATTTACCAGTACTTCTGGCACTACTGAGTATGGAAGTGAGAAGGTCCCCACTACATTTTCACTCAGTTGGTCCGCAACTGCTATACTAAGATTTTCATTTTGCTCAAGACTTTCTTGGGCTTCAATAGAAGTAAGCGCCTGAGACTTAACGAACTCTAGGCGCTCTTGAATTGATTTTTTAGCAAATCCATTCCAATTTTTTTTCATTATTTTTCAACCTTGCTGTAGCGACGTTGATGATCTACAATCTCAACTAGAGCATAATCTTGCCCTTCATAACCTGACATAGTTGCAGATCCAGACTCATCCAATTTCGCTTCTTCAAAGAAGATTCGTTCATAATCAGCGACACTCACAGACTGGCGTTGGTCTAGCAAATCTAAACGACCTTGCTGCAATTGCTGTTCATACCCTTCAACCAATTCCACACTGAAGAACTCGGATACAGCACCACTACCATAGCTATAGAGGGCAATCTTATCTCCAGCTTTCAGGCTATCAGAATTTTCAAGAAGAGACAAGAGACCTAAGAAGAGTGAACCTGTATAGATATTCCCAACTTTTTGGCTATAAATAATGGACTCATCAAAGTGTTTTTGAAGCAAATCCTTTTTCTCTTGAGGTAGAGATTTATCAAGAATTTTTTTCAATCCCTTGAGAGCTAGCTTTGGATATGGCAAATGGAAACAAATAGCTTCAAAATCATTCAAGTCGCAATCATAACGCTTTTGATACTCTTCCCAAGTCGTTTTTAAACTATCAAGATATTGTTGCGTTGAGTAAACTCCATTTACAAATGGTGTTGTCGAATAGTTTGGACGCCAAAAGTCCATAATATCACGTGTTTGTGCAACATTATCATTGTTGAAAATCATCACACGTGGATTTTGGCTAATCAACATAGCAACACATCCTGCACCTTGAGTTGGTTCTCCAGGAGTTTCGACACCATATCTTGCAATATCACTAGCTAGCACCAAAACCTTTGATTTAGGAGAATTTTCTACGTGTAACTTAGCATAGTGGAGAGCCGCAGTTGCACCATAGCAAGCTTCCTTGATTTCAAAACTACGAGCAAATGGTTGAATTCCAAGCAAGCCGTGTACAAAGACAGCTGCAGCTTTACTCTGGTCAATCCCAGACTCTGTCGCCACGATAACCATATCAATCTCTTGCTTATCTTCTTCAGTCAGGATAGAATTTCCTGCACTAGCAGCCAAGGTAACAATATCCTCTGTTAAAGGAGCTATACTCAATTCTTTTAAAAGGAGTCCTTTACTCAATTTTTCAGGATCAATTCCTCGGGTTTCTGCTAAATTTTGTAATTTCAAAACGTATTGACTGGTCGCAAAACCAATCTTATCAATACCGATTGTCATATTTACCTCTATTTTTATCATTCATTGTAAAAATTCGTTCACCTCTATTTTATCATAATTGAGGTCAAATGAGCGAAAAAAGACTTGATTCCCCAAATCAAGTTCATTTCTATCGTCGTACTCATGTTCTTTCAACCACTCTACCCACGAAAAAATCGAGTCTCAGCTAGCTCGATTCTTTTTGAGATAATAATACAATTTCAACACAACTGTTCCACTTGCCATTCCTATAGAAATAACGAGAGCTAACATCATAACCAACATTGCACTGGCAATGGCGTTTCTATAGTCACCTGTCACAAAAAATGAAGTCGTTCGATAAGAGAGATAACCCGGTACCAGCGGAGCTAAAATCGCTAAAGCAAACACAACTGCTGGTGTTTTGTAGATAATACTCATAATCTGGCTGATACAAGAACCAATTACAGCGGCAATAAAGGTCGCCAAAATAACATTAGTTGGCTCCTTGAGTATTAGATAGAGCAGCCAGATTGACATTCCCAAAACTCCACCAGGAATGAGCATAGAACGTTGGACGTTTAAAACGATTAAAAAAGTGATAATAGCTAGCAGACTAGCTAGAGCCTGCAATAAAAATGTTGTTAGAGTCATATTAGTTCATGAGTAGGAGGGCGACAGAGGTGCCTGCCCCTAAGGCAAGGGTAACCAGCAAGGATTCAAACATCTTGCTCATACCAGAGTTAATGTGATTGGTCATAATATCTCGAACAGCATTGGTCAGAGCAATTCCAGGTACAAATGGCATGACCGCACCTGCAATGACCAAATCGGCTGTCGAAGGAAAGCCAGAATAGCGAGCCCAAAATTGTGCAATCAAACCAAAAACAAGAGCACCTGCAAAAGCTGTCATAAAGGGAATACGAATAAATTTTTCTACGTAAAGAGAAAAGGTGAAAGCAAATATGGTTGCTACTCCTGCACCAATGGCATCGTAGACATTACCCCCGAACATGATAGAGAAGAAGGGAGCACTAAGGGTCGCTGCAGCAGTTAGCTGAACATTGGTGTAGGGAGATGCCTTGGCATTCAATTCCTTTAATTGGATAAAGGCTGTCTCCAAATCAAGCTGCCCTGATACAAGTTGCCGTGAAATCTGGTTGACATCACACACCTTCTCAATATTATAAGCAGAGGAGGTTACTCGTTTCATTCGAGAGATATTTGTATTTTCAATGGAGAAAAAAATAGCTGCAGGCATGGCCAAAACATTACAATCCATGATGCCTTGTGAATGAGCAATTCGAATCATGGTGTCTTCGACACGATAGATTTCAGATCCATTGCGAAGCAGAATTGTTCCTGCTAACATAATGACATCAATAACTGCATTCAGTTTTTTTGATTCGTCCATGTTCCCCTCCTTTTTAAACTCCTTTTATTTTATCATAAATTTTAAGGAAAAAAAATCTTTGTCACAAAAACTGTGACAAAGATTGATTAGTTCTCACCATTATGGTTCTCTGAAGGAACATTAGATGATGGAGCTGTAGTAGTCTGTGGTTCTCTAAACTGTGGTGTTGTCTCTCTACGATATGGATTTCCTTGTGAAGGATTTATTGTCGTTGTTTTGGGTTTATAGACAGAAATCTTGATACGAGTTGTATTCAAATCTACACCTTCACCTGGTTTTGGACTTTGACTAACCACAGTATCCTCAATAGTCCCTTCTGGTGCTGTAGAGACCTCTACCACTTCAATATTCGCCTCTTTGACACCGACTATCTGAATCAAATTATTCTTGGTAAATTCAAGGCTTGATCCAATATAAATTGGCATAGGAACGCTAGTTACCTTCTTGGCTACTGTCAAGGTAATCTCGGTCGCCTTATTGAGATCATAAGTAGTTCCTTCTGAGAGGCTCTGTTTCATAACAAGTCCTGCCTCAGTTTCATTTGATTCCTCTTCTACAACCTTGATGAGATTTTCAGGAACTTTTTTCCCTTTCAACTCTGCAATGACGTCCGTAGATTTGCGTCCAATATAATTTCCAATCTTAAACGATTGCTGACCTGAAGAGATAATGAGATTAACTTTAGTACCTTCTTTGCGAGACGAACCAGCATCTGGATCCGTTCGAATCACTCGGCCTTCTTCTACTGTATCACTAGCTTCAGTCTTTTCCTCGCCAATTTCAAAATTAGCTTTTTTTAGATTTTCCTTGGCTTCTGCTACAGTTTGACCTGCTACTTTCGGAATTTCAACGTTAGCTGGCGTTTTTGATACTATCCAAAAGAGAGAAGCCAAGACAAGTATAAAGCTAGCTAAAAGCACAAAATACCTTGCTTTGAAACGACGTTTCTTGACTGGTTTTGCAACAGTTCCTTTACTAGTTGCCTTTTTAGTCGGCTTTTGGCTCTGAGGACTTTCTTCCTTTGGTTGCACTTTAGGAATCGTTGTTAAAGTAGATTGTGAAATTTTCGGTAAGGTTTTTGTGTCAACTTTACTTGTATCTTCAAATACCAGCTTTGGTTCATTTCGACGGTTATAAGAAAGACTGCTCAATAAGTCAACATACATCTCTGAGACAGTTTGGTAACGGTCTGTCAACTTTTTAGCTGTCGCTTTTATAACCACGTTTTCCAAGGATTGTGGCACTGATGGGTTTTCTGCAATGACAGAAGGAAGCGGTTTTTGGAAATGCTGAAGTGCAATGGTCACAGCACTATCTCCATCATAAGGAATATGGCCTGTCAACATTTCGAAAAAGATAATTCCCATTGCATAAATATCACTCTGTATAGTCGCCTTAGAACCACGCGCCTGCTCAGGTGATAGATAGTGAACAGAACCCAACATGGAGTTGGTCTGTGTCAAACTGGTTTCTGCAAAGGCCACTGCAATCCCAAAGTCAGTAACTTTTGCAGTTCCATCAGGAGTCAAGAGTATATTTTGAGGTTTTAAATCACGGTGAATAATCCCCTTTGCATGCGCCAAACGCATAGCCAAGAGAATTTGACCCATTATACGAACAGCTTCCTCGTTTGATAGAGGGTAGTGTTCTTTGATATAACGTTTGAGGTCAAGCCCAGCTACATATTCCATAGCTAGATATTGTTGACCGTCTTCTTCACCGATATCCGTAATTCGAACGATATGAGGATGATCTAGGTCCGCCATCGCACGTGCTTCACGCTGAAAACGTGCAACAGCGATTGGATCCGTTTGGTAGTTGGTCCTCAGGACCTTCACCGCTACCTCTTCCCCATCCAGAATCAAATCTTTGGCCAGGTAAACATCTGCCATCCCGCCACGGCCAATTTGTTTGATAATCCGATATCGTCCGGCAAATATCTTGCCGATCTGGATCATTTTGATTCCTCCTCAATCGCAATCAAGGCAACAGTAATGTTATCAAGCCCTCCGGCATTGTTTGCAAAACGTACTAAGGTTGCCGCCTTGTCTTCAAGTGAAATATCACTTGTCACGATGTCATAGATTTCACTTCCTGAAATCATATTCGTGAGACCATCACTGTTCATAACGATATAGTCACCAGGTTCCAAGCTCACAATCCCTAAATCAGGTTGAATCTCATCTTTTTGTCCAATAGACTGGGTAATGATATTTTTTTGTGGATGCGCTTCAGCTTCTTCAGGTGTTAATTGACCTGCCTTGAGTAACTCATTGACTAATGAATGATCACTCGTTAATTGGTGGTACTCTTCTCCACGAACCAAGCCGATACGAGAATCACCAATATGAGCATAGATAGCTTGGTTATCAATGATTGCAAGGGCTTCTAGAGTTGTACCCATTCCTTTATATGCTTCATCACGCCCCAATTGATAAATCTTTTGATTTTCAATTTCTAGGTGTTCTGCAAACCATTCACGAACTTCATTCACGGTATCAATCTGAGTATCTACCCAGGCAACACCTAAGTCCGTAACTGCCATCTCACTGGCAATATTACCTGCTCGGTGTCCTCCCATCCCATCAGCCAAGATAATCATCGTGCGACCGGCACGGTTGACAAAAAGATTGACATAGTCTTGATTATTTGTACGCTTCTGACCCACATCTGTTAATAATGAAATCTCCATTGTGTCAGTTCCTTCCTAATTGGATATCTTACGAAATTGGCTAATAAAGAATCCATCACTTCCGTACAATTCTGGAGTAATGAGGATGCAGCCATCTTTTAGGATATCCTTGCATTCGTGTTCTAGTTTAACCTGCTCGAACTCTGGATGACTTTCTAAAAATGCTTGAACCACTTGAAAGTTCTCCTCAGAGATAATAGTGCAGGTACTATAAGTTATTATACCACCTTTACGTAGCGTTTGACAAACACTACCTAATATTTCCAACTGAATTTCCTGTAATGACGCGAAATCAGCAGTGTCTTTGTTGTATTTGATGTCTGGTTTCCGACGCAATAGACCAATTCCTGAGCAAGGGGCATCAACAAGAATCTTATCAAATTGATCCTTACCAAAAAACTCGTGAACCTTTCGGGCATCCAATTTTTGTGTTTGAATACGGTCTGCTACGCCTAAACGCTGGGCATTTTCTTGAATCAAATTGAGTTTATGGTCGTAGAGATCCAGAGCTGTTACCTGACCTGTCGTTAGATAAGATGCTATATGGGCTGTTTTCCCACCTGGAGCTGCACAAGCATCCAAAACCTGCTCCTCTCCTTGTAGCTCTAGTGTTGGTGCAACCAGTTGACTAGACTCATCCTGGATAGTAATAAGTCCTTCCGAAAATAAGTCATGACCCGCGAAATGCCCCTGCTCCTTGACCAGACCAGAAGCTGATAAAGCAGAATCACTTGCATCAAGCAGAGCTTTAATTTCCTCTTTTCGGCTCAAATCTGTCACACGGATACTGGCTTTATTGCGTTGCAAAAGACTCTCAAAAATTTCTTGCGCCCGTTCTTCCCCGTACTCTTCCTTGAGCTTAGAAACTAACCACACTGGCAAAGAGTAGGCGATAGAATCACGCTTATTTTTACGCTTGATATAGGCAATATCTGGCAAGCTCTCTCGCAAGATACGGCGAAGGACTGCATTGACCAGTTTTTCGCTACCTTTTTTACGAAGTTTAGCCAGTTCCACCGCTTCATTGACCACTGCATGATCAGGAAGCTTATCTAGATATTGGAGTTGATAGACGCTCATGAGAAGTAAAACATAGAGCCAGCTGTCTAGCTTGTCTCTATCCTCAATAAAGTGAGACAAATACCATTCTAAAGTTAGTTTACGAGCTACAGTCCCGTATACAAGCTCTGTCACCAAACCTTTGTCAGTTGCTGACAGTTGACTTACCTTGAGGTGTTTATTCAAGGCGATATTGGAGTAGGCTTGATTGACAAGAACGTCCTCCAATACCTCTAAAGCTAAACTTCTAGCTGTTTCTACTTTAATCACCAAATCGTTCTCCTACAGCCAAACTTCGTCCAACACCGTTGAGGAAGGAAGCAATGTCCATTTTAGGTTTTCCTGCTGGTTGAACCTGTTTGAGAGATAGAGCTCCTTCTGCCGTTGCGACAATCAATTCTTTCTTACCGATGGAGAGTATCTCACCCGGATTACCCTGACCTTCTACAGGCAGAGCTTCATAGATTTTGAAGCGTTCTCCCTTGAGGAAGGTATGAGCAACTGGCCATGGATTCATCCCACGGATTTGGTTGAAAAGTTGACGGTTGGTCTTGTTCCAGTCCAGTTTTTCCTCCTCTGGTTTAATATTTGGTGAGAAAGTTACTTGGCTTGGATCTTGCGGTTGAGGCTGAATTTCACCAGCTATATAAGCAGGTAGGGTATCCAAAAGCAAATCACGCCCAACAATGGCCAATTTTTCAAACAAAGTTCCAACATTATCCTCATCAGTAATTGGGATACTGCGACGAGAAATCATGTCCCCTGCATCCATTTCCTTGACCATTTCCATAATAGTTACTCCTGCCTCCTCATCACCTTGAATCAAGGCATAATGGATAGGAGCTCCACCACGGTGCTTTGGAAGAAGCGAAGCATGAACGTTGACTGCAAAATCCATGCTATCAAGGAGTTTACTTGGGAGAAATTGTCCAAAAGCTGCAGTCACAATCCCGTCAGCTCCCAAATTCATGATAGCTTCCATTTCTGGACTACCTGATAATTTTTCTGGTTGGTAGATAGGTAGGCCTGCCTCTTTGGCAGCTTGTTTCACTGGGGTTTCCTGAATAACTTTTTTACGTCCGACCGCACGATCTGGCTGAGTTACAACCGCTACAATCTCGTAGCGGTCATCTGACAAAAGCCCCTTCAAAACGGTCGCTGAAAAATTGGGAGTTCCCATAAAGATTAGTTTTGTCATCTTTTCTCCTTCTATAAAAATTGTTGCGGTTCGTGGTCAATACTGAGACGAAGTTCGCTATTTTCACGTTCTTGAGTTAGGGCTAAGACCTGATTAAGGGTAGAAGCCAACTCATCTTCTAAACGGTATTTGATTAAAATCTGATAATGATAGAGGTTATGCGTGCGAGCGATAGGTTTTGGCGTTGGCCCAAGGATGATACTAGCATCCGATAAACCTGACCGCAAAATCTCCATGACTTGATAAGCGCGTCTAAGAACCTCTTCTTCTTTTTTATGAGATAAGGTAATCCCAATAGTGAAATAATAAGGTGGGTAACCCAACTGACGTCTGATGCCCATTTCATAGGCATAAAAACCTTCGTAGTCCTGATCCTTTGCAAAACGAATGGCATAATGATTAGGATTATAGGACTGAATCAAGACCTGACCTACCTTTTCAGCTCGACCGGCACGGCCTGCTACCTGGGTCAAGAGTTGGAAGGTTCTCTCAGAAGAACGGAAATCAGGAAGGTTTAAAGCCGTATCTGCATTGAGGACACCAACCAAGGTTACATTAGGAAAATCCAAGCCCTTGGCAATCATCTGGGTTCCTAGCAATATGTCCGCTTCACCATTGCCAAATTGTTCAAGTAAAGCTTGGTGACTGCCTTTTTTACGAGTTGTATCCACATCCATGCGCAGAATACGTGCCTCTGGAAAGACTTCTGTTAGCTCATCATAGGCCTTTTGAGTCCCTGTTCCATAATAACGAATGCTACGACTCTGACAGTTTGGACAGACATGTGGAATTTCCTTCGAAAAGCCACAATAATGGCAGTTCATGGTTTTGGTATCCATATGTAGCGTCAAGGAAATATCACAGTTAGGACAGGTATCCACAGTCCCACATTCCCGACACATGACAAAACTAGAATAACCACGACGATTGAGCATGAGAACAACCTGCTCTTTTTTATCCAGTCGATCTTGAATGGCCTCAATCAGTGGTGGTGTAAAGTTTGATGTTTCATTCTGCCCAATGTAATCACGGAAGTCAATCAGTTGAACTTCAGGAATACTTGCTAAAGGATTGGCCCGTTGTGTCAGACGTAGATGTTGATAAACACCCTTACCAGCACGCGCACGACTTTCTAGACTCGGTGTTGCAGAACCAAGGACTAGGGCAGCTTGATTGTACTGGGCACGTAAAAGAGCCACATCTCTAGCATGGTAACGAGGATTGCTATCTTGCTTATAACTAGCCTCATGCTCTTCATCGATAATGATAACACCTAGATTTTTTAAAGGTGCAAAAATAGCAGACCTAGCCCCAACAACTACCTGAGCATCTCCACGCTCCACCTTGCGCCACTCATCATACTTTTCACCGTTGGACAAGCCTGAGTGGAGGATGGCAACTTGCTCACCAAAACGAGCAATAAAGCGCTCGGTCATTTGAGGTGTCAGAGAGATCTCCGGAACTAGAACAATCGCTGTTTTTCCCATATCCAAGGCACCTTGGATAATCTGCAGGTAAACCTCGGTTTTCCCACTTCCAGTGATTCCTTGAAGAAGAAAGGGAGGATGTTTCTTACCAATCGCTCCAACAATCGCCTCACAGGCTTGTTTTTGCTCTGGGTTTAACTCTAAGGCTTGATTTGACTCGATTCCTTCAAAGTAGGTAGCTGAACGTTGAACTTCCTTCTGAAGAATCGTCAAAGCACCCTGTTCCACAAAAAAGTTAACTTGTTCCCGTGAGTAATGTTCTAACAAAGCAGCCAAAGGAGTACTTTCTGGATGTGCTAATAAATAATCTCGCAGTTCCAATTTCTTCTTGGCACGGTTTGATATTTCTAGCTGTTCTAATTTGTCAAGATTCACTTGAATCCAAGACTGTGTTTTAACCTTCTTCTGGTCTATAGCCTGATACTCTAACTTCAAAAGTCCTTTTCGAGTCAATCGCATCATCTCGGCCTGCTTTTCTAAGTCTAGAGATGAAAATGCTAAGGACTCTTGTGATCCAAACAAACGGTCTCTGTCCTCCTGACTCAAGCCTTCCAGAGGATAGAGGATTTTATCATAGCTAGAATTCAAAAATCCTGGAAGCATAGCTTTTAGAATAGAAATCTTGTATGAAAAAACTGACTTACGTAGTTCTTCGGCCAGCCAGAGTTGTTCCTCCGTTAAGACAGGAGAAAAGTCCAGCACCTCAGCAATTTCTTTCAAGTCCTCATCTGCCACATCTACATCAGATTCTTGTTCCATTCCAAGAACAATTCCCTGAATCAAGCGATTGGCCTTCCCAAAAGGCACATGAACCCGCATACCAACTTCCAGCATGTCTACAAATTCTTCAGGAATCTTGTAACTATAGGGCTGGTCCGTCTGCATCAAAGGAACATCCACAATGATTTTTGCAATTGCCATATCCTCACCTCCTTCTCTTCTTAAATCGTTTCAATTGATTGAGTATTCTTGCAATAGAAAAAATAAGATTGAGTCCCCCCAACCTTAAATTTTTTCACCTTCTTCTTTTTCTTTCGCGATTTGCTCTTTGATTTTCTTTTCTTCTTCTTCTCTCAATCGTCTTTCTTCTTCGATACGACGACGAACAGCTTCGCGTTTTCCTTCTGGATCTGGGTGGATGGTTACATTCCCTGATTCAATTTCTTCCAAGGCACGAAGTGTAGATTTTTCAGATTTGAATTCTTGTGTTGGAGTTGCTCCAGCTTCTAATTCGTGAGCACGTTTTGCTTCCAAGATTACGAGTGAATATTTTGATGGTACCTTGTCAAGCAAGGTATCAATAGAGGGTTTAAGCATCATTTGTTTGTACCTGTTTTCTATAGTTTATCGAATAGTCGGAGACTTTGGTAGCATATCCTGGTAGTGACCGATGACACGATCGACGCGGAAATGTTCAGCTTCAATCACACGTTTGACACGTTCTGCGGCAAGAGGAACATGATCATTGACAATAGCATAGTCATACTCACGCATCAAGGCAATTTCTTCTTTGGCTTTTTCGATACGCTGTGCGATCACTTCTGCACTATCTGTGCCACGACCAACGAGACGGCCTTGCAATTCTTCCAAATCTGGTGGTGTCAAAAAGATAAAGACAGCATCTGGAACTTTTTTCTTGACCTGGAGAGCTCCCTGAACTTCGATTTCAAGGAAAACGTCAATACCCTTATCAAGGGTTTCATTGACATAAGTCAGAGGAGTACCGTAGTAGTTGCCTACATACTCTGCATATTCTAACATCTGTCCTTGGCGGATCAATTCTTCAAATTCTTCACGTGTACGGAAGAAATAGTCAACTCCGTCTACTTCACCTGGACGTTGCGCCCGCGTTGTCATAGATACAGAATATTGGAATTGATTTTCAGAACTCTCAAAAATTTCTCGTCTAACCGTTCCTTTTCCAACTCCCGAAGGGCCTGAAAAAACGATTAGTAAGCCACGGTCTGCCATGATGTCTCCTTTGGATAGTTTGTGAAATGACTTGAAAATTCATCAGAATTCACTATGTAAAGCCATTTCTGCTTACTACAATCTTTCTATCTAGTGTAACAAAAAAGCAGTAATTTTTCAACTGCTCTTTCTTATTTATTTTGCATAATCAACTGCACGAAGTTCACGAATCACGGTTACCTTGATATTTCCTGGGTAATCGAGATTACTTTCAATTTTCTCACGAACTTTGTGAGCTAAGATTGTGACCTTGTCGTCCTTGATTTGACCTGGGTTCACCATGATACGGATTTCACGACCGGCTTGAAGGGCAAAGCTATTTTGAACTCCTTCAAAGCTATTAGCGATTTCTTCCAAATCATGGAGACGTTTGATGTAGCTTTCAAGTGATTCGCTACGAGCTCCTGGACGGGCTGCACTTAAAGCATCCGCTGCAGCAACGAGAACTGCGATTACACTTTCAGGCTCTACATCTCCGTGGTGACTAGCAATTGTATTGATCACAACTGGGTGTTCCTTATACTTGCGAGCCAATTCTGTACCAATCTCAACGTGGCTGCCTTCTACCTCACGGTCAATAGCTTTCCCGATATCGTGGAGGAATCCTGCACGACGAGCAAGTGCGGCATTTTCACCAAGTTCGCTAGCCATGATACCAGCCAACTTAGCCACTTCGATTGAGTGTCGCAAGACATTTTGTCCGTATGAAGTACGGAACTGTAAGCGACCCATGATCTTCATCAAGTCTGGGTGAAGGTTTGGTGCCCCGATTTCATAGGCTGCAGCTTCACCATATTCACGAATACGGTTATCAATTTCTTGACGGTTTTTCTCAACCAACTCTTCGATACGAGCTGGGTGAATTCGTCCATCCTTAAGCAAGGTTTCCATCGTCATACGGGCAATCTCACGGCGGATAGGATCAAAACCTGACAAGGTTACCACTTCTGGCGTATCATCAATGATGACATCAACCCCTGTCAAACTTTCAAAGGTACGAATGTTACGACCTTCACGTCCAATGATACGACCTTTCATGGTATCATCAGGCAGATGAACGGTTGAGTTTGTAGACTCAGCTACATACTCACCAGCAATTCTCTGCATTGCTTGGGACAAGATATCCTTAGCCAGCTTATCTGAACGTTCCTTGACTTCTTGCTCTGCCTCACGAATGCGGCTAGCAATTTCCTTAGTCAAGTTTTCTTCTGTCTGAGCTAAGATAATATCTTTTGCCTCTGATTGTGTCAGACTTCCGACACGTTCAAGTTCAGCTTGCTTTTGCTTTTCAATTTCTTCTAGTTGCTCTTCACGTGCATCAAGGTTTTTTGCTCTATCAGAAATACTTTGTTCTTTTTGTTCAAGTGTTTTTTCTTTGTTCGTCAAATTATCGTCTTTACGGTCAAGGCTCGTAGCTCTCTCCGTCAAACGACTTTCGATTTGCTTGAGTTCTTGACGCTCCGACTTAAATTCAGCGTCCACTTCTTCGCGGTATTTTCTGGCTTCTTCTTTAGCCTCCAATAGTGCTTCTTTTTTAAGGGATTTGCTTTCGCTCTTGGCTTCATTTAGTAATAAATCCGCTTCGCGCTCAGCTTGTCCTCGTAAATTAGTTGCTTCTTGTTCAGCATTTAAAAGCATCAACTCTGCAGCCTCTTGTGATGATTTCATCTTGACTGAGATGCTGACATATCCAATGACTAAACCAATGATGACGGCAAAAACAACTATAACAATTGTCATAATTTCCATGTTTTTACCTCAATTTATTTGTTTATCTGAATGACATGCATTCTTATACATTTTACCATAAAAAACTATTTTTAACAAACCTTAAATGGAAGTTGTTTTAGTTATTTTTAGGAGCAATATCTTCATTTCCCTTAGTAAAATAAGCTTCTTAAACCTAACTATTTTTTAAAAGAAATTTTTTGCAAAAAACTAAAAAAGCCTACCTTTCAGTAGACTTAGTTTGTTTCGATTCTGATTGGCACTCGACCAAAATTTTGTTCTGAGATACTCGGGTGTCCCAGTTGATAAATTTGGTCTGCCTTTCGTGTTATGGCATCCCAGGGTTCTTTACCGATTCGGCTAACTAGATTGACCTGCTCCTTGAGAGTATTAAGGTGTTGTCTGCCTTTTTCGGTAAAACCAAGGACGTGAATACCTTCTGGCAAGTCACTTTCTCTAGCCTGCACCAAGATATAGGTCAAGAGGCGTCTCACACGCGCCTTGGTGTAGCGTTTGGTAGCTACTAACTCAACCAATTCCTCAATAGATTTTGCTATTTTGATGGCTTCTTTAATACGCACTGCCATTTCCTGATTGACCTGATAAATAGTACTTAAATCTGGATTTGACAAGATTTGATAGCGTAAAAGTGGAAAATAATCTTCCCAACTCACCTTACTAGCATTTTCAAAGAGATTAACAGTAGGCATAGAGCGTTCTAAGAAATCTTGGTCTGATCGGTGCTGACGGAGGGCTGTTGCAGATGCAAAGTCCACATCCTTGTCCACCGAATGGTATCCAGCTCCCTGACGTTGAATTGGATGAAGTTTGATATCTCTCCCAGCAACTGCCTTGGCGTAGGCAAGAGCTAAGACATGATTGGGCGTATCACCAGAAAAATCCAGACCTGCAAATTCCTTCCACATGGCTTGGGTTTTCTGAGGATAAGAGAGTGAATCAGGCAGATTATCTACAAAATTCTCCATCTCTTGACCACGCTCTGCATATAAGTCAGAAATTTTCTGGTAATCTAGAACTTCCTCTGTCCCAAAGGAAAGGGTATCTATGCCCAAACGAGCCAAGAGTTCAACAGCACCTTGACCGAAGAAATCCGCCGCCTGAACACTGACTAAAAAGGGCAATTCTACTACCAAGTCTGCCCCATTCTCTAGTGCCATTTGAGCCCTTGTCCACTTGTCCACGATAGCAGGCTCGCCTCTCTGCATGAAATTCCCAGACATGGCCACAATTTTCAACCCATCTGCCTGTTCTAGCAGGTATTTGTGGCCGTTATGAAAGGGATTGAACTCCGCGATAATACCTATAATGGTCATGATGCTCTCCTACTTTTGTGCCACAAAAAACCAACGAGTACTGGTTTCTGTAGGCTCCTTATCTTCAAAGTCCGCAAAGAGTTTGAAGGACTTAAAACCAGCTTGTTCTAGCAAAATATCATAGGTCAAGACTTCGTATGTACGCTCCTCATGCACTTCATCGTGACGACTAAAGGAACCATCTGCTTCCTTGATAAAGAAGGTCAGCTCATGCACGATAGAATGTGGAGCTGCATCCTCGTAGGTATCCCAGAGCATGGCGAAGTCTTCTGCATTTTCATGATAGGAATAGCCAGGAAAGACCTCATCTGTCTGGTAGGTCGAATGCACATCAAAGATGAAGACCCCGTCCTCATTGAGAGCATTATAGACTTCTTTAAAGACGTCCCCGACTTCCACCTCATCCTGCATGTAGCAGATTGAGTCCGAGTAACACGTGACAAAGTCGTATTGACCTGCCTTGGACAAGTCCAACATATTGCCTTCCATAAAATCAATCTTTTGCTTGGCTGAAGCAGCTCTCTTCTCAGCAATTTTCAACATGTCCGCGCTCAAGTCCAGTCCAGTTACATCAAAACCTGCTTGAGAAAAGCGAACGGACTGGATTCCTGTACCACAAGCCAGCTCCAAGAGTTTCTTTCTCTCCTTAGTCTTGGGCAAATGCAGGAGGGAAAAATCCGTCCATTTATCGTATAAACTATCATCCATCACAGCATCGTAAACAGCCGCAAAGGTTTCGTATGTTGTCATTATTAAGATACAAAGAGCGTTTAAAACGAAGAGAAAATAGGTATCTTTCTGCCGTATCGTCAGATACAAAGGAAGTTATTCTCTTTCTCACAGTTTTTAGCTCGTGTTCAGTTTTAACATTACCAAACACGACGCCCTTACCTTTCTAACAATTTTCTTCTAAATTAAGCAAATAAACCCAGTTGACTGCAACTGAGTTCATCTACTAGGCCAAGGTTTCAGATAAATCTACTGAATCCGCCTCATGCCATAGTTTTTCTAGGTTATAGTGGGCACGCATTTCTTCTGAGAAGATATGCACTACGACACCACCAAGGTCAAGTAGGACCCAACCACCAGCTGCATCTCCTTCAACATGGCTACCTTTAAAGCCTGCTTCAGCAACTTTTTCACGGATATTTTCAGCGATAGCGTCCAATTGACGGCTATTCATGGAGCTCGTGATGACAAAGTAATCTGTCACACTGGTCAGTTCTTGTACGTCAAGTGCGAGAATATCCTCTGCACGTTTCTCATCAGCCGCTTTCACGACTAGTTCTAATAATTCTTTTTCGTTCATTTAGTCCTCTTTCAAATAGTGCACATAGGCGTTATAGGTTTCAAGGGTTTGGGGATAGATAGGCAATCCCTGGCGAGCCAAATGTTCCACAGTGCGAGCTGTTTCATAGGCTACCGCCTTATTGAGTGACAAACTTGCAATCTCACGCGCCTGGTCCACACCTGGAAAGGCACGATTGTGCTCGATATAGTCTGCGACGTAGATGACCTTGTCTAGGTCCGTCATCTGGCCAGCTCCAACTGTATGAATTTCAATAGCTCGTAGGATTTCAGAATCTTGTAAATCCAAATCTTCCTGAATCTTGTAGATACCGACCATACCATGCCAGACATTATTGCCCCAGTTTTTAAGATCAGAGTCAAGTTGATAACGATCTATCAAGTCTAAAAATTCTTGATCTGATAGCTTTTTAGCATAGTCATGAAGGAGACCAGCTAAACCAGCTTTCTCAACATCCACACCAAAGCGCTGAGCCAATTCTATGGCTGCACGCTCTACACCCAAACAATGGGTTAGGCGTTTCTCGGGTAGAAGCTCTGCCATTTTCCCCAACAATTCCTCTCGTGAACAGTTGATGTAGTCTTGATATGCCATTAGTAGAGACCTTCTTTCTCGATATAGTCTAGCACTGGTTTGGGTAGGAGAAAGTTAGGTGTTCGTCCTTGGGCGATGAAATCACGTACCATACTGGATGAAATATCCATAAGAGGCACATCTACCCAAATGACTGGATAAGAAGTCCCAGCCTTGTAGCGTGGTCGTTGAACTCCTACAAACTGAACGAGGTCGACCAATTCATCAATTCTGTACCACTTAGGCAGATAGTCTACCATGTCAGCACCGATGATAAAGTAATAATCTGTATCTGGATTCTTCTCTGTCAAAATCTTCATGGTGTCGTAGGTATAGGAAATACCCTTACGCTCCAGCTCGATGGTCTCAATAGCTAAACCTTCGATTCCGTCAATTGCCAATTCAAGCATCTTGAGGCGGTGGTGTTCAGAAATGGTTTCCTTTTTGTCTACGTGAGGTGGTTGGTATTCAGGCATAAGCAGCACTTGATCCAATCCCAACTGTTGGCGCACTTGGTCTGCGACGATAAGGTGGGCATTGTGAACAGGGTTAAAATTTCCCCCTAAGATTCCAACTTGCTTACGTTTTTTATCCTTGATTTCTGGCTCTAACTCCACTTTTGTAAAGGGAGTTAATAATTCGATTGCCATAGGCTAATCTCCTTTAGTCTTCTGTAAAAACAGTTTGGGAGTATATGCTTAGATTTCTTTGACTCTTTTAGAAATCTTGCGATTTTCTTTCTTGCTTGATTGTTTATACAAAATCAAGATACGACCAATTTTTTGTACTGTATCCACACCGATTTCTTCTTCCAAGATTTCAGCTACTTCGTGGATGTTTTCATCTGTGTTTTGCAAGAGAGTAACCTTGATCAATTCGCGGGCGTCAAGTGCCTGACGAACGCTGGTTTTGATTTGGTCGTTGAGTCCATTTTTCCCGATTTGAATAATGGGTTTGAGGGTGTGTGCCTGGCTGTTGAGGAAGGCACGTTGTTTCGATGTTAATGACATATTTTCTTCCTTTTTTGATAGTTATTTTAGGTGGTGGGGGACGGTCGGAACTAATTTCCCAAAGATTTCATCTTTGAAAAATGGATTTCCTGACCTCACAATTGAGCCTAGGTCTCAATTGCGCCCCTTGCCAATCTAAAGATTGGCAATCACACCACGGCAATAACTATCTCTACATGAGCTCACTTTGTTCGCTCAGTGATTTTATTTTAAATAATTGCTTTTCGTGAGACGACTGCGACGCCTTCTGGTGCCCAGACGGCTACTTTGGCAGTTCCTGTTACACGGATCCAGCCTAGTCCTGAGATAACTAGGTCTGTCTTGTCTTTAATATTAAAGACATGTTGGACCAGTTTTGGAAAATCTTCTTTTTCCTTGCTATTTGGTGGTGTAAGGAGGGTTCCGAGGTGCTTGTCGTAAAAGGCACTAGCGCCTTCAAGCTTGGTACGATGAAGTTTGAGTTCATTATCAAAGAAAGCTGTGAAACCTTGCTTTTCTCCTGCAATGAAATCAAATCGTCCCAAACCTCCTAAAAAGAGGGTTTGCTCAGGATTGAGCTGGTAGGTTTTAGGTTTGATTTCCTTTTTAGGACTGACATACTTGAGATTTTTAGCCGTCAAGTAGTGGGCCATCTGATGACGATGGATAATTCCCGGTGTATCATAGATATAAGAACCATCATCGAGCGGAATTTCAATCTTATCCAAGGTTGTCCCTGGGAAACGTGAGGTTGTGATGACGTCCTGGTCACCCGTAATTTCCTGGATAATAGCATTGATAAGAGTTGATTTCCCAACATTGGTAACCCCAACTACATAGACGTCACGACCCTTACGATAGTGCTCAATTTTATCAATGACTTCCTTGATAGCATGTTTGTTTTGGGCTGAAGTCAGAACGACGTCAACAGGACGTAGACCTTCTTCATGGGCACGTTCCATGAGCCATTGACTAACCTTACCAGGCTTAACAGACTTAGGAAGGATGTCTTTTTTATTTCCAACCAAGAGAACATCGTTGCCTGATACAAAACGAGGCAAGCCTGGGATAACAGAGCCATTAAAGTCAAAGATATCGATGACGTTCACTACTAAGGCATCACTGTCTCCTACCTCGTGCAAGAGATTTAGGAAATCATCATCCGTCAACTGGACATCTGTGATTTCATTGTAATGACGAAGACGGAAACAACGTTGGCAATAAACTTCACCAGTTTCCAAACCTTTTTCGAGTGCTGACTGAGGTGTAAAACCAAGACCAGTCTTATCTGTCGTCTGAATGGTTGCTCCACAACCAATACAGAGAATTTCTTCCATAGTTAGATTCCTTTTTTATATGTGATAGGCCCGTACTTTTCAGTGATTTGTTTCATGACACGGCGCTCACGAGCGCGGTTAAACTTCGTTTTGATAGAGTCGTGCTGGACCAAGGGTTTGACCAAAATCGAACGAATCCCTGCTCGGTGAGCCGCTCGAATATCCGTCATGAGCTGATCTCCAACCATGACCACTTCGTTTTTCTCATAGTGGAATTCCTTCATGGCACGATCAATCCCGAAAGTAAAGGGCTTCAAAGCCCAATAAACATAGTCAATCCCAAATTTTTCAACCGCACGTTGAACTCGTTTTTTAGAGTTGTTAGACACTACGATAATGCGAATACCAGCATCACGAAGGTCATGTAACCACTGCTTCATTTCTGGAGTCCCATCAGGGTTATTCCAAGCAATCAGAGTGTTGTCCAAATCCACCAAAACAGCTTTGATCCCTTGGTTTTTCAGGCTTTGGACTGTCAAATCATAAACTGCTTCCACAGCAAAATCTGGCATGTAATTTTCAATCGCCATTCTGGCTCCTTCTCTTTTATTTTCTAGTAATTTTCTTCAGCCATTGAGATAAGGCTGCCCATAAAATCAAGCTAGCCATTAAGATATAAATCCAAGCATTTGGCTCTTCTGTAAATGGTAGAGGAACATTCATTCCGAAGAAACCTGTAATAACCGCAAGTACTGCTAGTAAGACGGAGATAATAGTCAAAACTGTCAAACTATCATTCAGGTTATTGTTTAGGATGTTGTTGTAAGAAGATGAGAGTTGTTGCAAGACTTGAGAAATCAAGTCTGTCATAGACACCAACTGATGGGCTTCAATCATGGCATCATCAAACTGCTCTCGTTCGACATCATTAAATCTCCGATAAAGAGCATGGCCCTGGATATGTTCTAAGAGGAGTCGATTTTGTTTTGCCGCTGCTGTTAAGTAAACCATACCAGTCTCCAAGTCAGAGAGGGCGAAGAGATTTTTCTTTGTTGTTCTCTGACGAAGTAAGCTGTTGACTTCATCTTTACTCTTATCCATCTTTTCAATGATTGGATAATAGGCGTTACTAATGATTTCTAGACTAGCAAAAAGAAATTTGTAAATAGAAAGCAACTCATGGCTATCCAGATAAGCTAACATCTGATCAATGACATAAGCATTCTTATGGTTGCTGATGGTAATCATTCGTTTGTTTTCAACGATAAAGGTCATGGGAATCGCTTCATAGTAATCCTTGTCCTTTTCTAAGTCCAGAACATTGTAGATAAAGGTCACAGTCCCATTCTCACGGTTGTAATCCATATGGGCACGTTCATTTTTATCCAGCGCATATTCGATGGTTTCCTTATCCAATCCGTAGATTTCAGATAAATCTTCAAGATTTTTAATTTTTTCTACATCTAGATTGATCCATACACAACCATTTCCTAATTGCTCATCTAAAAACATCATTTCTCCTCTGTCAAACTCCCTCTATTGTACCATAAATCAAGTAAAATTTCAGTTCAACTCGTCTCTTGAAAAATTGCTAACCACGGTAATATTACGGTTGGGAACAAAGTGGAGAGCCTGGTCTTCACCTCTTAGTTGAGTGGTTCGAATGCCGACACTAACTACTTTTCCCGATACAGTAATGGGACCATTTGTCAAAACAACTTCATCTCCTACATCCAACTGGCGTTCAAAGAGGATAAAGAAGCCATTGATAACATCTGATAAGAAGCCCTGCGCCCCCATACCAATTGCAACTCCGGCAATCCCAGCACCAGCTAGTAAACTGGATACAGGAAGTCCTAGGATAGACAAAATGCAGTAAACTAAAAAGAAATAAAGGGTGTAATTAAAAATATTTTCTAATAAACGCGAGATTGTCTTTTGTCGTCCTGCATCACGATTTGAATACTTAAGTGAAGGTTTGACAATTTTCTTGACAGCTGCATGGAGAAGCTGTTTAGCTATGTAAAATAGCACAAATAAAATTAAAAGAGAAATCACTTTCGTTAAAAGATTCTCAAATACCGTTGTTAAATCTAGCTTATTAAAATAACTTTTAAAAAATTCTTGCATGTAAAACTCCTTTCTAATTATTATACCACAAAACGAAGTTGTGTCTGGCTTCATAAATATTCATTCTGCCTATACTATTATTAGATTCACTTGATTTCAAAACATATTTATACTATAATCAAACCACTACATGGAGAACAAATTATTTTCTCAATAACTCTCTTGGAATAGACCTTTCTACCTCACCTACTACTATAACTTTAAAGCATTTATCTCAAGGAAAGTATTCTATGTCTATCACCCAACGTACTTTAAAACTAGTCCTAGCAACTTGTTTTGCTTGTTTACTTGCCTACTTTTTTGATTTGTCATCAGCTGTATCAGCTGGTATCATTGCTATCTTGAGTCTTTCTGATACTCGAAGAAGCACCATCAAGCTAGCCCGCAATCGACTTTTTTCAACCTTGCTAGCGTTAATGATCGGTG
Organism: Streptococcus pseudopneumoniae; assembly: GCF_001074155.1. Taxonomy (GTDB): domain Bacteria; phylum Bacillota; class Bacilli; order Lactobacillales; family Streptococcaceae; genus Streptococcus; species Streptococcus pseudopneumoniae_A. The sequence goes on from NZ_JUUZ01000008.1 coordinate 70,849, forward strand.
TTATTGCCTTTCAACTAACTGGTTATCATATCTGGAGCTTTGGACTCTACTTAGCATTCTATGTTCCCCTTGCCTATAAACTGGGTTGGGAAATTGGAATCACTCCTAGTAGCGTTCTGGTTAGCCATCTCTTAATCCAACAATCAACAGCACCAGCACTTTTACTGAATGAGCTCTTACTCTTCCTAATCGGTACTGGCTTTGCGCTTCTGGTCAATCTCTACATGCCTTCAAGGCAAAAAGAAATTCAACATTATCATACTCTTGTTGAAGAAAAACTCAGAGATGTTCTTCTACGACTTTCCTACTATCTGAAAAGAGGAGATGGCCGTAATCAGGCTCAACTAGTCAATGAACTTGAACAACTACTTGAGGTTGCTCTTAAGCTAGTTTACCTCGATCATTCTGACCATCTCTTTCACCAGACAGATTATCATATCCACTACTTTGAGATGCGACAAAGACAAACGCGTATCTTAAGAAATATGGCTCAACAGATTAACACATGCCAACTAGCCGCTAGTGAGAGTTTGATTGTCGCTCAGCTCTTTTCAAAAACAGCTAGCCAACTAAGTCAAACCAATCCAGCCTACGACTTATTGAATGATATCGAGAGCTACCTAGAGGTATTTCGCAATCGATCTCTCCCTAAAACTAGAGAAGAATTTGAGACACGGGCTACGCTTCTACAACTCTTTCGTGAATTAGAACATTTTATCCAGATAAAAGTAGATTTCTACAACCGTTATTCTGACAAAAACAGTAACAAATAAAAACTTCTATCGGCAACTGAGTTGCTGATAGAAGTTTTTTGTTATGAATAGATTTAATTTTCGCGCTTCTTTCGAATCGACATGAGACTGATATCTCTCAAACTAAAGTAAGTAAGAGCCAGCATTCCCAATGTAATAAAGATTTCTGCTGGAAGTTGGAAAATCTGCAGGGCAGACAAGAGCAACAAGATTACGAGGGCAACAAGTCCAAAGACTAATATTACAACATTGACCGTCCCCTTGATACTTTGAGGTGTCGCAAATACATAGAGTAGTAATAAGAGTATCCCTATGATTAAATAGACCATCTTTATCTCTTTCTAGCTCTTACTCAGCTGATTTTTTCTTTTTGTTTGCTTTCTCACGCTCTGCCTTGTTAAGGATTTGTTTACGCAAACGAATCGATTCAGGAGTTACTTCCATGTACTCATCGTCGTTCAAGAACTCAAGTGATTCTTCAAGTGTCAAGATACGAGGAGTTTTGATAACCGCTGTTTGGTCCTTAGTGGCGGAACGAACGTTAGTCATTTGTTTTGCTTTGGTGATATTAACAGTCAAGTCATTTTCACGAGAGTTTTCACCGATGATCATGCCTTCGTAAACCTCGGTACCTGGGTTGACAAAGATAGTACCACGTTCTTCGATAGACATGATAGAGTAGGTTGTAGCCTTACCAGCATCGATTGAAACGAGGGCACCACGGTGACGTCCACCAATTTCCCCTGGAATCAATGGCAAGTATTGATCGAAGGTATGGTTCATGATCCCGTAACCACGAGTCATTGACAAGAACTCAGTTGAGTATCCAATCAAACCACGCGCAGGAACTAGGAAGACCAAACGAGTTTGACCATTACCAGTTGAAATCATATCCAACATTTCACCCTTACGTTCAGAAAGGCTTTGGATAACAGATCCTTGGTATTCTTCTGGTGTGTCGATTTGCACGCGCTCAAATGGCTCACACTTCACACCATCGATTTCTTTGACGATAACTTCTGGACGAGATACTTGAAGCTCATAACCTTCACGACGCATAGTCTCGATGAGGATTGACAAGTGCAATTCCCCACGTCCTGAAACTGTCCATTTATCTGGTGAGTCTGTTGGATCTACACGAAGAGATACGTCTGTTTGCAATTCTGCTTGAAGACGCTCTTCAACCTTACGAGAAGTGACCCATTTACCTTCACGACCAGCAAATGGTGAGTTGTTAACCAAGAAGGTCATTTGAAGAGTAGGTTCGTCGATGTGAAGAACTGGAAGAGCTTCAACTGCATCTGTTGGAGTGATTGTTTCCCCAACGAAGATGTCTTCCATACCTGATACGGCAATCAAGTCACCAGCCTTAGCTTCTTGGATTTCACGACGTTCCAAACCAAAGAAACCAAAGAGTTTTGTAACACGGAAGTTCTTGGTTGTACCATCAAGTTTAGAAAGAGTAACTTGGTCTCCGACCTTAACAGTACCACGGAAGACACGTCCGATACCGATACGACCAACGAAATCATTGTAGTCCAAGAGTGACACTTGGAATTGAAGTGGCTCATCTGAGTTATCGATTGGAGCTGGAATGTGGTCAATAATGGTATCAAAGATTGGCGCCATAGTCTTTTCTTGGTCTGCTGGATCATCTGACAATGAAGATGTTCCGTTGATTGCTGAAGCATAGACTACTGGGAAGTCAAGCTGATCATCATCTGCACCAAGCTCGATGAAGAGTTCCAAAACTTCATCCACTACTTCTGCTGGACGAGCTGATGGTTTGTCAATTTTATTGATAACAACGATTGGGACAAGGTCTTGTTCCAAAGCTTTTTTCAATACGAAACGAGTTTGAGGCATAGTACCTTCGTAAGAATCCACTACCAAGACTACACCGTCAACCATTTTCATGATACGTTCAACTTCTCCACCGAAGTCCGCGTGTCCTGGTGTGTCCATGATATTGATACGAGTTCCGTTGTAGGCAACGGCTGTATTTTTCGCAAGGATGGTAATTCCACGCTCTTTTTCGATATCGTTTGAGTCCATTGCACGTTCAGCTAATTCTGTACGTGCGTCAAGAGTTTCAGATTGTTTTAATAATTCGTCAACGAGGGTTGTTTTACCGTGGTCGACGTGGGCGATAATCGCGATATTACGGATATCTTCTCTTAATTTTGTCATGATTTCCTCTGTTATATTCAAAAATTTATTTTCTAACTGAGCAATTATACCACAATTTTAAGCAAATGACTTAACTCAAGTAAGTGTAAATGTTTTCAAAAGAAAATTCATGACTTATCTTTTCTTTTCAAAAATCCCGACTTGTGATAAGATAGGCTGGTATGCGTTTAGATAATTTATTGGCCCAGGAAAAAATTAGTCGTAAAGCCATGAAGCAGGCTCTCCTAAAAAAAGAAATCTTAGTAGATGGAGTCCCTGCTACTTCCCTTGCACAGAATGTTGATACGGGATTACAAGAGTTGATTTTTCAGGGTAGAAAAATCCAAGGATATGAGCAAACCTATCTCATGCTTCACAAACCAAATGGTGTCGTGACAGCAAGCAAGGACAAGAAGCTCCCAACGGTTATGGACTTACTACCTCAACACCTCCAATTAGACCATCTCTATGCTATTGGTCGGCTAGATCGAGATACGACAGGTCTCCTTCTCTTAACTAACAATGGCCCTCTAGGTTTTCAACTTCTCCACCCTCAATATCATGTCGATAAAACTTATCAAGTTGAGGTGAACGGCCTGCTCACACCAGATCACATCCAGCAGTTCAAAAACGGGATTGTCTTTCTTGATGGAACTATTTGTAAACCTGCTCAGCTTGAGATTCTATCTTCAAGCCCTAGTCTCAGCCGAGCCACCATCACCATCTCTGAAGGGAAATTTCATCAGGTCAAGAAAATGTTCCTCTCAGTTGGTGTCAAGGTCACTGCCCTCAAACGAGTTCAGTTCGGAGATTTTCTATTAGATCCTGACCTAGCAGAAGGTCAATACCGACCCTTGAATCAAGGGGAATTGAAAATTATTAAAAACTACTTAGAGAAAAGTGGATAAAACAAAAAAGCTTTAGTTTTAAAGCTTTTTTGTTTTAATGAATTCCCGAAAGTTGTGAGATAAGTACGATACAGATAAGTGCAGAAATCACAATCCCTAACACAATCCCTAAAATAGAGAGAATTTTTTCTGTCTTATAGTCTAGTTCAGACTCTTTTTGATGTGAATTAGCCAAGATCAAACCAAAAATACCAAAAATAATACTTAACACTGGAAATCCAAAGGCAAATATGATAGACAGGATACTCAAAACAAGTGATGCTTTTTTCTTTTCTTGCATGCTCTAAAATCTCCTTAAACTTATTACGCATTTATTATACCATACAATTTGGCTTTATCTATTAGGTAACAAGTTTTAGAACTATGCAAACCTGTTCCTGAGCCAAAAAAATTAAAAATGATTAAAAACCACTTAACGAAAAGTGGACAAAACAAAAAAAGCTTTAAACATAAAGCTTTTTTGTTTTTGATTAGCCAAAAATCATTACGAGGGCTGCAATCCAGTTAAGTACAGAAATGACAATCCCTACGATATTGAGAATTTTTTCTGTTTTATACACTAGTTCAGATTGTTTTTCGTGCGAATTAGCCAAAACAAGTCCAATGATACCCAAAATAAGACCTACGATTGGAGATAACAAACCAAGGACGATAGATAGGATACCTAAAACAAGTGATGCTTTTTTCTTTTCTTGCATAATAAAAACTCCTTAAATTTAATACAAATTAATTATATCATAAAAAGCTAGATCTATCTACAATTCAATAACTTTTTACAAAATGTTAGCTGGTCTTAACCTTCCCTGTCCAAGAATCCAATCCGTAAGAAAGGATATAAATTTCTGAGAAACCTTGTTTTTTCAAAAAAAGTGCTGCATTGGTCACACGTTGCGCACGTTGGTTTTCATATAGAAGGACAGGTTTATCCTTGCGAAGAGCTGCAAGACTTGTCTTCAATTGATTTGAAGGAATATTACGAGCTCCAAGGATATGTTTTCTGTGGAAGTCAGCTGGGTCACGCAAGTCAATTAGCTGACCTGTACGAATCAACGATTCAAACTCTGCATTGTCTACAATTTTTGCTGCACGGCGAATACGAAGATAGTTGTATCCCATCCATGCCAACATCGCCACTACAAGTCCCCACAAAATCCAAGTTACCATAATATCTAATCTCCATTTTTCTCTAAATAGTCTAATTCTAGTTTGTGCTCTCTGCGAAGAACAGCCTCCGCTTCTAGATAATCCAGTTTATCCATCAAACCAGCATCATAGATTCGAGATAGTTCAATCTTCATTAATTCAATGTCATAAAGACGTTTGCCCATATAGACAAGAATGCCGAACTGTTTGAGAAATTGTTGCACATCGTAGAGTGTTTTCATAGCTTTCATTTTAGCAAATAATCAGATTTTTTTCAATAGTTCCCAGGGAAGACTTCCTTTTTACTGCTTACTAATTTTCTTAATACTCTGATAGAGAAGATACCCAACAATCATTCCAACAAAATTCTGCAACAAATTGTGAGGAATATCTGTCAGAGCTACACCCCAACCTTTCATCCAAGATGTCACACATGCATAACCGGCTACCATGATAAAAGTTGCCAAAACTAATCCAAGCCACTTCCATTTTCCTTTAAAACCTGCAAAGTAACCCTGCAAACCATGGAAAAGCAAGCTGAAGAACATCCAATGAGGATAGCCTGAGATCAGGTCAATAATGAAACCTCCTAGACCTCCCACAATAGCTCCTTCTCGTTTTCCATAATAAAAAGCAGTGAAAAAGATACCAGCATCTAAAAGAGTTAAGATTCCTGTTTGGGTTGGGATTTTGACAATATAACCTAAAACTACCGATAGGGCAGTCAGTATTGATAATAGGGCGATTTTACTTGTTTTGGTTTGCTTCATATTGTCTTACTCCATATTGATCTGCTTGTGCGATAGCACGGTAAACAAAGGTTTTGGAACTCTCAACCGCAGGTAATAGCCCCTCTCCCTTGACTAACTGACTGGCAATGCTTGAGGCAAAAGTACATCCTGCACCAGCATTTTGTCCTTCTAAGACTGGATTCTCAAAAATGGTAAAATTCACTCCATCATAAAAGACATCCACAGCCTTATCCTGACTAAGGCGATTCCCACCTTTAATAATGACTGCTGGTGCACCCAAGTCATGTAATTTTTGAGCTGCAGCCTTCATATCGTCCAAGGTTTCAATCTTATGGCCTGCTAGCAATTCTGCCTCAGGTAGATTGGGTGTAATTACAGTCACATAAGGGAAAAAGCGAATCAACTCTTGACAGAGCTCGCTGACTGCAACGTCGTGCGTTTCCTTACAAACGAGAACTGGATCCAATACCACTGGAACTCCTGTGCGTTCCTTGATAAAGTTAAGAGCTTTCTCAGCAACACCAACAGTCGGTAAGAGACCAATCTTAATCCCTCCAAAGTCTACGCTCTTGAGGCTATCCAACTGTTGTTGGAAAATAGTCTCATCTGTTGGGAAGACCTCAAAACCATTTTCCGTCAAAGCAGTTAAACAAGTCATAGCTACAAAACCATGCAAACCATTTAAAGTATAGGTCGCGAGGTCAGCAGCTAGTCCACCACCACTAAAAATATCATTTCCTGAAAGTGCTAAAATACGATTATTCTTCATAACGAATCTCCTTCAAATACAAACCATTGGGTGCTGCAGTTGGACCTGCCAACTGTCTGTCTTTTTTCTCCAAAATCAGGTCGATCTGCTCTATCGGCATTCTGTTATTACCAATTTTCAGCAAGGTCCCGACCATATTTCGAATCTGCTTATAGAGGAAGCCATTGCCAGAGAAAGTAAAGGTCAAAAATTGACCGGTCTCGTCAACCCTAAGACTGGCTTCCGTGATCGTTCTTACCTTGTCCTCCACACTGGTTCCGGCAGCAGTAAAACCGGTAAAATCATGGGTTCCTTCTAATTTCTTTACAGCCTTTTGCATCCGTTCCACATCAAGTGGATATGGATAGTGGGTGACATAATGACGTCTCATAGGATTTTTAGGACGCCCTCTATCCACGATAAACTCGTAGGTCTTGCTATGCTTGGCATAACGGCAATGAAAATCATCAGCCACAATCTCAATCGAAATCACATCGATGTCTTCAGGACTTTGGGTATCAAGAGCAAAGCGAAGTTTTTCCTCATCCATCTGATAGGGGAGATCAAAGTGGATGACCTGCCCTAAGGCATGAACACCTCTATCCGTTCGCCCTGCACCATGGATGGTAATGGCCTGCCCTTTATTTAATTTGGTTAAAGTTATTTCAATTTCCTCTTGGACACTACGCGCGTGTGGTTGCCGTTGAAAACCAGCAAAGGCGTAGCCATCATAGGAAATGATTGCTTTATATCTAGTCATATATCTATTTTATCAAGAAAATTTCTCTGCAACAAGTTTGAAAACCAAAAATTGTACGGGGATAGTTTTAGATATCAACTAGTCCTTGCCTCGATTTCCTCATTATATATTTACGTTCTGGAACTTCAATGGTTTGAACGATTTCAAATCCTTCTTTTTGGTAAAGATTTTTTGCTCTTTGATTGGACTCAAAAACCGTTAGGGAAATACTTTCTATTTCTTCATTTTCAAACATTTCTTGAAGAAAGTACTGGAAAGCTTTTCGACCTAATCCTTTCCCCTGTTTCTGGGGATTGATAAAAAATCTCCCGATATGAAGATTCCTGTCTTCTAGCCTGATTTTCTGGATGACGCCTACAAACTCTTCTTCAACAAAAATGGAAAAAATTCCCTCCAGCTTTTGTAAGGATTGGACAATCAAGGGATAAGAAATTTTGGGTCCCATCCATTGCTTCTGAAAACTTTCTCCCAAAGCATTAGACCAGCGACAAATGAGTTGGGCATTTTCTATCTGAAGTCCTTTTTCAAAGTGAATTTTCATATTTGCTCCTAAAATTTCTCCTTTATCCAACTATTATACTCTTTCTCTTATTTTTTCCGAATTAATAAGTATGATTCACCTTTACTTTTTTCTTGTTGGAGCTATTTTTGCTTCCTTTCTTGGATTGGTCATTGATCGTTTCCCTGAGCAATCCATTGTTTTCCCTGCTAGTCATTGTGATTCTTGTCAGACTCGTTTGAGACCACTGGATTTGATTCCGATTATTTCTCAAGTGATTAGTAATTTTCGCTGTCGTTACTGCAAGGTTCGCTATCCTGTCTGGTATGCTTTCTTTGAGTTATTCTTGGGGCTATTCTTTCTAACTTTTTCTTGGGGATTTCTAACTTTGAGTCAAATCATACTGGTAACTGCCGGCTTAACTTTGGGCATCTACGACTTTCGTCATCAGGAATATCCCTTGCTCGTTTGGCTAATTTTTCACTTAATCCTCATGGTTTGCTGTAGTTGGAATCTAACCATGGCTTTCTTATTGATTCTTGGAATCATTGCTCATTTCATCGATATCCGCATAGGTGCAGGGGATTTTCTCTTTCTGGCTTCCTGTGCTCTTGTTTTTAGCCTAACCGAGATGCTGATTTTAATTCAATTTGCTTCCACAACTGGCATTCTAGCCTTTCTCCTACTAAATAAAAAGGAAAGACTACCTTTTGTGCCTTTCCTCTTGCTAGCTGCTTGTATGATTATTTTTGGTAAGCTACTGCTTCTCGGATAAAGTCAGCGATTTCTGCTACTTGTCCTTCATGTAGAGCCTTAACAATCTTGGAACCGACGATAACGCCGTCCGATACCTCATTGAAACGTTCTACATCATCCTGTGTGGATACACCAAATCCGGTCAATACCGGAATGTCAGCCACTTGATGAAGTTGATTCAAGTGCTTGTCCAAGTCATCTCGGTAATTTCCTGATTTCCCTGTGACCCCATTGATAGCAACGGCATAGACAAAACCTTCAGCTCCCTCAATGAGTTCTTTTTGACGCTCCATTCCTGTCGTCAAGCTGACAAGTGGAATCAAAGCAATGTCTGTACCTGCCAAGAAAGGCTCTACAAAATTAGCATGCTCATGAGGCAGGTCTGGAATAATCAATCCCTTAACCGCTGTATCAGAAAGGTCTTTGATAAATTTCTCAATACCATACTGAAAGAGGGGGTTAAAGTAGGTCATGATAACAAGTGGAACTTCTGTTTCAATAGTCTTCAAAGTTTCAACTAGAGCCTGTGTAGAAGTACCACTAGCTAGACTGCGCAAGCCTGCTTCTTCGATAACTGGACCATCTGCAACTGGGTCTGAGAAAGGAACTCCCACTTCAATAGCAGACACACCCAAATCTTCTAAAAAGTGGATTGTTTCAGCAAGTCCATCCAAACCTTTTTCATGGTCTCCAGCCATGATATAGGGAACAAAAATTCCATTTTTTGCTGCTTTAAGAGTTGTCAATTTTTCGGTTAAGGTCTTAGGCATGAGCTTCTCCCTTCTTTGCTGCTTCTGCTTCCAAGCGGTCTTTAACTTGAACCACATCCTTGTCTCCACGACCTGATAGACAGACAATCATAGACTTATCTGGTCCAAGTTCTTTGGCTAATTTCACAGCAAAAGCGATAGCGTGACTAGACTCCAAGGCAGGGATAATTCCTTCCACACGAGATAAGAGTTGGAATCCTTCCAAGGCCTCTTCATCTGTCACAGGCACATAGGTCGCACGTTTGATATCATGGTAATGAGAATGTTCTGGACCGATACCAGGATAGTCCAAACCTGCTGAAATTGAGAAAGCTTCTAAGATTTGACCATGGGCATCTTGGAGCACATCCATGAGAGAACCGTGAAGAACACCTGGACGACCCTTGGTCAAGGTTGCTGCGTGATGCTCTGTATCCACACCTAGTCCTGCTGCTTCAGCTCCATACATAGCTACTGTCTCATCTTCCACAAATGGATGGAAGAGCCCGATGGCATTAGAGCCACCACCAACACAGGCTACTAGGGCATCTGGTAAATTTTCACCTGTCAATTCACGGTACTGTTGTTTGGCTTCTCGACCGATAACACTCTGGAAATAACGAACAATTTCTGGGAAAGGATGGGGCCCCAAGGCAGAACCAAGAATATAGTGGGTATCATCGATATTTGCCACCCAAGAACGAAGGGCTGCATTGACTGCATCCTTGAGCACGCGCGAACCATCTGTCACTGCCTCTACCTTAGCTCCTAAAAGCTCCATTCGGAAAACATTGAGGGCTTGACGTTTGACATCTTCCTCACCCATGTAGATGGTACATTCCATGTTAAAAAGGGCCGCAGCTGTTGCAGTTGCCACACCGTGCTGACCGGCTCCTGTTTCAGCGATAATTTTCTTCTTGCCCATGCGTTTAGCAAGTAAAACTTGTCCTAAGGCATTATTAATCTTGTGGGCGCCTGTATGGTTAAGGTCTTCACGTTTAAGGTAAATCTTGGCTCCGCCGATATGCTGGGTCAAGTTTTTTGCGTAGTAAAGAGGAGTTTCACGACCTACATATTGGCGCAAAAGTTGGTTTAACTCCTCTTGGAAACTTGGATCTGCCTGACTTTCACGATAAGCCTCTTCTAATTCCAATACTGCTGTCATCAATGTTTCTGGGACAAAACGTCCACCGAATTTCCCGTAAAATCCATCTTTATTTGGTTCTTGATATGCCATTCTTTACCCTCTCTATAAATCTTCTAATCTTTTCATGATCTTTTTGTCCGTCTGTTTCTACTCCGCTTGATACATCTACTGCAAAGGGAGAGAAATGCTGAATTGCTTTTGCTACATTATCTTCGTTAAGCCCACCTGCGATGAAGAAAGGCTGAGATAGTTCTGTCGTATCCAGTTGCCCCCAGTCAAATGTTTGACCACTTCCTGCGACAGGTGCATCAAAGAGTAGATAATCTGCCTGAGAATTGGGTACATGCCCCCCTTCATCGACCTGAACAGCCTGAATGCTGCCACAAGGTAAATTTTCAAATAGTTTATCTACTACCTGACCGTGAACTTGTACCAAGTCCAAACCAACTTTGTCTACCGCTTCTAACAGTTCTGCCCGACTGGGTGAAACAAATACTCCAACTTTTTGAATATGGCTAGGAATAAACTTAGCCAGCTCTGTAGCTTGTTCTACGGTCACCTGTCTTTTGCTAGGAGCAAAGACAAAACCGATATAGTCTGATCCAGCTGACACAGCTGTTTTTACGGCTTCTTTGGTCGATAGTCCACAAATCTTAACCTTTGTCAATCTGCAACTCCTTGATTCTCTGGGCTACATCTTCTGCTTGCATGAGGGCTGTTCCTACTAAAATTCCGTTAAAGTATGGTGCTACTCGTTTTGCATCCTCCTCTGTAAAAATAGCAGATTCGGAAATGTAGAAGCAATCGTCCTTGAAATATTTGGCCAAGTCTACGCTGGTCTGTAAGTTGACTTCAAAGGTTGTTAAATTGCGATTGTTGACACCAATAATTTGAGCTCCAAGACGGTGAGCCACTTCTAGCTCAGCCAGATTATGAGTTTCCACCAAAACTTCAAGACCCAGTTCTGTCGCGTAGTCGTAAAGCTCCTTCAGTCGTTTTTCAGATAAGACCGCTACGATGAGCAAGATGACGGTCGCACCCGCATTGCGAGCACGAATGATTTGCTTTTCATCGATAATAAAATCCTTATTCAGTGTCGGGATCTGTACCTGACTAGAAATCTCTCGCAGATAATCCAAATGACCTTTAAAGAAAACCTCATCTGTCAGAACAGAAATCATAACCGCGCCGTTAGCCTCGTAAGTCTGGGCCTGTTGTACTATATCCACATCAAGATTGATATCACCTAGACTTGGGCTTGCCTTTTTGACCTCAGCAATGATTTGCAAACGGTCTTGGTGATTTTTTAAATATTCACTCAATCGATAAGTTTGACGCAAGGGTTGAAGCTCCTCTCGTTCCATCTTTTCAACTTCACGCGCCTTCTGCTCTAAGATACGTGACAAAAATTCCTGACTCATCTTTGATACTCCTGTAATAGTCTGAGTTTTTCAAGGGCCTTACCACTAGCAATCACTTGGCGTGCCATTTCAACTCCGTCCTTGATACTGTCTGCTTTACCATTGGCGTAGAATCCTAGACCTGCATTTAAGACTGTTGTTTCCAAGAATGGACTTGGTTCGTTATTAAGAACGCTAACAAGGATGGCTGCATTCTCATGTGCATTTCCGCCACGAATATCCTCAATGGCAATGCGTTCCATTCCCAAATCTTCTGGGGTAAAGGTTGACAAAGTGATTTCACCATTTTCAAGAAGGGCAATGCTGGTAGTACCATTCAAACCAGCTTCATCTAATCCTTCTGGACCAGCTACTACGATAGCACGTTTGCGACCCATGTTTTTCAAAACCTGAGCAGTACTTTCCAGAAGTTCAGGACGACTGATTCCTAGAAGCTGTGTTTCCAAGACCATTGGGTGAATCAGTGGACCAGTCAAATTCATGATGGTTGGAATTCCCAACTCCAAGCGTGCTGGCATGATATATTTCATGGCTGGGTGCATGTTTTTGGCAAAGAGAAAGACGATTCCTGTTTGGTCAAATACCTTACCTAATTGTGCTGGTTTGAGGTCAATATTGATTCCCAAAGCTTGCAAGACATCTGCTGAACCAGATTTAGAAGAAATTGAACGATTACCATGTTTAGCCATGTGGATGCCACCACCTGCCAAGACAAAGGCTGCAGTTGTAGAAATGTTAAAGCTAAATGACTTATCTCCACCCGTACCACAGTTATCCATAGCATCTTGAATGTTGGTTGGAATGTGTTGAGCATGTCCTCTCATAACTTGAGCGAGGGCTGTTCTTTCTTCAGGTGTTTCTCCCTTCATCTTGAGAGCTAACAGTAGAGAAGCGATTTGTGCTTCTGTCACTCGCCCTGTCACGATGCGTTCAATCACATCTGTCATTTCAACACTTGATAGATCTTCAAAGTTCGCTAATTTTTCAATAATTTCTTTCATTTTATGTTCCTCACTTTACAACTTTCTCGATAAAATTCTGAATAGAAGATAGGCCATCTGGTGTTCCTATACTTTCTGGATGATATTGTAAGCCATAAATCGGCAAGTTTTTGTGTTGAATACCCATAATAGCTTGGTCATCTGTCGAACGAGCTGTCACTTCAAACTCTTCTGGCATCTCTTCAATTAAAATACTGTGGTAACGCATGACTGGACGATTGTCCTCAATCCCTTGATAGAGAATGGAAGGAGTCTCAAACCGAATCTGGCTTTGCTTACCGTGCATAACTTTAGGAGCCAAGCCCAACTTGCCACCAAAGACTTCTGCGATGGCCTGGTGCCCCAAACAAATCCCTAGAATCGGTTTCTTACCTGCAAAATCACGAATCATTTCTTCCATCTTCCCAGCATCAGCTGGCCAACCTGGACCAGGAGAAAAGACCAGCCCATCTGCCTTTGTAGCTTCTTCATAAAGGGTTGGATCATCATTTCTCAAAACCTGAACTTCTGCGAAATTCCCGATGTATTGGGCTAGGTTATAGGTAAATGAATCATAATTATCAATCAATAAAATCATGGTCTTAGTTCTCCCATTCTAGTCATAGATTTAGCTTTGTTAATGGTTTCTTGGTATTCATTTTGAGCGATGGAATCATAAACAATTCCTGCTCCAGCCTGTACGTAGGCTCTTTTATTTTTAAGAATCATGGTTCGAATAGCAATGGCAAAGTCCATATCTCCAGTTGCTGAAAGGTAGCCGATTGCTCCGGCATAAACGCCTCGCTTCTCTGTTTCCAACTCATAGATGCGTTTCATAGCCCGAATCTTTGGTGCCCCCGATACTGTTCCTGCTGGAAGTGTCGCCTTCAAGGCATCCATGGCAGTCAGTTCTGGTAACAAACGTCCTTTTACTACGCTAGTCAAATGCATGACATATCGGAAAAGTTCTACTTCCATATACTTTGTAACTTGGACACTTGCTGTTTCAGCAATTCTACCGATATCATTGCGTCCTAGGTCCACTAGCATTCGGTGTTCTGCCGTTTCCTTTTCATCAAAAAGTAGATCACTAGCTAATGCTGCATCTTCCTCGTCATTGGTACCTCTTGGTCGCGTACCTGCAATTGGATTGGTTGTCACGATACCATTCTTGACGGAAACCAAACTCTCAGGACTGGCACCGATGATTTGATAATCTCCAAAGTCATAAAAGTATAGGTAATTTGATGGATTTGTTACTCGGAGATTTCTGTAGAAGTCAAAAGGATTTCCAGTTACTTCTGCTGAGAAACGCTGACTGAGCACGCATTGGAACATATCTCCATTGCGAATCAAGTCGCGAGCTGTTTCTACCATTTCTTCAAATTTCTGAGGTGCAATATGTGGTCTAAACTGAAGTGGAGAAACGTCCAAATCTTCAAATTCATTTGGAGCAAGGATTTTTAACTCCTCTAAAACTTGATCCAAAGCCGCTTCTAGTTCTTCATTGCTTCGATCACTGTAAAGAGTATCCTCGATGATATGAATTTTTTCTTTCTTGTGGTCAAATACCATATAACTCTCGTAAACAAAGAAATGCATATCTGGTGTCCCAATCGTATCCTCAGGAAGCTGGCCAATCTCTTCGTAAAGAGAAATCATGTCGTAACCAACAAAGCCAATCGCTCCACCACCAAAAGGTAGGTCTGAATGGTGCTGGCTCTTATGAGTCACCTCATAGAGAAAATCCAAGGGGTCACGATCAATGACTTGGCCATTTTGATATAGGACTCCATTCTCAAACTTAATCTCAAAAACTGGATTATAGGCCAAGATAGAAAATCGAGCATTTTCCTTTTCTCTTGGGATACTTTCAAGTATGACCTTGTGTTGTCCCTTCAAGCGCATATACGCCAAGATTGGTGATAAAACATCTCCATGAATGATTCGTTCCATTGTATTTTCCCTTTCAGTTCTTTTTAAATCCCGTGTTGAATCTACAAAAAATCCCCACGCAAAATAACTTGCGTGAGGACGAAATTCGCGGTGCCACCTCAATTATAGGATTTCTCCTATCTCTCAATCCTGTCTCAGAACCTTCTTGTAACAGGCTGTGCGATAAAGGGCACTCCCTTGAGAATCATGTTTTCTTCTCTCATTTTCAGATGGACCCAATCTTACAGCTTTCTCTGCTTGTTTTCAGCAACCACAAGCTCTCTGTGAGAGAAATCTCTGTATCTTTTCCATCTTTTATTTTTTAGCTTCAAGGTAGTCTGCAATAGCAGCTACGTCCTTGTCTCCACGACCAGAGACAGTGATGACGATAATCTCATCTTTACTTAGTTTTGGTGCTCGTTTGACTGCTTCTGCAATAGCATGGGAGCTTTCAATAGCTGGGATAATTCCTTCAGTCTTGCTAAGTAAAAGCAAGGCTTGGACAGCTTCTTCATCAGTCGCTGCAACATATTCTACACGACCAGAGTCTTTAAAGAAGGCGTGTTCTGGTCCAACCCCTGGATAGTCTAAACCAGCAGAGATAGAGTAAACAGGTGCAACATTTCCGTCTTCGCCAAAGACTGCATAGGTCTTCATTCCGTCGACAATTCCGACACTACCCTTGGTCATTGTTGCCGCGTGTTTATCGGTATCTAAACCGTGACCAGCAGCTTCTACCCCAACCAATTTAACTTCTTCATCAGCTACATACTGCGAGAAGGCACCGATGGCATTAGAACCACCACCCACACAGGCAATGACGTAGTCTGGCAAACGTCCTTCTTTTTCCAAGATCTGACGTCGAGACTCTTCACTGATTACTTTTTGGAATTCATGAACAATCGTTGGGTAAGGGTGAGGTCCTACAGCAGATCCTAAAACGTAGAAAGCTTCAAGATCATTCATCCATGCTCCAAAGGCTGCGTCTACCGCATCTTTGAGGGTACGAGTACCAGTTTCAACTGCGTGAACAGTTGCTCCCATCATCTCCATACGGAAGACGTTGAGACGTTGACGTTCCACATCTTCTGCCCCCATGTAGACATCACATGCCATACCAAATTTGGCTGCAGCTGCAGCTGTCGCAACACCGTGCTGACCAGCTCCTGTCTCTGCAATCACACGTTTTTTACCCATGCGTTTAGCAAGAAGGATTTGTCCAAGGACATTGTTAAGTTTGTGTGACCCAAGGTGGTTAAGATCTTCACGTTTGAGATAAATCTTAGCCCCACCTAGATAATCCGTCAAACTTTCTGCAAAATAGAGCGGAGTCTCACGACCTGAATAATCCTTCAAGTAATGACGATATTCTGCCAAAAATTCTGGATCATCCTTGTATTTATCAAAAGTCACTTCCAACTCATCTAATAAAGCCTGAATTGGTTCTGGTACAAAACTACCACCAAATTGTCCAAAATAACCTTTAGTTGTCATAAATTTTTCCTCTTTTCCATTGTTCCAAAATATGAAAAAGCCCACACACGGAATTTACTTCCATGTGAGGGCGTTTGTAACGCGGTACCACCTCATTTGTAAAGAAACTATCTTCTTTACATCTCTGCCTTGTCTAACAACAAGTTGCACTGTAAGGTGTGCCTACCGAATTTTCATTGTTTCAAATTCACTTTTAAAATCAGCCCAATTTCACTAGTTCCAACCACCTGTTCACAGTAACCACAGGCTCCCTGAAGATTAAAAATAATTACTTTTCTGATTTGTTGAGTTAATTATATGTTATTGTTTTTTCTTTGTCAACCGTTTTCATTCATTTTTTACTAATTTTTTTAATTAGTTTTTTGTAGAAGCAAGAACTTCTTCAGAAACTCTGACAAAAGTCTCAATGATATAGTCTACTTCTTCATCTGTTAATTTCGTGTGAAGTGGCAGTGTAATTTCGTTTACAAAGAAGGCATAAGCCTTTGGATAATCTGCCATATCGAAACCAAGATTCTTATAGGCTGTCAAAAGCGGAAGCGGTTTGTAATGAACATTACTTGCAATTCCTGCCTTAGCCAATTCTTGAATGATTTGATTGCGCTCTTCGAGGCTCGCACCTTCTACATGGGTAATGTAAAGGTGACGACAAGATTCAACAGTATCTGTCTCATGAGCCAATGGATGGACCCGAGTTCCTGCAAATCCACGGTCATAGCGATCCACGATTTCTTTACGACGTTGTAGTAAGCCAGGATAACGATCTAGCTGAACCAAACCAAGTGAAGCCATGATGTCTGTCATGTTGCACTTGTAGGCTGGTGTTACGATATCGTATTCCCAAGAACCTAGTTGCATCTTAGCAAGAGCATCTTTTGTTTGACCATGAAGAGATAGGATTTGGAATTCCTTGTACATTTCTTCATCGTCAATCGCTGGATTGGCTTTCCAAGTGGCACTACCTCCCTCAGCAGTTGTAAAATTCTTGACTGCGTGGAAAGAAAATGATGTAAAGTCAGCGATTGAACCAGCTGGTTGCCCCTTATAGGTTGAACCCAAAGCGTGGGCACTATCAGAGACAATCACAATACGGTTAAAGGCCTTTTGCCACTTGCTAGCCGCTGTAAAGAGGTCGCGTTTCTTTTCTACAACTTGGAACAAACGGTCATAGTCACAGATAATCCCTGCAAGTTCAACTGGGATGATAACCTTTGTCTTCTCAGTAATTGCTTGCTCAAGCTTGTCATAGTCCATTTCAAAGGTATCTTCTTGGATATCAACCATCACTGGTGTCGCACCTACGTGAGTGATAACGCTACATGATGCTGTATAGGTCATGGCTGGTACGATGACCTCATCGCCAGGCCCTACTTCAAGCACGCGCAAGATCAATTCAAGAGCTGCTGTTGCAGAATTGAGGCAGACTGTCTTAGGCGTTTGAGTATAGACGGACAGACGACGCTCTAATTCTTTTGTCTTTGGACCTGTTGTGATCCAACCAGAACGAAGGGTATCAGCTACTTCAGCAATTTCAGCTTCGGTAATATCGGGTGGTGAAAATGGAATATTATACTTTGTCATTGATTTACTCCTTTTACTGTATTCACTCTTGTGACTACTTTATTTTAAAACTTCAACTACAGTCTGGAACATGATCTTGATATCTCCGAAGAAATTAAAATCACGTAGGTAGGCTAGGTTAAAGTGCATTTTCTCTGGAAGGACTCTTTCCACATAAGCCTGGTCAACTGTCATACCTTTTGCAGTCATTTGACTGATGATGGCATCCTCGTCCTTATAGTTAATGCTAGCAAGCGATGTAATCCCTGCTGGCAAAAGCAAGGTAGCCATCATTTCAGGGCTATACTGCTCTGTGTAGCGTGGTACTTCTGGGCGTGTTCCTACAAAAGACATCTCCCCTTTGAGGACATTGACCAATTGCGGCAATTCATCCAAACGAACACGTCGAATGAAATTTCCAACTTTAGTGATGCGACTATCATTTGCAGAAGTTACTAAACTTCCTTTCTTGTCCGCATCGGTTACCATAGTCCGGAATTTCCAAATTTTGAAATGACGGTTGTACTGGGTTACCCGCACTTGCTTGTAAATAACTGGACCCTTGCTATCTAGCTTGATCCAGATGCTTAGAATCAGAAATAAGGGGGAGGTCAAGATTAACAAGACTACGGCTAGAAACAAATCTAGACAACGCTTGAAAATCAGTGAGCCTTTTCTTCTAGACACAAGCTGGTAGTATGGTTTTACCTCGCTCAATTGCATTTCTTGAGGTAGTTCATCCCATTTCAGCATGCACATTCTCCTCTGTTTTTTATATATAATCTTTATTAACATTCTACATTATACCACAAAATGAAAGAGGCAGTGCAAGAAATCTATGTTTTAAAGGAATTCTTCCTTAGGAAAGAGCCCCTGCTTGCAAACTATACATCTTGTGATAGGTTCCACCCAATGCTAGGAGTTCCTCGTGGGTTCCACTTTCGATGATACGTCCCTTATCAAGAACATAGATACAATTAGCATCTTGAATGGTAGAAAGGCGATGGGCGATGGCGATGGTTGTCCGACCTTGTCTCATCTTGGCTAGGGAATTTTGAACCAAGGCCTCTGTTTCAGAGTCGATATTGGCTGTTGCTTCATCCAAAATCAGAATTTTAGGTTGACTGGCAACAGTTCTAGCAAAGGCAAGAAGCTGACGTTGACCAGTTGAAAAACTCGAACCACGCTCAGACACAGGAGCATCATAGCCCAGAGGAAGATCCTGAATGAAAGAATCTGCATCGACAAATTCTGCTGCAGCCTTGACTTGGTCATCGCTGATATCTTGGTACATGGCGATATTGGACTTAATGGTCCCATGATAGAGGAAGGGGTCCTGTAGAACCAAACCGATGTTTTTTCTCAGCTCCTCTTGACTATACTCTCGAATATCCACACCATCTAGGAGAACTTGACCAGACTGAAATTCATAAAAACGCATCAGAACATTGATGATAGAAGATTTTCCCGATCCTGTATGTCCAACAAAGGCAATGGTTTCACCTTTATTGACAGTAAAGGAAATATCATCGAGAATTTGGTGTTTTCCATCATAAGAGAAGGACACATGCTCAAAGCGAATATTCCCTTCTTGAATCTCAGCCTGGCCATTTTCTTGGACCGGTTCATAGTTGGTCTCATCGATGAGTGCAAAAACACGACCTGCTGACACCATGGATGTCTGAAGAGTAGAAAAGTTTTGCGTTACCTCGATGAGCGGATCAAAGAGACGGTTGATGTACTGGATAAAGGCATACATAGTTCCTGCCGTTATTCCTAGATAAAGTCCACGATAGCCAAAGTAAGCCATCAAAACCGCATACCCCAACAGCTTCAACAAACTCATAGCTGGGCGTAAAAAGAGAGAATCCAAGGCTACTGAACGGTTAGCGTAGACTAGGTGTTCCTGGTTTATCTCATCAAACTCTTCTTGCAGGCGTTTTTCTTGGTTAAAGGCTTGAATAATACGAATTCCTTCGATATTTTCTGCCAGCTTACTGTTAATATCTGACAGTAGACTTCTGGTTTTTTCAATGACCTTGACCGATTTTTTACGGTAGAGATTGACCAAAAGGAAAATCAAAGGTAGGAAGAGCAAGACTAAAGCAGTCAGACGATAGTCCAGAACTAACATGGTATAAAGGGTCGTCACGAATATAAAGACTGCCGAGATAAAGCTAGATAAGATTCCCGAAAACATATCACTTATAGTCTCGGTGTCATTTGTCAAACGAGAGACAATAGAGCCTGCAGGCGTTTTATCAAAGTAAGACATGCCTAGCTTCTCCATATTGGCAAAGGCATCACGTCGGATATCTCTAACGATGCTGTAGGACACGC
This sequence comes from Streptococcus pseudopneumoniae, assembly GCF_001074155.1. Lineage (GTDB taxonomy): Bacteria > Bacillota > Bacilli > Lactobacillales > Streptococcaceae > Streptococcus > Streptococcus pseudopneumoniae_A. The sequence goes on from NZ_JUUZ01000008.1 coordinate 90,962, forward strand.
GCGCAAAAAGGAGATTCCCCACATATTGGACAATAGTTTGAAGAATGTAGAGACCATAGTAAACCAACAAAACTGTAACAGCAAGCTGATTAAGGTTGTTTAGATACTGGTCGATAAAGTGCGAAGCTACCAAGGGGATAACACTCTTAACAACAGTCGTCGCAAGGAGAAAAGCAAGGGCTAAAAAGGTGAGGAGGCCATAAGGCTTAAGATAAGACAACAAACGCTTCAATACAACCCATTGTTCTTGTTTATTCCGCATCTTCTTCTCCTTTCATTTCTAACTGTTGAGACTGGTAGGTTTGGGCATACCAACCATCCAAGGCTAGTAAGTCTTCATGCCTACCTCGTTCAATGATGCGACCATCCTGCATGACCAAAATCAAATCTGAATGAACAACTGCACTGAGACGATGGGCAGTGATGATAGTCGTTTTATCTTTGCGAGTTTCCTTGAGATTATCGATGATTGCGAACTCTGTCTTAGCATCCACAGCTGACAAGGAATCATCTAAAATCAAGATATCAGGATTTAAAATCATAGCCCGACTCATTGCCAGACGCTGCTTTTGCCCACCAGATAGACTGACACCTTTTTCCCCGATAACTGTATCAAATCCCTCAGGCATGGCTTTAATGTCTTGATAGACTTGAGCCAACTGAGTTGCTTGCTCTACTGCTGAGAAAGGTAGGTCGGGATTTCCAAAACAAATATTCTCTAAAATAGAACTAGCAAAGAGAAATTGGTCCTGTGGGACGTATCCCATCAAACTACGTAAGTCAGCTAGTCGATAGTCACGAATGTCATGACCATTTAGATAAATAACTCCTTGGTCAACGTCATACTCACGTAGGAGCAATTTAATCAAAGCTGTTTTCCCTGAACCAGTCTGTCCAACCAAGCCCAAGGTTTGCCCTTTTTCGAGACTAAAATGTATATCTCTCAGCGTCTCTTCGTCTTCAAAGGCAAAACGATCAATGGCATAGTCCAAGCGCCCATTTTCAATCCCGTCAAGTGGAGATTCTGGATCTTTGACAGGTGATTCTTGAGACAAAAGACTCTCAATTCGTTGATAAGAAACCTTCCCTCTTTGAGTAATATTAAAGAGGAATCCAATAGCCATTAAGGGCCAGACCAACATATCCAAGTAAGAGATAAAGGTGACAAGATTACCAACGGTTACTTGTCCTGCTTGCACAATAAAAGCACCGACTAAGAGAGTTAAGGCATAGGAAGAACCAACAAAGAGTAGAACCATAGGGTCAAAGAGGCTATCATATTTCATGGTTTGCAGATTCTTTTGGAAGGTCAAATCATTGACTTCCTGGAAAGATGCCAACTCATCAGATTGATAACCAAAGGACTTGGTTACCTTGATACCTGATACAGATTCTTGAACCTTATTGTTGAGTTCAGAAAAGGCTGCTTGCGATTCTCCAAAAGCCTTATGGGTCTTTCTCCCCAGACGACTAGTCGCATAGGCCATAAATGGCAAAGGTAGAATGGCAACCAAGGTCATCTGCCAAGAAATGCTAAAGAGCATAGTCAGCAGAGTCACCAAGGCCGTGATAGAGGCATCCACCGCCGACATGACACCACCACCTGCTAGACGAGTCAGGGCATTGATATCATTGGTTGCGTGAGCCATCAGGTCCCCGGTTCGATAATTCTGATAAAAAGCGGGAGACATCTTTGTAAAGTGCTCAAATAGTCTTGAACGCATGATTTGTCCAAGTCGGTAGGAGGTCCCTAGGATATACATGCGCCAAACATAACGCAGGTAATACATCCCGAAAGCTGCCAGCAGGAGATAAAAGAGATGAAGCAGGAGCTCATCTTGTGTTAATCGTCCCGAAGTGATGGCATCGATCACGCGCCCCATGATCATAGGTGGGATAAGGTTTAGTACAGAAACCAAAACCAAAGCTACAATTCCAACTAGGTAACGGCGTTTTTCTAATTTAAAAAACCACCAGAGTTTTTGGATGATGGACATAAAATTCCTTTCTAATGACAAATGGAAACCTGAGGCGACTGCCTCAGGTTTTTCCTATTCATAGGTGATGACACTAACTTAAACTTTGTCATATTCAGCGATAAAGATACTCAAAGGAGTAACATTTCATTTATTTTCAATCTTTTACATAAATCATTCTTTATTATATAGGAATGACCTGGATTTTTCAAACCATACGCTGGGGAAATACTTCTTTTTCTGGTATAATATTGTCTATAATCTGAATGAAAAGGTAAACATTATGAAACTGATCTCATGGAATATTGATTCCCTCAATGCAGCATTGACGAGTGATTCTGCGCGTGCAAAATTATCACAAGATGTTCTCCAAACCTTGGTAGCCGAAGACGCTGATATCATTGCCATCCAAGAAACCAAGCTTTCAGCTACAGGGCCTACTAAAAAACATCTCGAGGTGTTAGAAGAACTCTTCCCTGGATATGAAAATACTTGGCGTTCCTCTCAAGAGCCTGCTCGTAAAGGCTATGCTGGAACCATGTTCCTCTATAAGAAAGAACTAACTCCAACTATCAGCTTCCCAGAAATCGGTGCTCCTTCTACCATGGACTCTGAAGGCCGTATCATCACTTTAGAATTTGATACATTTTTCGTGACCCAAGTTTACACACCAAACGCTGGTGATGGCCTCAAACGCTTGGAAGAACGTCAAGTCTGGGATGTCAAATATGCAGAGTACTTGGCTCAACTAGACAAGCAAAAACCTGTCCTAGCAACCGGAGACTACAACGTTGCTCACAAGGAAATTGACCTTGCCAACCCGGCCAGCAACCGTCGTTCACCAGGTTTCACAGACGAAGAGCGTGAAGGATTTACAAACCTTTTAGCCAAAGGATTTACAGATACCTTCCGCCATATTCATGGCGATGTGCCAGAACGCTATACTTGGTGGGCACAACGTAGCAAAACTTCAAAAATCAACAACACAGGCTGGAGAATCGACTACTGGCTCACAAGTAACCGTGTAGCAGACAAAGTTACCAAGTCAGACATGATTGACTCAGGCGCACGCCAAGACCATACACCGATTGTCTTGGAGATTGAATTGTAAGGATTTTCTTTATTATGGACTACAATGCAGTTATTCCCGAGTTTATGGTATCGAATATAGAACAGTCCCGTTCCTTCTACTGTGATTTACTGGGTTTTACGATCGAATACGAGCGACCAGAAGAAAAATTTCTCTTCTTATCGCTTGAAGATTGCCAGCTAATGTTAGAGGAGGGAACAAAGGATGAATTAGTTGAACTGACCTACCCATTTGGTCGTGGAGTCAACATCTCCTTTGGCATCAAGGATGTCCCTAGGCTCTATCAGAAATTGTTAGAATCCAACTATCCTATTCATCGTCCTTTGACTAAAAGAGAATTTCGAGTTGGCGAACAATATATCTACCCTCATGAATTTGCAGTTTTAGACCCAGATGGCTATTTTTTAAGATTTAGTGAATAGAATAATCGAGCACTACAGTGGAAAAAAATAAGAAAAGAGGCATCTGCCTCTTTTTTTGTTTCCTATATCCTCACCTGTCTATCTTCTGACCGTTGTCCTGTGACAAACATGGTGAAAGTTGCCTTGCAGACATTTCGGCCATCTTGGTTGATGATGTCAACATCGACGACACAAGTGGTCCGTCCTTGATGGACACATTCTCCTTTGATAGTGAGAACATCCCCTAGATTTCCAGCTTTCAGATAGTTGATGGAAGACTGGAGTGTCACCCCGTCTAATCCTAGCGAAATCACCACAAGACCACTGATTTGGTCACAAAGGGTAAATAGATAGCCTCCATGGGCATTCCCATAATAGTTGAGTGAGGAGTCCACTACTTTTGTTGTCACCACCACGTGACCGTCTCTCATTTTTTCAATTTCGTAATTTTCAAAGGCAGATATAGCGTCAAAGTGAAAATCTTTCATACGTTCCTCCTGATATTTCAAACGACACTATGATACTACTTTTCAAGACTCTACGCAAGAGACAAGCACTTATTCGGGCAAAATACCAACCTGCTCCACAAAGCGCATAAAGGCAGCTTGTCCTTCTTCTGTTTGCTTGTAAACTCCTGCATCTTCCAAAACTCGAGCAAAGATTTTTCCTACAGATTCTTGGACGATATTAAGAGCTTGGTCTTTGTCAGTCAATCCAGGATGGGATTCTTTCAACTCATCTGCCCATTCTTGGTGATAATCTGCTACTAAAACATCCTTTCCGACTAGGTAAGCTGCCACCTGCTCCACTTCTTCCTTCAAGCGTGGTGGCAAGATAGCCAAGCCCATAACCTCTATCAAGCCGATATTTTCCTTCTTGATATGTTGGACATCCTTGTGGGGATGATAGATACCATCTGGATGCTCTGGAGATGTTTGATTATCCCGCAAGACCAAATCTAATTCGAACTGCCCATCTCGCTTACGGGCTATCGGTGTAATGGTATGATGTGGTGTTCCATTACTTTCTGCCAAGACCTGTACACTTGGGTCAGAATACTGACGCCAAGCCAGCAAGATTTTATCCGCTAGTTCTGTCAAATCCTCTTTAGAATCTGAAGTTAGTCGAATCACAGACATAGGCCACTGAACAATCCCTGCTTTGACAGCTTCAAAACCTTCAAAGGTAAAGTTTTTCTGAATAGGAGCCACTTCCATTGGGAAAACATGACGACCACCTTGATAATGATCATGGGTCAGGATGGAACCACCCACGATTGGCAAATCAGCATTTGAACCAGCAAAGTAGCCTGGAAATAGCTCCACAATCGCTAACAAACGTTCAAAACTTTGGCGACTAATAGCCATAGGACGATGCTTGCTATCTAGGAAAATACAGTGCTCATTAAAGTAAGCGTAAGGCGAATACTGGAAGCCCCACTCCTGCCTAGAAATATCAAAACGTATAATCCGGTGATTGCTTCTAGCTGGATGGTTGACACGACCATGATAACCTTCGTTTTCCATACAGAGTTGACATTGAGGATAGTTACTAGACTTGACCAACTTGGCTGCCGCAATCTCTTTTGGATCCTTTTCAGGCTTAGAGAGATTGATGGTAATCTCTAGTTCACCGTAGTCAGATGGTACACGATAAGCAATATTCTTTGCGATAGCCTTCAGTTTGATGTAGTCATTCTTCTGACTGAGTTGGTAGAAATCTGCAATTGCCTGCTCTGATGACTGGGCATAGGTATCCCAAAAGTCACGATTAACCTGACTTGGACAAGGCGTTACCAAGTCCATGAGGTCAGCACCGAGAATCTCACGCGCAGTCTGACTATCTTCAATTGTTTCCAATCGAACGGCTTCCTCGACAAGCTGATCTTTTAGTTCAATCAAATCATCCTGGTCAGTCTCAACTTCAAGAACTCCATCTCCCACCAGCGCTAAAACACGATTGGTTAGATAGATTCGATCCAACTCTTCAAAGCTACTTTCAGCAATGACTTTGGTCACAAATTTTTCTACTAAGGTCACTAAATAACCTCCTTCTGACTATTCAAGGATGCGAGTTCCACCTGCCACTTCAGCGATATAGAAACTTGGAGCGTAACCAACGATTTCTTCATAGTGCTTGCCTACAGCTTCTTTAAAGGACTCAACAGCATCCTTTTGAACCAAGGCAATCGCACAGCCACCAAAACCTGCTCCTGTCATACGAGCACCGAGAACACCTTCTTGAGCCCAAGCTGTATGAACAAGGGTATCTAATTCCAAGCCAGTTACTTCGTAATCGTGCTCAAGTGAAACATGAGAAGCATTCATCAAACGACCAAACTTGTCTAAATCTCCTGCTTGAAGAGCCGCTTGCGCTTTAAGGGTACGTTGGTTTTCAAGAACTGCATGACGCGCACGTTTCAAGCGATTTTCGTCTTTGATCAGGTAGCTATATTCATCAAAAGCCCATTCATCCAATTCACCCAAGGTTTGAATGTCCAAGGCCACTTGGAGTTCTTCTACTGCTTTTTCACATTCAGCACGACGTTCATTGTACTTAGAATCTGCTAGTTCACGGCGTTTGTTGGTATTCATGATAACAACAACATTGTCCTTCAAATCAAGGGGAACCAAGTCATATTCTAAAGTATTGGTATCAAGGTAAATAGCACGTTGGTCTGCCCCCATACCGATAGCAAATTGGTCCATGATACCAGAATTAACTCCAATAAAGTTGTTCTCTGTCAATTTCCCGATTTTTACTAAATCTAGACGATCCAATTTTAGGTCAAAGAGGTATTCTGACACGACACCTGTCAAAAGCTCCAAAGAAGCTGAAGATGACAAACCAGCACCATTCGGGATATTCCCATAGACATAGAAATCAAAACCTTTATCAATCACATGCCCAGCTTCTTGCAAGAAATGAAGGACACCTTTTGGATAGTTGGTCCAGTTGTGCTCTTTCTCAAACTTAAGATCAGCTAGAGGAACTTCGATAATGCCTTTGTCCTCAAAGTTTGCGGAGTAGAAACGCAAAACTTGGTCATCACGCTTACGTGCAGCTCCATAAGTTCCTAGCGAAATAGCAGCTGGGAAAACATGGCCACCATTATAGTCAGTATGCTCCCCAATCAAGTTGATACGGCCTGGTGAGAAGAAAGTTTGATCTGCTTCTTGACCAAAAACCGCAAGAAAGTCCTTGCGAAGTGTATCAGCAGTAAGATGTTGTGTCATATGAATTCTCCTTTGACAATTTGTTAGGTAAAAAAGTTTACCCTGTAATCGTTTTCTTCTATTGTACCCAAGGGTTTTGCTTTGGTCAACATTTTTACCGATATTTTACTAAACTATGAGTAAAAAGATAGAAAAATATGATATAATAACCTAAAAAGGAGGGGAATTATGGCTACACTTAAAGATATTGCTCAGTTAGCCTCTGTTTCAATCGCAACTGTATCCCGTGTCCTCAATCGCGATCAGAGTCTATCTGTCACAGAAGAAACCCGACATCGTATTTTAACTGTCGCCGAAGAACTAGGTTATACCAAACATCTCAAAACAGGCGAAAGTCACAAACTTAAACAAAAGATTGCCATTATCCAGTGGGTCAGCGAACAAGGTGAGTTGGAAGACCTCTACTACTACCAGATTCGACTAGGAATCGAAAATAGGGCACAAGAATTAGATTACGAAATTTTGCGTTATTTCAATGATCAACCTTTTACGCTTAGCGAAGAAGTCATTGGAATTCTTTGTATTGGAAAATTTAGCCAAGCACAGATTGCATCATTTGAAGAATATCAAAAACCTCTAGTTTTTCTAGATAGTGACACCATAGCCTTGGGACACACCTGTGTCATTACAGATTTTAATAATGCTGTTAGACAGGTAGTCGATTACTTTACAGACCACGGGATTAAGAAGATTGGTATCTTATCCGGTCTTGAAACGACTACTGACCAAGAAGAAGTCATCGCAGACAAACGCTTAGGTTACTTTAAATCCTATACACAAGAAAAAGGAATTTATAACGAAAAATTCATTTTCCAAGGTCTATTTACTGCCCAATCTGGATATGACTTGATGAAAGAGGCTATCGAAAAATTAGGAGATAAACTTCCACAAGCCTTTTTTGCAGCTAGTGATAGTTTGGCAATCGGTGCCCTTCGCGCCCTTCAAGAAGCCAGCATCAGCATACCAGAGCGCGTCAGCATTATTTCCTTTAATGATACTATTCTAACCAAGCAAGTGTTCCCACCCCTTTCCAGTATCTCAGTCTACACCGAAGAAATGGGACGTACAGGAATGGATATTCTTAACAGAGAAGTTCTTCATGGGCGTAAAATTCCAAGCCTCACTATGCTTGGAACCAAACTAACGTTAAGAGAAAGCACCTTGCATTAAGTACAACACTTGAACATAAAAAAATCCTAATAAGAGCTTTTCAGTTCTCTATTAGGATTTTCTTTTTATACTCAATGAAAATCAAAGAGCAAACTAGGAAGCTAGCCGCAGGTTGCTCAAAGCACTGCTTTGAGGTTGTGGATAAGACTGACAAAGTCAGCTCAAAACACTGTTTTGAGGTTGCAGATAGAGCTGACGTGGTTTGAAGAGATTTTCGAAGAGTATTAATCCATCACAATCATAGACTTGATAGTCTTGCGTTCATCCATAGCCTTATAAGCTTGGTCGATATCTTTTAGTTTATAGCTTGAAGTAAAGACGCGACCTGGATTGATATCACCATCAAGAACAGCTTTGAGCAAGAATTGCTTATCGTATGTTGTTGCAGAAGCTGCTCCACCCGCAACAGAAATATTCTGAGCAAAGGTCGAACCAAGGGCACGGTTATTATAGTGAGGCACACCAACAATTCCCATACGACCGCCATTATGAAGGACACCCAGAGCCTGTTCAACAGCCGCCTCAGTACCAACACACTCAAGTGCTGCATCTGCTCCTCCTCCGAGGATTTCACGCACCTTGGCAATGCCTTCTTCACCACGTTCGGCCACAACAGCTGTCGCTCCTGACTCCAAGGCCATTTGTTGTCGATCTTCGTGACGACTCATAAGGATAATTTGCGACGCACCACGCATCTTAGCTGCAATAACAGCACATTGACCAACAGCCCCATCGCCAATGACCACAACCTTATCCCCTTTTTGAACATTTGCAACACGCGCCGCATGATATCCTGTCGGCATGACATCAGCAAGAGTCAAGAGGGACTTTAGCATACCTTCTGTATAATCAGAAGGTTGTCCAGGGATTTTAATCAGCGCCCAGTTGGCATGGTGGAAACGGATATACTCAGCCTGAACACCACCTGACCAGTTAGTTCCAATATGGCGATCACAAGTCCCATCATAGCCAGCACGACAGGCGTCACATTCCCCACAGCCATGAGTAAATGGTACAATCACAAAATCACCGGGCTTGACTGTTGTAATGGCCTCTCCAGTTTCTTCAACGATTCCAATTGCTTCGTGTCCACTATTTTTGTGACCCGCTTTAATATCTGGATTTCGGTAACTCCATAGGTCTGAACCACATACGCAAGCACGAACCACACGGATAATCACATCATCCGCTTCTTGAATGCTTGGACGTTTAACCTCTTCAATACCAACCTGACCTGCTTTTTTATAGACTGCTGATTTCATAAACATTTACCTCTCTGTATCTAACTTACTTCAAGTATACACTTTTTATGAAGCTTTCGCTCTCTTATACTACGCCTCATCAATGATGATGTTCATGTCCATGGTTTTGGACTGCTTCTAGCTCTTCCATATTTCGCTTATGAGTTTGATGACTTGCTAGGTCTGCGTCAATCTCAATGGTGATATTTTGAAAACCACAATCTTTGAGTTTGCTTCGAATCGATTCCTTGCAAAGCTCCATCTGTTCAATTTCTTTTAGACAAACATGGACAATGGCATTTTTCTCCAAACCATCCATGGTCCAGAGATTGAGCTGATTAAGGCTAGCAACATGGTCCAACTGCTCCAAGTCGCTTTTTACTTGCTTGATATCTACTCCTTCCGGTACAGCATCTAAGAAAATCTTAAGCGTGGACCAAAAACGTGGAATAGCTTTTGACAGAATAAAGATAGAGATGACAAGAGATAAGAGCGGATCCAGAATATACCAGTCGGTAAATCGCAGAACAATGGCCATCAGGATAACAGCCACCCACCCCAGAGTATCTTCTAGAAAATGAAGGCTCAAAATAGACTCATTCTTGGTTTTTCCCTTACGAACTACTAGACTTGCTATTACATTAACGCTGATAGCAATGATTCCTAACCAGAGGATTCCTTCATCATTGACCGCTTGTGGATGAAAGAGTTTCGTTATATTTCCCAAGATTACCAGAACAGATCCTGTCATCAGAATCACAGCCGTTACCATGGCCCCCAAAAGGCTAAATCGTTTGTAACCCAAGGTGTAATGACTATCTTCTTCACGATTAGAGATTGTTTCAAGAAAGGCTGATACCCCAATTGCGATTGCATCTCCCATGTCATGAACGGAATCAGCAAGAACTGCACTGGAACCAAATAACCCTCCAGCGATAAACTCGACAATAGCATAACTCAAATTCAAGAAAAAAGCTAACCAAACTGCATGTTTTGTCTTCATAATCCTGTTTCCTCTGATATAATAGATTCATGAACATCCTGTTCATTATCATTATCTAACATTCATTACAGAAAGGATAGGAGCAAACTGTTTACTTTGTAAGTTACTGAACAGTTTGTTCAAAGTGTTCATATGACTAGTCAAGATCGTCGCATTAGCAAGACTCGAAAAGCTATCTATCAGGCTTTCTTGCACTTACTCAACCAAAAAGACTACGAGGCCATCACCGTTCAGGAAATCATAAACCTTGCTGATGTAGGGCGCTCAACTTTTTACAGCCATTACGAGAGTAAGGAATTATTGCTAGATGAACTCTGTCAAAAGCTCTTTCACCATCTCTTTGAGCGTGCTGAACACCTCTCACCACAAGACTATCTGGCTCATATCTTTCAGCATTTCAAGAAAAATCAAGACCATGTGACCAGTCTCTTGCTCTCTAAAAACGATTATTTTATCCGGCAACTGCGAAAAGAACTAGAACACGATGTCTACCCAATGGTAGCCGACGAACTCATCAAGTCCCATCCAACTCTCCCTCACTCTTACCTCAAACACTTGGTCGTCAGCCATTTCATCGAAACCCTCAGCTGGTGGTTGAAAAAAGGCAAGTCCTACACGGAACAAGAAGTGATCCAATTTTATTTGGAGATTTTAAAAGTGGGCTCGAACTAGAAGGGAGTATTTTCAATGACCAGCGTGCAATTTTACTTTCTATTTCCATCACTCTTCATGCTTCACGAACTGGAAGAAATCGTTTGGATGCCATCCTTTGTCAAAAAAATATCAATCCAGTATCCAAACAATCGAATCCTATCTTATTACACTCCTTTTGCTTTCAATGCCATTGTCTTAGAGCAATTTCTGATCCTAATGACGTCGCTATATCTTAGTTACCAGTTTAACAACTATAGCATTTACGCAAGCATCATAATCGCTTATATCTACCATGTCTTAGGACATCTGATTCAGACAGTCGTTATTCGAAAATATGTTCCCGGATTGTTGACGGGCATTTTAACGAGTTTGTTTGCTCTTTGCAATCTCAAAAATGAATTTCCAATTAAACTTTATGGTTACTCTCTTTTTACCTTATTGGTTATTATTTTAAATCTTGTAGTATCATTTATGATTCTTCATAAAATCAGTCATAAAAAATAGTACTCAGGCAATCATATCTTAGAAAGGAAACCCTATGTTCTTCCCCATTCTTCTCGGCTTTTTTACGGCCTTCTTTGCCCTTGCTTTTGTTCTTCTTCACTTATTGGCTTCTCTGTCTGAAGTTAAAAAAGGGAATCACACTCTAGGAAATACATTTCTCCTTATCGGAAGTAGCTTTGCGACCTTATCTATCTTCCTCTACTTCTTTTTGCCGATTATCGCACTATCTCTTTGGCTGATTGGCTGTGGATTAATTTGCTACGGAGCCTATTGGAATGGCAAACAAAAAGAAAACTTCCATCCAGCCCACCATCTGATTCGAATTGGAATTGCACTGGTGCTTACCATCTTGTTAACCTTGATACAATAAAAAAGGACCGTCTGATCCTTTTTTTATTTACTGATAAGAGTATTAACTAATCCAATACTCCTTTGAAACTTTATTACTGAAGTATTCCTTCTTGAAGGAGAAAGTCCCGCGCCACTTCTTCAGCTGATTTACCTTCCACACCAACCTTATAGTTGAGCTGACTCATCTGGCTCTCGGTGATCTTACCAGCTAGTTTATTGAGTACTGCTTCCAATTCTGGATGTTTTTTCAGTAATTCTTCCTTCATCAACGGTGCCCCTTGATAAGGAGGGAAGAGTTGTTTATCATCCTCCAAAACCACTAAATCATAGCGAGCAATTTCAGCATCTGTTGAGTAAGCATCTGTAATTTGAATGTCCCCTGACTGGATGGCTTGGTAGCGAAGAGCTGGCTCCATGGTTGCCACATTGAGATTCAATCCATAAACAGACTGCAAGCCCTTGTTTCCATCCTCACGGTCATTAAACTCCAGAGTGAATCCCGCCTTGAGCTGTCCTTCTACTTTTTTCAAGTCTGAAATCGTCTTAAGCCCATATTCTTGCGCAATTTTTTTGGGAACTGCTATAGCATAAGTATTTTGATAAGCCATGGGTTTAAGAAAGGCTAGTTGATCCTGTTTGGCAATACCATCACGAGCCACCTCGTAAACCTTTTCTGGGTCATGCCCAATTTGTGGAGATGATTGGAGGAGACTCTCTGTCACTGTTCCAGAAAATTCTGGATAGATATCAATATCCCCTTTTTTCAGCGCTTGGTAAAGAAAGTCTGTCTTCCCAAAATTGGGTTTAACCGTCACCGTCATATCCGTATTTTCCTCGATGAGAAGTTTATACATATTCATGAGAATCTCAGGTTCAGGTCCTAACTTCCCAGCAATGACGAGATTGTCTTTCTCATTATGTGGAATCATGCTTGGAACATAACTAACTCCCAAACCAAGGACCATGACAGCAAAGGTCGAAACAATCGTACGTAACTTTGCCTTTTCCAACCATTTGAGAATGACATTAAAGAGAATGGCCAAAATGGCTGATGAGATTGCGCCGATTAAAATGAGACTCGCATTCCGACGATCAATTCCCAAAAGGATAAAGGAGCCCAATCCACCAGCTCCCACAAGAGCTGCTAGAGTCGCTGTGCCAATAATCATAACGGTCGCTGTTCGAACCCCCGATACAATGACAGGCATGGCAAGTGGAATTTCAAACTTCTTGAGTCGCTCCCACTTGGTCATACCAAAAGAAATCCCTGCCTCCTCAAGACTAGGATCAATGCCATTCAGGGCTGTGATTGTATTTTCTAAAATCGGGAAAATAGCGTAAATGACAAGGGCTGTGAGTGCTGGTAAGGTTCCAATCCCCATGAAAGGAATAAAGAGCCCCAACAAGGCCATTGAAGGAATGGTCTGGAAGATACCTGCAACTTGTAGCACCCAGGTCGCTGCTTTTTTGTGACCATTTAGATAAACCGCAAGTGGGATGGTCAGAAAAATAGCGACCAATAAGGTCAAAAGAGATAATTGCAGGTGTTGTCCCAGAGCTGTTACCCATTCACTAAATCGCTCCTGAAAGGTTGAAATGAAATTAGACATGAAGATCACCTCCAAACAAGTTTGCTACAAAGTCTGTCGCAGGTGCTTGTAGAATTGTTTTAGGTTCTGCAACCTGGCAAATCTCCCCATCCTGTAAAACAGCAATTCGATCCCCTAATTTTAGGGCCTCATCCGTATCATGAGTAACGAAAATGGTCGTCATACCGAACTCCTTGTGCAAGTCTTTGGTGAGAGCTTGCAACTGCTTGCGGGAGATAGCATCGAGAGCAGAGAAGGGCTCATCCATCAGCAAGATTTTTGGTTCCCCAATGATGGCCCGCACAATCCCAATCCGCTGTTGCTCCCCACCAGATAACTCACTAGGCATGCGCTTTGCATACTCTGCAGCAGGCAGACCCACCTTGTCCAAGAGTTCTTCTGTTTTAGAGGCGATTTGTTCCTTGCTCCAGCCCTTCATTTCAGGAATCAATGCTATATTTTCAGCAACTGTTAAATTTGGAAAAAGGGCAATGGCCTGAAGGACATAGCCGGTACTGAGACGTAACTCCCGTTCATCATAGTCCTTGATGCGTTTCCCATCCATATAAATATTGCCATCTGTCGGCTCCAAAAGACGGTTAATCATCTTGATCATAGTGGTCTTTCCAGATCCTGAAGGACCCACTAGCACCATGAATTCTCCATTTTCAATGCGGAGATTGACATCTTTTAAAATGTCCTTATCCGTGTAGCGCAGGACTACATTTATATATTCAATCATATTCTTCCTCACCATCTCCTTAAAAGCTAAGATCCTTATCTCACTTTTTATAAGAGTGTAATCATTATTATAACATTGTAATACTAGAAATTACATCTGTCAACAATTTTGATTTGAAATCATATATAAAAAAAAAGTTTGGCTAAGGCCAAACTCTCCATTATGATTGATTATTCTTCTTCCACCAAACGTTTAAACTCCGCTTGGATTTCTGTATTTTCTGTCGGTTTTAAGTACATGATTCCACCATTTGTCGTTGGTGAATGAAATACAATCGTTTCTCCTGTGTTAGTTATCGCAAAAAAGTAACTATGAACATCTGGGTATTTATCCCAATTACTATAACGCTCTACAATTCGGTACTGGGCATTTCCTAGACCTGTATCCGTATACTCAGCATTCATTTTCTCACTCGGTCCATCATCCCTAAGTGTATAGAGGTGGTCAGCCCCCACATCTCCTCCTGCGATTCCCTTTTGGTAATTGGGTTGTCCTAGTCGTTCTCCCCAGCCCTTTATAAAAGCTTCTAGTTTGGCAGATTTGTTGGGATTCCATGGTGCTTTTTGCTTTTCTCCCGAAATGGTCGTGCTAGTAGAGCTTTCAAATTTCTGCCAATCTAGTTGCTTGAAGTTCATTAATTCGGCTTCTGTCTTACCAAAGACAGAGTGCAAACTTTTATTCCCAGGAACTCGAATATCCTGTTCTTGTAGTTTACTTGCAACTTGCTGGTTTAAATTCAGATGATAGAGTACTCCTCTACCTTCTCCTGTTCCAGAAGACCAACTTAATTCCAGGACATCACCACCCTTATAGATATTCATAGAATTTCTAGCACCACCATGGCCGGCTACAAAACCTTCTGCTAAAAGTATTGGTTTCTCATTTACAAGATAATAAAGACCCGAAATAAAATAATCACCATTAGATTGCTCGACGCCTATTAATAATTCCTCTACACCATCTTGATTAAGATCCGTATAGGCATAACGCATCTTATCTGATTGAAAAACCGCATTTTCAAGAGACCAACTATTGATAGGGCGTTCAGTGCCTTGTAAACTCTTATAGAGACCAGAGATTGCATTTACATCCTTCGGTGTAGAAAGTATTTTTTGGTAATTATCAAAAACTGGCTTGTAGAATTCTTTAAAATTTTTCTTAGACTCTACGGAAGTTTGTTCATTAGTATTTGATTGACTAACAGTTGTTGATAAACTAAGCCCTTGATTAGAATTTTCGGAGCTATGATTACTACAGCCAAACATAAAAAAACTCATAAATAGAACTAGCAAGACTCCTAAAATACCCTTTTCTTCCATAACAAACTCCTTTATAGTTATTTAATTATTGTAGTGACTTCACTTACATTATATCAAATGTTTAAGAGTTATAAAAAGAATAATATAAGACTAAGGCAATAAAAAAAGAGCTATAAAGCTCTTTAATTACGGAGAATAAGGGATTCGAACCCTTGCGCCAGTTACCCGACCTAACGATTTAGCAAACCGTCCTCTTCAGCCTCTTGAGTAATTCTCCTATTAATGGGCACGAGTGGACTCGAACCACCGACCTCACGCTTATCAGGCGTGCGCTCTAACCACCT
>NZ_JUUZ01000009.1 GCF_001074155.1 Streptococcus pseudopneumoniae
GCTCTTAAAGAAGCAGTTAAATAATGATTTTATAAAAAGCCCGTCATATCAAGCATTTGAGCTTGTGTGACAGGCTTTTTTTGTTTAATAAGGGGCAAATAAGGGGCAAATTATAAAGAATCAAGCAAGTCCAGGATATTATCATCCATCTTTTTAGTAACGTGTGTATAGATTTTATTAGTCGTTCGAGAATCAGAATGACCAACTCTTGCCATAATTGCTTTTAAGGGTACATTGTTTTCTGCCAATCTACTAACAAGAGTATGTCTGAAGATATGCGAGGTAAGATGTTTATCTATTGGTTTTTTTAAACGTTTATTTGCTTTCTGGATTGCTAAGTTGAAAGAATTATTTTGGATTGGTATGCCATTTTTGGTAACAAAGATAAATCCAAGGTCATTAAATGTTTTTCGAGTGTTTTTAGAAAGTTCATTTATTGAGATAAATTCTTTTAAAATTTCAATTTCTCTCTTTGATAAAGAGACAGTTCTGAAGCTTGCAGCAGTTTTTGTAGTTGTTTTAAATCCTTTTGAATACCCTACTGTTTTATCTAGAGTCCCATGGATTTTTACTGTCTTGCTATCAAAATCAATATTTTCTAGTTTAATAGCAATAGCTTCACCAATTCGACAACCATTGTATGACATAAATTCAGCAAGCAATCCTAGTCTGTATGTGTTCTTTGTCCTATGTAATTCTTCTAATAATCTTTTTAGTTCATCCTCTTCCAAAAATTTCTTTTCTGTCTTTTCTAATTCTTCGATTGTTTTTATTTGTTTTGGAAGTTTTGCTCGTCTTGCAGGGTTGTCTTTGATATATTCAAGACTAACTGCATAGTCAAACGATAGATTTAAAATCATTTTATAGCGTTCTAGTTTTGAACGAGAAATATCTAAATCATTCAAAAAACGCTGGATATATTTAGTGTCTATATTCTTAATTTTAATTTCTGTATCAAATGCTTCTTTAAAATCATTCACGCTGCTAGTAAGAGAGCTGATAGAACTACCTTTGATTTCTTTCTGGTAAAATGTCCACCATTCATCTAAAACATGTTGATAAGCCACATCTGTTGATTGTAAATTTTGTAAAATTTCTTCTATGCGTTCATCTAGTAATTTTTGAGCTTCTTTTTTTGCTCTTGATGTACCAGAGCTAAGAGTTACAGAAACTCTTTTCCATTTTTCGGTATATGGGTCTTTATATCGCTCGAAAAATTTATATTTTCCGTTGGAAAGTTCTTCCATCCACATTGATTTTTCCCCTTTATTTTGTTAAAATGGGTATAAGAAAATGACCTTTTGAATGGTTATTTCCTATACAGTACATCCTCACACTTTAGCTTGCAGGCGGTGTGGGGATTTTTTAATTAGATGATTTTTTCAAAAACCATTGTAGCTTGGATACGGTCTCCACCACCAAGGCCTTTACTTCCACCATTAGCAGTAGTGATAGTATGTAGTCGATAGCCTTTTGCTACTTGATTATTGATAACATTTTCCAATTCTGTTAAGTTACCAGAACCAGTTCCAAATAACTTTTCTTTTAAAGTTACTTGAAGAACGACGTAGTGTAGTCCGTTAACTCCAGAAGCAGTTGAAAAAGATGCCTCTTGTTTAATATTGTTTAAAAATCCCATAGGTTTTTACTCCTTTAATTTAATAACGCTTTATATTCTTCCATAACCATTACTTCGTCAGCAATGGTTTTTAAGTTATAGAATTCCATGAATTTGAGATAATCAAATTCTTTTGGGTCGTCTATTTCTCCTAAAGCATCCACCAATAGATGATGTATCATATTTCTGTTGGCTTCATTTTCACACCTTATGAGCGCATTTTGGTATTCTTTTTCAGTATGGTCGATATGTCCTAACTCATGCAATATGACTTGTTTTTGTTTTTCGGGTGCTAGGTCTTTACTTACAAATACAACTTTAATCTCATCTATATAGATGCCATTCCTATTCCATAGGTTCTTGTCAAAATATTCTATCTTGACACCGTATTTTTTGCAAATGTCTTCAATGCTCATTTTTTATTAAGATATATTTCTATGATGTTTTGAATGGCTTCAATATCATCTTCATTTAACGGTTTACCATCAAATGTTTTAGCATTTTCAGCCATTTTGCGTAAGTCTAAATCTGTATATATTTTTGGTTCTACTGAAGTTTCATCACTCCAACCCATAAGTTCAGCGGGAGAAATGCGTAACTTATCAGCAATCTTTTTTAAAACTTCAGGGCCTACTTTTTCTATATCGCCTTTTTCATAACGAAAAATAGTAGATCGTGATACACCTACATAATCAGCTAAATCATCAGCAGAGATTTTTAATTCTTTTCTCCTTAATTTTATTTTTTCTCCAACGTTCATGATTTTTTCCTCCTATATATTACACTTCAATTTTACACCTTTAGTGCCAAAAATGCAATAAAAAAAGTTTCAAAAATGCGATTTTTTTGTTGACATTTGCTTTTTAAGGTGTTATACTTAATTCAATAAGTCGCATAAGTGCGACAAAAGAAAGGAGAATATATGGTAAATGTATCTAAGTTAAAAGGTAAAATTGTTGAACGAAATACCACACAAGAAGAACTTGCAACAACCATAGGTATTGATAAAAGCACGTTTTACCGTAAGATGAAACAAAATGGCAACTTCTCAATTAAAGAAGTGAACCTGATTGTATCAGCTCTCAATCTATCAAAAGATGAAGCTATGTCCATTTTTTTTAGCGAAATAGTCGCATAAGTGCGACAAAAGAAAGGAGGGAGATATATGCCAAGACCAAATGAAAGGGGGAGAGGAGAATGGTAGAGACTTTCTTAATTGGCTTTGTTTTCGGTAGTTTTCTGTGCTACATTGTCGCTACTCTGATAGGCGCTGTATTGGATTTTAAACTTCAGAAGTGGCAACAACAAAGCGATAAAAGCAATCCAACCAGTAAGGATTGAAAACTGTAATTCTGTGAGAGTCAAGGTAGCGACAGCTATCACTGTAGTCGCTAAACCTACAGATGAAATGTAAGTTGTGATTTGTGTATAAACTTTATCAGGTATCAATTTTCTATTTCGTCCACATGAAATACAGAAATAAATTGAACCGAAAAATATAAAGCAAAGAATAACAACGAATACAATAGCAAGGATTCTTTGTTCTGTAAAAGCTTTCAAGAAATCTGTTAACAGTGAATCAGAAATAGGATAAAAGGTAGTAAAAAGGTGAAATCCTACGATAACTGTCGAAATCGGAACTAGGACACCATATAAGACGATTTCCTTTAGATAGTGAAAAAATGAAGATTTCATTAATCTCCTCCAGTCGTTTTTATTTTAATTATATCAAATTTAGAAAGGAATACTATGAACGATATAAACCTTAATCAGATTGAACTTGAAATCAAAGAATTTCTATCCGTTCCCTTAAAACTAAAAATTTTACGAGAATGTTTGTTGCATTTGTTCTTCAAAATGGTCAATGATACATCAGATATAACAGTCGAGAAGTCAACCATACATTCTAGTGATAGAACAAGCAAGATAGTCTATACAGTAATAGTATATGAGTAAACAAAAAGCACCTAACAAAGTCAGGCGCTTACTAAAATAACTAACTGAATTATATCACAGAAAGGAAAATAAATCTATGCCTAAGGCAGAAATTACTTATAAGCCAGTGGGGATAAATGAAAAGGCCACACATGGCGATTATGAGCATCTTTGTCAAATGTGGGAGGGGTTGACAGTTGCGACTCTCAAAACATGGGCGAAAGAAATGCGAGATCATCCAGAATTTAAACAATTCATCGACAATCCAACACACAAGCTAGTGTTTATCAATTATGAAGGTTTTCGATTATTCGTTAAATGGAAAAGCAGAAATCGTTATCGCACTAAAAAAGAAACTCTGGCAGAAATGCTAGAAAATCTTAAAAAAGAAAAACAATTAGGAGTTTTAACATGAAGCTATTAGATAAACTTACAAATTACTTTTTCGGTCAAGAAAGAAATGCAGACTGGAAGCTAGTCGCATTAGACTTGAACCGTGAATTGATTGAAAAACAAGAAGAAAACAAAATACTTTATCAGCGTATAGCTGACCTTGAGAAATTATTAGAGGTGTAGAGAATGAAATACTTTATACCAAAAATTGACATTGAATGCGAAAGTTTTAGAGAAACAAAACAATGTGATAAATATCCAAGACACGAATACCTCTTCAAAAATGGATATGGCGCAAGTGTTATTCACAATCTTTATTCATACGATTTAGAGTTAGCTGTGTTAAAACATGACAACGAAACTGGAGAATGGAATCTTACTTACGACACAAAAATTACAGATAATGTAGTCGGTTATATTAGCGGTAAAGAAGAATTAGAAAAACTTTTAAATATGATTTCACAATTAGAAAAGGAAAATTAACATGACAGAACCAAACATTTTAAGTCAGATTTTAGGCATCCTGGCATCAGTGGTCTGCTTATTCGCTATCTTGGTCTTGATTGCAAACAATGAGCAAAAGGCAAAAGATAAGAAGCGTAAGCAGGAAGAACATGACAAGATGATTATTGAAGTCTACCAGGAAGGTAGAAATCAATTCAATAATATCGCACGCATGAACATTCGCAACTGTGACCGTAAATTTACTTACGATACAGAAAAACCAGTTGGTCTACGTGAAGACTTGCTCGCGCTACCATATCCAAAGGGGTGA
This sequence comes from Streptococcus pseudopneumoniae, assembly GCF_001074155.1. Classification (GTDB taxonomy): domain Bacteria; phylum Bacillota; class Bacilli; order Lactobacillales; family Streptococcaceae; genus Streptococcus; species Streptococcus pseudopneumoniae_A. Next base: position 4,722 of record NZ_JUUZ01000009.1, read on the forward strand.
TTATATGAGCCTATATATCTGGAAATGTGGATGTCGTGATTGTGGGAATACATTCGAATATGTCGATAATTACCCAATTATTGAATGTCCAAAGTGTGGCAGCGTTGACTTGAAAAATGAATTTAAAGGCAAAGAATACGATTAATAGGAGAAATAAAAATGGAAAACACAACAAAAATGTTAGCTAAAACAATTTTAATTACACTTGAAAATCAAGATAGATGGGTATCTGAACCTCGTTTTGAGACACTAGATGTCATAAATGATATTCGTAAACGCAATACACTTACAGAGAAGAAAGTTGATGATGACGGAGATTTTTACGAAGAGTTTAAAGGATATTTGAATGATGAATTAGAAGAAAAACTAAAGATGATTGAGATTTCATTCAAACGTGATTTGGCAGACTATGAGCGTTACAAAATTGAGAAAATCAAAGCAATCACGAAAAACCTAGACATTATTAAACAATTGGCAGAAATCTATTCAGATGAAAAAGAAGAGGAAAAATAAACATGGCAACACTTTATGAACTAACAGGACAGTTCCTTGATATCTATAACTTGGAATTGGACGAAGAAACCAAACTAGATACGCTTGATAGTATCGACTGGCAAACTGACTATGAAGAAAAAGTTGAAAACTATATCAAGGTTATGAAAAATCTTGAATCAGATATTGAAGCACGAAAAAATGAAATCAAGCGCTTGACTGAATTAAACAAGGCTGATGAAAAGAAGAAAGATCACTTGAAAGAAACACTTTCTACAAGCATGGCTCTTACAGGGCATGAACGTGTAGACACTCCACTGTTTAAAGTGTCATTCCGTAAGTCACAAGCAGTCGAAGTGGATGAAACAGTCTTACCAGAAAGCTACAAGGTAGCAACGTGGAAGCCTGATAAAAAACGACTTAAAGAAGATTTGAAAAATGGTCTTGAAATTGTCGGTGCAAGTCTAGTAGAAAGAAAGAATTTAAGTATTAGGTAAGAAGATATGAAAATTCTAGCAATCGACCCAGCATCCAATAAGATTGAAACTTCAACAACAGGGATTGTCATATTAGACAATGCAAGGTTAGTTGGAAGTTGGGTAGCAGAATATGGCATGAAGGGATTCGCTAAATGGTTTCATGATATTGGAGACACACTTGATTTTGATGTAGTAGTTGTCGAAGAATTTAGATCCAGAGATAATGACAGGTCAAAAGATAATAGTGTGTTAGAAACTATTGCTTATATCCAGTTGTGCTATCCAGATGCCATTCTTCAGTATAACGGTGGGTACAAGTCAGACATTCCAGACGACCTTTTAAAAATCTTAGGTCTATGGAAGTTTGAAAAAAGTCACCACCAAGACATACGAGCAGCAGCAAGACTTGGACTATTCTGGGCCATGAGAAATAATATTGAAGAAGTTATCCAAGATATCGGGAAGGTGGTGAGTGAGTATCACAATAACTCTTAGGAAGTGGCAAGCTGAAGCAGTCAAAAGAAGTAACCGCTTATCAAATGGAATCTTTTTAGAGGCTCTTGGGGGGCGCGGAAAAACTATCTGTGCGCTCGCTATCGCAAAACACAAGAAAGCTAAAAAAATCATCATCACTAACAACCGACTGGCAATCTTGAATGGTTGGATTGAAGCGGTCAAGTTTATGAATTTTGATGAAGATGTTGAAATTATCATTCGAACAGATAGATATCTTCAAAACCAAGTCAAAAAGGGACATAAATTAGCCTGTGACGTGCTGATTGTGGATGAGTGGCAGAATATGTCGAGCGATAAGCAAGTGGCCTTATATCGCAAAATAAAGCGTAAATACACGATAGGTCTTTCAGCAACACCAATCAGAAAAAAAGGTCAAAACTTCTACCCACTAGAAAAAATCGTTTTTGGTTGGGCAACACCTAACAATAAATTTGACTGGCAAAAAGCTCACGGAAAAATGGTCTATGATCCATTCAGTTATTCAAAAGAGAAGTGGGAAGATTTTAGAGATTATGAAAGTTATGTCTCAAACCTACCAAACTTCTTTAGGTGGGAAGAAATCGAAGAAATCGAAAATGCAGTCGAAAATAACGGTTTTGAAATCAAATTCTATCAAAAGAGAGTTGCTCCTGGCAATCCAGAAAAACTTGCTGAGTTTAGGAAGTTAAACCTAGTCACAGTAAATGGTAAGACTGCCATGGCTAAACAATCTTTTGGGAGAAACACCTTCGAGCGCTACCTCAACCAAACTGGTGTAGATGTTGATTTTCCAAAGTTGAAACCAGTCAACAAAGACACACCATTATTACTAGAACTTGATGGACTAATTGAACGAGCACCACACAATATGTTGATTGTCAGTAAGTCTAAACAGATTGTAAATGTTATCCGTGAAAGACATCCAAACATTGGTATCTGGACTGGAGACAACAAAGACGGTCTGGATAATCAAATAGTGGTTGCTACCAGTCAAGTTTTAGGAGTAGGTGTTGACGGACTACAACACAAATACCAAACCATTGTCGTACTAGATCCAGTTGAAGAAGGTTCTGGAGAATACGATGATTACCGACAGTTGCTTTGGCGCATAACAGGAAGTCGACAGCAGCATGATGTAAATGTAATTGAATTTTATTATAAAGGAGCATAAATCTTGTTTAAATTACCAGAAAATAAACCACAAATTCCAAAAGACACCCCTCGCAACTATTTCATCTATGGTGAAACTATGAGTGGTAAGTCTTATCTAGCAAATGAATTTCCAAACCCTATTGTATTAAATACGGACGGAAATGCAGAAGCTAACAGCGTACCAAGTATTCAGCTATTGAATGAAAAAGACACCACTGGACGAATTACCAATTCAGTTATCAAACAGTTGGGTGAAATCCTATTAGCACTTCAAACACAAAAACATTCTTATGAAACAGTCGTAGTCGATGTAATCGATGATGTCATTGAAATGATTAAGATTGCAGTTTGTGATGAATTAACACCAGCTGGGAAACCTCGTTTAAAATCCTTGTCAGAAATTCCATACGGTAAAGGTTATGATTTCTTCAATCAAGCAATTACAGAGTTGGTGATTGACCTTAAAGCCTTACCAATGAATGTTATCTATATCAGTCGACAAATCTCTGAATATGACGATAACGGTAATGCAACGAAAGACAAACCAAGCTTAAAAGATAAGTATGTGAACCTTATTAACGGAAATTCTGACTTAATGATCCATACTGAAAAAATTGGAAGTAACTATAACCGTGAAGTTGACCGTAAGCGTAAGTCTTACTACGCTGACCAGGTTGATGATAAGAAAATCTTGAAGATTTTAAGTACTGTACGAGGTGCTCTTACCCCTGCTAAACCTAAAAAGGTTGAAACAACTGAAACAACAAACACTAAACCGACTGCAGCAGTAGAGAAAAAAGAAGATGCAGCAGTTAAAGAACTATTTTAAGAATTAAAGGAGAAACAAAATGAGTTTATTAGATATCGCAAAATCAATCAAAAAAGAAGGCTTTGACCCACGTAAAGATAGTGCAAATGGACCTGCACCAATCCCTGCTGGAACTTATCCAGTTATCTTGAAAAAAGCTAGTTTCAACATCGCAGAAAGTGGTTGGGAGAGTTTAGCTTATCAATTTGAAGTCCGTGGTGGTGACTATGACGGTCGCTCTGAATATGTTTCGTTTGGAACATTGACCGAATGGAACGGTAAGAAATTAGACTGGGCAGTCCAACGTACGATGAAATTCTTTATTAAGGCTTTAGTTCTTGCTGGTGACAATATGCAAGGCGACGAAGAAGACGGTAAAGCTTTGGAAGAAGCGCTACAACGTAAAGCAGTTGGTTCATACTACAACCTAGTGATCACTGAAACAGAAAGTAAAGGTAAAGTTTACCGTAACTATGACCTTGAAGAAGACACAATGCAAACAATGGCAGCAGCAGATATTTCAGACGATGACTTGCCATTCTAACAATTAAGGAGTTAAGATATGCCATCTATGAAAGACTATGCCTTGCAGTATCAAAAATTAGGCTTTTCAGTCATTCCAATCAATCCAAAAAACAAAATGCCATTGATTGAGTTTGCTGATAAACCTGCCATGACTGCAAGTGAAATTGAAACCTTTTGGGATGGCTTTCCTAATGCCAATATCGCTTTAAAAACAACTAACTTCTTTGTCATTGATATCGACAAACACGGTAAGTCAAACGGTTTTGAGTCATTGAAAAAATGGGAATACTTAAAACTAATCGAACCAACTCTACAAGCTAAAACAGCAAGTGGTGGGAAACATCTATTCTACTTCAAAAGAGAGGATGAACCTATCACACAGATGATTGGTTTCTTACCAGGTGTAGATATCAAAGCTCACGAAAATAACTATGTGTTGGTCGCACCATCTGCCACTGACAAAGGGCAGTATGAGTGGGATTTAGAAAAATCAAAGGAAGGTGGAACAATCGTAACACCTTCCAGAGATTTAATCAGAGCCATCAAAAAAACATACGGTAAGACACACGGTTATCGATATGACGGAACGGACGGTTTAAGAGATTTAGCTAGACGGTCTTACACACGAGATCGCACACAAACAACCGACCTTTTTGAAACCATTGCTCTTGGTTTTGGTGGTGAAGGTGGGCGAAATGATAAACTAGCAAGTTTTGTCGGAGGTCTGTTATATCGAGCAGTAGATGATGAAGTAGTAGTTCAATTAGCAAGACTAGCAAACGCAAATAGTCAAAATCCTTTGCCTGAAAAGGAAATGATGCGTACTGTTGAAAGTATGATAAAGAAAGATAGGAGGTGAGAACGATTGGTGATGTAGTAAGTATAAATTCACAAGATAAGATGATTTTAAATGATAAAGGTGCAATCAAGGCCAACAGTCCAATGAATGTACTGGCATCGTTTAAAGCTGATGACCAGTTAAGTCTCTATCTCAAGCATAATGATTTCTCACAAGAACATGAGCTGCTAAAGGATATCAAAATAGGAAACACCTTCTTTAAAAAAGGGGAATTGCCTTCTAACTTTGACTCAGTTGTAAAAGTTTATTTTGAAAGTGTCTTAGGAGTTGCTTATTCAAACCAAGCGATGCTGGATGGCATGGAAACCTTCTTCTCTGAAAGGTCGTACAATCCAGTTATCGCATACATGGAACGTGCAGCAGAAAATTGGGACGGTCGCAAACGAATTGACCGTATGCTTCAAGTCTATCTCGGTGCTGATGATAACCCTTTAATTTCAAAAATTGCTGAGATGTGGTTAGTTGGTGCAGTTGCTAAAGTGTATGATCCATTTGTTAAATTTGACTACGTTTTGGATTTGGTCGGTGGTCAAGGTGTTGGGAAAACCTCACTCCTTCAAAAGCTGGGTGGTGCTTGGTATACCGATTCAGTTACGGATTTTGCAAACAAAGATAATTATGACATCATGCTGAAGTCTTTGATTGTAAATGATGATGAAATGGTTGCTAGTAACCGAATGAGTTTCACTGAAACAAAAGCCTTTATCTCAAAAACTAGCTTACGTTTTCGTAAACCTTACATGAAGCGTACTGAAGAATTTGCTAAAAACTTTGTTTTAGCACGCACGACAAATCAAAAGGAATACTTAAAAGATAAAACAGGTGAACGTCGATTCTTGCCTGTGCTCGCAAATATCGAAAATCAGAAAAAGCACCCTATGGAAATTGAACCTGAAACAATCGAACAAATTTGGGGCGAGGCCGTCACAATCTATCGCGCTGGTGCTGATTTGATGTTTGATAAAGAAATTGAAGAAGAATTAGAGCTTTATCGTGAGACGTTCATGTATCGTGATGAAGTTGAATTGCAAGTGCTTGAGTATCTGGAAATGCCTATTCCTGATAATTGGTCAAGTTGGTCTATTCAACAACAACATCAGTATACAAGTAAGTATTTTGATAATAGTAGTGAGTTTGAAGCTGGTTCTAAAAAACTGGAAAAAGTCTCAACTCGTGAGATGATGTATAACCTCTTTATGAGAAATTCAAATGATAAAAAGTTATCAACTAAAATCAATATGATTATGGATAATCATCCTGGCTGGCAGAAAGGTCAGTTCAGAATTGGTGGAAAAAATACTAAAGGATTTAAGCGAATTAAAGAAAAATAGATCGGTTGCATTTTGAAATTCTATCGGTTGCATCGGTTGCATTTCTCAGATAGAACGGTTGCATGCAACCGATATGCAACCGATAAATCAAAAGAACGGTTGCACCCTTAAACCCTTGATAATACTGACTTTTTTATACTATTTTTATATAATGCAACCGATGCAACCTATTTTTTATAAAAAGTATAAATAAAAATAGTAATAATAGAGAAAGCCTATTAAATAAGGGTTCTTGAAAATTTATTTTTTATATTTTGTTTTTTATCGGTTGCACGGTTGCAATTGCTTTTTTTAAACAATTTTAGGAGTTAAAAATGAAAGTTGACGTACAATGTCCGTTTTGTGGAGAATGCTATATCAGACAGGTAAATCCTGATAAAAGTTCCATTCTCTGTTATGTGTGTAAGAAAGCATTATTTTTGAAATATGCGACGGACACAAAGGATGGTGTGAATGATAAAGGGTTCGGACGGTTAGCTTATGAACCGTTTGAACATAATGAAGAAGTCGAAGAACTAAATGAGGTATTCGGATGAACCTTAAAGTTGGAGACTTTGTAAAAGTTTTAAAGGATGGAAATTTTTTTAAAATCGTACAAATTAAAAATATTTACAATGACTGTATCGAAACAAGCCACGGATTATATAATCGGACAACGCTTGCAAGCCGTCTTGATAAAAAATGCGTGATCGCTGGCATCGTAGAATGGATGGATAAATGAGTGTTAAACAAGATATGATTGAGTCAATCAAGCATTCAATCGAAGTGGCAGAAGAAAAGATTGAAGAACTGAAGAAACCAAGCCAGAAGTCAGCGGTGCACATGAGAGCTGCTGAAAGAGATTTTTGGAAGAAGAAGATAAAAGTGTATAAGAAAAAGTTGAAGGAGTTGGAAGATGAAGTATAAAGTAACAGAATATAACTCAGATTTTCAAGAAGAACAAACGGGGACTTGTGACCTATGTTATGGTACTGCTTGGGTTGAAAATGGTTCAATCACAGTTGAGGACGAAAACGGAACAGAAACAGAAATTGAATTGACCGTTTGGGATTGGGGCGATTATGACACAATCTATATTGATAACGTGATTAATTTCTCCGCTTGGTTACAAGAAAGGGATGTTGAGCCAATAGATGAAGAAACTAACGTTTGGTCGTGGTTGAATGGATTGGTAAAAAAATATAATGAGGGACAGGAAGATGAATAAAAAGGAATTGATTGAGAAGTATAAAAAACTGGAGGAAGACTCATTTGATATTGGAGCGCTTGTAGTTTGTCAGTTAATTCTAAAAGACTTGGAACAACTAGACGAACCGAAGAAAGTGACAATCCCGCAGTTTGTTGCGGATTGGATTGAGGAGTGTAAAAATGATGATTTCCATTTATTCGGCGCAATGGAAGCCATTTCTTTAAACCAAAAAAAACTGGATTATTGGTTTAGAGAAGACGACAACATGGAACTTTTCGCTCGAGCGTGGATTGATGGCTACGAGAAAGAGAAGCGTTATCTAGTGAGGATTATTGGGATTACCAATTATAATAGTTACTTAAATTACCACAAGGGAGAAGATAAGTGGACTATTGAATCTCGTGTGGAGATTGATGCAATCAGAACTGAACACACCCGAAAAGAACTAGAAGAAGCAGGCTTTGGCGAAGTGTTTAACAGTTCATTGTTTGAAGTTGTGGAGGTTACAGAATGATAGTATCAGATGAAGAGTGGATGAAATTCATAAAAGATGGACAAAAATATGCCTTGGAGATACTTGGAGAAGATTTCAAAAATGATGATGATGAGGTGGGAAAATGAGTAAATTTGTAATCTTCCTGTCTAAAGATGACCTTGAGCATATCGCTAACGGTTATGATATAAAAATCAAAATCAACGGTAAAAGATTCTTGGAAACAAATGAAATCATTTTGAAGCCTGCATTGACAAATGATGTTATGGCTCCGATATTGAATTATAGAAAAAAATAATCGATACTGAACAGCAAAATATTGTTAATAATTTCATGGGAGGTGCAAGATGAAACGACCAAACAGATACCCTTACACAAAAAGTCAGTGGGGTGAAGAAATTACGATAGCGCATATGGGTGATGATAGGACTTTTAAGTTAAGAGTGGAGCGGAATGAAATTACAGGAGAAACCAGGTAATGAAAGACACACTAATTCGATTTCTTCTAGCTTGGTCGCTTATCGCTACTTGCTTGTTATTCATGCAAAAGGAAGCACAGAAACCCTTGCTAGTCTATCATGTAGATAGTAAGTATGCTATCACTGGCAAGGTGGAAGCTAAGAAGAAAATCGGAAAGCTGTTCACTATCACGATCAATGGGAATGTGTTCGTGGTGAGTGAAGACAAATTTAAAAAAGTAGAAATTGGAGATGAGGTGAGGATTTAGATGGAAGGAAAAGAGTTAGAAGAACTTGCTTTTATTTTTCAAGTAGGACAGCTCGTTTTGCATACAGCAAGGTCAATTATTAAAGACGAAAATTTGTTAGGAAGTAACGGGACGTTCGTGATTGACGGTCACAAGTTCGAGATAAAGATATCAGAGGTATCTGAAAATGGGGATGAGGCGAGGATTTGAAATTTCTTGATCTATTCGCTGGCGTCGGTGGGTTCCGTCTTGGAATGGAGTCTGCCGGCCATAAATGTATCGGCTTTTGTGAGATTGACAAATTCGCTAGAGCTAGTTACAAAGCTATACACAATACGAAGGGAGAAATAGAATTACATGACATCACAGCAGTATCAGATGAATCTATTCGAGGAATCGGCCGTGTGGACATTATCTGTGGAGGATTTCCGTGCCAGGCTTTCAGCATTGCGGGACACAGACGAGGTTTTGAAGATACACGAGGAACTTTGTTCTTTGAAATCTGTCGGTTCGCATCTATTCTCAGACCTAAATATCTATTCCTTGAGAACGTCAGAGGACTCCTCAACCATGACGGGGGGGCTACATTTGAAACCATCATCAGAACCTTGGACGGATTGGGGTATGATGTGGAATGGCAAGTGCTTAACAGCAAAAATTTTGGAGTCCCACAAAATCGGGAGCGTGTGTTCATTATTGGACATCTTAGAGGACAACGTACCAGAAACGTTTTTCCTATCAGCGGAGAAAGTCAGTCAATTAGTAGCCAATCAGTCGTAAAAATTGGCAATGTAAACCCATCTGGTAGTGGCATGAACGGAGAAGTCTGTCAAGCTAATGGTTTGGCCCCTACACTTACAACTAATAAGGGAGAGGGACAGAAGATAGCTATACCTGTATTAACTCCTGACAGAGCAGAGAAGCGACAAAATGGGCGCAGATTTAAAACGGACGGAGAACCTATGTTTACGCTAACTGCTCAAGACAGACACGGTGTAGTTGTAGGGAATGAAATTAAAAGGTTTGGAACAATTCAACCAAATTATAACCAGAGCGGAGTCGTCTATGATACAGACGGCATAGCGCCAACTATCAGAGCCTATCAAGGTGGAGGTCTTGAACCTAAAATTATTCAACGTGGTCATGGTTATAACAAAGGCGGAGAGCATGATATCGCTCCAACTTTGACTAGCAATAGCTATCACGAAAATAATGTTTTGAAAATAACAGAAGCAACCAAGCAAGGCTATGCAGAAGCTGAAATCGGAGATAGTGTAAACCTATCTCATCCAAACTCTAAGATAAGGCGAGGTAGAGTTGGTAAGCAAATCGCAAACACTCTCTTGACTGGAGAGAGTCAAGGGGTAGTAGGGCCTGATTTTAGAATTAGAAAGCTGACACCTCGTGAATGTTGGAGATTACAAGGTTTTCCAGACTGGGCTTTTGATAAGGCGCAAGAGGTCAACTCTAACAGTCAATTATACAAACAAGCAGGAAATAGCGTGACAGTCAATGTCATCGCTGCAATAGCAAAGGAGTTATTATGAACACACTAGAAAATGTAAAGCAATGGTTTATTGATCGTGACCTAGAAAACGGTGGACGGTTAGACAAGCAATCACTCAAGCTCAGTGAAGAATTCGGTGAGTTATGCGCTGGGTATCTCAAGAAGAATGAGAAAGTGACCAAGGATAGTATCGGAGACTGTGCTGTTGTGATTGTCGGTCTGGCCTTGCTCATTAAGGAAGATGTCAATCAGATTTTCAAAGAGTCTGATGGTTTACGGAAGAAAGAAATTACAGAGACATTAGTCTCAATCAATGCAAACATCAGTGAGTTTCAACTCTCACAAGGATTTGCAAGTAAGGAAATGTGCAGACACAATCTAGTGCGCTGCATTGGTTATCTGAAAAATCTTGGATATGATTTTGATGAATGTTTTGAACTAGCATACCAGGAAATAAAAGACCGTAAAGGTCGTTGGATTGATGGTAGTTTTGTCAAAGAGGAGGACTTACCTGATGATACCAAAATTTAGAGCGTGGATAAAAGAAGAAAAATGTTTCGCAGATTATATTGAGACAATTCGATATTACGCAAAAGAAGTTGACTTGTGCTGGGGTGGAATTTGTGAAAGTGACTGCTTTGACTTTGAAGGTGTTATCTTCACTCAATCAACAGGACTCAAAGACAAAAACGGCGAGGAAATCTTTGAGGGAGATATAGTTGATTATAAAGGCAGAAAAGCAGTTATAAAATGGCATGGTTCTTACGCAAGTTTTATTTACAGATTTGTAGATGAACTAAAAGAAAGGGTTTCAGAATGGCATCCACTATTTCTCGCTTATTATCATTTTGAAGTTATTGGTAATATTTATGAGAACAAGGAGTTACTGGATGTCTGACGTAGAGTGGATAATGAACAATTGCCACATGATGCGTGATAATGGTGTTTGGGGTGGAGAGAAGCAAATCTCCTACGCTAGTCCAGATGGAGAATACACGTATTACATAAACAAGCGAAAAGATGGAACATATTATTTGCATGGATCAAGTAAACATTATGGGAGGAATTAACATGACAGATAATGTAAACAAACCGAATCACTATCAAGGTCGGTTTGGAATGGAGTCAATCGATGCTTTAAGGAATTTCATGACAGATGAACAGATGAAAGGATTTTACTTAGGTAATAGCTTGAAGTATTTACTACGTCATCAAAAGAAGAACGGTCTTGAAGATTTGAAAAAAGCTAGAAAGAACCTTGATTGGTTAATTGAGGAATTGGAGAATGACCAATAATAAAATGACATTTGCTGAACAATTCAAATCGTGGAGATTATCTAATAATTTTAACCAAACTGAAGCAGCCAGACATCTGGGAGTATCACCTGAAGTAGTTCATTACTGGGAAAAAGGAATCGTACAACCAACAGATAGTAAGATTTTAACTATATGCGAAGAGTTAGACTTTGATCCGCATTTGTTTTTGAAAAAGAAAACAAACCCATTCGCAGAAGAATTAAAGAAAAGGCGCAGTGAGTTGGGAATGACACAAACAGAATTGAGTCGTGAACTGGGGTATTGTAGAGATTCTATTGTAAGTTGGGAGTTAGGAAAGATTCCGTCCAGGATTGCATTAGAAGATATCTGCTCATACTTTGGAATGGAGGTGGAAGTTTGGGGAAAACTATTGAGAAAGAACTCAAGAAGTTAAAGTTTAAAAATATTAAAATTCAATCCTTGCATTATGAAATTATCAACCTAAGAGCTGGTATTGTTAAAGGGCAAAGTTTCGATGGTATGCCAAAAGGTCCAAGTAATGATAATCGAACAGAAGAAATGAATATCAAGGCTATTGATCGTATCGCAGAACTTTATCATGAAATCGAGCTATTATATAAAGAGCAAGAGGAATTGATAAAAGCTATCGAAGACTTAGAAGAACCAATTGAAAATATTGTGATGCGCCTGCTCTATATCGATGGGTTGTCCTGGAATCAAGTCGAAAGAAAGTTAAATTGCAGTCCAGCTACTATTCAACGAGCGAGAGATAAGTCTTTAGTCAAGCTTGCTAAAATGTTTGATAATAATGATAGTAAATGATAGTTTTAAAGTGATATTATGATATTATCAAATAGACGGTACGAGATGACGTTTCACGGTGATTGCCTCCTCTAGTTTTTTTCTATATTTTCTATCTTAGTTACCGTCTATTTACTTTGGGAATAACAGGTCTCTCATAGGAGAGATAAGGTTCTAGACCTTGCATAAGCGGATTCGTCGACATCTGCATGGATGCCAGTGGGTGCAAATCCCACTATTCTCATGAGAGGTCTTACATGAAGTCACACAAGCGTGTGGCTTTTTGTTTTGGAAGGGAGAGGGATGAGAGCAGATAGAACAGGTGCACATCGTGTAGCTTTTGAAAAGAATAAGAAGGTCATTCTAAAAACAAAAAACACATGTGGTATCTGTGGCAATCCAGTGGATAAGAGTTTGAAGTATCCACATCCTTTGTCACCAGTCATTGACCACATTGTTCCAGTTAATAAGAATGGACATCCTTCAGATATCAACAACTTGCAACTAGCTCATTGGCAATGCAATAGACAAAAGTCTGATAAGTTATTTGTAAATGAAAAAACTAATTCCGCAACAATCGGAAATAGGAATCTGCCACATTCGGTGGATTGGATAAAATATCAAAATTGAGAAAAAGAGCAAACGTGACAGTAGGGGGGGTACGACCCCACCTGGGCAGGCCTGAGAGCTTCACACCGTCACTGTACATTTTTTCTCGTGCGAAAATTAGGAAAAGGAGCACAAATTGAGTTTAAAAGGAATTGACTATCTTCGCAGGAAGATGATATCACATCAATCAAGTGTGAATGAGCGATACAGCCACTATTCTATGAATAGTTTCAATAATCAGATTGGAATCACTATTCCACCACAAATTAGAGAGCAATTCAAAATCTCTTTAGGATGGACAACTAAGGGAGTGGACAGTTTAGCAGATAGATTGGTTTTTAGGGAGTTTGATAATGACCAATATCAAGTCATGGACATCTTTAGACAAAATAACCCAGATATATTTTTTGATAGCGTTGTTCTATCCTCCTTGATTGGCTCTTGCTGTTTTGTTTACATCTCAAGCGGTCGAAATAATGAGGTGAGATTACAAGTTATTGAATCAAGTAATGCAACAGGAATTATTGACCCTATCAATGGATTATTGACAGAAGGTTATGCAGTGTTAGCAAGGGATGATAATAAACAACCTATTCTAGAAGCGTATTTTGAACCGAATGCGACTCATTTTATTGAAAAAGGGAAAGCGCCTTATTCTGTCGAAAATCCAACAGGTATTCCTTTACTCGTTCCAGTCATTCATAGACCTGATGCAGTTAGACCTTTTGGTCGCAGTCGAGTGACTAATTCAGGAATGAGATTGCAAAAACTGGCACAAGATACCCTTGAAAAAATGATGATTGCTAGTGAGTTCTACTCATGGCCACAAAAATATATTGTTGGTTTAGATCCAGATGCAGAACCAATTGAAAAATTAAAAGCTACAATTTCTAGTTTCTTAACGATTTCAGCAAATGAGGATGGTGACAAACCAAATGTAGGACAGTTTAATGCAGCAAGCATGAGTCCACTGGTTGACCAATTCAAAATGCTGGCATCTTGTTTCGCTGGTGAAATGGGGTTGACTTTAGATGACCTTGGTTTTCCATCAGATAATCCATCTTCAGTCGAGGCTATCAAGGCAAGTCATGAAAACTTACGTCTTGCAGGTCGTAAGGCTCAACGCTCCCTTGGTTCTGGTTTGCAGAATGTAGCGTACGTAGCAGCGTGTTTACGTGATGAATTTAATTATTTACGTGATGAATTTGTCAAGACAACTGTTAAGTGGGAACCATTGTTTGAAGCAGATGCGAATATGATGACCTTGATTGGAGATGGTGTGTTAAAACTCAACCAAGCACTACCAGGATATATTACAGCATCAGCTATCAGAGATTTAACTGGTATTGTTGGAGATATGAATGCTAAGCCAGTTGTGGAGCAACAACTACCACCACAACCACCATCAGGCGAGGTGGAGGATAAGCAAAAAAATAGAATTATCTCAACTTATGAGATTACATCGCTTTTGAGCAACTATCAAAAAGGTGTACTTTCAAAAAAAAATGGTATTTCTTTACTAGTTTCAACAGGTATCAGCCCTAGTGAAGCTGAAGAAATGCTGAATAGAACGAAAGTTTTGGAGAAAGTAGATGAATGATGAAATTGATATCCTCCCAAGACTTTTAAAAGAAGTCAAGGATAAATTTGAATTATCCTATGGCGAAAGCGAGATTGTAGAAAAAGCATTTTTGAAATTAAAAGCAAAAAAAGCAACTTACAAAACAGCAAATGAATTTGCTATTGAAATTGGTGAAATTCTTTCTAAGGCTCTAGGAGCTTCTATAAGCGCTGATAAACTACCAAACGGTAAAATGTATTACAATATCGCCCATCGCTTGCTGATGGACGTGCTAGGACGAAATCACGAGCTTGTAAGTGGTTATGCTAGCGATGTTCAGAAGAATTTGAATGATAAAGCGAAAATCGGTTTGAAAGTTCAAGCTCCGGAATTAAATCTGGATCGAGTAGCTGGTATTGTCAATCGTTTTTCCTCTGAGGATAATTTTGAGGATGTCAGTTGGTTGCTCGGTGAACCTATTGTGAAATTCACTCAATCAATCATTGATGATAGCATTCGTAAGAATGCGGAGTTTCATTACAAGGCAGGATTGCAACCTGAGATTGTCAGAAAATCTTTTTTTCATTGCTGCGAGTGGTGTCAAGAAGTTCAAGGAAATTATAAATATCCAAGAGTTCCGAAGGACGTTTATAGAAGACATCGGCATTGTCGTTGTATTGTAGATTATGATCCTAAAAACGGAAAAGTTCAGGATGTTTGGACTAAAAAATGGAGTAAGGTAGATAGTAAATCTCACAAAGAGGAGCGAATTAAACAACAAAAACAGTACACTGAAAAAATTATTGAAAAAAAGGAATCTGAATTCAAAAACAGACAATTGCTCCATTATAAAAATCAGGCTATTGATGCAATTAAGAAAACAGATATGTCCAAAAAAGTTGGGTCGGACAATTATAAGAAATTCATAGATATTTTTGATACAATTAAAGATGAAAATACGTTGAAGTTGTATCAAAAATTAGGTTCAAAAATAGAGTATGAGAAACTTGGTAAAACAGGAAATTTTGCTGAGAAAAATCGTGTACAACTTAACCAAAGCGCTTTCGATGGGAAGGTAGTAAAAACTTTAAACAAATACTGGGCTAAACCAATGTCAACTACATTTCATGAAAATGGCCACGCTTTGGATTATTTGGGCTTACAAGCTATAACCAAAGGAAAAAAAGTTGTTATCGGAGAAAAGAAGGTACGACTATTTGGAGAAACGACAAAAGTTTCAGTATATGCAACACATAGTTCTCATTTGCCTCAATATAATCTAAGAGAAACAATTAGAGAAGATTTATGGAGACGTATTAATGGAGACTTACCGATGATTAAAGAATTAGGTAAGAATCCAAAACAATCTGAAAAGAATAAAATCATTAAGACTGCAAAAGAAAATCAAAAAAAATTCCAGGAAGAGATGAAAGAATTATTCAAAGAAAATCCTTCTGCGGTTGCGAATCTTTCAGATATGGTAGAAGCTACAGGTTGGTATAAAGAGCCTCAACCATTTGGATATGGACATGGCAAGAACTACTGGAAGAAGCCAGGTTCGGCGGAAGCTGAGTTTTTCGCTGAGATTTCTGAACTGATAGCAGTCGACCCTGAGGCATATCGGGTGGTGAAGGAAATATTACCAAATGCAGTAAATGTTTATCATAAAATTGTTAATGATATTTTGAAAGGAGTCTAAAATGTTTCATGTGATCGATGAGGAAGTAAGTCTGAGAGTAGAAATTGCGGAAGCGAAATATTTAATCCACTTTAGAGAACGATTTCCGTCAGATATTTTTTTTGAGGACGAGATAGATTCTGTAATCGCTGAAAAAATTGAAAAGGCGGTTGAAAAATGTATATCTCAAAATAAACCTTATGTAACACCAGATGGATACGAAGACCGTCTTTATTAATGTAGCACTCGAAAGGGTGCTTTTATTTTGCATTAGTTTAGGAGGTGATCCAGTATCTCCCAGCGACAGGGTTATCATGCAAATACGATTGAAAGGATTTAAAGTATGGCCAAGTTAGGCAGTCAAAATCCTACGGAATCGGTAATTTTAAAATACGTCAAGAAAAAATCCAGAGCAAAAGAAGCGATAGATATCTACGAAAAAACTGGCCTTGGATGTTACAAATGGCAAATTAACTTATTAGAACCTATTATGGCTGTCGACAAAGACGGGCTATGGATACATCAAAAGTTTGGTTATTCAATCCCTCGTCGTAATGGTAAATCAGAAATTCTATACATGTTAGAATTATGGGGTTTACACCATGGTTTAAACATACTTCATACTGCTCACCGTATTTCAACATCTCATTCATCTTTTGAAAAGGTCAAAAGGTACCTTGAAAAAATGGGATATAAAGATGGTGAGCATTTTAATTCTATTCGTGCTAAAGGGCAGGAAAGAATTGAGTTGTATGAAACAGGTGGAGTTGTGCAATTCCGAACCAGAACATCAAATGGTGGTCTTGGTGAAGGATTCGACTTACTCATTATTGACGAGGCGCAGGAGTACACAAAAGAGCAAGAATCTGCTCTGAAATATACAGTTACGGATAGTGATAACCCGATGACTGTGATGTGTGGTACACCACCTACTCCAGTATCAAACGGTACAGTCTTCACTGATTACCGTAAGGCTTGCTTGTTTGGGAAGGGTAAGTATTCAGGGTGGGCTGAATGGTCTGTTCCTGAAGAAAGAGAAATAGATGATGTGGAAGCATGGTATGCAACCAATCCATCTATGGGATACCACTTAAACGAGCGTAAAATTGAAGCCGAGTTAGGTGATGATAAGTTAGACCATAATGTACAGCGTTTAGGTTTTTGGCCACAATATAACCAAAAATCAGCCATATCTGAAACAGAGTGGAATGAGTTGGAAGTGTCGCCAATTCCTGAATTTACAGGAAAGTTATTTGTCGGCATCAAGTATGGTCAAGATGGCGCAAATGTCGCTTTAAGCGTGGCAGTTCGCACAGTAGATGATCGTGTGTTTGTTGAAACAATTGACTGTCAGTCGGTCAGAAATGGCAATGAATGGATTGTTGATTTTCTAAAACGTGCATCAGTAGCAACCGTAGTGGTAGATGGTGCAAGTGGTCAGAAAATCCTCGATGAAGAACTGAAAGATTATAAAATAAAGAATGTAATCTTACCAACAGTAAAAGAAATCATCGTAGCCAATTCAATGTGGGAACAAGGTATCTATCAAAAAACCTTATGCCATAGTGGACAGCCATCATTGAAGAAAGTTGCAACAAACTGTGAGAAAAGAAACATCGGTTCAAACGGTGGCTTTGGTTATCGTTCTCATTTTGCTGATATGGATATTTCTTTGATGGATAGCGCCTTGCTTGCGCATTGGGCTTGTGTTACAACCAAACCTAAGAAAAAGCAAAAAATCAGTTATTAAAAACAAGTAGTCTTACGACTGCTTTTTTTTATATAAAAATACCGAACTGCCGGGGAAGCAGGAGAAAGGAGACATGAGAATGTCAGAATTTAAACCAATCGAAACACAAGAAGAACTCGACCACATCATTAAAGAACGTATCAGACGTGAGCGTGAGAAATTTAGTGATTATGAAGATTTAAAAACTCGTGTTTCAGAACTAGAAACGGAAAACAACGGATTGAAGACAACCATTGGTGATTTCAATCAATCAAAGGAAGACACTGAAAAAATGATTGCTGATCTACAAGCACAGGTAACTGGTTTTGAGTCAAGTGCTTTACGTACGAGAATCGCTTTACAGAATGGTTTGCCTTTTGATTTTGCTGACCGTTTACAAGGAACCGATGAAGAAAGTCTAAATGCGGATGCAGAGCGTTTAGCTGGATTTATCAGAACAAGTGCACCAGTTGCACCAATGAAAAATCTCGAACCAGAAGTTGGAGATACCAAATATTTACAAATGAAGCAAATGCTTCAAGGATTAACTAATTAAAAGGAGAATAATAAAAATGGCAGATAATTCACTTAAACAATCAACACTTTTCAAACCTGAACTCGTAAAAGAACTTATTTCAAAAATACAAGGGCGCTCTGTTCTTGCTAAACTTTCAAACCAAACACCAATTCCATTTAACGGTGTAGAACAATTCATTTTCAACCTAGAAGGTAATGCACAAATCGTAGGTGAAGGTGAACAAAAAGGAGCTGGTAAAGCACTTCTTACATCTAAGGTAATTAAACCTCTTAAATTTGTTTATCAAGCACGTATCACTGATGAATTTAAGTATGCTTCAGAAGCAAAACAAATCGAATATCTTTCACAATTTGCAGATGGATTTGCTAAGAAAATTGCAGAAGCTTTTGATATCGCAGCTATCCACGGGCTTGAACCAAAAGGTCTTACAAATGCTTCATTTAAAGAAACTAACTCATTTGATGGTGTGGTCACTGGAAGTGTAGTTACTTATGCAGAAGATAAGGTTGAAGAAAACATTGAAACAGCGGTTCAAACAATCGTGGCTAAAGGCGGAGAAGTAACAGGACTTGCTCTTTCACCAGCGGCAGGGCAAGCACTTGCCAAGATTAAAGTAAATGGTGTAGCACAATACCCAGAGTTCCGTTTTGGTCAAAACCCAGATTCATTCTACGGTATGAAATCAGATATCAATAAAACTCTTACTACAGTAGGTAGCGCTGGAGAAACTGACCACGCTATCGTGGGTGACTTCCAAAATCGTTTCAAATGGGGATATGCTGAAAACATTCCTATGGAAATTATCGAATACGGGGATCCAGATGGTGCAGGTCGTGACTTGAAAGCTTACAATGAAATCTTGCTACGTGCTGAAGCGTTCATTGGATGGGGTATCCTTGATGCTGATGCTTTTGCGCGTGTGAAAGCGTAGGTATTGGATGGCATTATACCAAGATAAAAAGACAGGTGTAATCATCTCAACAGAATGCGAAGTTTCAGGAGATTGGGAACTTGTCGTAGAAAAGAAAAAAGCTAAAGCTAAAGAGGAATAAGAATGAAGAACTTTGCAACAGTTGAAGAATTAGAAGTCTTGTGGCGAACGTTAAAATTCGATGAACGTAAACGAGCTGAAGCACTGTTGGAAGTTGTATCAAATAACCTACGTGTTGAAGCTAGAAAAATTGGCAAAGATTTAGACATTTTAGTTAGTGAAGATTCATCTTATGCCAGTGTTGTAAAATCCGTAACAGTCGATGTTGTCGCTCGTACTTTAATGACTTCTACTGACCAGGAACCAATGACTCAATTCGCTGAAAGTGCATTAGGCTATTCAGTAAGTGGATCATATCTAGTCCCTGGTGGAGGTCTCTTTATCAAGGACTCGGAATTAAAACGTCTCGGTCTCAAGAAACAAAGATATGGGGTGATTGATATTTATGGGACGGATTAAAGGAATTACAATAACATTATTGGATACGATTGAAGATGGAAAGGATGACTTTGGTCATCCTATCTATCGTGAAACTGAAATCCAAGTGGAAAATGTACTAGTAGCACCATCATCAACAGATGATGTGACCACACAAGTGAACTTAACAGGAAAAAAAGCTGAATATACTTTAGGTATTCCAAAAGGAGACCAGCGCGACTGGAAAGAAAAAACAGTCATATTCTTTGGTCGCAAGTGGCGCACAATCGGTATTCCTTTAGAGGGTATCGAAGCCATGATACCACTGGATTGGAACAAGAAAGTGATGGTTGAAACTTATGAGTAAAATGAAATTCAATTTAAATCCATCTGGTGTTTCAGCGCTTTTACGTTCTGGAGAAATGCAGAGTCTATTAACAGAAAAAGGTCAAGCAGTGGCAAAACGTGCAGGAGAAGGATTTGAATTAAAAGTATCTCCTGGTCAAAAACGTGCTAGTGCTACGATAAGTACAACCGATATAAAAAGCATGAAAAAAAATGCTAAACACAATATTTTACTAAAGGCACTAAAATGATTGAACTTGTCATAAAAAAATTTTTAGACGTGAACTTAAATGTTCCGTCTTTTTTTGAACATAAAAAAGATATGCCAGAAAGTTTTGTAATCATTGAAAAAACTGGAAGTGGTGGTAGCGACTACACACACTCTGCCACATTTGCTTTTCAGAGTTATGCGCCATCACTTCAAAAATCTGCGGAGTTAAATGAGCTTGTCAAAAAGACAGTTGAACAGCTCGTAACGGTTAATGAAGTGAGTGGAGTACATCATAACAGTGATTACAACTTTACGGATACAGAAACGAAAAAATATCGTTATCAAGCAGTCTACGATATTAATTATTTTTAACAGGAGGAACTCATGGGTTCAGAAACAGAAGAAAGAGGAGAAAATCGAATGGTTACAACAGCAGCATCATCAGCAAACGTAACAGCAGCAAAACCGAATATCAGTGGAGCGGTATCAAGTGCACCACTTAAAACAGCATTACCACAAAATGCTAAGACTGCGCTTAATGAAGCTTTTAAAACTTTGGGGTATATCTCTGAAGATGGATTGACAAATGAAAACTCTCCAGAAAGCGAAGAAGTCAAAGCGTGGGGTGGACAAACAGTATTGTCATCTCAAACTGACAAAAAAGATACATTCAAATTTAAGTTGATTGAAAGCTTGAATGTTGAAGTCTTGAAAGAAGTTTATGGTGTAGATAATGTAACAGGAACACTTGAAGCAGGTATCACAGTAAAAGCTAATGCGAATGAATTGCCAGAGCATAGCCTTGTAATTGATATGATGTTGAAGAATGGATCAGTTAAACGTATTGTTATCCCTCGTGGTAAAGTGAGTGAGATTGGAGAAATCGGATACAAAGACGGTGAACCAATTGGTTATGAATTGACAATCACAGCATTGCCAGACGACCAAGGGAATACTCACTACGAATACATGCAAGGAGCATAATATATGTCGAAAACAATTAAAGGGAAAACTCCATCAGGATTTAAGTTTGAAATTTCAGAGCGTAGGCTGAATAACTACGAACTATTGGAATTAATTGGCGAGGTTGATGAAGGGAATGGACAAGCGTTCCCTAAAGTCTTAAAACTTCTTTTTGGAGAAGAACAAGCCAAAGCATTTAAAGATCATCTGCGTGAAGAAGACGGCATCATCCCTAACGAAAAAATTGCAGACGAATTGAAAGCAGTTTTTGAAACTGTTCAAGAAGTAAAAAAATCCTAATCCTTGCGCAGATGATAAAGCTAGATGAAGATGCTCTAATCTGTGATTTAGCTGAAACTTATAATATATACGATTATAAGCAGCTACCTCTATCAAAGGTAGCTGTTTTTTCGTATGGTTTAAGAGATGATTCAAGAATTAAGAAATTAATGTCTGACCAAATAGTTTCACTAGACACCTTGTTATTGTCTTTGATGGTTGACAAGTTATCACTTTCTTTATGGTTGCAAACCAAAGACGGTCAGAAAGGTATCAACCAACCAAAATCAATAGCAAGTCAATTTATTCACAGGGAAGAAAAAGAAGAAGATAGAGACTATCTAGTTTTCCAATCTGGCGAGGAATTTGAAAGATGTTACAAAGAACGTTTAGCCAGTTTAGGAGGTGATGACTAATGGCAACAGAGTTAGGAAAAGCGTATGTGCAAATCATCCCTTCAGCTAGAGGCATCACTGGGATGATTCAGAAAGAAATGAGTGGAGAGGTAGCCTCAGCCGGAGTAAGCTCTGGACAATCTCTTGGCTCAAATTTAATCGGTGCCCTTAAAGGCGCTATTGCAGTTGCAGGAATTGGTAAAGCAATTGGTGCAGCGATAAGTGAAGGTGCAGCACTCCAACAATCGCTTGGAGGAATTGACACCTTATTTAAAGCATCAGCAGAAAAAGTAAAGGGTTTTGCCAATGAAGCATACAAAACTACTGGACTTTCAGCAAATGCTTATATGGAGAATGTAACAGGATTCTCAGCAAGTCTATTACAATCTTTAGGTGGAGATACAGATAAAGCAGCAGATATCGCTAATATGGCCATGATTGATATGTCTGATAATGCTAACAAGATGGGTACATCTATGGAAAGTATCCAGACTGCATATCAAGGTTTTGCGAAACAAAACTACACCATGTTGGACAACCTGAAGCTTGGTTATGGTGGTACAAAGCAAGAAATGCAACGGTTATTAGCTGATGCAGAAAAATTGACTGGTGTTAAGTATAACATTAACAATCTCTCAGATGTTTATAGTGCTATCCATGCTATCCAGGAAAATCTAGATATCACTGGAACAACAGCCAAAGAAGCAGCATCTACTTTCACAGGTTCATTCCAAGCTATGAAAGCATCTGCACAGAATGTACTTGGAAAGTTAGCTTTGGGGGAAAATATTCTGCCATCTTTAAGAGCTTTAGCAGAAACAACCTCAACATTCTTGCTAGATAATTTATTTCCAATGATTGGAAACATCATGTCAGGTTTGGGAGTGTTAATTAGCGAGGGTCTTAGTCATATAGCTACCAAGTTATTTGGTGAAGATTTTGGGAACTCAGTATTTACTCAATTATCTCGTGTAAGTGGTATTTTTCAAACATTCTTTGATATGATTTTCGGATCATTAAGTAGGCAAGATAATATTGATATTTTGGAAGCTTTAGGCTTTTCTAAAAGTGCTGCAACACAAATTGTTAATATTGCAGAAAACATCCGTGAAACTTTTATCAATATTGGTTCAGCGATTAGTGATGTATTAGGAATTGTTGGTGATTTTGTTGGCGATTTGTTAGGTATAAAGGATGGAGAACAAGGAGTAAACCTACTTGGAACTGCTTTTGAATTGCTATCATCTGCCTTAAAAAATGTATCGTCATTTATTAAAGGAATAACAAGCTTCTTTAAAGAGAATCAAGTAGCAGCATCAGGACTTGCTGAAGTTTGGAACAATATGGTTACAGTTGCAACTACTGCATGGAATGCTATGGTGGAATTTGTAACTCCAATTGTTCAAGAAGTAGCCTCATTTATCAAGACGGTTTGGGATAAAATTTCCACTTGGTGGTCTGAAAATCAAGGTTTAATTAAACAAACCTTTGAAACCGTCTGGAACGCTATTCAGACAGTAATTCAAGTTGTTATGCCAATTATTCAATCCATTATTGAAACAGCTATGAATATCATCGGACCTTTGATGGAAGGAACTTGGAACAATATCTGTACAGTTGTTACAACTGTCTGGGAATTGATTAAAATTGCTATTCAGACAGCTTTGGACATTATTGGCGGAATCATTACGCTTGTTATGGCTGTTATAAATGGTGATTGGGAAACTGCCTGGAACACTATTAAGAGCGTTGGGGAATCAATCTGGAACGGATTGTCTTCTGCAGGGCAAGCTATCTTTAATGGATTTTCTCAGATATTGTCTAATACTTGGGAAACGATTAAAAGTGTAGCAAGTTCTGCATGGGAAATACTCAAATCGACGGTCCTTGGATTAATTAATGGGCTTGTTAATGGCGCTCAAACAGCATGGAATAGCATGAAGCAAGCTGTAAGTGATCTAGTGTCAAATGTAACAAGTATTTTTAATGGAATTGCAAATATCAATCTTTGGTCAGCTGGTAAAGCAATCTTAGATGGATTTTTGGGTGGATTGAAATCGGCCTGGAATAGTGTTACGGATTTTGTCGGTGGAATCGCTGGATGGATTGCAGATCATAAAGGACCTATTGAATATGACCGTAAACTATTGATTCCTGCTGGTAATGCAATTATGCAAGGTTTAGATAAAGGTTTACAAGATAGATTCAGAGATGTTAAAAACACTGTTGGAGGCATGGCAGGAGAAATTTCTGATGTCTTTTCAGGGGATAATTTAGGTTTTGATACATCATCTGCAGTTACAAAAAACTTACAAACAACTTTAGATGTATCATCAGCACAATTAGAAACACAAGAAAGTGCAATGGCTTCTGAGATTGCTAACCTAAGAGCAAGTATGGAAAATATCCTTACTGCTATCCTTGAAAAACCAACAGATACTTATCTGGACGGTGAGAAAATTTCATTGAATAGCTATCAAAGACAAGGCGCATTCTTTGCAAGGGAGGGAATGTAATGGATTATATGATTATTAATGATTTTAATACATCCACCCTCTCTGGATGCGTTGTAACAGATTTTGGTGATGTGGAAGTTGCACAACCAAGAGGAGATGTAACTAAGCTTTATGGTGTGAATGGTAGCTATCGTGTGTTAGATGGTTCGTATGAAAACTACGAGCGTACATTTAAATTTTACATTTTAAAACAAGTGGATATAGCTACTGTGATACATAAATTTCAGTCGAATGATAATGTCCTGGAATTTAGTTATCAATTAGGTTCTATCTTTTATGCCAACTTCTTATCAGCCAGTTATAAACCAAGTGGGCATCACGGTTGGGAATTATCCATCAAACTAGACATGCAACCGTTCAGGTATCAAAAGAATAGCGAATCTGTTGTACTAACTAGTTCAGGTACAATTACAAATCTTGGTAGTGTGTATTCTGAACCAGTTGTAGAAATCGAAGGTAGTGGTGATGTATCACTTACGATTGGTCAGAAGACCATGTATTTGACTATAAATACTAAAGCTACAATCGATTGTAGGCAAGGTAAACAGAATATCTACAATGCTACTGGTGCAATTCAGAACACTCTCAGAAAGCGTGGAGGGTTCTTTGAAATCCCTGTTGGTCGAAGTGGTGTTACATTCACAGGGAATATCCGTAAGGTGACAATTAAACCAAATTGGAGGTATAAAGTATGATTTATTTAACAGAAGGAAACATACCTCTTAATGCTGCCTACGATGATAATATCGTACAGGAAGCAAATAGCACCTACCAATTAACCTTTAAATTCCCTACAAATGATATCTTGTGGCAAAGACTGAGAGAAGAAAAATTCTTGACCGCTGATGATCTACACGGTGAGCAAGACTTTGTAATTTTTGAGGTCGAGAAAAAGCATGGATATATTCAAGTCTATGCAAACCAAGTAATGACAATGTTAAATCACTACATTGTCAATCCAATGTCTTTGGATAGACAGACTGGTTCAACCGCTTTGAGTCAATTTGCTGGGAGCATCACTCGTAGCAATCCATTCTCATTCTTTTCAGATATTGACGATAGACACACGTTTAATATCGATAGCAAAACAGCTATGGAAGCTTTGACCAAGGGGAAGTATTCTATCGTCGGTTTGTGGGGTGGCGATCTTGTACGTCATGGATACCAGGTTCAACTTTTGAAAAATGGCGGTTCAGAAAATGAATCGCTTTTCATGTATAAGAAGAACCTATCCAGCTATGAGCATAAAACATCCACTAAGTCTTTAAGGACTCGCATCACCTTCATCACAACCATACGTGGCGAGGGCGAAAATCCAGTCGATAAGCACTATAAAGTGGTTGTCGATAGTCCACTGATTAACAAATACAGTCAGATTTATGAGGATGTTGTAGAAGTCAACGACCAGGATGTTAAGGACGAAGCAAGCCTTAGAAAGTATGGCGAGCAGTATTTCAGAACAACCTTGTGCGATATGCTCGAAGATAGCATTGAAATTGACGTTATCGGTCAGAGTGATGTTCCTGTTCAGATGTTTGATGTCGTGGGTGTCTACCACGAATACTACGATTTAGATGTTCGTAAGAAAATCACAAAATACAACTATTCTCCAATGGCTAAGAAATTGAAGAGTATTGGTTTTGGTGAGTTTAAATCTGGTCTAGCAAGCGCAATCGGTAATGTGGTAAGTGATGCTGTTAAGAATGAAACTCAGCACTTGCAAGGGCAATTCACTACACAATTAGCGAAAGAAATCAAAAATGCTGACCTTGCTTTTGACCGAAAAAAAGAAGAATTAACCAATCAATTCACCGATGAAGTAAATGCCATCAAGGCCAAAGCAGAGGAAAACAAGCGTGCTCTATCAGATGAAATCGACAATCGTTTTTCAAATTTTGATAGCAGCATGAACGAGAAGCTCGAAGACCAGCGAACCAAAATTGAAGAGATTCGAGCTATTGGTTCAACAGTTACTCAGACCGCTGAAGAAGCTTTAGAAGAAGCTAGAAACGCTCTTGAGTCCGCTAATACTTCTAAAGGTTTGTCTGATTCCAACTTTGCCAAAATCGAGCAGATAACAGACAGAATCAAAACACTTGTGACTAAACAAGAGGTTGACCCTCTGACAGATAGGTTGAGAATTGCTGAAAGCAGAATCGAAGTTCAAGCTGGCCAGATTATTGAGAAATTGTCTCGTACCGATTTTGACAGATTGGCCAATGACAAAGGTTTTCAAAATGCTACTCAAGTCCAGAATATTGTCAAGAATTCTGTCGACGGATTCCAAAGAACCATCTCACGTATTGAAACCAAACTGAGAGATATTATTAGAAATGATAACCTCTTGCAAAATTCGTCCATCATTCCAGCGGGGGACTCCTTGAACGGAACTTGGGGATTGTATTTGTCAGGTGGTAACGGTCGGACAGATGTTATCGAATTAAGAGATGCACCGCATACCGCTATCAAGAAGGCTATTCGTATTGTAGGAAACACGAACGGTGGAAATAAAGATATCGGTCAAAAAGTTAATTTGGTTGTTGGCGAAAAATACACAATGTCGTGCTGGGCGAGAGTATCTAGCAATAGTACGAGTCAGAATGTCAATTTGTTGATGCGTGCATGGACTACAAATGATAATAATCGTAGATTATTCAAATCTATCTCGAACAAAGATTGGGTTAGATATCAATTCACATTCACAGCAGATACAGTATCTAACTCAATACAATTTGGTCAAAGTGGAAATGGTAGTCTTGAAATCTGCGGTATGAAACTTGAACACTCTGACCGCATGACTGACTACGATGTTAACACTTCTGAAATCGTTAGCGTCGCTGATTTCAACGATGTAGTTGATACAGTTAAGAGCCACACACAGACTATCCAGAGACAGAATGAGTCTATTTCACAAGTCATTCAGACTGCTGATGGATTGGTTAACCGTGTATCTAATTTTTTGGAAGATTTTAACCTTGTATATGATCCAACGAATTTTAGCAAGTGGGCCAAGAAACAAGCTGAAGCAAATGTAATCGAAGTTCAGGCTGGCACTAGATTGCTACGAATTACCACTACTGGTAAAAACCAAGCAGTCTATCACGGTTTCGCATTGCCACTTAATACCTCAACCTTTACAAAGGGAGAGAAGCTCAGCTATCGCATGGAAGTATGGGTGGATGTCTTACCAGATGGACCTCTAGGAATTGAGCTATGGGCTTCTGACGGTGGACTTGCATCTGATAGAGTCTATCTCACAAAAACAGGAACTCAAATCATCACAGGTACGATGACGGTCCAGAAATCATCGACTAAAACAAGAGAATTCCCTCTCGAAATTTGGTTAATGAAAAACGGGCAAGTTGCCATCGGTCAGGTATCGCTTATTAGAGGTGACAAACCTCCTAAACGCTTCAGCGATAACACATCTACACAGGATGTTGTCACACAAACTCAAGTATCACAGCTACGTGACTCGTACGCTATCCAAACCCTTACTGGACCTGGAGCGATATCTTCTCAAATCAATCTGAATAGCAATAACATTCTGATTGAAGCTGCTAAAATTCGTCTAAAAGGTAGAACACTTCTAGATGAAATCACAGCTATCGATGGTTACTTTAAGCGTTTATTCGTAGGAGATGCCAGAGTAGGTACGTTGAATGCGGATATTATTCGCTCGAATTCGATTTCAGCAGACAAATTGATTTTCGACACAGCACTAGCGAAAAAGCTTGTGTCCAGCGATGTATTCACGGACACTTTAGCAGCTAAAACAGCCTTCATCAATAAGCTACGTTCAGTAGTGGTATCAGCAACCTTACTTGAAGGTTATAAGGGTAAGATTGGCGGTTTCCAAATCGGTACTCACGACAAAGACCCAAATAGTTATTGGTTAACTGGTCAAAATCAATTTAAAGTTGGCATGGGAAGCGGTAATGGTCGTTGGGGCCAAACAGCTCTTTGGGTTAACTGGGGGAATGATTGGGGGCAACCTGGTGACACAGCATGGTATGTCAAAAACAACGGAGAGATGTATTGCTACAATCAAGCTCATTTTTGGAATACACCTATTATTCACGGGAACTTGAAAGTCAGCGGAAATATTTATTATATAACGGACGATAACACGAAAGAAGGTGGCTATTGGATACACTCGCCATCATTTAAACGCATTCAAGAAAGCTCAGGATATATCTACCTGTACCGTTTTGACAATTCGTACTCATGGATACCCGTTAATAAAGAAATCTCTGACAGACGATATAAACATAACATTGAAGATAGTAAGGTGTCTGCTCTGGAAGTTATCAACCGTCTGAAAACTTACTCTTATCGTAAGGAATACGACGGGAAAATCGAGGATATTTCGTGTGGTATCATGGCGCAAGATGTACAGAAGTACGCTCCTGAAGCATTTTTGGAAAATCCAGATGGCGCTTATTCATATAGCAGTTTCGTACTCGTACCTTATTTAATTAAGGCTATTCAAGAACTCAATCAGAAATTGGAGAAAGTAAATGAAGGAAGAAATTAATCAATTAATCATCCAAAACTTAAGTGATGATATCGGACTAAAAGCAAGCGATGCAGCAACTTACAAGGCGCTGTATGAAATCACTCAAAAACAACTCAAGGAAATTTTAAACATCATTGATTCGAATGAAGAACTTAAAGCAAAACTTGAAGAAGTGAGAGGAGAAATGACAAATGGCAATCAATAACTACGAACTAGCAAGCAAGCCTTATACACGAGGTTTTGGCGACAATATCAAGACAGTGGTTGAAATCCGTCTGTCAGAAGGCAATCGGTACAGTGCGAACATGCGTGAGCTAACAGGAGACCGGACAAATGAACCGGAAGATGTCTTGATTCAAGATGTGCTGGACATCCTAAAATCCGAGCTAGATCCAGGAAGCGCCATCGTCAAAACACAGGCGCAACTTGAACAGGCCAATCAGAAGATTGCGCAAAACGAGAGTGAACAGAACAAGCTTGCAGCTCTTATTAAGCAGACTGAAGAGAATTCGAAGGTGAATCAGAAGGTCATTCATGTTCTTGTCTTGAACTCTGTCATGAGCAAGAATATCGAGTACGGCACGACTTATAAAGAATTGGTTGAGTTGATTCCACTAGCTGAAGTTGGTAAGACCTACTTACCACATGACCTAATTACCATTGAAGACCCTGAGCATGTAGAGGTTAACGGCGAAGGGAAACGCATCTTGGTTCAGCTTAATAAGGAATTTACTTATAATGGTGAATCTGTCAGCGCGTTTGTGACAAATGGTACCCTGGAACAAAACGGAACGGGTGTCGCTTGGAAATTTGAAGGGAAGGAATAGGAGAAATAAATGAAAATTGAATTGTTTAACTTTTTTAGAAGTCTAATCCAAACAGAAGATGGCTTGGTTTTGTACGCTCTTAGCCTAATTGTCATTATGGAAATTGTTGATTTTGCATCAGGGACATTTGCAGCAATTGCAAATCCAGAAATTGAATACAAGAGTAAGATTGGTATTAACGGCTTGATTCGAAAGGTTCTAGGTGTTCTCTTGTTGATGGTGTTGATTCCGATGTCTGTCTTGTTGCCTGAAAAAACAGGTTTCGCATTCTTGTACTCGATCTATCTCGGATATTTGCTTTTTACTTTCCAATCGCTCATTGAAAATTACCGTAAGTTGAAAGGTAATGTGACAATCTTCCAGCCTATCATTAAGGCATTTGAGCGATTGGCTGGTGACAAAAACGACAAGAACGACAATAACGAAGGAGAACAATAATGGATATTGACACAAGCAGATACAGAGAAGGACTTCCACAAATTGGATACGCTCCATACCGTCAAATTCACGCTCATTCGACAGGTAATAAGAACTCAACTGCCCAAAATGAAGCAGACTACCATATGCGCAGACCTGTTGAATCAGGCTTTTTCTCACATGTTGTGGGAAATGGTCGAGTGATGCAAGTCGGACCAGTGAACAACGGTGCTTATGACGTTGGAGGTGGCTGGAATTATGAAACCTATGCAGCAGTCGAGCTGATTGAAAGTCATTCAACCAAAGAAGAGTTTATGGAAGATTATCGTCTGTATATCGAATTACTTCGCAATCTAGCAGATGAAGCAGGTCTTCCAAAAACATTGGATTCGGACGCATTGGAAGGCATTAAGTCGCATGAATACTGTACTAACAATCAACCTAATAATTATAGCGACCACGTTGATCCATACCCTTACTTAGCAAGCTGGGGTATTAGTCGCAGTCAATTCAAGCACGATATTGAGCATGGCCTGAATGTTGAACCAGGCTGGAAGCAGAACGACACAGGATACTGGTACGTTAAAGAGGATGGCTCTTATCCTAAAGAAAAATTCGAGAAAATCAACGATGTGTGGTACTACTTCGATAATTCAGGCTATATGTTGGCAGAACAGTGGAAGAAGCACACAGACGGTCGTTGGTACTGGTTCGATAACTCAGGTCACATGGCTACTGGTTGGAAGAAGATTGCTGAGAAGTGGTACTATTTCAACGAAGAAGGCACTATGCAGACTGGTTGGGTTAAGTACAAGGATACTTGGTACTATCTTGATGGTAAAGATGGTAACATGGTATCAAACGCATTTATCCAATCAGCTGATAAGAAAGGCTGGTATTACCTTAAACCAGACGGATCACTAGCTGATAAGCCTGAATTCGTGATTGAGCCAGAAGGGCTCATTACCACTAAATAAAATAGAAAGAAATTCAAAATTTAATTACACTTGACCGCTGGCTTATGCTAGCGGTTTTTTTGTTTGCTCTAAAAAGGGGCAAAAAGGGGGCATAAGGTCAAAACTTTTATATTTTTATGGTAAAAATTATATGTACTTTAACTCTTATTTATGCTTATTTTATAAGGTTTCTTTCTATTATATACTTATGAAATATTGTCGGCTCTTAAAGAAGCAGTTAAATAATGATTTTATAAAAA
>NZ_JUUZ01000010.1 GCF_001074155.1 Streptococcus pseudopneumoniae
TGTCTTAACCCCTTGACCAACGGACCTTGAGCTTTTTCAACTCTTTCTATTATACCTACTTTTTCTGCCTTGTCAACTAGTTTGATTTGTTTTTTATCTTTTTGGAGAAAAATCTCTTAGTACATGCTTTAGTTCTTTCAACATTGCTTTTCTTCCTTTGAATCGCTCATCAGCTAACAATCGTTCAAATAACTCCAATTTTTCTTTTCCTAATCCTGCTCGATACTCTTTAAGCACTTCTTGTAATGCGTAAGATTCATCTATCAACAACCCTCCTTCGCCTAATCGATGGCTAATCTCGCTCACTTCTTCATAAGCTTGTCGATCCAATCTTCTTTTATAACTTTCTTGTTTTCGAACTGCATCCAAAATTCGATTTCGAAACTTTGTTTTGAAGTAGGTATAAAATTCCTTATCTTTATTTTCCTTAAAATCAGGATGATTTTCTAATAATTCATGTAGGCAAATCATTCCTTCTTGATCCCAATCTTCTTTTTCCCATAAATGAAGATAGTATTCTTTTCTACACTTATGTACAATAGCTTTTACTTCGTGGTAATTCATTTCTAACATAGTCATTCTCCTTTTCTGCCATTAGTATAGCAGAGGTAGAGACGAATTACGACATTTCTTCTATTTTGTTATTTATCTTGCCTGATTTTATTTTTTTGAATGTTTGATATTTCGTTGGGATATCTTTTTAGACTTTTTAGGATATAAAAAGAGACAAGAGTTATGCTCTTGTCTTTTAAAAATTATTGAAATAAATCTACAATTGTATCCCAGACGGTTTTTGCTTTTTCTTTAATTTTTGCATCCGATATAGCTCGTTCAGCCTCATCAATAAGATTTTGCGCTCGATCTCGGATATCAGTTACGGAATCACTTGATTGCGCACCACCATTGTCAGTGGCTTGATTTTGAGAATTTCTAGGTGCTATGCCGTTTAGTTCATAAGCATTCTCAACGGTAAAGGTGCTTCCTGGCGTATATGGAAGAATTGTTTCTGCCATGCTTCTAAAAATATAAGCAGCTCCATTTGATGTCGAACCTGCTAGGTAATGATTTTCATCAGTAGTCGGGAAACCAAGCCAGTGACTAATGACTAAATCAGGCGTATAACCAACAACCCATTGATCACTCGTATATTCTGGGTTAAAAGCAGTTTCTGTCGTTCCAGTTTTTCCAGCCATAACATAACCATCAGGCGATGAACTTATTCCTGTACCATTTGTGAAGGTCCCTAGCATCATGCTAGTCATTTTATCAGCTACTGACTTATCGATTACACGTTTTTGAGAATTTTTGTGAGTAGCAATGACTTGTCCACTCGCATTCTCAATTCGTGTAATAAAATGCGCTTCAGGCATCAAACCTTCATTTGCAAATGCTGCATAAGCCTGGGCCATTTGTAGTGGGTTAGTTTCCACGCCACCTCCTAGAGCTACACCTAACACACGATCCACATTCGTTAAATCAAGTCCAAATCTTTCACCTGATTCAAAAGCCTTGTCGATGCCAAGTTGTTTAACTGTTGCTACAGCAGGGAGGTTTAAAGACTCGGCTAAGGCTTGATACATTGGAACTTCTGGTGACGTTTTGATCCCTGCATAGTTGTCGACCTTGTAATCACCATACTCCATCGTGTGATTATCCAACGCTTTATTCAGAGCCCAACCGGCTTCGACCGCTGGGGTGTAGACAACTAAGGGCTTAATAGTTGAACCTGGGCTTCTTTTTGATTGAGTTGCATAGTTGAAATTTCGGAAACCAGCTTTATCATCTCCTGCTACACGACCAACAACTCCTCGAACTCCTCCTGTTTTTGGTTCTAGAGCAACACTACCCGATTCAGCATGAGTTCCATCTTCCGCCGATGGAAAAAGAGAAGTGTTCTCGTAAATGACCTGCATATTAGCTTGGTAATTCTGATCCAACTCCGTATAAATCCGATAACCATTGTTCACAATTTCTTCTTCAGTTAGATTATACTTTTCAATTGCTTCATTAACAACTGCATCAAAATAGGATGGATAGCGGTAGTCTGAAACTTTCCCTTCGTAAGCATCCTGGAGCTGAGATGCCATATCAACACCTGCAGCTTCCGCTTCTTTATTCTTATCAATATAACCAGCAACTACCATATTTTGCAGAACAGTATCTCTGCGATTAGTTGAAGCTTCAATTGAATTCAAAGGGTTGTATAATTCTGGTCCTTTCAGCATTCCTGCTAAAGTCGCAGCTTCATCAAGTGTCAGTTGAGAAGCTGAGACCCCGAAGTATTTTTTACTTGCATCTTCGACACCCCAAACCCCATTTCCGAAGTAGGCATTGTTCAAGTACATAGTCAGAATTTCTTTCTTACTATATTTTTTTGTTAGTTCCAAAGCTAAAAAGAATTCTTTCGCCTTTCTCTGTACAGTCTGATCTTGAGAAAGATAGGCATTTTTCGCCAACTGTTGGGTAATTGTAGAACCACCACCCGAACGACCAGCTGTTAGGATAGCCAGGAAAAAGCGTCCATAGTTAATTCCACTATTTTTATAGAAACTTCTATCTTCTGTCGCAATAACAGCATTCTGCAAATCTTCACTAATATCCGAAAGTTCGACATAGGTCCCTTTTTGGCCTGATAGGGCACCCGCTTCTTTTTCTTCTCTGTCAAAAATCAGAGTACGTGTTTTTAAAGCATTTTGTAAGTCCGTAACATTCGTCGATTTTGCTAGCGCAAATAGATAGACCCCAACAAAAAGGCTGGCACTTAGTCCTATAATCATAAGGATCTTTGTCAGATGATAACGGCGCCAGAATTTTCGAATAGGACCAACTGTCCCAGATTTCTTTCGCCCAGCTCTTGAACGGCGTAAATTACTAGACTCGTTACCTTCATGTTCAACTTCGTTAGTCTCTGTTTCTTCAATTTCAGATTCTTCTTTCTTAAATAAAGAAAGAATTTTTTCAAATAATGTATCTAATTTCATGCGTTTATTTTATCATCTTCCCCATAGGAAGACAAGAATTTAGCTAGTTCCCCTGTCCAAATAAACTAATTTTTGTTACAATATCTGTATGAAATTTACCTTTACGATCCCCAACTCTCTACCTGAAATGACTGTCAAACATTTTCTAGAAGAACAGCTGTTAATACCTAGAAAAATAAGGCACTTTTTGAGAATCAAGAAACACATCCTCATTAATCAAGAAGAAGTCCACTGGCATCAAACGGTCAAGGCTGGAGATGAGTGCCAATTGATTTTCGACGAGGAAGATTATCCTACAAAAATAATTCTATGGGGAAATCCCAAGCTTGTCGAAGAAGTCTATCAAGACCAACATTTAATTATCGTCAATAAACCTGAGGGTATGAAGACACATGGAAATCAGCCGGACGAGATAGCTCTTCTCAATCATGTCAGCGCCTATGTCGGCCAAACCTGCTATGTTGTTCATAGACTAGATATGGAAACAAGCGGTCTCGTACTGTTTGCGAAGAATCCATTCATTCTTCCTATCCTTAATCGATTATTAGAGAAAAAAGAGATTTCTCGAGAATACTGGGCTCTGGTTGATGGAAGATTAGAGGCTAAGAACTTGATCTTCCGAGATAAAATCGGTCGCAATCGTCACGATCGTAGAAAAAGAATTGTGGATCAAAAAAATGGTCAATACGCCGAAACTCATGTAACTCGATTAAAGCTGTTTCAAAACAAAACCAGTCTCGTTCGGTGTAGATTAAAAACAGGACGTACTCATCAGATCCGAGTCCACCTATCTCACCACGGACATCCAATCCTCGGGGACCCTCTCTACAACCCACACTCAAAAAGCAAGAGACTGATGCTTCACGCATTTAAACTATCCTTTATCCACCCTCTGACTTTAAATAAATTAAGCTTTACTGCACTCTCAGATACATTTGAAAGAGAATTAAAACAAAATGGATGATTTTATCATCCATTTTTATATATACAAAAAGCAAGACCGATTGGTCTTGCTTTTTCGACTCAGAAATTATTTAGCAATTTTTGCGAAGTATTCAAGAGTACGTACAAGTTGTGCAGTGTATGACATTTCGTTGTCGTACCATGATACAACTTTAACCAATTGTTTACCGTCAACGTCAAGAACTTTAGTTTGAGTTGCGTCAAACAATGAACCGTATGACATACCTACGATATCTGAAGATACGATTGGATCTTCTGTGTAACCGTATGATTCGTTTGAAGCTGCTTTCATAGCTGCGTTCACTTCATCAACAGTAACGTTCTTTTCAAGAACAGCTACCAATTCAGTAACTGATCCAGTTGGAGTTGGAACGCGTTGTGCAGATCCGTCAAGTTTACCATTCAATTCTGGGATTACAAGACCGATAGCTTTAGCAGCACCAGTTGAGTTAGGAACGATGTTTGCAGCACCAGCGCGAGCACGACGAAGGTCACCACCACGGTGTGGTCCGTCAAGGATCATTTGGTCACCAGTGTAAGCGTGGATAGTAGTCATCAATCCTTCTACAACACCGAAGTTATCTTGAAGAGCTTTAGCCATTGGAGCCAAGCAGTTTGTAGTACATGAAGCACCTGAGATAACTGTTTCAGTACCATCAAGAACATCGTGGTTAGTGTTAAACACAACTGTTTTAACGTCATTTCCACCAGGAGCAGTGATAACAACTTTCTTAGCGCCACCTGCATGCAAGTGTTTTTCAGCAGCTTCTTTCTTAGCAAAGAAACCAGTTGCTTCAAGAACGATTTCTACACCGTCGTTAGCCCAGTCGATTTGTTCTGGATCACGTTCAGCAGAAACTTTAACGAATTTACCGTTAACTTCGAATCCACCTTCTTTAACTTCCACAGTACCGTCGAAACGACCTTGAGTTGTGTCATATTTCAACAAGTGTGCAAGCATAACTGGATCTGTAAGGTCGTTGATGCGAGTAACTTCAACACCTTCTACGTTTTGGATACGACGGAAAGCAAGACGACCGATACGACCGAAACCGTTAATACCAACTTTAACTACCATTAGTGATTTCCTCCTTATGAAAATCATGAAAATTTTATTGTGAAAAGAGTAACTTGAATCACTACAAATCACCTTTCAACAAACCTATTATATAACTATTTTAGTTTTATTGCAAGCGCTGACGTTGATTTTCACTTCAGTTTTATACTTTCTAGATACACAATTTTATATAGATTCCCTTTGTCAAAAGTCTATCAACATAAATCTTTATAGTTATTTACTAAACTTTTTTGTTAAACTTTTAACCGCTTCTATTTTGAAAAACTATAAAAAGAGACAGGATACCTCCTGTCTCTGACTGATAATCAATTATTTAAGACGTCCTGGTCTTTCTTTGTAACCATAGTAAGCATCTTCGATGATTTCTTGCATATGGTCAACCATTGGAAGACGTGGGTTTGCAGGTGAACATTGATCTTCATAAGCAAGGAAGGCCAATTCGCGTGAATGTTCTTTCCATTCTTTCTCGTCAACACCTTGTGCTTTGAAGTTCATTTCGATACCTACGCGCTCACCGAGTTCGTAAACAGCTTTAGCATAAGATGCAACTCCTTCTTCTGGAGTAGAAGCTGGAAGGCCAAGCATACGAGCGATATCTTGATATTTCTCATCTGCACGGTAGTAGTTGTACTTAGGCCATGTAGCTGTCTTAGCTGGGCGTGTACCATTGTAACGGATAACGTATGGAAGCAAGATTGCATTTGTACGTCCGTGAACTGTGTGGAATTGTGCACCAATCTTGTGAGCCATTGAGTGAGAAATACCTAGGAAGGCATTAGCAAAGGCCATACCAGCAATAGTTGAAGCGTTATGCATTTTCTCACGTGAGTGGAAGTCTGCATTCTTAACTGAGCTTTCAAGGTTTTCAAATACGAGTTTGATCGCTTGAAGAGCAAGACCGTCAGTGTAGTCGCTAGCCATTTGTGATACGTAAGCTTCAGTTGCGTGAGTCAATACGTCCATACCAGTATCAGCAGCAACAAATCCAGGAACTGTCAATACCAAGGCAGGGTCTACAATTGCCACGGTTGGTGTCAATGAGTAGTCAGCGATTGGGTATTTACGGTTGTTTGCTTTATCAGAGATAACGGCAAATGGAGTTACTTCAGATCCTGTACCAGATGTAGTTGGGATAGCGATGAATTTAGTCTTCTTACCAAGTAATGGGAATTTGAAGGCACGTTTACGGATATCCATGAATTTTTGTACAAGGTCACGGAAGTCCACTTCTGGTTGCTCGTAGAAGAGCCACATTACTTTAGCAGCGTCCATTGGTGATCCACCACCAAGAGCAATGATTGTATCTGGTTTGAAGGAACGCATAATCTCAGTACCACGTTCAACTGTAGTGATATCTGGATCTGGTTCTACATCTGCAAAGATTTGGTAAACAACCTTATTGCGACGAAGGTCAAGTTGTTCGATGATACGATCAAGGAAGCCAAGCTCTACCATAGCGTGGTCAGTAACGATCATGACACGCTCAACGTCACGACATTTTTGAAGGTATTGAATTGAATCACGTTCAAAGTATGTTTTTGAAGGAAGTTTCATCCATTGCATGTTATTTCTCCGTCTTCCGACTTTTTTGATATTCAAGAGGTTAATGGCGCTAACGTTATCCCCAACTGAGTTACGTCCGTAAGAACCACATCCAAGTGTCAATGATGGCAAGAAGGCATTATATACATCCCCGATACCACCGAAAGTAGAAGGTGAGTTACAGATAACACGAATAGCTTTAACAGCTTTACCAAATTCTTTAGTCAATTCTTCATCAGCTGTATGGATAGCTGCTGAGTGCCCAAGACCGTTAAATTCAACCATTTGACGAGCTTTTGCAATACCATCTTCACGGCTTTCAGATTTCAAAACTGCGATAACTGGTGACAATTTTTCACGAGTCAATGGCTCGTTTTCACCAACTTCTTTACATTCTGCAGCAAGAATGTTTGTTCCTTCTGGGACAGTAAATCCTGCTTGTTCTGCAATCCAAGTTGCTGGTTTACCAACGATGTCAGCGTTCAATTTTGCACCAGCACAGTTTTTGCTGTTTGCTTTCACGCCGAAGCAGAACTCTTCAAGAAGAGCTTTTTCTTTTTTGTTTACAAAGTAAGTGTGGTAAGATTTGAACTCTGCTACAAATTCATCATAAATTTCTTTATCAATAATAACCGCTTGTTCAGATGCACAGACCATACCATTATCAAATGATTTAGACATTACGATATCGTGAGCAGCTTGGCGAATGTTAGCTGATTTTTCAACATAAGCTGGAACGTTTCCGGCACCTACCCCAAGAGCTGGTTTACCACATGAGTATGCAGCTTTAACCATGGCATTCCCACCTGTTGCAAGGATTGTTGCAATACCTTCGTGGTTCATCAATGCGCTAGTTGCTTCCATAGATGGTTCAGTAATCCACTGTACACAGTTTTCAGGAGCTCCTGCTTTAATCGCTGCATCACGCACGATTTGAGCAGCGTGAGCTGATGATTCTTGAGCTGATGGGTGGAATGCAAAGACAATAGGATTACGAGTCTTCAATGAAATCAACGCTTTAAAGATTGCTGTTGAAGTAGGGTTTGTTGTTGGAGTGATACCACAAACAACACCAACTGGTTCAGCGATAA
Source organism: Streptococcus pseudopneumoniae (assembly GCF_001074155.1). Classification (GTDB taxonomy): domain Bacteria; phylum Bacillota; class Bacilli; order Lactobacillales; family Streptococcaceae; genus Streptococcus; species Streptococcus pseudopneumoniae_A. Next base: position 7,656 of record NZ_JUUZ01000010.1, read on the forward strand.
GAGTCAATCCTGTCACATCGTCTTCTTCAATAACACCAACTGTTTTAGTGTGGCGCATGTTGTTTACTACGTGCTCACAGGCAAACAAGTTCTTAGTCGCTTTATCTTCAAATACTCCACGTCCTGTTTCTTCAAAGGCATGTAAAGCCAATTCTCCGTGAGCATCAAGTGCTGCAACTGAAGCTTTTGCTACGATATAATCGACTTGATCTTGGTCAAGTTTACGCATTTCTTCAAGAGCAACCAAAGCTTTTTGCACCAAACCATCGACATGCTTTTCAGCAGCGAGTTTCTTTTCCTCTGGTGTTACAGTTTTTTTATCAGCCATATTTTCCTCCATAGCTTTCAAGGATTGTAAGTCCTTTGTTAATTTTTTCACAATCTTATTATAACTCTTTTTTCAAAATTTGTAAACAGTTTCATAGAAATTTCACAAACTTTTTTTATTCGCTTGTGAAAATAATTTTGCACAGCCCTACCCATACACTTTTTAGCTTATACTTTGTGAATAATCCCATAAAACTTTTATTTTTCACAAACTTCATTGTAAAAAGGAATTGAAAGGCGTCTCAATTTCCATGTAAGCGCTTTCTATGAGTGCGGTATATAACCCCCTCTAAGAGGAGGTTATTGTGCTTGTTGGAAGAGCCCTTGTTTAAAGTCACCTTCATAGACAACTTCTTGCTCTGTAGTCAGTTTTCCTTTTCCTTCAGCTTGGCCATTAACAAAGTCACCTTCATAAACCCAGCCTTCTTTAGCTTGGTAGGTCCCTTTACCATTAAATGCTCCATTTTTAAATTCACCAGTATAAGTGTCGCCATTTGAGAAGGTCATTGTGCCTTTGCCATTCATCTTTCCACGAACAATACTTCCATCATATACAAGTGAATCGCCATCCAGTTTTAAAACTCCTTGCTTAGGCATATTCCCTACAAATACAAATATAGCACAAAGAGCTATGACTACTACTGTTGCAATTTCCAAACGAGGACGCGTTATATAGACACTGTACTTATCATAGAATTTCTTTAAATTATCCATTTTTTGCCTCATTTTCTAAACGTGTTAGCCAAGCTTGGCAACCAGTTAAAACTCGATCGTAAGTTTCATCAAAATCACCTGTATACCATGGATCAGGAACACCCTCAGAAGCAAATGCCTCTAGCTTGTGTTGTTGATCTTGAGGACACATTCGAGTCAAATCTAGAAGATTGGACTCGTCCATTCCAATGACATAATCAAAATATTCAAAATCATCCTTAGAAATTTGCTGTGATGTTTTTGATGAATCGTAAGGAATCTCGTGAGCTTTAAAAATTTTCTGAGTTCCTTTGTGAATTGGGTTGCCATGTTCCCAAGAAGAAGTTGCTCTACTTTCAATCTCATAATCATCGGTTAAAGATTTCATAACAAATTCTGCCATAGGACTACGGCAAATATTACCAAGACATACAAAAACAACTCTCTTCATTATTGTTCCTCATCTTCATAGAAAAAGGGGTATGAGATCCACCCCGTTTTATTCTTCAATCGCGCTTTCACCATCAACAACTGTACCTTCTGATGTAACAGCCTCTTTAAGTGGCAAGACAGATTTGATAGCTCCAAGTTCAAAAGTCAAGTAAACTCCGTCTACATCAAGTACGATCGTTCTGTTTTCGGTATCAACTTCATCAACTGTACCGTATAAACCACCGATAGTAATGACTTCATAGCCTTTTTGAAGTTTATTGAGACTCTCCATGCGTTTTTCAGCTTGTTTCTTTTGAGAACGTTGCATAAAGAACATCAAGGCAAACATCCCTACAAGCATAATCACAAATGTTAAATTTGGATTCATTATATTTTCTCCTTTGTAATTCAGATAAAACTACTATATCAAATTTCACTTGTTTTTACAAGATTGCACCTTAGTTTTAAGTCAATAAAAAACCAGAGCAAAGCTCTGATTTTTCTTATTTCAAGTTGTTTACAAGTTCTACTAAGTTTTCAACTGTAAATCCATACTCTGCCAATACTTTTGAAGCTGGGGCAGATGCTCCAAAGGTATCAATACCGAGAACTGCTCCATCAAGACCAACGTATTTATACCAGTTTTGAGTCGCTCCCATTTCAACCGCCACACGGCGACGAACTGCATTTGGTAGGATTTCTTCTTTGTATGCGGCATCTTGTGCATCAAAGACATCCGTAGATGGCATGCTGACTACGCGAACTTTTCCACCTTGACTTGCCAATTCTTTAGCAGCTGCAACAGCTAGGTTCACTTCTGAACCTGTTGCAATCAAAATCGTGTCAAAGTCTGCTGCATTTTCATAGACAACATAAGCACCTTTCGCAACCTTATCAAAGTCTGTTCCTTCCTCAACAGTCAAGTTTTGACGAGTCAAAACAAGGGCAGTTGGTGTTTTCTCACTCTTCACTGCAAGGTACCAAGCTGCTTGAGTTTCACGCGCATCTGCTGGACGGAAAACATTAAGGTTTGGAATCGCGCGAAGTCCTGCCAAGTGCTCAATCGGTTCATGAGTTGGTCCATCTTCACCAACTGCAATTGAATCGTGAGTAAAGACATAGGTTACAGGAAGACCTTGTAGAGCTGACAAACGAACTGCCGCTTTAAGGTAGTCTGAGAATACGAAGAAAGTTCCACCGTAAACTCGAAGTCCACCGTGAAGAGCCATTCCGTTCAAAACTGTACCCATTGCAAATTCACGAACACCAAATTGGATATTACGGTTCAAGCGATTTGCATCGTCCTGAAGTCCGTCAGTTTTGATGTAAGTCATATTTGAATGAGCAAGGTCAGCTGATCCGCCAAGGAAGGTTGGCAATTTAGCAGCCACTACATTTAAAGCATCCTGACTTGAGTTACGAGTTGCTTGAGAAAAGCCATTTTCTAAAGCTGGGAAGTCTTCTGGAGTCAATTCAACTGGATCGCGTCCGTCGATGATTGCTTCCACTTCTGCAGCAAGCTCTGGGTAAGCTCCTTTATAATCTGCAACTAGTTTTGTCCATGCTTCATATGCTGATGCACCTCGGTCCGCAACATTTTCTTTGAAATCAGCATAAACTTCTGCTGGGATTTCAAATGGTTCATAGTTCCAACCAAGTGCTTGACGTGTTGCTGCAGTTTCATCCGTACCAAGAGGGGCACCGTGTACGGCATTAGTCCCTTGTTTGTTTGGCGAACCATAACCAATAACAGTTTTTACTTCAATTAAAGATGGTTTCCCTGAAGCCTTAGCTTCTTCAATAGCTGCTTGAATAGCTTCTAAGTCTGTCCCATCTTCAACCAAGGCTGTATGCCAACCGTAAGCATTGTAACGATCGCGAACACTCTCTGTGAATGAATCTTTTGTCTCACCGTCCAAGTTGATATCATTTGAATCATAGAGAACAACCAATTTGTCAAGTTTCTGCAAACCTGCATAAGAAGCAGCTTCACTTGATACACCTTCCATCAAGTCACCATCTCCACAGATAACATATGTGTAGTGATCAAAGATGTTATAACCTTCACGGTTGTACTTGGCTGCAAGGAAACGTTCTGCTTGTGCAAAACCTGTCGCAGTTGCAATCCCTTGTCCTAGAGGACCTGTTGTTGCATCAACCCCTGCTGTATGACCAAATTCTGGGTGACCTGGAGTTTTAGAACCCCATTGACGGAAGCTCTTCACTTCATCTATGCTCACATCTTCAAATCCAGAAAGGTGAAGAAGGGCATAGAGAAGCATTGATCCGTGACCCGCTGAAAGAATAAAACGGTCGCGGTTGATCCAGTTTGGTTGAGCTGGATTGATACGAAGTTCTTTAGTGAAAAGGCTGTAAGCCATCGGAGCAGCACCCATAACCACCCCTGGGTGACCTGAATTAGCTTTATTAATAGCGTCAATACCCAAGAAACGAATAGCATTAACAGATAGATTTGACATAGAATTTCCTTTCTCTTTGAGGTGATAAGTTTATCACATATCCTATTCTACTATTATATGAAAAAACAGATAGAATAGCAATAAAACAATTTACTATAAAATGACTCAGCCGATTATACTAATTCCTAGTAGCTTGATAGTAAGGCAATAATATTTCAAAAGCCCTATCCAGTTCATCTAAAATCTTATCTAGAGTTTCTTCATCGGTCACTAGAACATCAGCTTTTATTATTACTTTGCGAATCTCTTGGTTAGATAACTGTTGTCTTAAAAGTTGTCTATTTCCCTCAGTAGCCTGCACTCTGTAACTCTCATCGTTTTTCTGAACCCAATAATAGATTCCCTCAACCACTGGCACATCCAAAACTTTAGCCTGTTTTGACAAGGTAGTCTCATCTTTCTTTCTCTCTACAAAGCTAACTTCTATAGAGATTCCCCAATTATTCTGATTTCCATACAAACGAAGAGCCATCATGGGCTCTGTTACATGCCCCTCTCTCTGTAAATAAACCCAGAAATGTGGTCGTAATCTCTGCGCTTGATTCATCCATTGACTGGTTGGGTGTAAATTCCAATCGGAATGCCTAGCTTGAAAACATTCCGCTAGGTGAGTAAATGCCTTTCGCGCTTCCTGCCCTTTTTGACGCAGGTCTAGCATTTTATCCTTTTCAGCTCCTGCTTTTTCAGGATTCCGGTACTGTTCCCCTTGATAAGCAAGATAGTCCTTGATTTCTTTCATTTTATTCCTTCTTTAGTTAGAAAAAAATCAGGTTTCCCCTGATTTTTCATTTTTTATTCTGTGTCAACTACAACGTAACGATTTGGTTCGTCACCTTCAGAGTAGCTAGTAACACCTTCCATTCGTGAGATGATACGATGGATAATTTTACGCTCGCTGCTTGACATTGGATCTGTCATCTGACTACGGCCTTCTTCCAAGACACGTGTAGCTAATTTTTGAGCATAACTCTGTAACACTTCTGCACGATGTTCTACATAATCATTCACGTTGATAGTAATGTAGAAAGTTTTTGAATAACGATTGTAGAGGTAATTTTGTGCCAAAAGTTGAAGGGATTTCAAAACCTTACCATGGTAACCAATGATACGGCCTGGCTCATTTGTATCAATTTGCATGTTGATAGAGCGACGGTTAGAAGTGCTAGAAATAGTTCCCTCAACATCCATATCATCGATGATTGCTTGAACATAATTGGTTACTTCTTCAACAACCTTTTCGGTGTCGTATGTTGGCTCGACTTTCAAACCAAGACTTTCTAAGTCGCTGCCTTTTTCAGGCTCAACTTCATCTTGAGTTTCTTCAGGTTGCAATTCTTTTAAAACTTCAATATGGCCTGTTTCTTCTAAAATCGTGCTGGCTTCTTTATCATTCTTAAGAATTTCAGCCTTGACTTCTTCAGAAATTTCTTGGCCTTCTTCTTCAATTTTCTTGATAGCAGCAACTACATGTCCCAAATCAACGGTTGCTTCACTGACTGTTTTAACTGGATCATTTTGATCATTAATTTCTTTTGGAACACCTTTGATCGCCTGCTGATTTGCTTTTACAACAGTTGTTTCACTGATTGCTTCGATATCAACTTGAGCTGGTTTTGTACCAAAAAGTCCAAAAAATCCCTTTTTTTCTCTCGAAACAACTTTGATATGAGCTTTCATTCTCGGAATATTTAATTCATTCAATCCCTTTTGGATTGCTTCTTCAACTGTTGAACCTGTAAATAATACCATTATCAGATTTCTCCTTACTTTTTCTTTTTCTGTGCTTTCTTTTGAGCTTTTCTTTTCTTAACTTCTAAATCCTTCTTAGCTTGCACATCTGCTTCACGCTCTGCAATGATTTTGAAGGGGTTGTTCAAAAGGTAAGTTTGCAATACTTGATAAGCATTTGAAACCGCCCAGTAAAGAGCGACACCACTTGGAGCAGATATTGCAAAAAAGAAGATTATAACAGGCATCCCATACATCATACCTGTCATTGCACCATTTTTCTCAGGCAAAGCTTTATTTGAAAGCCAGCTACTGAGGAAGGTGAATAGGGCAGCTAAAATAGGTAGTACGAAAGTGGTATCAGCTCCACCTAGATTGAACCATAAAAAGTGGCCTGTCTTCAAAAAATCTACGTTTGATAAAGCTTGGAAAAGAGCCAATAGAATTGGCATTTGAATCAAAAGTGGCCAGAAGGATGCGGATTGCTTAATGCCTAATTCTTTAAATAATTTACGTGTTTCCTGATCTAGCTTAGTACGACTTTCCATGTCGCGACCTGGATAACGTTCGCGCAATTCTTTGATAAGAGGTTGCGCCTCTTGCATTTTTCTGGAAGCCACCATTTGTGTTTGAAAGACTGGTAACAGTATTGTTCTAATCAAGACTGTGAACAGAATAATCCCTAAACCAATGCTGACATCAAATGACAAAAATCGAATAATTTCAGCAAAAAAATAAACAAGTTTACTCCAAAAGTCTGCAGAATCTGCAGACACTTCACTAGTTGCACAAGCAGTCATTACCAACAAGGACAAACCTAACAAACTAGTCAATTGTAATTTCTTCTTCACTCTTATTTCCTTCCTGGTAAATCTTTGCTAATCTCAAAACATGAAGTAAGTTTTTTTCAATTTCTGCATATTCTAATAGTTCAACGCCTTTTCGAGCAATCACAACAAAATCAACATTATCAACAAGTTGATTACTATTTTGAATGAGAACATGCCGGATTCTTCTCTTGATTTGGTTTCTTGTCACAGCATTTCCTAATTTTTTACTGACTGATAAACCTACTCGAAAATGTGTTTCATTGTTTTCTAATCGATAAATAACAAATTTTCGATTAGCTACACTTGCTCCCTTTTTAAATATGGCGTCGAAATCTTTCTCTTTTTTTACACGAAAGCTTTTTCTCAAAAATTCTACTCCATCTAATAAAACTACTACTATTATACCATAATTTTTCAAAAAGCCAATCATGGCAAGGTTTTAGACTGGTTTGACTTCGAAAAAAGTCGCCATTCTTAAAAAATTTGACCAGAATCAATGAAATTTTACTAGTTTTTTAAAGAATACAAAACAAAAGCCACTCTTACGAGCGACTTTTGTAGGAGATTATTATGAAAAAGTTTAGGATTTCTATTAAATAAAGTTAGGAGGTCTTTATTTAATGATTAGAGTATACACACCTATCCTTAAATTGAACTTAAATCATTTTATTTTTTTATTAATTTTTAAAACTATGAATTGGAGCTGGAATCTGTCCTCCACGAGCGATGAAATCAGCCGAAGAAGCTCCATTGACTTTCATAACTGGGGCAGTTCCTAACAAGCCACCAAACTCAATCATATCGCCTTCTTTACCCTTTGGAATGATACGGACAGCTGTGGTTTTCATATTAATAACACCAATTGCTGCCTCATCCGCAATCATAGCCGCAATCGTTTCTGCCGGGGTATCAGCTGGAATGGCAATCATATCCAATCCAACTGAACAGATAGCAGTCATGGCTTCTAATTTCTCAAGATTTAGGGAACCATTTTGCACTGCTGCTATCATACCCTCATCTTCTGAAACTGGTATGAAAGCACCTGACAGACCACCGACTTGGTTGCAAGCCATTACTCCGCCTTTTTTTACTTGGTCATTTAAAAGAGCTAAAGCGGCAGTCGTCCCATGAGTCCCAACTGTTTCCAGTCCCATTTCTTCCAGAACCCGAGCTACAGAATCCCCCACTGCAGGAGTAGGTGCTAAACTCAAATCAACAATCCCAAAATCAACACCTAGTCTTTCACTAGCCATCTGGCCAACTAATTGACCAATCCGAGTAATTTTGAAGGCTGTCTTTTTAACAGTTTCAGCAACTACATCAAAGCTTTGGCCGCGAACTTTTTCTAAAGCACGTTTGACAACACCAGGCCCTGAAACACCTACATTGATAATAACATCAGCTTCACCAACACCATGAAAGGCTCCGGCCATAAAAGGATTGTCCTCAACTGCATTGGCAAAAACGACAAGTTTTGCAGCCCCCATATCTGAAAGCTCCGCTGTCTCCTTGATAATTCGACCCATATCAGCTACAGCAGTCATGTTGATTCCTGACTTTGTTGAACCAATATTTACTGAAGAGCAAACTTTATCAGTTTCAGCTAAAGCACGTGGAATCGAATTGATGAGTATTTCATCTCCTTTTTGGTAGCCTTTTTGAACTAAAGCAGAAAAGCCACCAATAAAATCAACACCAATTTCTTTTGCTGCTCTATCTAAAGCTTTGGCTAAAGGTACATAGTCCCTTGCATTTGTAGCAGCACCAATTAGAGAAATCGGTGTTACTGATACACGTTTATTGACAATAGGTATACCTAACTCAGCAGCAATTTCATCACCAACAGCGACTAAATTTGCCGCCTTAGTCGTAACTTTTTCATATATTTTATCTGCAGCCTTATCAATATCTGGATCAATACAATCAAGAAGAGAAATCCCCATGGTAATTGTTCTGATATCGAAATTCTGCTCCTCAATCATTGCAATAGTTTCGGTAACTTGTCTAATATCCATAAGCACCTCCTAAATATTGTACATAGCGTCGAAAATAGCCGCGCTCTGAATATTGATTTTGACATTCAATGTTTGTCCAAAGGCTTCAAACTCATTTCTTAGTTGAGTAAAATCATGTTTTTCATCACTGGATACTACAGCCATCATGGTGAAGAACTCATCCAAGACAGTTTGTGAAATATCATCAATATTTAATCCTAATTCAGCAATCTTAGTCGCAACACCTGCAACAATACCACCCTTATCTTTTCCAACAACAGTTATAATAGCTTTCATATTGGTCCTCCATCTTTGAAATCATAGAAAATAACCATATCTAAATTTTTCTTTTTTCTTAGTATAGCACATTTACTTCAAAAAAACTAAAAACGCCTGCTTACGAAATTGTTCTTAAAAGAAAAACAATTTCGTAAACAAGCGTCTACCCTATCATTTTATGATGAGTGTTCCCGCTAGGACAAAAGTCCTAGCGGTAGACCAGAGCTAGACTAAGAGCACAGGGCTCCATCATCATAACACTCAACAAAATTGATGATTTTATACTAATTCGATGATCGCCATTGGCGCTGCATCACCACGACGTGGTTCAGTTTTAAGGATACGAGTGTATCCACCGTTACGTTCTGCGTAACGAGGTGCGATTTCTGAGAACAATTTTTGAAGTGCTGTAGTAGAAGTGTACTTATCAGTTGCTTCATCATAGTTTTCAGATGCAATTTCATTACGTACGAAAGCAGCAGCTTGACGACGTGCATGCAAATCACCACGTTTACCTAGAGTAATCATTTTTTCAACAGTTTTACGGATTTCTTTAGCACGAGCTTCAGTTGTCACGATTGATTCGTTGATCAAAAGGTCAGTTGTCAAATCGCGAAGCATTGCTTTACGTTGTGAGCTAGTGCGTCCTAGTTTACGGTAAGCCATGTATTCCTCCTTTATTTATCTTTTAATCCAAGACCCAAATCAATGAGTTTGAGTTTCACTTCTTCCAAACTCTTGCGTCCAAGATTTCTTACTTTCATCATCTCTGCTTCAGATTTTTCTGTCAAATCATGCACAGTATTGATACCAGCACGTTTCAAACAGTTATATGAGCGTACAGACAAGTCAAGTTCCTCAATCGTACGTTCCAAAATACGGTCGTCCGATTCAGTATCAGCTTCTTTCATCACTTCTGCAGATTTAGCAATCTCTGTAAGATTTGTAAACAAATCAAGATGTTCTGTCAAAATACGTGCTGAAAGCCCTAAAGCATCTTCTGGAATAATAGTTCCATTTGTCAAGATTTCAAGGGTTAATTTGTCGAAACCATCATTGCTTCCTACACGAGCAGGTTCAACTTGATAGTTAACTTTTGTAACTGGTGTATAAATAGAATCTACAGCAAGTGTTCCAACTGGGGCATTATCTTTTTTATTTTCATCTGCAGGTACATAACCACGACCAGTGTTTACAGTCATAGTTGCTTTAAATGAAGCACCTTCTCCGATTGTAAAAAGATAATGATCTGGATTTACGATTTCAATATCACTATCAGTTAAAATATCTCCGGCTGTCACTTCAGCAGGACCTTCAACATCAAGTTCAATAGTCTTTTCGTCTTTTACATATGATTTAACTGCAATACCTTTAATGTTCAGAATGATTTGCATCACGTCTTCGCGAACACCAGGAATTGTATCAAATTCATGTAATACTCCATCGATATCGATAGATGTAACAGCTGCTCCTGGAAGAGAAGCAAGAAGTACACGACGAAGAGAGTTACCAAGTGTTGTACCGTATCCACGTTCTAGTGGTTCGATTACAAACTTGCCATAATCTTTATTTTCATCAATTTTTGTTATATTTGGTTTTTCAAACTCGATCATTTAGTTACTCCCTCTTAAACGAAAAGCAGTGTAAAGGTAATGATTATACACGGCGACGTTTTGGAGGACGAGCACCATTGTGTGGCACTGGAGTCACATCACGAATTGCTGTTACTTCAAGACCAGCGGCAGCAAGAGCACGAATAGCTGACTCACGACCAGAACCTGGACCTTTTACAGTAACTTCAACTGATTTAAGACCGTGTTCTTGTGCAGATTTAGCAGCAGCTTCTGAAGCCATTTGAGCAGCAAATGGTGTAGATTTACGAGAACCTTTGAAACCAAGAGCACCAGCTGATGACCAAGCGATTGCATTACCATGCACATCAGTAATCATAACAATAGTGTTATTAAATGTAGCGTGAATATGAGCAATACCAGATTCGATATTCTTTTTCACACGACGTTTACGTGTTGGTTTAGCCAAGACTTTTACCTCCTATATTATTTTTTCTTACCAGCAATCGCAACAGCTTTACCTTTACGAGTGCGAGCGTTGTTTTTAGTATTTTGTCCACGGACAGGAAGTCCACGACGGTGACGGATACCACGGTATGAACCGATTTCCATCAAACGTTTGATGTTCAAGTTCACTTCACGACGAAGGTCACCTTCAACTTTAATTGCATCCACTTCACGACGGATAGCATCTTCTTGATCTGATGTAAGGTCACGAACACGAATATCTTCTGAAACTCCAGCAGCTGCCAAAATCTTTTGAGATGTTGCAAGTCCGATACCATAGACATAAGTCAATGAGATAACTACGCGTTTGTCATTTGGAATATCAACTCCAGCAATACGAGCCATGTTTTCTCCTTTCTATCTTATCCTTGACGTTGTTTGTGTTTTGGATTTGCTGGGCAAATTACCATAACACGACCATTACGACGAATTACTTTACAGTATTCGCAAATTGGTTTGACCGATGGTCTTACTTTCATTTCTTATCCCTCCAAGTTTTTCGATTATTTAAAGCGGTAAGTGATACGTCCACGTGTCAAGTCATATGGACTCATTTCAACAGTAACACGATCTCCCGCTAAAATACGAATATAGTTTTTACGAATTTTACCAGAAACTGTTGCTAAAATCTGATGTCCATTTTCAAGTTCAACCGTAAACATTGCATTCGGCATCGTATCGACTACTTTGCCTTCAACTTCAATCACATCGTCTTTTGCCACGCAAAAGTACCTCCCTAAATTTCGATTTGATGCCTCTAGACACAGAGACAACAATTATAAGTCAGACTAACTCAGTATAACATTTGTCAAGACATTTTGCAAGCCTGAAAAACGCTTTTATTTCAAATTTGTCAATACCTTTTCGATATCTTTAAAGACATCATTGATATCTTGGTTCCCTTCGATATCATGTACTAGACCTTTAGCACGATAGTGAGCGATGATTGGTTCACCTTGAGCAATATTGACATCCAAACGACGTTTTACTGTCTCAGGTTTATCATCTTCACGTTGGTAGTAATCTTCCTCTTTGTAATCAACTGGTGGGTTGAATACTTTATGGAAAGTTTCGCCAGTTTCACGATGAATGATACGACCACTCAAACGTTCAAGTAGGCAAGATGGATCTACTTCGATGTTGATAACACCTTCAAGTTTAATTCCAAGTTCAGCCAATGTTTTATCTAAGGCATGTGCTTGCTCAATTGTACGTGGGTAGCCATCCAACAAGAAACCAGTTTCTTTAATATCATCTTGAGAAAGACGTTCTTTAACAATTCCATTTGTTACTTCATCTGGAACCAATTCGCCTTTGTCAATATATGACTTAGCTAGTACACCCATTTCAGTTTGGTTAGCCATTGCTGCACGGAACATGTCACCTGTTGAGATGTGGGCAACGTGAAACTGTTCAACAATTTTCGCTGCTTGTGTCCCTTTACCTGCACCAGGTAAACCCATAATCAAAAGATTCATGATTCAAACTCCTTTTTTGTATTTAAATAGAAGCAAAAATTCATTTCAACTCCTATTTAAAAACAAAATAGAAGAGAGGAGATAAAAATCTGACAATGTCTTTGATTTTTACACTCCACTCTCTGAGCAATAGTGAATTTTATTTTCTATTACAATTATTCTGTTGTATCTAAGAAACCAACATACTTACGTTTCAATAGATAACCTTCCAATTGTTTAATTCCTTCGATACCTGTAGAGATAATGATTAGCAAACTTGTTCCCCCAAAAGCGACAACTTCTGAAAGGCCAAATAAATCTTTAGCTACAATAGGTAGGATAGAAATCACACCTAGGAAGATTGATCCGACTGTTGCGAGACGACGAAGAAGTTTTGACATATATTCTTCTGTCCCTTTACCAGGACGGACACCATGGATATAAGCTCCACTCTTTTGTAAATTTTCTGCTGCTTTCTCTGGATTGATCTGTACAAATGTATAGAAGAATGTAAAGAGAATAATCAACAGAGCATACAAAGCCACACCTGTTGGGGTTGAAGTAGATACCAACTCTTGAGCTGTTTTTACCCATTCCCAATTAAGGCCAGACGCACTTACAAATTGTAAAATTGCTGCCGGTGCTGCTGTAATAGAGCTAGCAAAGATAACTGGGATAACCCCAGCAGGGTTAATCTTCAATGGAAGATAGGAACTTGACGGCGCACCTTGAGCTACCTTTGTATACTGAATTGGAATCTTGTATTTAGCTTGTTCAACGTAAGTTGTAAAGTATACAATTAACAAAACAGCAATGATTAAGATGGCAACGAAAATGAGAGACGATGTCAATCGACTACTTGGTACATTGACAAAGTAGTCCACGTAGATGCCCTTAACCATATCAGGAATTGAAGCAACAATCCCTGCAAAGATAATCATTGAAACACCATTACCATATCCCTTATCTGTGATTTGCTCTCCCAGCCAGGTTACAATCATGCTACCTGCTGTTAAGATTCCTCCAATCACAAGGAAAACTTGTGGTGTAAGTGGTACAGTCAAAAGTTTAGCTCCAGACAGAGCGTTAAAACCAGCAGTAATACCGACTGATTGAACAAATGCAAGCACTAGTGCAATGTATCGAGTCGCTTGGTTTAACTTTCTACGACCAACTTCCCCTTGTTTACCCCACTCCACAAACTTTGGTAATAAATCCATTTGCAAGAGTTGGACGACGATTGAGGCTGTAATGTAAGGACTAACTCCAAGAGCAAAAACTGAAAAGTTTTTCATGGCATTCCCTGACACCAAGCTCAACATATTCAAGAAGGATAGTCCACTCAAAGCGTTCAAGCTATTTGCATTTACCCACGGTACAGTAATACTAGTACCGATACGAAAAACAAATACGATAAAAATTGTAAATAAAATCTTTGATCGAACTTGCTTAACTTTGAGTGCTTCTCTCAATAATTTAAAAAACATAGGTCACCTCACTTAGATGACTTCAACTGAACCACCTTTAGCAGTGATAGCTTCTTCAGCTGATTTAGAGAATTTAGCAGCTTTAACAGTCAACTTCTTAGTCAACTCACCGTTACCAAGAATCTTGATACCTGATTTTTCAGATTTAACAATTCCTGATTCTACAAGTACCACTGGAGTTACTTCAGCACCGTCATCAAAGGCGTTCAATTGGTCAAGGTTAACAATCGCATACTCTTTAGCGTTGATGTTAGTAAATCCACGTTTTGGAAGACGACGGAACAATGGAGTTTGTCCACCTTCAAAACCAAGGCGTACTCCACCACCGCTACGAGCTTTTTGACCTTTTTGACCACGACCAGATGTTTTACCGTTACCTGATGAAGTACCACGACCAACACGGTTACGAGTTTTACGAGAACCTTCTGCAGGTTTCAATTCATGAAGTTTCATTATATATTTTCTCCTCTTTTGTAAAATGCTAGCGCCGATAAAAGAGAAAAGGTTGTCTCTCCTATCAACTCGCCTATACTGAGTCATCTAAGATGACTATATCTAGTTTTAGGGGATGGTCTTATGCACATCCCCTAAAATTTTATTAGTTTACTTCTTCAACTGTTACCAAGTGAGATACTGCAGTGATCATACCACGGATAGCAGCGTTATCTTCTTTAATAACAGAGCTGTTCAATTTGCCAAGTCCAAGTGCTACAACAGTTTTACGTTGTGATGGAATGCGTCCGATTGGAGACTTAGTCAAAGTAATTTTAATTTGAGCCATTTTATCCCCTTTCTTATGCCAAATCAGAAACTGAAATACCACGAAGGGCAGCAACTTCTTCAGCGCGTTTCAATTGTTTCAAACCTTCAACAGTTGCGCGAACAATGTTGATTGGAGTGTTAGAGCCAAGTGATTTAGATGTAATATCTGCCACACCTGCTAATTCCACAACGGCACGAACTGCACCACCTGCGGCAACTCCAGAACCTTCTACAGCTGGTTTCAACAATACTTTAGCTCCACCAAATTCTGAAAGAACTTCATGTGGGATTGTTGTTCCAACCATAGGAACTTCGATCAAGTTTTTCTTAGCATCTTCTACTGCTTTGCGGATTGCTTCTGGAACTTCTTGAGCTTTACCAGTACCAAATCCTACACGACCATTGCGGTCACCAACAACTACAAGAGCTGCGAAACGAAGACGACGTCCACCCTTAACAACTTTTGTAACACGGTTAACAGCAACTACGCGTTCTTCAAGTTCTACTGCATTGTCTTTAAATGCCATTTTCTAGTGTCCTCCTATTAGAATTTCAATCCGTTTTCACGAGCTGCATCAGCCAAAGCTTTCACACGTCCGTGATATAGATATCCACCGCGGTCGAACACCACTTCTGAAATACCTTTAGCACTTGCACGTTCTGCAACGAGTTTACCGACAGCAACGGCTTGTTCAGTTTTAGTTCCTTTTGAAACTTCTTTGTCAAGAGTTGAAGCACTTGCGAGCGTTACACCCGCTACGTCATCAATCACTTGAGCGTAGATGCCTGTATTAGAACGGAATACGTTCAAACGTGGGCGATCAGCAGTTCCAGAGAGTTTTCCGCGAACGCGACGGTGGCGTTTTTGGCGGAGTTTGTTTTTATCTGGTTTAGAAATCACAGTTTTCACCTCTTTAATTTTAAATCGTGTGCTATGCACAAAGTTGGTAATGAGGTTGGTGGTTGAAAATCAACCACTCAACATTATTTACCAGTTTTACCTTCTTTAAGACGAACATATTCGCCAACGTAACGGATACCTTTACCTTTGTATGGTTCTGGTGAACGAAGGCTACGTACGTAAGCAGCTGTTTGACCAACTTTTTCTTTTGAAATTCCGCTGATAACGATAGTCGTTGGGTTTGGAAGTTCAAAAGTAATTCCTGCTGGAGCTTCAACTTCATCTGGATGTGATTTACCAACAGCCAAAACAAGTTTGTTTCCTTGAAGTTGAGCACGGTAACCAACCCCACGCATTTCAAGTTCTTTCTTGAATCCTTCTGAAACACCAATAACCATGTTGTTCAAAAGTGCACGAGTAGTTCCGTGGATAGTTTTCATTTCTTTTGAATCGTTTGGACGGTGAAGAGTTACCTCAGTACCTTCCACACGGATTTCAATATCTTTTGAGAACTCACGAGTAAGTTCTCCTTTAGGTCCTTTTACAGTTACAACGTTGTCATTGTTAGTGAGTTCAACACCAGCAGGCAACACGATAACTTTATTACCAATACGTGACATGTTTTTATTCTCCTGTTAAATTGTCAGGCCATAAAGGCCAGTTTTCACGGGGTTTAAGATACTTATTTAGTTCAAGAACTGAACACGCTCTAAGAACTGTGCATCTTGATTTGAGTTCGAGCTAAGAATTTGGTGAAAAAGATAAGTTTGTCTTGGAGCATCGCTCCTGCTACAAACTTCCTATTTTCACTGCATTCTTTTAACGCTCTCACATCATCAATTACCAAACGTAAGCGATAACTTCCCCACCAACATTCTTTTGGCGAGCTTCTTTATCAGTAAGCAAACCTTCTGAAGTTGAAAGGATAGCAATTCCAAGACCGTTAAGTACTTTTGGAAGATCTTCACGTTTTTTGTAGACACGAAGTCCTGGTTTAGAAACGCGTTTCAAGTTAGTGATAACTCGTTCACCGTTTGCTCCGTATTTAAGGAATACACGGATGATGCCTTGTTTGTCATCTTCGATGATTTCTACGTTCTTAACAAAACCTTCGCGTTTAAGGATTTCAGCAATCCCTTTTTTGATGTTTGATGCAGGTACTTCAAGTACTTCGTGTTTTGCTTGGTTAGCGTTACGAATACGAGTTAGGAAGTCTGCGATTGGGTCAGTCATAACCATTTTATTTTTCTCCTCTTACTAGTAGTTTGCAAGTTGCACTTGCTAGTTAATGATTGAGCTGGGCTCAGATAGTATTGACACATTCAAATAAGATAATCTCATTTGAACACGAGCTACAACCTGGGCAAAAAGATAGATTTGCTGGGGTTGTTACGCTCTTTGTATCATGATATTACCAAGATGCTTTTGTTACACCAGGGATTTGACCTTTATATGCCAATTCACGGAAGCAAACACGGCAAAGTTTAAACTTGCGGTAAACTGAGTGTGGACGTCCACAACGTTCACAGCGAGTGTATGCTTGAGTAGAGAACTTCGCTGGGCGTTTGTTCTTAGCAATCATAGATTTTTTAGCCATTAGTTATACCTCCTATATTATTTTGCAAAAGGCATTCCAAGGCCTGTAAGCAATGCACGTGACTCTTCGTCAGTGTTAGCAGTAGTTACGATAACGATGTCAAGACCACGAGTTTTGTCAACGTCATCAAAGTTGATTTCTGGGAAAATCAATTGTTCTTTCACACCAAGTGTGTAGTTTCCGCGTCCGTCAAATGATTTTGTTGGAACACCGTGGAAGTCACGCACACGTGGAAGTGATACTGAAACCAATTTATCCAAGAATTCGTACATACGTTCACCACGAAGGGTAACTTTTGCACCGATCGCAACACCTTCACGAAGACGGAAGCCGGCGATAGATTTTTTAGCTTTAGTGATAAGTGGTTTTTGACCTGAGATAAGCGCCAATTCTTCAGCAGCTTTTTCAAGGCTTTTAGCGTTTGATACTGCTTCACCAACACCCATGTTCAAAACAATCTTATCCACTTTAGGAACAGCCATCACTGATGAGTAGTTAAATTGTTCTGTCAAAGCAGGAACTACTTCATTAAGATATTTTTCTTTTAAACGATTTGCCATTATACTTCTCCTTTCCTTCGTGATTAATCAAGCACTTCGCCTGATTTTTTGTTGTAGCGAACTTTTTTACCGTCTACAAATTTGTAACCAACACGACCAGCTACACCATTTTTGTCCAAAACTTGAACGTTTGATACGTGGATAGCTGCTTCCTTCTCGATGATACCACCTTGAGGAAGTTCGTTAGTTGGACGTTGGTGTTTCTTAACGATGTTAACACCTTCAACGATAACTTTGTTTACTTTTGGAAGGGCAATAAGGACAACAGCTTCTGTTCCCTTATCTTTACCAGCGATTACGCGAACTTTGTCGCCTTTTTTTACAAACATTTTTTTCTCCTTTTATTCTTACGCCCAATGGGCACCCTGGCTAGGCCAGGGGACTGTGTTTGTTTTTATTGATTAAAGTACTTCTGGAGCAAGTGACACGATCTTCATGAAGCCACCTTCACGCAATTCACGTGCAACTGGGCCAAAGATACGTGTTCCGCGAGGAGTTTTGTCGTCACGGATGATAACTGCTGCGTTTTCGTCAAATTTGATGTATGAACCATCAGCACGACGAGCACCTGATTTAGTACGAACGATAACTGCTTTAACAACGTCACCTTTTTTAACCGCACCACCAGGAGTAGCTTGTTTTACAGATGCCACAATAACATCACCGATGTTCGCAAACTTACGTTTAGAACCACCAAGAACTTTGATAGTCAAGATTTCGCGTGCACCGCTGTTGTCTGCGACTTTCAAACGAGTTTCTGTTTGAATCATTTCAGTTTTCTCCTTTCAGGCTTGATTAGATGATAACCGCTTCTTCAACAACTTCTACAAGACGGAAACGTTTTGTAGCTGAAAGCGGGCGAGTTTCCATGATACGTACGATATCGCCTTCTTTGGCAACATTGTTTTCATCATGTGCTTTGTATTTCTTAGAGTAGTTAATACGTTTACCATAGACTGGGTGGTTACGTTTTGTTTCAACTACAACTGTGATTGTCTTGTCCATTTTGTCAGATACAACACGTCCAACAAGAACTTTACGATTATTGCGTTCCATTGAAATTTCTCCTTCCCTAGTCTATTATTTCGCTTCAGATTGAACTGTTTTGATACGAGCGATTTGTTTTTTAACTTCTTTCAAGCGAGCTGTTTGTTCTAATTGACCAGTAGCAGCTTGGAAACGAAGTTCGAACAATTCTTTTTTCAATTCGTTTTCGCGCTTCGCGAGTTCTTCTTGAGAAAGACCACGAAGTTCTTTAACAAATTCTTTTACTTCATTAAGTTTCATGCCTTCTCCTTATTCTGCTTCACGTTTTACGAATTTACATTTAACTGGCAATTTGTGGCTTGCAAGACGAAGCGCTTCGCGAGCAACTTCTTCAGATACACCAGCAACTTCAAACATTACTTTACCACGTTTAACTGGTGCTACCCAACCTTCAGGTGCCCCTTTACCAGATCCCATACGAACCCCGATAGCTTTAGCTGTGTAAGATTTGTGTGGGAAGATTTTAATCCAAACTTTACCACCACGTTTCATGTAACGAGTCATGGCGATACGAGCAGCTTCGATTTGGCGGTTAGTGATCCAGTGGCTAGTTGTAGCTTGAAGACCGTATTCACCGAATGCTACTTCTTTCCCACCTTTAGCTTCACCGCGCATTTTACCACGGAATTCACGACGGTGTTTAACACGTTTAGGTACTAACATTGGTTATTTACCTCCTTTAGTGTTTTTACGAGCTGGAAGAACTTCACCACGGTAGATCCATACTTTAACACCAAGTTTACCGTATGTAGTATCTGCTTCTTCCCAAGCGTAATCGATATCTGCGCGAAGTGTGTGAAGCGGAACTGTTCCTTCAGAGTATCCTTCAGCACGGGCAATATCTGCACCGTTCAAACGACCTGATACTTGAGTTTTAATTCCTTTAGCTCCAGCACGCATAGCACGTTGGATTGCTTGTTTTTGTGCACGACGGAAAGCAACACGTTGCTCCAATTGACGAGCAATACCTTCACCAACAAGGTGAGCATCCAAATCAGGTTGTTTGATTTCGATGATGTTGATGTGTACTTGTTTACCAGTCAATTTGTTAAGTTTTGCACGGAGTGCATCAACGTTAGCACCACCTTTACCGATAACCATACCTGGTTTAGCAGTGTGAAGTGAAACGTTAACTTTGTTTACTGCGCGTTCGATTTCGATAGTTGAAACCGCTGCGTCAGCAAGTTCTTTTTGAACGAATTTACGGATTGCAAGATCTTCATGAAGGTAATCCGCGTATTCTTTTTCAGCATACCATTTGGCATCCCAATCACGGATGATGCCGACACGCATACCAATTGGATGTACTTTTTGACCCACGATTTTACCTCCTTATTTTTCTGCAACAGCTACAGTGATGTGAGCTGTACGTTTGTTGATTGGTGAAGCTGAACCTTTCGCACGTGGACGGAAACGTTTCATAGTTGGTCCTTCGTTTGCGAATGCTTCAGATACTACCAAGTTAGCTTTATCCAAACCAAAGTTGTTTTCAGCGTTAGCTACAGCTGAGTTCAAAACTTTCAAGATGATTTCAGCAGCTTTGTTTGGAGTGAATGTCAAAATTGCGATTGCATCGGCTACGCTTTTACCACGGATGTTGTCAAGAACAAGACGTGATTTACGAGGTGAAACACGTACTGTGCGAGCCATTGCTTTAGCTGAAGTAATTTCTGCCATTTATGTTCTCCTTATTTTCTACGTGTCTTCTTGTCGTCTGCGGCGTGACCTTTGTAAGTACGAGTTGGTGCAAATTCACCAAGCTTGTGACCTACCATGTCTTCTTGGATGTAAACAGGTACGTGTTTACGTCCATCATAAACTGCGATAGTGTAACCAATGAAACTTGGGAAGATCGTTGAACGACGTGACCAAGTTTTGATAACTTTTTTCTTTTCGTCGTTAGCTTGAGCTTCAACTTTTTTCATCAAATGCTCATCGACGAAAGGTCCTTTTTTAAGACTGCGTCCCATTTTTATATTTTCTCCTTTAAATATAGTACCACAGCGGCTTGCGCTCTCAACGAGCGCTACCGAGCTGGCGGATTATCTAGCGCTTAAGCGACTAGTTTTAAATTATTTCTCGTTGCGACGACGAACGATAAGTTTGTCAGATTTCGCTTTCTTGTTACGAGTTTTAAGACCAAGAGCAGGTTTGCCCCATGGAGTTGATGGTGCTTTACGACCAACTGGTGCTTTACCTTCACCACCACCGTGTGGGTGATCGTTAGGGTTCATTACAGAACCACGAACTGTTGGGCGGATACCTTTCCAACGGCTACGTCCTGCTTTACCAAGGTTTACAAGTCCATGTTGTTCGTTTCCGACAACACCAACTGTAGCACGACAAGTTCCAAGAATCATACGAACTTCACCTGATTGAAGACGAACAAGAACGTATTTACCTTCTTGACCCAATACTTGAGCAGAAGCTCCAGCAGCACGTACCAATTCTCCACCACGACCTGGTTTCAATTCGATGTTGTGGATCAAAGTACCAACTGGGATGTTAGCAAGCGGAAGAGCGTTTCCGACTTTGATATCTGCTTCTGGACCTGAAACGATACGTTGACCTACTTCAAGACCTTTTGGAGCGATGATGTATGCTTTCACACCGTCAGTGTAGTGTACAAGAGCGATGTTTGCAGAACGGTTTGGATCGTACTCGATAGTTTTAACAACTGCTTCAACGTTGTCTTTGTTACGTTTAAAGTCAACCAAACGGTAGAAACGTTTGTGTCCACCACCTTGGTGACGAACTGTGATACGACCGTTGTTGTTACGACCAGCCTTGCTCTTCAATGCAACAAGCAATGATTTTTCAGGAGTGCTTGTTGTGATTTCAGCGAAATCCAAAGAAGTCATATTACGGCGACCGTTTGTTGTTGGTTTATAAACACGAATTCCCACGATATTTCCTCCTTAGATTATTCAGCTTCAGCTGCAAACAACTCGATTGCTTTTGAATCAGCTGTAAGAGTGATGATAGCTTTTTTAGTTTTGTTAGTAAAACCAGTGTAACGTCCAACACGTTTAGCTTTAGGTTTTACGTTGATTGTGTTAACATTTGCAACTTTAACACCTTCGAAAGCAGCTTCAACAGCTTGCTTGATCAAAAGTTTGTGTGCACGAGTGTCAACTTCAAATACATATTTCCCTGCTTCAAGTTGAGCCATTGAGCTTTCAGTGATAACAGGTTTTTTGATAACATCATACAAATTCATTATGCAAGAACCTCCTCGATTTTAGAGATAGCTGCTTGAGTAACAAGAAGTTTGTCACTATTTGCGATGTCAAGAACACTTGCAGTTGTAGCAGTCGCAACTTTCACGTTTGGAAGGTTACGAGCTGAAAGAGCTGCGAATTCGTTTCCTTCTTCAAGAATAACAAGGACTTTAGAATCGATGCTCAAAGCTGCAAGAACTTTTGCAAATTCAGCAGTTTTTGGAGCTGTAAATTCAAGAGAATCAACGGCTACAAATTTGTTTTCAGCAACTTTTTCTGAGTAAACAGATTTAAGTGCAAGGCGACGAACTTTTTGAGGAAGTTTGTACGCATAGCTACGTGGAGTTGGTCCGAAGACAATTCCACCACCACGCCATTGTGGAGAGCGGATAGAACCTTGACGAGCACGTCCAGTTCCTTTTTGACGCCATGGTTTGCGTCCGCCACCTGAAACAGCTGAGCGGTTTTTAACTGCGTGAGTTCCTTGACGAAGGCTAGCACGTTGGCTGATGATTACATCAAACACAACAGATTGGTTTGGTTCGATACCAAAGATTGCATCGTTAAGAACAACTTCGCCCGCTTGTTTACCAGTTTGGTCGAATAATGTTACATTTGCCATTTTGACTGTATTCCCCTTTCCTTATTATTTACCAGCTTTAACTGCTGACTTGATAGTGATAAGAGATTTCTTAGCACCTGGTACGTTACCTTTGATAAGGATAACGTTCTTTTCTGGAACAACTTGTACAACTTCAAGGTTTTGAATTGTTACGCGGTCGCCACCCATACGTCCTGCAAGGTTTTTACCTTTGAATACGCGGTTAGGTGCAACAGGTCCCATAGAACCTGGACGACGGTGGTAACGAGAACCGTGAGCCATAGGTCCACGTGATTGTCCGTGGCGTTTGATAACACCTTGGAAACCTTTACCTTTAGATGTACCAGTTACATCAACAATGTCTCCAGCTGCGAAAGTTTCAACTGTGATTTCAGCACCAACTTCCAAGCCTTCAACGTTTTTGAATTCACGAATGAAGCGCTTAGGAGCCGTGTTAGCTTTTGCTACATGTCCTTTAGCAGGTTTGTTGCTCAATACTTCGCGTTTGTCATCGAAACCAACTTGGATAGCGTTGTAACCATCTGTTTCAACAGTTTTAACTTGAAGAACAACGTTTGGAGTTGCTTCGATAACTGTTACAGGGATCAATTCGCCAGCTTCAGTGAAGATTTGAGTCATTCCCACTTTTTTCCCTAAGATTCCTTTTGTCATGAGAAAATAGTTCCTTTTCTATATTTTTTATTCAAAAAGTTTTTAACGAGCGTTTTTTATGCTCAAGGTTTCAAACTTTCGATTAAAGTTTGATTTCTACGTTTACACCACTTGGAAGATCCAATTTCATCAAAGCGTCAACTGTTTTTTGAGTTGGGTTGATGATATCGATCAAACGTTTGTGTGTACGCATTTCGAATTGTTCGCGAGAGTCTTTATATTTGTGAGTCGCGCGAATAATTGTGTAGAGGCTACGCTCAGTTGGAAGTGGGATTGGACCTGCAACTTCTGCACCTGTACGAGTAGCTGATTCTACGATTTTAGCAGCCGCTGTGTCAAGCGTACGGTGTTCGTAAGCTTTCAAACGGATACGGATTTTTTTGTTTGCCATCTTTTTCTCCTTTTCGTCTATTTAAGATAATAGGCTAGCTCCACAAGAAAACCGACGCGCGTTGCGTGGCAATGCAACCGAGCGTGTCGCAACCTCTTGCATCAAAGCTAAGGCTGTAATTTACAGCACCATAATAGAATAACACAAAGCCCCTGCGATTGCAAGGGATTTGACAGGATTTTTTTAATTTTTCGAATGAAACTGTTTTCTTATCGCTCCTTATCTCAAAAAAGCATAAATGAAGAGCGAATTTTTATTTTTTCTTCTATATAATATTCATAATATTCGTTTTGACTTTATTCGTTTTGACTTTGAATTTATCTTCTGATTGATCCACTAAGATATCTGCTTCAGACTCGGTTTCTCTATAGTAACGCAGATACTGCTCCCGTCTCATCTGATGGCTAGCTAACACAAAGGAAGTATCTCGATTTCTCATAGTTGTATCTCGAGCTAAGCGCCTCTTTAATTCGGTCTCTTCATTCGTGTAGAAACAAACAGTTTTGTCAAAGAGTTCCTTTGGTAGAAAACCCACAGACATCCCTTCGACTATCAGAATTGGTTTTGCTCCCGATAAGACCTCACTAGCCTTCCAAGGTTCATCTATTGTTAAGACATCCATACCTGCCTGCAAGGCGAGAATATCTCTCTGTAAACTTGCCAGTTCATGCGCCACTGGCAGACAAGCTGTCACCTTTTGATCAGGTGCTTGCTTTGGTACTACCAGGTGACGTTCTGAGGTGATATAGGGATCTGTTTCTAGCAAATTTACTGTAGTAGAATCTAGGGCTTGATATAATTCCTGAGCAAAGGTTGATTTCCCTGAAGCCCCATGGCCGTAAATACCCAGCGTTTTTACTTTTCCAGACTCTATTTCTGATACTAGTCTTTCTATTAAGTCTTTTTTCTTCATTCTCTCTTCACCTGTTCATAGCTTTTCTTCCCATCGTTAAGCTTGTCCCAAATAACTACTTTTCCACTTTGCAGAGATTTTTGTACATCGATAATTCGTTGATTGGATGAGCCGCGGAACTGAAGCATGAGATTACGCTTGCTTTTATCATACCGTCCATCAACCAAGATATCAATCATTGACAAGAGCTCCAGTTTATCAGGTGTTTCCAACATCATCTCTTCCCATGTGTATCCCGTCCAAGACCAGATATCTTTTTCTGGCAATTCTTTCCGTATACGTTTCACGAGAGGCAAGAGGATTCCTGTATTGAGGAAGGGTTCTCCTCCTAATAAAGTCAAGCCTTGAACATAAGGTTGGGCTAGGTCTGCTATGATTTGCTCTTCCAACTCTGGGGTATAAGGTATGCCTGCATTAAAGGACCAGGTCGCTACGTTGTAACAGCCCTCACAGTGAAACATACAACCTGCTACGTAAAGGGAATTGCGCACTCCTTCACCATCGACAAAGTTAAAAGCCTTGTAATCAATGATTCGACCTTGACTCAGTTCTTCACTTTTCCACTCGCCTGGTTTTGGTGTATTCCATGTCATTCTTCTACTCCAAGTCTATCCAATAGCGCTGACTTCTATCGATTGTATTTTCGTAAACACCGCCAGCGGAGAGAATCGTGCGGCGGCTGGCTTCGTTGTCTTCATCGCAGGTAATCAGCACTCGTTCCAATCCTTGCTTTCGAGCCTCTGCTAGTCCTAATCTCAACTGCTCCTTCCCATATCCTTTGCCTCGTTGACTGGGACGGATAGAATAGCCAATATGACCGCCTTCCACAAATAATTTGTCATTCAAGGACAAGCGCAGGGCTAAAAATCCCAAAGGCAAGCCAGTCTCATCAAAGGATAAAAATTTGATTGCAGGAACCCAGCCTACTGGCAGGTTGGCAGCATCCTCTTGCTGCTCTACAATCTTTAAACAATCCTCATAATCCTTTGCTCGCTTCCAAGCGGAGCCCATGCCACCGTGCATATAGGATTTTGCTGCATCGAACTCCGCAATCATCTCTAATATCGCTTCTTTATCTTCCAAAGTTGGTCGTCTTAGCTCCATGCTTCCTCCTTAATCGACATCAATCCAGTAGCGCTCCGTTCCGTTTCGAACATCCTCCAACTCCCCACCATTAGCTAAGATAACAGCTCGGCTTGCTGGATTTTCTGTGCTACAAGTCACAAGCGCTCGTTTGATATTCTTTCCCTTAGCAACTTGTAGACCTTGTCGGAGGGATTCTTTCGCATAACCCTTACCTCTTTCAGATGGACGGATGGAATAGCCAATATGTCCAGCATAATTCAGCAACCCCTCATTCAGTCTCAATCGCAGATTCAAAAATCCTAGAGCACGACCTACATCATCAAATGATACAAATTGAATAGATGGAACACGATTTTCAGGCAAATTTATTCCCATTTCTTTTTGCATATTTGTCTCCAACCACTCTTCGTAAACAAAATTCTCAGTATCCCAAAATCCGCCATCGTGGGCTGATTGGCTTTTTTCAAACTCTGCCATCATCTCTAAAACTGTTTCTTTATCTGCTAATCTTGGTCTGCGTAGTTCCATATTCCCCTCCCCGCTATAAGAAAAGCGAGAGGCAACTCTCACTTTTTCTTGTTTTTGTTTAAAAACTGTTCTCTAAGGTTAGCTACTCGGTCTTTTTTATCGCCTCCACCCTTTGAATGTTTCTCGTGGAATCGTTGAACCAAAGCCTTGCCCTTGTCGTCTAATTGATACTTTCCCATTCTATCTCTTTCTAATTTGTTAGTTCATGTCCAGCCGTTTTAATGGTAGAGCCGTTCATGTGTTTGACACGCGCAGCAATTTCCTTGTGGCGTCCATTAACCATCGGACGTGCTTGTGGGTTCCCAAGATAGCCACAGGTTCGTTTAACCACATCTACTGTTTTAGGATCGTTATTCCCACAGTTAGGACAAGCAAATCCTCTCTCTGTCGGTTCAAAATCTCCTTCAAAATCACACTTGTAGCAACGGTCAATCGGAGTATTGGTTCCGAGATAACCTACACGGTCATAAGCATAATCCCAAACAGCTTCCAAAGCCTTTGGATTTTGTTGAAGAACTGGATACTCACAGTAGTGGATGAATCCACCTGATGCACCCGCTTCTGGATAAACCTTTTCAAAATCTAGTTTTTCAAAAGGAGTTGGATTTTTACGCACATCATAATGGAAGGAATTTGTGTAGTATTCTTTATCAGTAATGTCTGGAATAGAGCCGAATTTCTCCGTATCCAAGCGGCAGAAGCGGTCTGTCAGACTTTCAGACGGTGTTGAATAAATAGAGAAGTGATATCCATATTGGTCTGACCACTCTTCCACTCGATGTTTCATATCTCGAATGATATCAAGGGTGAATTCTTTAGCTTCTGGATTGGTTTCCCAATTGTTGCCAAAGAATACTGTCGCTACTTCATAAAGCCCAATGTAGCCAAGCGAAACAGTAGCACGACGATTCTTAAAGAGCTCGTCAACACTTTCTTCTTTACCAAGACGACGTCCGAAGGCACCATATTGATAAAGAATTGGTGCATTAGCTGGAGTGGCTTCCTTGGTTCTTTCCACACGGTAAACCAAAGCATCTTCCGCGATGTTCATGCGCTCGTTGAAGATTTCCCAGAACTTATTCAGGTCGCCTTCGGATTCAAGAGCAATCCGAGGAAGATTGACTGTCACAACTCCTAGGTTCATACGGCCCGAATTGACTTCTACTCCATTTTCATCCTTCCATCCTTGAAGGAATGAACGGCATCCCATCGGAACTTTGAAAGAACCAGTCAACTCGACAATCTTATCATAAGACAAGACATCCGGGTACATGCGCTTAGTTGCACACTCAAGAGCCAACTGCTTGATGTCGTAGTTAGGTGAGCCTTCCTCTAAGTTAAGACCTCTTTTAAGAGTAAAGATGAGTTTAGGGAAGATGGCTGTACGGTGTTCTGAACCAAGCCCCTTGATACGAATGTTCAGGATTGCCTTTTGAATTTCACGTTCAAAACGACTGGTTCCTAGACCAAAACCAAGGGAAGTAAATGGCGTTTGCCCATTTGATGTAAAGAGGGTATTAATCTCGTACTCTAGAGATTGCATGGCATCGTAGATGTCTTTTTGGGTTTTCTTCCAGGCATATTCTTGGCGCTTGTCAGGCAAAACCCATTCCTCCGCATCCTTGAGGTGCTTTTGGTAATTTTTCTCTGCATAAGGAGCCAAAACTTCATCAATACGGTCTGCTGAACAGCCTCCATACTGACTTGATGCGACGTTTGCGATGATTTGTGAAATCTGCGCTGTCGCAGTTTGGATAGACTTGGGACTCTCTACCTCAGCATTTCCAATCTTAAAACCATTTTCCAACATACCCTTGAAATCAATCAAACAGCAGTTAGTCATAGGGGTATAGGGACTGTAGTCCAAATCATGATAGTGGATATCCCCTTTTTGATGGGCATTAGCCACATGTTTAGGAAGCATTTGAAGTCCGATGGATTTCCCAACAATCCCTGCCGTCAAATCACGCTGGGTATTAAAAACATCACTATCCTTATTGGCATTTTCATTGACAACCGCCTGATCTTTATTGAGAAGTTTATGAATACTAAAGTTGATATCTGTCGCTTTTGAGCGCTCAAAATCCCTTTGAGTCCGATAGGTGATATACTCCTCAGCCAGAGCGTATTCTTTAGCTTCCAACAATTCGTGTTCTACGATATTTTGGATTTCATAGATTTTTACACCTTGTGGGAAACGGCTATGAATCTCTTCGACGATACGTTCAACTAGGGTACTAAGTCGTTTTTCAACCAAAGGGGTTACATCCATAACCTTTTCAGCAGCCTTATGAAGCGCTTTATCAATCTTGTCTACATCAAAAATTACACGTCTGCCGTCACGTTTTTCGACGAATAAAGTCGGATCAGGGACAGCCTTCTCTTCCAATACAATCATATCCAAACCCTTTTCTTAAATATAATATTGATTCTAAAAAGTATTATATCACTAAAAAAATAAAAATCAATATCTTGTGTCAAAAAATAAAAATTTTTTAAAATTACACAAGATATTGATAGTTTTTATTTTAATTTATAGAGTTTAAAATCTTTGAATTCACTTTGAACCGCTTGATAATTTTCAGCTAAGAGCTGCTCAACTTCTGTCCATAGACTTGTTTTTGTATTCACTACAATCATCTTTGGTTGATTATCTCTCAGATCATTAACAAGCTTGGTACGATTTTCACCAAGTCCTGTATGCAATCTAGGCGAAAGCAACTGACTCGCAGCTAAACGTTCACTAGCCTTATAACTACTTGTCAGATTATCCCAAACATAGATACGATCTGTAGCTTGAGTTTCCCCTTTGACCTTGGTTTCGATGGCTGTACGTTCTTGATATAGTTCTGCATGAAGTAAATATCGTGATACTACAGGTGCTAAGAATAGGTAAGCAAGAGCTAAAATTGGTAGATAGATATTTCCTTTTACAAAAGCTCCCCACACCGAAGTTTCTTCTCTAGATCGTCTACGGCGATTCGCTCCTTCCGCTTTCTCTGTTGGAATTCGTGTCAGCAAAAGAAGCGATAAGAAAGGAAGGAACTCAATCATACGACTACCATTGATAAGATCCGTAGAAAAAATTTCTAAAACTAATACCAAAATGACAGCTATTGAAGCAGTGATTGATAAGACTGATTGCTTCAATGGTTTATATTTGAAGAGACCTGTCAATGCTAGCGTCAATGCTCCAAGAGCAATTGCTAACAATCCATAAAAGAGGATATTGTCGAGTAATCCCGAGTTAGACGTAAAGTTTAAACTATCTAATGGATAAAGGATTTGACTAATCGCATTTCCAAAGCTACCTTTATAAGCTGTATAATATCCGATTGGATAAAAGAGAATTGAAAAACCAAAGCCCGCTGCAAAAAATTGGTAGACACCATGAGCCAAATTTTTGCGACCAACATTAAAAGCTGTTACAGCAAAAAACAAGACAAAGGCGTACAAAGTTGTAACCAAAGGTGCAAAGAAAAATGCTAGAGTTAAGCTAGCTCCAATACGGATAAATCCTTTGTCAAGGCTTGGTTCTGACAAATAAGCTGTTACTAAATTCAAAGCATAGAACAAGAATGGGAGGGCTAGAATAGCTGCATAGCCCCCACCAAAACTAAGAGCACTAGCCAGGACATAAAAGACCGTCAACACTTGTTGCGATTGCTTGTTTTGTTCCGTCAGATTGTAAGCCGAACGGAAAAGAAAGAATCCCGCGCCTACTAAGGCCAACCAATTAAAAACAGCAAACAAAATACTGCCCTTGGTTAAATACTGTAAAAAGTAATAGAGGAGACCACTAGTTCCAAAATAATCTGTGTAGACATCTCCGCTCTGATGCATAGCCCATCCAATATAAAAATCCTGAGACTGCTCCGGACTTATTAACCCTAAGAAGAAGGGTAAAATTACGGACACAAGGACCACTAGAGTACTCAAAATGAGGATATTCAAAAATGGTAAGCGGGCAGGCTGACGAGTTTCAACCTCGAGTTGCTCCTCATTTTCTAATGGAGCATCCTGACTTCCCATCCAAGTTGGAGTTGGTTCGTCTTCTAATCTGCCATATACGTTCATTCGCTCTCTCCTATATTTTAATTTGTTCTAGTATATCAAAAAGTCTAGTTCTTGTCAGCCTTGGGCGGACGTTCGCTCAACTTTTCAGACAAGGTAACAAAGCGTTCAATCTCATAAAAACGATGATATGAAACTCTTTTATAGCGGTCTAAAAAATTTTTTTCTTCTACTGTCAGCATAGTCATTTCTCCTTTTCTCTTAATTCGAAAAATGAAGAAAAAACTAAAAAAGCTGAATCCTTCAATAGAGAATTCAGCTTTTTATTTTTAGTCAGCTTTCTTTTCTAAGTTTTTAGAAATGCTTCGATTTTTCCCTTCCAGATACACCATAAGAATAGAAATATCTGCTGGGTTCACACCTGAAATACGGCTAGCTTGGCCGATGGTTTCCGGATTGATGAGCTTGAACTTCTGACGAGCTTCAGTCGCAATAGAATCAATATCATCCCAGTCAATATTCGCTGGAATCCGTTTTTCTTCCATGCGTTTCATCTTGGCAACCTGATCCATGGCTTTTGAGATATAACCTTCGTACTTGATTTCTGTTTCAATCAATTCGATAATCTTGTCATCTAACTCTTCAGCAGCAGGTCCGATGAAAGCCACCACATCTTGGTAAGAGACTTCTGGGCGACGAAGGAATTCCTTGGCTGTCACCGCATCTGTCAATGGCTTGAAGCCCATCTCCTCAACCTTAGCATTTGTTTCCTTGACTGGCTTGAGTTTGATGCTGTCTAAACGCTTCATTTCATTTTCAAATTGATTTTTCTTGATTTCAAAACGAGCCCAACGTTCATCATCAACAAGCCCAATCTCGCGCCCCATCTCAGTCAAACGCATATCGGCATTGTCATGACGGAGGATGAGTCGGTATTCTGCACGACTGGTCAAGAGACGGTAAGGTTCAATGGTCCCCTTAGTTACCAAGTCATCAATCATCACTCCGATATAACCGTCGCTTCGTTTTAGAATTAACTCAGGCTTACCTTGGATTTTCAGCGCTGCGTTGATACCCGCGATAATCCCTTGACCAGCAGCTTCTTCATATCCAGACGTTCCATTTGTCTGGCCAGCAGTGAAAAGTCCTGAGATTTTCTTGGTTTCCAGAGTCGCACGCAATTGATGAGGCAAGACCATGTCGTACTCGATAGCATAACCTGTACGCATCATTTCTGCATTTTCCAAACCTTTGATAGAATGAACCAGATCACGTTGGACATCCTCAGGAAGACTGGTTGAGAGACCTTGCACATAAACTTCTTCTGTGTTTCGTCCTTCTGGCTCAAGGAAAAGTTGGTGGCGTTCCTTGTCTGCAAAACGCACAATCTTATCCTCAATCGACGGACAGTAACGAGGTCCCACTCCCTTGACCACACCTGTAAACATAGGCGCACGATGGAGGTTGTTTTGGATAATCTCATGACTGGTACCATTGGTGTAGGTCAACCAGCATGGAACCTGGTCTTTAACATAATCTTCATCACGTGAAGTGTAAGAGAAGTGATTTGGTGTTTCATCTCCTGGCTGAATCTCTGTCACATCATAGTTGATAGAGGAAGCCTTGACGCGTGGAGGCGTTCCTGTCTTGAAACGACCGATTTCAAGTCCAAGTTCCTTGAGATTATCAGCTAGGTTAATAGAAGCTAGGCTGTGGTTTGGCCCTGATGAGTACTTGAGATCTCCGATGATGATTTCCCCACGAAGGGCTGTCCCTGTGGTCACGATAACAGCCTTGGCAACATACTCTTGATGGGTAGCTGTACGAACACCGACAACCTTGCCATCTTCCACCAAAATCTCATCAATCATGGTTTGACGAAGGGTGAGGTTGTCTTGGTTTTCAACCGTCTTGCGCATTTCCTTAGAGTAAAGTTCCTTATCAGCCTGCGCACGAAGGGCACGGACAGCTGGTCCCTTCCCAGTGTTGAGCATCTTCATCTGGATGTAAGTCTTGTCAATGGTTTTAGCCATTTCGCCACCAAGGGCATCTACCTCACGCACGACAATCCCCTTGGCAGAACCACCGATAGAGGGATTACATGGCATGAAAGCCAGCATTTCAATGTTGATGGTCGCAAGCAAGACCTTGCAACCCATACGGCTAGCTGCTAGAGAAGCCTCGACCCCAGCATGTCCCGCACCGATTACAATAATATCGTATTCTTCCGTAAAATTATAAGTCATTTTCTCTCCTATTCTTCAAGATGAATGTGTCTTAGTTGGCCGTCCCAATCTGGCAGGGCTGTTTTTAAAAAGGCTGGAACTAGTTGGAAATCCTCAAGCTTGTCCAAGTCAATCCACTCACAAGGTTGCCTTTTCTCATCTTCCTGCATGGTCAATGGGGCATCCCCAAGTAAGTCTACCAGATAATGAAACTCGATATTGTGGTAGGAAACACCGTCCTGTTCAAAACGATTTTCAACCACAAAAGCTAGTGCCCCAGCTTGAGCTTTGACACCCAGTTCTTCACCCACTTCGCGCACTAGGGCATCTTCCGTACTTTCATTTACTTGGATCGCACCGCCAATAGTATAATACTTGCCCTTGTCTTGGGTGACTAGAAGCTTGCCATTCTGGAGAATCAAAGCTGTCGCTCGAACGCCAAAAACCGTATTTCCCACTTTTGTCCGAAAGTCTTGCTGAGTCATTCTTGTCCTTTCCCTTTAAACGACACAAAAACAGTCAAAACTCGAAAGAAGTGCAGGACAAAAAAGCCTGCAACATCCATGAGCTTTGACCATCATTTCTATTGCTTTTATTATTGTAGCAAATTGAGAACATTTGTCAATCTAAATGTACTGACAAACCTTGCCATCACGGTAAGCATTATCAATCAAACCGCCACCGAGACACTCTTCACCGTCGTAAAAGACAACTGCCTGTCCTGGTGTAATGGCGCGCTGAGGTTCTGCAAAGATGACTTCAGCCTTATCTCCTTTGACATGGACGGTCACCTTAGAATCAGGCTGACGGTAGCGGAATTTAGCCGTGCATTCTAACGTAAACTCCTCTGGCATATCACGAGTAAAGTGGACCTGACTGGCTTCTAAGCTAGTTGACATAAGCGAGTCATGGTAGAATCCTTGGCCTACATAGAGAATGTTCTGACTTAGGTCTTTTCCGACAACGAACCAAGGAGCATTGTCACCGCCGTGTTGGCCACCGATACCAAGTCCGCCACGCTGACCGATCGTATAGTACATCAGACCAGCATGCTCACCCATATCGCGACCATCCACAGTCATCATTCGACCAGGCTGAGCTGGTAAGTAGTTGCTGAGAAATTCTTTAAAGTTCTTTTCTCCAATAAAGCAAATCCCTGTTGAATCTTTCTTCTTAGCAGTCGCAAGACCTGCTTCTTCTGCTAGTTTGCGAACTTCAGGCTTTTCCAAATGTCCCAGTGGGAACATGGTCTTTTGTAATTGTTCTTGCGAAAGTTGGCTGAGGAAATAGGTCTGGTCTTTGCCATTGTCCACGCCACGAAGCATGTGAACGACTCCATCCTCATCACGCGACACACGGGCATAGTGCCCAGTCGCTACATAGTCTGCTCCCAAGGTCATGGCATAGTCCAAAAAGGCCTTAAACTTGATTTCCTTGTTACACATAACATCTGGATTTGGCGTGCGTCCTGCACGGTATTCCGCTAGGAAATATTCAAAAACGCGGTCCCAGTACTCTTTTTCAAAATTGACAGAGTAGTAAGGAATGCCAAGTTGGTCTGCTACCGCAGCTACATCCTTGTAATCTTCGGTCGCCGTACAGACGCCGTTTTCATCTGTGTCATCCCAGTTCTTCATGAAGATACCGATCACATCGTAGCCCTGCTCCTTGAGAAGAAGAGCCGTCACCGACGAATCAACACCACCACTCATCCCCACGACAACACGTGTTTTAGAGTTATCACTCATGGTAGTTCTCCCATCTATTCGTTTATTCACGATTGAAGGTCGTGTTTGCTATCACGATTGAAGGTCGTTTGAGCAGTTTTCATTATAACATTCTTAGATAGAGAAGACAAGGAAGATGCTGACAAACCTAGCCACCTCTTTTATAAATACACGAAGATAGAATACAAAAGAAATTAATTCATCCCTATACCTCTATTCTCTTTAAAAACTTATTTTTAAAATCAATTAAAAATGATATACTGTTATAAGGAGGAGTGCGCACATGATTCCATATATACACCATCATCCATGTGCGTAGGACTAATGTGAACAACTACAAAGATATTCTAAAATCAAAAAATACTATTTTTATTATTACACTTATTGCAGGTATTGGACTTTTGACAGGCTTAGTCCTCCATCAAGAAAAAATCCAAGCAGAGAGAGGGAACGTTGCTCTCATCAAACAACAAAAAAATCAACAAGATGTCGAACAAGTAAAAAACGCCATTAAAGACTTCAATATTGATTCTGAAACTATTATAGAAGATTGGAAAAAAATTCAAGAATTAAAACCAACTACTGATGAAGGCAAAAAGACATTAGCAGACTTTCTCGCTTCTACTGCCGATAAAGTCACAAATCATTATAGTGAAAAAGCTTTGAAATTAGATATAAAGGATTCTGATAGCAAGTTTCAAGATAAACAAACACTTGAGACAGCCATCACTTCCTTGCAAAAAATAGTAGACATCATTAAAAACATTAATTCTGCCAGCGACCAAGTTGCTCTTGAGGAAAAGATAAAACCAATTCAAGAACTAATCTCTAAATTCCAAAAACAAGTTGAAACCTTGACCAAAAAAGAAGAACAAAAGTCTAACCAGACTGAAACGACTAGTAACGTTCAGGGAGTAGACACCTACAATTCAGAAGATAGCAACTACACTCCAACCTACACTGAATCATATGGAAGCATTAATAACTCCCAAACATCTGCAACGGACCAATACTCAACTGGTAGTGCTAGCAGTGGAGGAGATAATGGTGCTAATACAGTAGGCCAAACAGCTGATTCTTCAGGTTCTCAATCAGAGTCTAATAGCCATAGTGATTAGGTTGAAGTTCGCGATACAAACAGTTCATCTTGCTAATTCGAGTGAAAAATTCTGTAAACATCATCAGCATTAATGAATCTACCATCACTAATCTCTAAAAAATTGTCTTTCATCAAAAGGCATACAAAAAGAGCCTCGAAAGGCTCTTTTTTTATTTCTTAGTACCAACCGTTGTTAAGCCAGAAGTTCTTAGCAGCTGTCCATGAACCGTAACGTCCTGAAACGTAAGCATCTGCTACACGTTCTTGGTTTTCTGCTGAATAGTCACCGTTCAAGTATGAATCTGTCAATTGGTAACGTCCGATGTAGCGTCCGTTTGTAGCTGTGTAGCTACCACCTGATTCTTTTTGAGCAATCCATTCTTTCGCTTCTGCTTCAGATCCGCTTACAGTCGCAGCTGGTGTTGTGCTCTCTTCTGCTACTGGGGCTGGTGTTGCAGCTGCTGGGGCAGAAGTTTCTTCTACTGCTGGAGTTTCTTCTGCAGTCGCTGGGGCTGGTGTTGAAACCGGAGCTTCAGTATTTGCAGATGGTGCAGGAGTTGTCGTTGCAGGAGTCGCCGCTACTACTGGAGCTTCTCCTTCAATAACTAAAACTTGGTCAACATAGATGAGGTCAACGTTTTTAATGTTGTTCAATTTAGCCAATTTTTCAACTGTTGTGTTGTAAGTTTCAGCAATTTCTGATAGAGTATCTCCAGGTTTAACTGTATAAGTTTTTGATTCTTGTGCAAAAGTAAGTGATGGTGCAAGGAAAGCAAGTACAACTGCAAATCCTGCAAGTTTAGTCTTAATGTTTAATTTCATTTAAAAAAGTTCTCCTTTTTTCTTATACTACCATGATACCTTTCTAATGTTACTATTTGTTAACGAGTTTGTGTAGAAATGTTACAAAACTGTGATTTATTTACTTAAAAAAGCCCTTTTTTGTTACAAAACCCTTGTTATTAAAGCTTTTTAATCTTTTTATATATTTCAGAAAGTAATTAAGCACTTACATCTAATCTTTGCTATAATAGAAGTAAGAATCTTTTTAAGGGGAAACAGATGCAATCACTTCGTTTTCAATCTGTCTTTGATATCATTGGACCAGTCATGATTGGGCCATCTAGTAGTCACACTGCAGGAGCTGTTCGTATCGGTAAAATCGTTTCATCTATCTTTGATGATACTCCAACGGAGGTTGAATTCCAGCTTTTTAACTCTTTTGCAAAAACCTATCGTGGACACGGGACAGACCTTGCCCTTGTAGCTGGTATTTTGGGAATGGATACGGATGATCCTGAAATTCCAAATAGTTTAGAAATTGCTCATAAGCGTGGCATTAAAATCGTGTGGACCATCCAAAAGGACAGTAATGCTCCCCACCCAAATACCACGAAAATCACTGTTAAGAACGATCGTAAGACTATCAGCGTAACAGGAATTTCAATCGGCGGTGGAAATATCCAGGTAACAGAATTAAATGGTTTTGCCGTATCTCTCAACATGAACACCCCTACCATCATCATCGTCCATCAGGATGTTCCAGGTATGATTGCTCATGTGACAGAAGCTCTTTCTCGCTTTGGCATCAACATCGCCCAAATGAATGTAACTCGAGAAAAAGCTGGCGAGAAAGCCATCATGATTATTGAAGTTGATAGTCGCAACTGTGAAGAATCTATCGAAGAGATTCGGAAAATTCCTCATTTGCACAACGTCAATTTCTTTCAATAGGAGAAAATATGTTTTACTCTATCAAAGAATTAGTCGAACAAGCCGAACTTGATTTCCAAGGAAATGTTGCTGAGCTCATGATTAGGACTGAGTTTGAGCTAACTGGTCGTGAGCAAGAAGAAGTTCTCCTCCTCATGGAACGTAACCTCGAAGTCATGAAAGCTTCCGTCGAGCTTGGTCTCAGCGAAAAGAAATCTCGTAGCGGTTTGACAGGTGGTGACGCTGCCAAGCTAGATCATTACATCAAAAAAGGAAAGACCTTATCAGACTTCACTGTCTTGTCTGCCGCCCGTAACGCCATTGCCGTTAATGAGCACAATGCCAAGATGGGCCTTGTTTGTGCGACACCAACCGCAGGTAGCGCAGGATGTCTTCCTGCAGTTCTCACATCTGCTATTCAAAAGTTAGATTTAACGCATGAACAACAGCTTGATTTCCTCTTTGCGGCAGGTGCTTTTGGGCTCGTCATTGCTAACAATTCCTCTATCTCGGGAGCCGAAGGAGGCTGTCAAGCCGAAGTTGGATCTGCCTCTGCCATGAGCGCTGCTGCCCTAACTCTAGCTGCAGGCGGGACTCCTTACCAAGCGAGTCAGGCTATCGCCTTCGTTATCAAAAATATGCTCGGTCTTATCTGCGATCCCGTTGCAGGTTTAGTTGAAGTACCATGTGTTAAGCGGAACGCCATGGGAGCAAGCTTCGCCTTCATCGCAGCTGATATGGCTCTAGCTGGTATCGAATCAAAAATCCCAGTTGATGAAGTGATTGATGCCATGTACCAAGTGGGCTCTAGCCTTCCAACTGCCTTTCGTGAAACTGCTGAAGGTGGTCTCGCAGCCACACCAACAGGCCGTCGCCTTCAAAAAGAAATCTTCGGCGAATAATTTCAAGATTACTAGGAGAATCAATGTCATCCTTATCAGCCATCTTTTTTGATCTAGATGGAACCATTGTGGACAGCTCTATCGGTATTCACAATGGTTTCACCTATACTTTTGAACAACTGGGAGTCCCTAGTCCAGATGCAAAAACCATCCGTGGTTTTATGGGACCACCTTTGGAAACTAGTTTCGCTAGTTGCTTACCAACTGAGCAGATTGAGCTAGCTATCCAGCTTTATCGTTCCTACTAT
Source organism: Streptococcus pseudopneumoniae (assembly GCF_001074155.1). GTDB lineage: Bacteria > Bacillota > Bacilli > Lactobacillales > Streptococcaceae > Streptococcus > Streptococcus pseudopneumoniae_A. The sequence goes on from NZ_JUUZ01000010.1 coordinate 45,648, forward strand.
AAGGAAAAAGGAGTCTACGAAGCTCAGCTCTTCCCACAAATCAAGGAACTACTCACTGAACTAGCTCAACAATATCCTCTCTATATCACGACAACAAAAAATACTCCGACAGCAGTCCATATGACAGCTAATTTTGAAATCGATCATTTCTTTGACGGCATCTATGGTTCAAGTCCTCAAGCAGTGCACAAGGCAGACGTCATTCGTCAAGCTTTGGCAACTCATAACTTGGACCCAGAAAAAGTGGTCCTTATCGGAGATACTAAATTTGATATGATTGGCGCCCAAGAAACTGGCATTAAAAAACTAGCGGTTACTTGGGGATTTGGTGACGAGAAGGACCTCATGACCTATCAACCTGACTGGGTCGCACATCAACCAGCAGACATTTTACGTCAACTATAATTGAAATCCTAAACAAAAAACACTCCAATTAAATTGAAGTGTTTTTTAATTTGTGCTTGCTTTGATCTGTCATTTATTAGTTAGTTAGTTACTTCCTTGGTTGGCATTGCCAGCAGGACTAAAAGAATAAATCCTCCCATTGGAGCGAAAGCGAGAAAAATGAAGGCCCAGTGAAAGCCTGCGTCACGTAAACGACGAATTCTTAGAGCGATACTCGGTATGAATATCACTAAATAAAAAATGATATAAAAACTCAGAATTCCCACACTTGCGATAGGGTCTGCTACTTCTTCTTCAGTGAAGACAGCCTGAAAATAGGTAATATAAAGAGGAATGGATAAAACACTGTTCATTATCCAAACCCACCAAAAATCCGGACGCGTTGAACGGCCTGTGAAATCTAAAAACCCTTTAAAGAAATTTTTATAAGCGTTAATCATAGGATACTCCGTATTAGATCTTAAACAAGGCATGAGAACTACTAGACAAGATTCAACCGTAAAACCGAAATCTTTTAGTTCTTATCTGATTCTTCGAACGGTGTCACCTCGATGACTTCTTCGACATTAACTGCCTGAGGTTCACTATAGTTTACCACTTCAGTTTCTTTTGTCGGCATAGCATGTAAAATCAAAAGGGCAATCCCTCCCATAGGGACGAAGCGAAGGAAGATAAAGGCCCAGTGGAATCCGGCATCACGCAAACGGCGAACTGATAAAGCTAAAGTCGGTACCAAGATTGCTAGGTAGAAAATTGCATAAATAATGACAACTAAACCCAAAACCATAAAAGTAGCTTCGCTCACTGAATCGTCTACTGAAGCCATCACGGCACTAAGAAATACAGTGTAGAAATAGATAATCCAGAAAGGAATAGAAAGGATAAAGTTTCCTAACCAAACCCACCAGTAATCTGAGCGCGTTGAACGTCCAGTGAACTCTGCATAATTCTTAAAAAAATTCTTATACGCGTTAATCATGAGATACTCCCAATTTTTATTTTACTAGTAGATACTCGAGTTTACAATTATAGAACACTCCCAAATCCAACTAGAGACTTGGGAGTATTGGTAAATTGTCCAACAAGACTCAAGAAGCCCGATTCAAGATTGAATTTTCTTCGTTCTTGTATCTTTCTTCAGACAGTTGAACTTATAATGTTTCCTTTGTTGGCATAGCAAAAAGTACTAGAAGAACAATACTACCCAGTGGAACGAATAAAATAAAGATCAATGCCCAGTGGAAACCAGCATCACGAAGGCGACGTACCATCAAAGCAAGTGACGGCAAGAAAAGTGCTAGGCCAAAAATAAAATAAATAATAGCGATAAAGCCCAAAGTTATAAGAGCACCCTCGTTTCGCGAGTTAGCCAGAGCATTTCCGTATGTTAAGAAGAAAGGAATATAAAGAATAAAATTCCCAAGGCAAACCCACCAATAGTCGGAACGTGTTGAACGACCTGCAAAATCTACATATCCTTTAAAAAAATTCTTATAAGCGTTAATCATAAGTTACTCCCTAATTTTTTATTTACTATAGTTTACCATATCTGTTCAATAATAACAAGTTTGTTCAAAAAACTCTGAAAGTCTCTCGAAATCTAGAAAAAAAAAAGATACTATCCGCTCTTTCTCATAAACAGAAGTTACAGATAATATCTCATCTATATTTAGTCAACGTGTGTTGTTTCATTAGCAAAAGCTATGATTGCTCTCTTCAATTCAGAGCCTTGCAAGATACGGAATTCTTCAATCTTTTGATTGATCATTTCAAGAGGCATTACATTTACCTTACCAACAAAGATTTTGTCCATTACTTGATTGTCTACTAGTTCGGTTGAGACAAGTAATTCCTCGTATAGTTTTTCACCTGGACGGATCCCTACTTCTACGATTGGAATTTCATTTTCAGTATGACCACTGAGTAGAACCATTTTCTTAGCCAAGTCGTAAATGCGTACAGGTTTACCCATATCAAGGATAAAGACTTCCCCATCCTTGGCATAAGCACCCGCATGAATCACCAAACGACTAGCTTCTGGAATGGTCATGAAGTAACGAGTCATGCGGAAGTCTGTCACCGTTACAGGTCCGCCTTCAGCAATCTGACGTTCAAAGACAGGAATCACACTACCACGACTACCAAGTACATTACCGAAACGAACCGCACAGTAGGTTGATTGGCTACGTTGATTAAATCCAGTCACAATCAACTCAGCAACACGTTTTGTTGCTCCCATTACGTTTGGTGGATTAACAGCCTTATCTGTCGAAATCATGACCATTTTTGGAACTCTAGCAGCGTCAACTGCTCTGGCAACATTATAGGTTCCAAGGATATTGTTCTTGAAGGCTTCTTTGGGATTGCGTTCCATCATCGGAACATGTTTATGGGCTGCAGCATGGTAAACAATCGCTGGTTCGTACTGTTCAAAAACTTGAAGCAAACGATCGTAATCTTGAATATCAGCAATGACAGGAACAAAATCAATTTCCTGGAACTTGCGAATTAATTCATGGTAAATCAGATAAATAGAGTTTTCTCCATGACCGAGCAGAATGACACGTTCAGGATTGAAACGACTAACCTGACGACAGATTTCTGAACCGATTGATCCTCCAGCACCGGTCACCAAGATGGTTTTTCCAGTGATTTCAGAACCCAGACGTGATTCATCAAGCTGAATCTCCTTACGTCCTAAAAGGTCTGTAATATCGATTTTCTGGAAACTACCCGCTTGAAGTTGGATTCCTTGCACAACTGACTCAATCATCGGCATCTTATAGCATTTTACACCGATATGGTTACACATTTGAAGGATTCGCTCATATTCAGATGGATCTAGTGACGGAATCGCAACGATAACTTTTTCAACTCTATAGCGTTTAGCCAATTCTGGTAGGTCATCATAAGAACCCAAAACTGGGATTTTCCCAAGCTTTTGTCCCTTTTTCTTTTCATCATTATCCAAAATCCCAACCAGTTCAAGGTCACTGGTAGGATGTTGGTAGCTGTCCATAAAGAGCGCACCACCATCACCTGCACCAATCAAGAAGGTACGGCGGTGTTCTCCTTCGCCATTTCCCTTTCTACGTCTTGAGTAAATCAACTGCCAGGTGATACGAGGAAGGAGAATCAAGAAGGTAGTTAATAGGATAAAGAGTACGATAAAGCGGACAGAAAAGAGCGGCAAGAAAGCATAGCAGATAACATAAGATAAAACACTACTGATAGTCACTCCGAAGAAAATCTTCATGAAATCTGTTATTTTGCTATATCGACTAATACTAGCATTCAACCCCCAGAATCCAATCATCAGTTGGTAGAAAAGGAAGGTTAGACCTGTGTAAATGACATAGTCTACCGGGGCTGGATTAATCAAGCCATAAAATAGAATATAGGAAACAATAATTGATAAGACCATACTGGCAATATCAAAAAATCCCCAAAATATTTGTTTCTGTTGTTTATTTAATACTTCAACCAGATCAATTACGTAATCTGTTATTTTTTTATTCATGTGAATGGTATCCTCCTACACAGAATCACATTTTCTAGCAGTAATAAGATATAGTTTTAAAATCCTATCAGCTAGACATTACTTGCTTTTTCTTAGAAGTTTCAAAAATATAAACTGTCGCACAAATCCTGGACATAGGGCAACGACAACTTGGATTAAAACACTTTTCAGATATTCGCCATAAGAAATCTGTCCTCGAGCGTGCATTCTTTGACGTGCTTGGCGATAGAGTTTGAGGTAGCGAAGACCTCCACGGCGTTCAAACATCCCCGCTCCCACGCGCACCTTACATAGAATTTGATCCACATTTCCAGTTCGAGCTCCAGCACTAATCATATTGAGCCAGAGAAGATCATCTTCCATATAAAGACCGTCCTCGTAGTTACCAGCCTTTAGCACCATTTCTTTTTTGAACATAACAGTCATATGATTAAAGGCACTTCTCATACGTTGGTAGACAATGATATCCTCATGCTTAGTCGGTACACGACGGTAAGACACAATCTCGTCAGGTTGGTCGATAAACTCTGCGATATGACCACCTAGCAGGTCCAAGTTTTCTTTTTCCATCAATTCGAACTGTTGTTCGAAACGGTCTTCAACAGCAATATCATCTGTATCCATACGAGCAATGACGTTATATTGGCACTGTAAGACACCGTACTGAAGCGCTAAACCTAAGCCACGATTTTGCTCAAGTGGGCAACGTTTGATTGGAATACTTGACTGTGCTTCCAATTTCTCCAAAACTTGATACAGTTCAGGTGTCAGCGGACCATCTTCGACGATTACCACTTCGCTAGGTTTGAGCGTTTGATGTAAGATACTCTCTACTGCCTCTTCTAGAAAGGCTGGATTTTCTTTAACATAGACTGACATCAGGACGCTAAATTTACGATTTTCAGACACAGTAGTTCTCCAATGTATAGATTTTCTTTCACTATTTTATCACAATTTTTCAGACTTTCCTATTTTTATTTGAATCCCAGAAAAAACTAGTAAATATATTGTCCTTATTTTCTATGATTTCCTTTGGGAAAGTCGAGGATTACCTCACGTTAGCTTGACATCTTTAGGGAAAAAAATTAAAATAAGCTGTTATCAAAATCAGCTTATTGAGGTTCACATGAAAAAACGATCACTCTTTTTTATTCTAGGAATTATCTTAATCGGAGCGGTCTTAAGAGCTCCTTTCACAGCTTTACCGACTATTTTAGGTGATATTGCCCAAGGTTTAGGCGTGGAAGTTAGTTCACTTGGTGTTTTGACCAGTCTCCCTCTCTTGATGTTTGCCCTCTTCTCCTCTTTTGCGACTCGTTTAGCTCAAAAAATTGGACTCGAGCACCTTTTCACCTATAGTCTTATCGTATTGACCATAGGTTCAGTGATTCGTATCTTTAATCTTCCTCTACTCTATCTAGGGACTTTACTCATCGGAGCAAGTATTGCGATCTTTAACGTGCTCCTTCCTAGCGCCATTCAGGCCAATCACCCACAAAAGATTGGCTTTCTGACAACCATCTATGTGACCTCTATGGGGATTACAACGGCTCTTGCCTCCTATCTCTCTGTACCCATTACTCAAGTAAGCTCTTGGAAAGGCTTGATTCTCTGTTTATCCTTGGTCTGCCTACTAACTTTAGTTGCCTGGTTCCCCAATCATCGTCACAATCATTTTCTAAAAGGAAGTGAGAAAAAACAAAAGAAAGAGAATATCTTAAAAAACAAGGAAGTTTGGGCTATTATTGTATTCGGTGGACTTCAGTCCTTACTCTTCTATACCAGTATGACCTGGTTACCTACCATGGCAATCAGTGCTGGCTTATCTCACACAGATGCCGGTCTTTTAGCTTCGATCTTTTCTCTAACTAGTATCCCCTTCTCTATGACTATTCCAAGTTTAACGACTCGTTTGTCCAATCGTCACCGTCAAATCATGCTGACAGTCATCTCTATCGCTGGATTGCTTGGAATTGCCATGCTCTTATACCCGAGCAATAGTTTCCTCTACTGGTTAGTAGCGCATCTCTTGATTGGTACTGCCTGTAGCGCTCTTTTCCCTTATCTCATGGTTTGCTTCTCCATCAAAACAAGCTCGCCTGAAAAGACGGCCCAATTGTCTGGACTTGCCCAGACCGGAGGCTATATTTTGGCAGCCATCGGCCCAACCCTCTTTGGTTACAGCTTTGACATCTTCCATTCCTGGGTCCCAGCTGTTATTACCCTCCTAGTCATTGATATCATCATGACGGTCGCCCTCTTTATGGTGGATAAATCGGATAAAATCCTCTAAAAAGATTTTAGAATTTACCACAGATAAACACACTTTTCAAGCCAGACTGAGTCTGGTTTTTTGGATCTTCACAACATTTTACAAAGTATAGATTTACCAAGCATACTACTCTTACTATGCGCAAAAATGATATAATAAAGCTAGGAAAACTTCGGTTACAATTTTTTAGGAGTAGCACTGTTTGGGTACATAAAAGGTTATTACTTTCGGAATTGATAGTTGAAGCGATGCTAAAGTTGAAATTATAAACGTCTACATTCATAATTGTTTTAACACCATTAAGAAATTTTGATTAGATAAAAAATCTCGATTAACCCAGGACCATCGAATCATATAAGGAGAAATTTGTATGCTAGCAAAAGCAGGGGACGTCTATTGTGTTTACAATTTCCATCTAAAAAAATACACAGCTTGTCAGATAACCAAGATAGAAGAGGGGGAGAAAAAGCCGCAGGCTGTCCTACTGTCTTTAGACTGGTCAGGAAAACAACCTCTTAGAGAAGAAGAACTATCTTCTTTGAAGCCACTCTATATAGATTTTATGTACTGGGAAAGAAACTTACATCTCAGTAATGTTGATATTCATGTACCGTCACATTATATTTTTATTGGTAATACAACACCATTAACAACCGAAAGCACAAACACATATGCTATGTTTTGGGGGAATGGTTACGATATTTATAGGCAACTGAAATGGCAAGAAATACCAAAAGAAAAAAGAGATTTATTTAAGAAAGCAGATAAAAGCAAGGAAAAAGTTTCATTTACAGGAAATGAGTGCCGTATTTCTAAACACAATATCAATGACGAGTGGACGCCTTTTGAAGATGCATTAGAATTAAAAGTCTTTCCTTGTTTATCTAAGTTGGCATTAACTAGATGGCACAAAAATTTATATGAATATTTACAGTCAACTCCTTTTATTACAGAACTAGTTCTTGAGAATCATGGACAAACAAAACTGGATTTTTCTAAGACATCCATACATCGGCTTTCCATTGATTTGACAGGCGTAGAGGAACTTAGATTGAACGATGATTTGGAGGAGCTAGTCTTATTAGGAGACATGAGCGACAATTGTCAAATACTTGTAAAGGACCATGGAGCCAGCTTACGATTACAACTTGATAGTTCTCTACCTAAGGCACTGGGATTAAAAGATTTAGGAGCCATCCATTGTTCTAACATCCTTGAAATAGACTTTGCACAAATCTTGAATAACTATCCAAGACTTAGGGAATTAAGATTGTGGGGGAAACCTGGTCATATTCTTAATTTCCATAAATTATCAGAGTTCAAAGAGTTAGTCATGTTTTCCACTGTTGATTTGTTTGGCTTTACTGCAGAGGATATTCCCAAACCAGAAGATTTACCTCGATTAAGCATGTTTTGGATGAGTAGCTTGCCAGAAGAGGCCGCTAAAGTAGCCAAAAAATATTATAAAAAACAGCAGGACAAGGGACTAAATCTTTGGATAACAAAACCGAGAAAAGCTGAATGGCTAGCCCAAAACCTAGACAATCCATTTCGCTCATGGGATGGACAAGAAAATATTTCAACCGCAAACGCAAAAAAAGCAGCCTCTCTATATAGAAAGACTAGAGCAAGTGTTATAAAGCTTCTAGAAAACCCCAACGAGGACACTATGAAACACATAGAAGTCCTCATAAGAGAGTATACTCAAGGTTTCAATAAAATGGACAAGCGTAACTGTTTTATTGAAACAATCGAGAGAGAGGATATCTATGATGCCCTGATCGAGATCTTAGATTTACTACCTGAAGATTTAGGGATGGACAAAGAAAAATTTATAGAAATCTTTGATGAGCTAAAAGATTTTTAAATGAGAAGTCTTTCTAGTTCATTCTTGAAACGGAGATTATCATGACTAACTTTATACAGACTATCACAGTCGAAAATCGGCAGGTCGACAAAGAAAATTACTTTACAATTGGCTACTCTCCAGAGATAGAAAAATCTTTACTGTGTGTTTATATTTCTTGGATTGCTGGTTACGAACGCTATTACGAGTTAGAGGACGGAGATTTGGCTCTCTTTGAAAGCAAACGAGAAGAATTTCTCAAAAAATATGAAAAAGAAATCAAGGCTTATCGGACTGAAAGATTGATTGGTTCTGGGGCTCTGAGGGATTACAATTTTAGTTCTTTGCCTGAGAATATCCTAAAAAACTTGGATAGCTATCCTCCATTTAATGGATATGTCTATCAAAACGGCATCCTCTGTGCTAGAATCAAGATTGAAGACAAGTATTTTTATCTTCCGCCCATTTATGATGAGGATTGCAGATAAGTATTGCCTCAAAGTAATGCAAAACAGCCTCCAATCTTCTAGTTTTTACTAGGAAATTTTTATATATAAAAATTTTACACATATTGCTTGACAGGGCTTACATTTAGATGTATGATGTATGTGTAGAATAATTATATATAAAATTTTTACATAATGAAAAGGAGGTGCCCCATGTATTTTCCGACATCAGCGGCTTTGATTGAATTTCTCATCTTGGCCATTCTAGAACAAGGGGATTCCTATGGTTATGAAATTAGCCAAACCATTAAACTCATTGCCAAAATCAAGGAATCTACCCTCTACCCCATCTTGAAAAAACTAGATACCAACCGCTATCTGACTACATACTCTCGCGAATACCAAGGTCGGATGCGGAAATACTACTCCTTAACAGAGATTGGGGAGGAGCAACTATTTGTACTCAGAGAAGAGTGGACACTCTACACTGACACTATCAACGGCATCATAGAAGGGAGCGTTCGCCATGACAAGAACTGAATATTTGAATCAGCTTGAAGCCTATCTGATGAAGCTTCCTCAATCTGATCGCATCGAAGCCATGGACTACTTCAAAGAACTCTTTGATGATGCTGGTCCAGAAGGAGAGGAAGAACTCATAGCTAGCCTCGGTAGTCCAAAAGAGGCTGCCCATGATGTCCTGACTACACTTCTTGATAAAAAAATCAACGAAGAAAATTCCAATAAGAACAACCGACAAGTTTTACAAATCGCAATCCTCGCACTTCTGGCTGCACCTATTGGGATTCCAGTCGGAATTGGTCTTCTCATGGCTATCATCGGGATTTTTATCGCTGCGGTTAGTGTACTTTTAGCCTTCTTTGCTGTATCAGCAGCTGGAATGATCCTCGGAGCTGTTCTCCTATTTGAAAGCTTCTACATTCTGGCTGAATCTACATCTGCCTTTGTGCTGATTTTTGGAGGAGGTTTACTGGCAATCGGAGCTTCATCCCTAGTTTTGCTAGCAACTTCCTATGTGACCCGTTTCTTTGGATTACTAGTCCTTCGACTTATCCAATGGATTCTTAATAGAGGAAAGAGAGGTGAAAGACATGCGTAAATGGACAAAAGGATTTCTTATCTTTGGTGTTGTTACCAGTATCATTGGTTTTTCCATGATGATCATCGGAATCCAAACAGATGGTGTCAGAAGCCTCCTTGCAATGTCTCAAAATCCAGTATTTGAAAGTCGAATGGAAGAACTCGTTTTTGATCAAGATATTGAAAATCTAAACATCTCACTAACAGAACATTCGCTCGTCATTACGGAGTCAAACGATGATAAGATTCACCTTCAGTATCATCCAACCATCTCTGAAAAAGAAAATCTTCAACACTCTATCAAAGAGAAAAGTCTTGAAATAACTGACACCAAGTCAACTACACGTCGCTCTATAGGTTCTAGTATCGAGGGTATTCTCTATATCGCAAGCGGAATTTCTAGTCGCAATGATGAAGTTGTTCTCTCATTACCAAGAGGAAAAGACTTAAAAAATCTAACTGCCCAGGTAAACCATCGTATCCTTTCAATTGCTAATGCAAAACTCAGCAATGCCAAGATTCTGTCAAATGGATATCTCCTTCGTATCACTGATAGCGAGATTAAAAATAGCCAACTAACCACAGTTGGAATTGTCAATATATTTGAAACCAGTCTAACAGATAGCCGCATCCAAGCAGATCATGAACATATCAAGGCAGACGATATCCAAGTGCATGGTCGAGTGGAATTCGAGGCAAGAAAAGATATCTCACTCGAGTTATCTCAGAAGGAACTTGATCGAATCAATCTTGAATTTTCTGCTGAACATGGTGATATCTATCGTTGGCATCGAGACAGACGTGACATACCTACGGGAGGTAGTAAAGGTGAAGCATTAGCGAACCCTTACAAAACAGAAAAAAAAGATACGCAAGATCTCCTCGTCGCAAAATCTAATCAAAGTATCTATTTCCCATAATAAGATCGCTTGCTTTCTTATAGAAATCATGAATAAAGACAACTAGTAGTTACTACTCAAAAATTAATCAAAAAAAGGGAGGTCTATTATGACTCAAGAATGGTTTGAAAGTGCTGATTTCGAAAAAACAGCCAACAATGATAAAAAAGATAGCCCATCCGACTCAGTTCTCCTTGAAGAAGATTCAGAGGCAAGAGAAGAGGCGCCAGTGGTTGAAGAAAATCTTCAAGTCAATCCTGAAGAACAAGAAGCTGACCTAGAGAAAGTAGAGAGTGACGAACACGAAGAAATCGTAGCAAAGACAGACCAGTCAGAAGAGTCTGTTAAAGAAGCACCTCAGCCTAGCAAATCTTTGGAAAGTCCATTTGTCCCAGATCCTCTACCTACAAAAACAGCAGTATTTGCAGTTTTCAAAGAAGAATTGGCTGATCTTTGGGTTTGGTTACAAGGTGCTCTCAAAGAGCCAACAGCAAGTATTGATACAGATAAAAAACATAGTTATAATGCCTTTGCGCTACTAACTATCTTTTCTGCTACAAGTTTCCTCTTTACAGTTTATCACGCCAAACAAGGCTACTATGGTCGTATGACAAGCATCGATGCTCACTTCATGGAACAATTCCCGTCTCTCAATCTCTTCTCGGTCTTCTCCATCCTAGTGGCGACAAGTTTGTTCTACTTTTCAATCCTCATGGGTGGATTTGTAGTCAAACGTTTTGTCGACCAGGACAGTGATTGGACATTAGAAAGAGCCTTTCAAGCAAATAGCAGACTCTTGGCTATCCCAGTTCTCTTGACAGGTATTGCTAGTTTCTTCGCTCTTTTTAATGGTCTACGATTTGCAGTATTGCTTTGCTTGATTAGCATTGGTCTGACTCTCTTGGCCAATCTCTACGTTATCTCAAGACCTAGCAAGGATAGTCAAACCGATCCCTTCTATCGCCTTCTCTTAGCTTTCCTAGTCAACGGTGGTGTTCTATTTCTCTTCTTCCTAGCAGAAATGGCTCTTGTTTTTGACTATCTTCGAATCCTTGCTTTTATGTAAGATAAAATCCTGTCACTCTGACAGGATTTTTTTGTGTACACAAAAAGCAGATCAAACGATCTGCCTTTTCACATTATTTAAAACCAATATCTTTCATTTAGGCCTCTAGTTACCTTTTACTAAGTTCTCAAAATCTTCCCCTAAGATTGGTCCTACCACTATTTGGTTGGCATCCAAGTCCTGATAAAGTTCTTTGGGCAAAGCTCCTAAAAAGGCTTGGTAATCCAGTCTAGCTACTGCTTCATAGTCTTCAGGCTTAGAACCATCTCCAGATATTTTCACCAAGTCAATCTCCCAGACAAGGTCCTTACCAACCAACTGCTCAACATAAGGCACGGGAACAACAGGACCTTTCGGCAAAATTGTCTTAACCCCCTGAGCCAGGTGATAGATGCCGTGGATCTTACCTTCACTATCTGGGTAGAATTTAGCACTTGCTGGATATGCATCCGACCCTTGAACCTTTTTGACTAATGCTTCAAAACGTGCCAGTCCATCTTCTTCCAAGAAGCTTTCTAAGTCCTTCTTATCAAAGTAAATAGTTGATAGAATTCCTTGGCAGAAGGCCAAATGAGCATCCTTATCCGCTAGATAGTTTTTAACAGTTTCTCGGAAATAGTCTTCCAAATCAAAGTCTGCCAGTCCTTCAACTACTTCACCAACCTTACTAGATAAGGCTTGTAAGAGAGCTTCTACAATCTCCCAGTCAGCTCTTGTAATCAAGTCAGGAATGATTACTTGATAGCCTTTTTGAGAATCTACATAACGAACTTTAAAGAGAAATTGAGACTTGCCTACGATTCCGCACTCGATATACTCGAGGCGATTAAGTGGTTGACGGAGATAGACAGCATCATAACTATGGGACTCTAAGCCATCTACCAAGGCCAAGACTGACTTAGCTGTTAAAATCTCCTGTTGTCCTAAAATACTTTGTTTATTGGGAATAAAAAATGTTTTCACCATAAATGGTCTCCTTTGAAATCGTTTACATATAGTATACACCATTTTCCTGAAAGATGCAGAAACAAATTTAAGATTTTTTGGTCAAAAGCATAGAAAAAAACAGCCCCTAAGGACTGTCCTACTTTTATACAACTTCAGAATGATCTAGATTCTCACCAATCGCTGCTAAACGCTCGATGACTTGATCTTGTGTCAATTCATGTTCTAAAACATAGCGATTACGTGGGTGAACACGGCACTCGTGTGAGCAACCACGGAGATATTTATCTTCGTTGTCTTCTGATGCCAAGATACGACGGTTACAAAATGGATTTCCACAGTTGACATAGCGTTCACATGGTGTTCCATCAAACCAATCTTTCCCTACAATGGTTGGATTGACATGGTTGACATCGACTGCAATACGCTCGTCAAAAACGTACATTTTTCCATCCCAAAGTTCCCCTTGAACTTCTGGATCTTTACCGTAAGTGGCGATTCCTCCATGCAATTGACCGACATCTTTGTAGCCTTCACGGACCATCCAGCCTGAGAATTTCTCACAGCGGACTCCACCTGTACAGTAAACAACGACACGTTTATCCATGAATTTTTCCTTGTTATCACGAACCCATTGTGGTAACTCACGGAAGTTGCGGATATCAGGACGGATAGCCCCACGGAAGTGTCCAAGGTCGTACTCATAGTCATTACGAGTATCAAGGACCACTGTATCTTCATCTAGGAGGGCTTCTTTAAATTCTTTTGGTGACAAGTAAGCACCTGTTGTTTCAAGAGGATTGATGTCGTTATCAAAGTTATCATCCTCTAAACCAAGGTGAACTATTTCCTTTTTGTAGCGAACAAACATCTTCTTGAAGGCTTGCTCACTTTCTTCGTCAATCTTGAACCAGAGGTCTTCCATACCTGGAAGGCTGTGAACGTAGTCCATGTATTTTTGCGTTGTTTCGTAGTCACCAGAAACGGTTCCGTTGATCCCTTCGTCAGCCACTAGGATACGGCCCTTGAGGCCAATAGACTTACAGAAAGCCAAGTGGTCTGCAGCAAATTGTTCCGCGTTTTCGATGGGAACATATTTATAGTAAAGTAAAACTCGAATATCTTTTGTCATAAGATTGATTCTCTTTTCTAAGATTAAATTATCAGAATTTTTCATTCAACTATACCAGTATACTCTCCCAAGAAAGCGAATGCAATTTATTTGACCGAAAAATAAAAAACAAGACCCATTTTCAGATCTTGTTTTAATTAATTATTCGATGAAGAAAAGTTAACAAAAAGATATCCCTGGCCTGTCTTGAATAAATTATTAATCATGATACCAATAAAGACAAGACTGATAAGATTTCGAATCCAGAAAAAATTGCCAATTTGAGAAGAAAATTGCCAATAGTTTTGGATTATAAGTGTTGGCTGAAAAAGTCCATATACGAAAAATAAGTAAGTGGGATAAGATTGCACTGATTTTAAAGAGTAGATGGTATTTTTTCATGTACCTATTACCAACTCTACTTGTAAGGCAAATGCCTGGTTTTCAAATGCATATAATTATATGTATTTGCTCAAAAAAGAATCACCACCCCGTCTGGAAAACTCCAGACAAGGCAGTGATCGCATCTTTTAGGAATGAATACACGAAATCAATCTATCTTAAGATTTTTTGTTTTTCAAGAATTCGTCGTATTGTTTTTGCATTTCATCCAATACTTTTTGGTAAGCACCTTCAGATTTAAGTTTTTCCATCAATTCTGGAATAGCTTTTTCTGGGTCTACAGTACCAGTGTTGATAGCTGTATCGAATTGTTGCATAGTGTTAGTAATAGCTGAGATTTCAGATTTCACGTTGTCAGTGTTGAAGATGAATCCAAGCGCTGGAGATTCTTTTGCAGTTTCCAAGTCTTTCTTAGATTGTGCAATTTGTTCATCTGTAACATTTTCGTTGATGTAAAGGATCCAGTTGTTACCAGTGTTCCATCCTGACATGTGAGTGTTTCCTTTGTATCCGTCAAGGACTTTAACACGGTTTTCTTTACCTGCAACTTTTTCCCAGTTCTTGCCTTCTGGTCCATAAACAAGCCCGTTCAAGAGTTCTGGGTTAGTGTTCAAGAGGTTCAACACTTCCATTGCTTTTTCTTTGTTCTTAGAGTTGTTTGAGATTACAAAGTTTGCCACTTGAGTTGTTTGGTTTTTCTTGATGAAGTTAGTAAATGGTTTGATTTGGATGTCTCTGTTAGCAACACGAGAAAGCAAGCTGCTACCGTAGTCAGCTGGTCCTACTGTTTCTTCACGAACAAACCAAGTATCTTGAGTAAGGTCATATGAAGTTTCGCTAGTTGCTACGTCTTTTGGAATGTATCCTTCTTCATAGAATTTGTGAAGAGTCTTCAAGTGTTCTACGAAACGAGGAACTTCGTAACGGTTTACGATCTTAGTAGTGTCGCCTTCAAGGTCGATAACGAATGGAAGACCATTTGCAACTGGGTAGTCAAAGTTTTCTGATGGGATAAAGTTTTTACCAACAGCGAATGGCATTACGTCTGGAGCTTTTTCTTTGATTTGTTTCAATACTGGTTCAAGTGTTTCGTATGAAGTTACACCTGAGATATCGATTCCATATTTTTCAAGAAGTGGGCCGTTGAAAGCAAAGTTTTGTGAAGATGCAACGTTAGCTGCAACTGGAACAGAATAAATCTTACCGTTTATAGTGTTACCTTTGATGTAAGCTGGGTCAAGCGCTTTGTAAAGCTCAGCACCTTCTTTCTTGTACAATTCTGTCAAGTCAGCATAAGCACCTTTTTGAGCGTTTACTACATAGTTATCTGCAAATGCGATATCGTAGTTTTCACCTGATGAAGTGATAACTGACATTTTCTTACCATAGTCACCCCAACCAAGATATTGGATGTCTAATTTAGCACCAACTTTTTCTCCGATGATTTTGTTTGCATTTTCTAGCAATTCATCCAAGTTATCTGGTTTGTCACCAATTTGGTACATTTTGATAACAGTTTTGTCACCTGAAGCTGAGTCAGCAGCTTTTTGGTTGTTTCCTTTAAGGTTTCCACAAGCAGCAAGACTAGCAGCTAAAGCGACAAGGCTAGCAGATGCAAAAGCATATTTTTTCCAGTTTTTCATGATAAAAACTCCTTTTTTTATTTTTAATTTATAAACAATTTTAATGAGTAACTTTTCTGATGATGAAAAGTTAGATAGAGAAGAGAAAGCTTATTTCTCAGCGTTTTATTCTTTAACACCACCGATAGTTAAACCTTTTACAAAGTAGCGTTGGAAGAATGGATAGAGAATCGCAATTGGAACAGTCGCAACTACGACCATGGCCATACGACCTGTTTCTTTTGGTAGGGCAACTGCAAGTTGTCCTGACATCCCAACTGACTTAGCAATGTAATCCATGTTGTTTTGAATTTGCATGAGCAAATATTGCAATGGATACAAGTTGTCACTCTTGATGTAAAGAAGGGCATTGAACCAGTCGTTCCAGAATCCAAGTGCTGTCAACAGTGTGATAGTTGCAATCCCTGGAAGAGAGAGTGGTAAACAGATTTGGAAGAAGATCCGCGCCTCGCTAGCACCATCGATACGAGCTGATTCGAGGATTGCTTCTGGAATGGTTTTCTTGAAGAAAGACCGCATCAACATGATGTTGAATGGCGATAGAAGCATCGGAACAATCAAGGCCCAAATAGTATCACCCAAGTGAAGTAACTGAGTTACCACAATATAGCCTGGTACCAAACCAGCATTGAACAACATACTAAGAAGAGCAAAGATTGTAAAAAATTTGCGATACTTAAATGTTGAACGTGAGATGGCATAAGCGTATGTTGTTGTGATGAAGACGTTTGTCAAAGTTCCAACAACTGTTACAAAAGCTGAGATAAAGAGCGCTTGTAAAATTTTGTCTTTAAACTGAGCCAAGAATTGGAATCCATCTACACCAAACTTGGAAGGGAAGAAACTATATCCATATTGAACAATACTCTTCTCATCTGTAACTGAAATAATGATTACGAAGATGAAAGGCAAGATACAAGAGAAGGCCAGCAAACCAGATATGATACTAAAGAAGATATCTGCCTTTTTGCTGAAGGAGTGTATGCCAACATTATCAATTTTTTCTTTTTGAATTTTTTTTGCCATATGCTCCTCCTTTCTAGAATAGTGCTGAGTTAGGATCAACACGTCTTGCAAGTAAGTTTGATAGGATAACGAGAATCAAACCGACGACTGACTGGTAGAGACCGGCTGCTGAAGCCATACCGATATCTGCTGTCTGAGTCAATCCGTTAAAGACATAGACGTCCAATACATTTGTTACACTATAGAGCTGACCTGCGTTGTGAGGGATTTGGTAGAAGAGACCGAAGTCTGCACGGAAGATGTTTCCGACTGCAAGGATGGTCAATACTGTCACAAGCGGTGTCAACTGAGGGATGGTTACGTTACGGATACGTTGCCATTTGCTAGCACCGTCCACTGTCGCTGCTTCGTAGTAAGTTGGGTCAATACCCATGATAGTTGCGTAGTACATCACACTACTATATCCAAAGCCTTTCCAGATACCTAGGAAAAGGAGAAGGTAAGGCCAGATACTGACATCAGCGTAGAAGTTAATACCCTTCATTCCAAGGGCTTCTAAGGTGTGGTTGATAAGCCCTTTATCGATGTTTAGGAAAGCATCTGTAAAGAAACTGATGATAACCCATGATAGGAAGTAAGGGAACAACATAGATGTTTGGTAGATTTTAACCATTTGCTTAGAGCGAAGTTCACTAAGGATAATGGCAATACCAACTGATACAATTAAACCGATAAAGATAAATCCAAGGTTGTAAAGGACAGTGTTTCGAGTGATGACAAAGGCATCCTTGGAACTAAACAAGAATTTAAAGTTATCTAGTCCGACCCATCTACTATTTATAATACTGTGGACGAATCCTTCACCAGTCATATGGTAGTCTTTGAAGGCAACCACATTCCCAAATACTGGAATGTAGAAGAATAAAATCAACCAAATTGTTCCTGGTAGAACCATTAAGAGAAAAATCCAATTATCTCTTAAAGTTTTTGAAAACTTCTTCATAATTTCCTCCCCTTTTATTTTTCTAAAACTTCATAATCTCATATTTTTAGTTTTGATAACGTTTACAAAAATAGTATACTCTTATTTTTAGGACAGTTTAAACTACAAATTATAGAAAAAACTCCACAAATTATTTTATGTGGAGAACTTTTTTATATAAGAATAGGTTTCACGGGAAACTTTCTTCCTGAATAGAGTTTTTCTAGGTCGTATAAATAGTGGATGCTGTCGCAATAGTATGCCACTGATTAGCCGTTGTAGCTGCGAAGTCCTTGTCTGCGTAAAAGTCAGTAAATGGAAGAATTTCAACTTCTAATTCTTCGATGCGGTCAATTTGACCAGCCAAATAAGCCTCGATACGGCTTTCTGCTCGCTTGATTCGCTGCAAGAGTCCACCCATACGAATATCTACTGTATCCAAACCAAAGACCTTGTTTTCTTTCAACCATTGCTGGCTAAAGAGCTTGTGGAATGTTTCAATCTGGCTTCTTAATTTTGGTAATTCTTCCCTAGCAATTTGTTGCAAACTCTCTTTATCACCTGTTTGATAGGCTTGACGAATGCGTCGTCCCACATCAACCTTGCCACTTAAAATAGCATTCAACTGGGCCTGAGTTTCGAAAAGATAGGCGTAGACTCCAGCTTTTTCTTTAATGTCAGAAAGAGTCTCAGCTGCCTGGGCAAAGTGAGGCTTGTCCTGTTCAGGAGTCATGTGCCTATCAAGGATTGGACAGAGAACATCCTGATAAAAGACATAGCGATTGGGGTTGATCCCGCTGAGATTATCTGGTAGATCTGGCAAAAGGTTGGCAAGATCAAGTTGCATGAAGTCCTCAACCGGTAGACCTGTATTGGTCTTGAAATGAGCAGATAATCGCTCTAAATCATTGCGGTAGCTGAGTTCTGCCCAGATTTGTAGACTTGGCAGAATAGAGAACTGAGCTGTTTCGCCACCATTGTCTCCCCATCCAGTCACGATGACTTCTTTGATCTGATTAGCACGGCAGGCTTTGTTTGCTTCGATAGCGATGAGACGACTGAAATGGTTGTGTGGTGTGAATCCAATCCACTTCCAAGCACCACCTGCAAAGGCAATATCCTGGCTAATCTTGTGGTGATTACTGAAGTTACGGTTGTATTTTTCTTCGCTATCCTGATAATAATCCCAGTAAACCAAGGTCACACGGTCTTTAAGTCGGTCAAGAAAAACTCGTGTTTCCTCTGGAATTTCGACATCACGGTCGTACTGGCCATCTGCTGACATGAGTTTGAAGAACATATCGCTCCACATCTGGCAGTGGAAACCATACTTATCTGCAATATCCAGCACGCGCTCCAAGTGTTGGCACATAAGGAGACTACGATCCACAACACCATTGAGAATCAAATAGCGACCCAAACCAACCAAGTGGGCTTCGTCCATGCCGATATTGACCTTGCGTGTTTGTAGTTTAGACAAAGTAGCAAACATGCCGTCGATTAGGTCGTAAACTTTTTCTTCGCCGATGAGGAGAATGTCCTCTACATCACGAAGTTGCTGAACTTCTTTGACACCCCATTTGACAAAGGCTGATAAGTGAGCCAAGGTCTGGATACAAGGAACAAAAGTCATATCAAACTGCTGGGCATAGGCTTCGATTTCCTGTAACTCTTCAGCTGAATAAGCCCCGCGGAAATAACCAAAATAAGGTTGCCCTTCAATCTGATAGGTATCTTCCATATAAAGCTCAAAGGTTGAATAACCCATTAGAGCCAAGACTTCAATCATCTGCTTGGCAGATGCAACATTTAGAACCGCATTACGGGAACAATCCGCCATGTAGGCTAAATCTTCATAAGTCGCTTGCTCCTCAATTTCTACCTTGTCCCCTTCTGCCAAAGCTGTTGCCAGCACTGACAAGGCGCGGTAGAGTTGATTAGGTTTACGATAGGTCAGTTGATAGTGACCACCCTCACCCTTGATAGAGATAGAAGCTTGGTCAGACTGAGCGACTGCCACTTCTACATCTGGTAGAGAAATGTGATTTTTTAATGCTTCGATAGATTGGGCTTGTTTGGGACTAAGTCCGATAAAACTTACCATTGGTTTTCCTCCTGTAACCAGTTGACAAGGGCACCGTAGAGATTGCCATCTGCCTGATAGGTGCAAGCTTGAATCACTGGAGCGATAGTATATTCTTCGTAGGTTTCTACGAATGCATCAACAGCTTTTTTGACGCCTTGGATAAAATCTGGATTTTGACTGATAGAGCCTCCCAGACTAATGACATCTGGGTCGATTAGATACTGGATATTGAGTAATCCTTGAGCTAGATTACGATTCATACGCTCAATGGCTTCTTGGCAAAGGGCATTGCCTGCTACAGCTTCTTGGTAAATCTTGCGACCATCCCAGTCAGTCTGACCAGATTTTTCAATTACGTAGCGAACCATGTTTCCTGTAGAAGCTAGTAGCGACCAGTTGTTGAGTTTTTCTGCGGGCTCGATGGTTGTCATGTAGCCAAACTCACCGCCCAAACCATGACGACCACGGTGAAGCTTGCCATTGATAATCATGGCGCCACCAATTCCTGTACCAATCACGACACAGGCTGCATTTTCAATCTCAGGATGATCCATTAATTCGCTGAGTCCAACACAGTTGGCATCATTTTCTAGATGGATAGGGAGTTGATGATGAGCAAGGGCCTCATACCAAGAAAAACCATGGATGTAAGGAATGGCACTAATCCCCTTAATCACTCCTGTTTCTTGATTGACCGCTCCTGGAACACTCATAGCAATCCCACGATAGTCCTGTTCTGACAAGCGTTGGTCCAACCAAGTCAATAATTCTTCTAGAGTTTCTGGAGTTGGGATGCTGGTCTTATCTAAAATCTTTCCATCAGGAGTTAGACTAGCAAACTTAATGCCAGTCCCTCCGATATCAATCGTTGCAATGGTCATTTCTTTCACCTGCAAAAAGGAGCGAATCAGCAGTTGTTTCTTACTTTTTCGCTCCTCCTTTCTTTTTATGTTTACTTTTTGAAATTAAATTTCTTCTTTTTGAATAAGTTCTGTACGAATTTCCTGTGGTGCCAATAGTCCTGAATGGACTGGGTATGGGCGTTCCAGCAAGTCAAGAATGGTTTGTTGTTTTTCAGACACACGGATATTTTCTTGACTCATGTTGTAGTAACGAAGGACATAACCTTCTTCATTCTCAGCCACCTTAAAGGCTGTTGGGCAGACTTGTGGCAAGTTCAGTGCCGGATGGTTAAAGAGGCTACCCATTGCTGCAACGCTACCCTCTTGTTTTGCAACTTGAAGAGCTGTAAATGGCACCTGGAAGGCTTTGGCACGACGGAAAGCTGAGAAGCGTTCCCCTGCTTGGTGACATTCTACTGCAAATTCAACTTCGATATCACGCAAGCACTGAGCTTCCGGAGTTGGGAAGTAGCCCCAGTCACCTAGCTCACCAGAAGCACGGAGAAGGGTTACAGCCATGGTGTCGTCTCCAAGGATTTCGTATTCGTGCAATCCTTTATTGGATAAGGTCACTCCTTTAACATCATCATACAAGCTAACAAAAGCTTGTTGGTGTTGTGGATTTTCAGGATTTTCCCAAGAAGCTGCCGGTTTATTTGGTCTTGTCACAACTTCATAAATGCTTTCAGAATCATTGCTTGGACGAGTGTTATGAGTTTTGACCAAGAGACGGATGCGGTGGTCTTTGGCTGTATTGGTAAAGCGAGTTTTAAAACGAATCTGTGGATTGTCCACAAAGACAGTCATTTCTGTTTCAAGAGGAATGGTTGTCAACTCTTCTGAACGACCTGCATCTCGTTTCATGAACTCGATGATACCTCTTTGTTCTGCATCCAATTTTTCATCTGCGCTAACTGGGATAGTCAAGTCATGTTTGAGCAAGATTTTGGCATAGCGAGCATTGTTTTCTAAGACTTCATAACCTTTCAGCTGAGCGTAGATTGGCTCAGTTCCTTTCGGCTGGAAGTAAATGTACTCGTTACCAATATCTCCACGGTCCTCGAATTGGATGAAATCTTCGTAAGCTTCATTCGTAGTCTTGTCGTAGAGTGTAATTCCTTGGTCTACACTCACTGTTACGAATGGGGTATCAATGACTCCATTTTGATAAATACCATCTCTGTATTCTACTTGACCTTCGACCAATTGGAAGCTTGCCCAAGAAAGCGGAGCAAGGTGGACTGGGATTGTCACGCGCACTTGGCGTGCAATATAGGGTTGGCGGAATTTATCCTTAGGCAAAGTATAGCCAAAACTTGCTCCCAGGTCTTCAATCTTGGCTTCAAGGACATGGCCATCCAAATCTTCAACATGGTAATCTGACAAGGTCACGGCTGCCATCTTCTTGTAACCTTCAGTCGGATGCAATTCTTTAAAATCACAAGTCACAACATCCACTACAACACTAACTGTATCAACCTTGTCATGTAAAGCTGTGTTGACAACAGTAAAGAGGTGATCGCTCTCAGCATTTTGAGTAGCTAATTTAGCCTTCCATTCGTTAAGAAGATTACTCTTAACAAAATTCCCGACTTGATTAACCTTGGCAAAACGAGTTTCCATTTCACGGTGAACTTCGTCAATACTACAACCACAGATACTATCGTGCGGTGCATTTTGCAGAAGTACTTTCCAAGCATAGGTCAATTGATCTTTGTGGTTATGTCCACCAGTGATAATGGTTAATGGTTCCACGACCTGCTCTAACAAGTTGCTATTTTCTTGGAAGGCTTGTTTGAGGTAAACGCGTGAAGAAGAAGTATTGGCAAGAGTATACCAACCATCCGTTTCCTGACTGGTCAACTCACCTGTGACAGTTGATAATTGTTCAGGAAGGGCACTTTCCACTGCTTGGACATATTCGTCAAATGAGCTATGAATAAAGGTCACGTCAGGGAAGAGTTCGTTTGCCACACGAATGGCTTCGCTCAGATTTCTCTGAACAGGTTGGTGGTCACAGCCGTTCATCATCAACCATTGGTTGGTCGATGCATAATCACGAACGTCTGCTAATTTTTGCTTCCAGAAAGTCAAGGCTTCGTCTTTATCCACTGGAATTTCATTCCCGTTACTGTACCAGTTAGCAAAAAGAATGCCGAGTACACGGCTACCATCAACCCCTTGCCAGTACATCTCAGAAAATTGAGAGGTAAACTGTTCATCTTCAAGGACTTGATTGTCAAATCCGATTGGCTTGACACCGCGACCAAAGGCTGCTACGTGAATACCTGATTTTTGAAGGATTTGAGGAGCCTGCCCCATATTTCCAAAGGTGTCTGGGAAGTAACCAATTTGAGTAGATTTGCCCCATTTAGCACATTCCGCTTGTCCAATCAAAGTATTGCGGACGTTAGCTTCACTGGAAATCAAGTAATCATCCTGCAAGATATAGAAAGGACCAATCTTGAGCTTGCCTTCGTCGATATAACGCTGCACCTTGTCACGGTTTTCAGGGCGAATTTCTAAATAGTCATCAAGGACAATGGTTTGTCCATCTAGGTGGAAGCTCTTGAACTCAGGATCATTTTCAAAAAGATCAAAGAGATTGTCAAAAAGTTCCACCAATTGCATACGGTGACTTTCAAAAGGTAGATACCACTCACGATCCCAGTGACTGTGAGAGATGATATGTACAACAACATTTTCCATGAGTAAAACCTCATTCTAACTTAAATTTAAAAATATATTTGTGATTCTTTGCAAGAACCTATTGAGCTAAGGCTCATTAGCGAATATCTAGGTAATCCAAGACCAATTCGCAGAACATCATGTTGGCCCATGAGAACCATTCGCGTGAGTAGAGTGTCGGATCATCTACGTGGAAGCTTTCGTGCATGACTCCAGTACCACCATCGCAGGCAACCAACTGGTCTAATAGATGTTTTTTCTCAGCTTTATCTGTAGCTGTCAAGCCTTGGATAGATAGGGCAATCGGCCAGATATAACGATAGAAGGTATGAGAGCTTCCAAGTCCGCTAGCGTATTCTCCTTGGTAGAAGTAGGGATTTTCAGGGCTGAGAATGGTGCGACGAGTGGCTTGATACACTTCGTCATTGACATCACAGTAACCAAGATATGGAGCAGCTAACAAACTTGGTACGTTAGGGTCGTCCATGATGCTAGCATTTCCTAAACCGTCTACTTCAAAGGCATAGATTTTCTCGCCCTTGCTGTTAGTCGTGTAGGCGTAATTTTCGATTCCTTCTTGGATTTCAGCTTGCAGACATTTAGCATCAGCAATGATGCTTTCACTATCAGCTAGACTCAATGTAGCAAAGATTTCTTGGACATAACCTAAGACAACGACTGCAAACATATTGGATGGGATCAAGTAGCTATACTGACAGCAGTCATCGCTTGGACGGAAGGCTGACCAGGTCATCCCTGTCACGGCAAAATCAGGTCCAAAACCATCATTAACCAAAGTGTCTTCCTTACGATCGGTATCACGGACGAAACGGTATGGTGAGTTCTTGTGATCTTGCTCCACCGTCCAAAGATGAAGAATCTCCTTAGTCGCTGTAACAAAAGTTTCATCAAATTGGCTAGTCTCACCAGTTTCCTTCCAAAGGAGATAAGCCAATTGCAAGGGATAGCAAAGCGAATCCACTTCATACTTACGTTCCCAAATCCAGCCATTGAGGTCTGTATGGTCTGTCTCGTGATGACCCTTCCAGTTCTCCTCAATATTGAAAGAGTTGGCATAGGGATCCTTGAGAATCAAAGTCATCTGGCGTTTAACCAAACCAGCAATGGTCTGGCGCAAACGAGAATCTCTTTTTGCCACATGAAGGTATGGTCTAAGCTGAGCAGTAGAGTCCCGAAGCCACATAGCTGGGATATCCCCAGTTAATACAAAGGTCGAGCCGTCTTCTAAGATTTCAACTGTATTGTCTAAAGTGTCTGTGTAGCAACGCTCAAAGACATCGACCCATTCAGGATGTTCCTTGGCTCTCTCCGCCACCTCATCTAGCCACTCTCTGACGATTTCTTTAGAATAAACCATAAACTATTTTGCCTCTTTCAAACAGATTTTCATTTTCAGTATATAGCTTTTAGCCCAGAAAATATATACACAAATGTTAGTCATTATTCTACAAAATTGTTATATTTAGAAGTCATTTTCTAAAAGTATCCTTTTTCTGATATAATGTAGAAAACTACAGAAGGAAATCGCTATGAAACCGATACTTGAAACCATTGATACCCGCTTTGGCACCGCGAGCAAGCATGCCTTTTCTCGAGGAAATACCCTACCTTACGCTGGAGTGCCTTTTGGGATGAATTACTTTGTTCCGCAAACTAGTGACCAGGAAGGGTCTTGGTTTTTTGATCCCCATCTTCCCATATTTAAGGGTGTTCGACTAACCCACCAGCCTAGTCCTTGGATTGGCGATTATTCTTGGTTACTACTGACTCCTGTTACAGGAGAAATCAGTGGAGACACCCTCTTCCATCGTCAGTCTTCTTATAACCTTGATTGTGCTATTTTCAATCCCCATTATCTCAGAATTTTTTCTGAGCGTTACCAGATTGAAACTCAACTCACACCTACTTGCTATGGGGCTTCTATTCAACTAAGACAGATACAAGGCAAGAAGATCTCACTCTATCTGCATGCAGCTGATGATTTATCATTAGAGCAAGTAGATGAGCGTACTGTCAGCCTTGGTCAAAGCGGATTAACCGAAACCAACAAAAGTCCCCTCGTCATGTTTACTGCTCTCGCATTCTCTACGGATATTCTATCTATCAATCAAGTGGGGCAAGACTGGCATATCGACTTGGCTGGAGCAGAAGCTCTAGTTCAACTAGCTACTTCTTTTATTTCTAAAGAACAGGCCCTCTTTAATCTGCCTAGAAAAGAGTTTGAAGAAACGAAAACAGAGGCCAAAGAAAGTTGGGAAGACCTTCTAGGTCGTTTTGATGTCGTGGAAACCGGCTCTGTAGACCGAACATTTTTTGATCATTGTCTATACAGACTCTTTCTTTTCCCACAAACCTTCTATGAGATAAATGAGCAAGGCGAGACTATTCATATAGATCTTGCTTCAGGAACGATCAAGCCTGGTCTACTCTATACCAACAATGGTTTTTGGGATACCTTCCGCACTTCATTCCCTCTCTTTGCCTTGATTATTCCAGAGTACTATCGTCAGTTTCTTGAAGGTTTCCTCAATAGCTATAGAGATACCGGGTATCTCCCTAAGTGGCTGGCTCCTGACGAAAGAGGAATGATGCCTGGGACTTTGATTGATGGCCTTCTTGCAGATAGTGCCTGCAAGGATATGGCACCTGAGTTTGAAGAAGAATTTCTCAAAGCCATGATTGAAACTGCTACTAAGGAAGATCCAAAAGCTATCAACGGGCGACACGGCCTAAGCCAATACCAAGAACTGGGCTATTTATCCACAGACTACCACGAAAGTGTCAGTCATACGCTAGATTATGCCTACAGCGATTTTTGTATCTCTACTTGTGCAGAAAAATTAGGTCAAGAAGAGCTAGCTCAAACCTATGCTCAATATTCTAAAAACTATCAGAATCTATTTGACCCTGAGACAGGCTATATGAGGGCGCGTGATGTAGATGGCAACTTCCGTCCTGACTTTTCTCCCTATAGTTGGGGGCGTGACTACGCTGAGTGTTCAGCTATTCAAGCCAGTCTCGGTGTCCTACACGATATTTCTGGACTTAGCCAACTAATGGGTGGAAAAGAAGCCTTTAGCAACTATCTTTTGAAAGCTTGTCAAAGTCTCCCACTTTTTGAAACGACGGGCTATGGATATGAAATTCATGAGATGAGCGAGATGGCAACAGCGCCATTTGGTCAACTAGCCATTTCCAACCAACCAAGCTTCCACATCCCTTATCTTTTCCGCTACAGTAGTTATCCCCAATATACCAGTCTCTTAATCAAGACCCTCCGCCAAAAAGCCTTCCGAGCTAGCTGGGATGCTTATCCAGGCGATGAGGATAATGGTAGTCTTTCGGCTTGGTATGTCTGGTCTGCTCTTGGGCTTTACCCAACCTGCCCAGGAAAAGCAAGTTATGACCTTGGGATTCCACTCTTTGACCACCTTCGTGTTTATCTGGCAGAAAAAAATCAGTGGTTGGATGTTCGTACTCAGCAAAATCATGAACACTTCCACTTTGTCCAAGACTGTCGACTGGACGGGAAAGAAAAACAAAGCATCAGCCATCAAGAATTACTCAATGCTCAAACCCTTAACTTTACCCTCGGCTGGTTACCGAAGCATTAATAGATCAAATCCCTTTGTCAAGCACAAAGGGGTTTTCTTATCCATATAAAGTTATCCACAGGTTGTGGAAAAAGATAGAATACTAACGCGCCTGAAAAGGATATAAAAGAACTCTCTCTCATTAAGTTTGACTAGCTCCTTAAGCCCCCCAAAAATCTACTCCTACAAAGATTACTAGTTACTAGTATATCGTAAATGATTCCTGTCTCTTGTTTTCATACCACTTTATGATTGACTATCAAATTGATAAATAGTTTTCCACAGGTTGTGGATTATCTCAAATGATTTCTCCGGAAGTTACCATTCCAAATTTGATAAAATCCCCTCAATAGACTGAGGGGATTTTTGTCTTTAGTTTTAAACAAGCTCTACTTAGCTTCGTACCAAGTTACGCCTTCATTTTCATCAGCAATCAGTGGCACACTGAGTTGAATGGCTTCTTCCATGGTTTGTTTGACAAGTTTTTTAATAGATGCCAATTCTGACTTAGGCACTTCAAGAACAATTTCATCGTGTACTTGTAACAGCATCTTAGTTTGATAACCACCTGCCACCAAGGCTTTATCTAGCTGAATCATAGCGATTTTGAGAATATCTGCAGCCGATCCTTGAATAGGTGAGTTGATAGCTGTACGCTCTGCAAAACCACGAATGTTAAAGTTACGCGAATTGATATCTGGCAACTCACGACGACGTTTGAAGAGAGTCTCTACATAACCCTTATCACGCGCCTCACGAACCACTTCATCCATGTAGTTTTTAATACCTGGGAAGCGTTCAAAGTAAGTGTCGATGTATGCTTTAGCCTCTTTACGGCTGATACCTAGGTTATTGGATAAACCAAAGTCTGAAATTCCGTAAACCACTCCAAAGTTGACAGCCTTGGCATTGCGACGGTCGTTTGGAGTCACATCCTCAGGACGTTCAATTCCAAAGACACGCATGGCTGTCGAGGTATGAATATCAGCTCCCTCTTGGAAGGCCTTGATTAAGTGCTCATCTTTAGAGATATGCGCCAAAACTCGCAACTCAATCTGTGAATAATCCGAGCTGAGGAGGACACTGTCCTCCCATTCTGGTACGAAAGCCTTACGGATAAGGCGACCTTGTTCCAAACGAACAGGGATATTTTGCAAGTTTGGATCCACACTAGATAGACGACCTGTCTGAGTCAAATCTTGCACATAGCGCGTGTGAATCTTGCCATCCGCTAAAATCCAATCCTGCAAACCAATCACATAAGTCGATTGAATCTTAGCAATCTGACGATAATCTAAAATTTTCTTGACGATTGGGGCAATAGGAGCTAAGCGTTCTAGCACATCCACTGCTGTTGAGTAACCTGTCTTGGTTTTCTTGGTGTATTCTATAGGGAGACCTAGCTTTTCAAAAAGTAGTTCGCCCAACTGCTTAGGCGAGTTGATGTTGAACTCCTCACCAGCCAATTCATAAATCTCTTGAGTTAGCTTTTCAATGACAAGCTCATTTTCAGCTTGCATCTCGAGTAGAGTTTCTTTTTTTACCTTGATCCCAGCGATTTCCATCTTAGCAAGAACAAGGGCCAGAGGTTGCTCCATGTCATAGAGAAGGTCTAATTGTCCGTTTTCACTTAACTTTTCAAGCAATACAGGCTCTGTCTCAACCAGCACAGCAACCTTACGAGCCAAGTGCTCCAAGAAGGTTTCTCTCTCAGGGATAGCTTTCTTGACACCCTTACCATAGAAGGTTTCATCATCAACCAAATAAGTTTGGCCGTAGAGACTAGCAATGGTTGAAATTTCATTATTCTCTACAGTAGAGAGAAGGTATTTGGCCAAGCGACTGTCAAAAGCAGGAGCCTGCAAGTCCAAACCAAAGCGATTTAAGAGAACTTTAGCTTTCTTAAAGTCATATACTTTCAGAGGTGTTTTTTCTAGAAAATCCTTAAAAATCGGATCCTGCAAGAGTTCCAGCTTATCTGTAGCATAGAGCTTGTCTCCGCATGACCAGGCAAAACCAATCAAGTCATCTGTATGGTAGTTTTCACCAAAAAGTTCAAAGTGGAAGATAGAGTCGGCACTCAGCATATCTTCACTCACTTTGTCCACCATGGTGAAATTCAAAGTCTCAGATTGATTCGCCTGAGAAGCATTCAAGGCTTGTTTGAGCTGCTTAAAGCCCATCTCATCGTAGAATTTCCCAAGGTTTTCCACATTTGGTCCACTATAGACCAAATCATCTAGACCTATCTCGATTGGCGCTTTCGTGTCGATGGTAGCTAGTGTTTTAGACAGAAAGGCTTGTTCCTTGTCATTAACAAGATTTTCCTTCATCTTGGAAGCCTTCATGCCATCGATATTTTCATAAATACCCTCCAGCGAGCCATGTTCTAACAAGAGCTTGATCCCAGTCTTTTCACCAATCTTAGTCACCCCAGGGATATTATCTGACTTATCCCCCATGAGTGCCTTAAGATCAATAAACTGAGCTGGGGTAATTCCCATCTTTTCCATGAGATATTCTGGTGTAAAGGCCTCAAACTCAGCCACACCTTTCTTAGAAATCTCAACCACTGTATGATCATCCGTCAGCTGAATCAAGTCCTTGTCTCCACTAACGATCGTCACATCAAAAGAATCCTTTTCAGCCAAGCGACCAAGAGTTCCAATGATATCATCCGCCTCATACTGGGCTAATTCATAGTGGCGAATCCCAAGATGGTCAAGCAACTCACGAATGAAGGGAAATTGCTCACGAAACTCATCTGGAGTCTTAGCACGACCACCCTTATAATCAGCATACATCTCTGTACGGAAAGTCGTTTTCCCCGCATCAAAAGCAACCAAAATATGACTCGGTTGGACACGCTCCAGTAGGTGATTTAGCATCAGATGAAATCCGTAGATTGCATTGGTATGTAATCCATTGTCATTTTTAAAACGATCCAGTTGCTGGTAAAGTGCAAAAAATGCCCGGAAAGCAACTGAAGATCCATCAATCAATAATAATTTTTTCTTGTCCATACACCCATTATAAAGGAAAGCAGGGAAAAATACCATTGCTAAGAGTTAGATTATCGATCAAGGCTTATTGGGATGTTTTTTCAACTCGCGCACCATTGCTATCAACTTGGAAACCATCGATAGTCGTATCTACTGCCAATTCTCCAGATGCGTTCACGTAATAATACTTCCCTGAAACCTGGAACCACTGACTAGCTTTCATAGCACCCGAGCTTTCGAGATAATACCAAATACCCTTATCCTTCAACCATCCTGTCTGCATTTCTCCAGATGATTTCAAGTAGTACCACTTGGAACCGTCTTTTAGCCAACCTGTTCTCATTGAACCATTAGTTTGGAAATAGTACCAACTGCCGTTTATCTTTTTCCATCCAAGTGCGACTTTGCCATTTTCATAGTAGTACCAGATTATTCCCTGTTTTTCCCATCCATTCTTCGAGGTTACCGTTTTAATTAAGGGGATATAACGTCTGTTCCCACTTCTTGAAATATAACTAATCCATCTATAGCCATCCTTTTCAAGAGTTTGATCATAATGAACACTCATTCCAGGTTCGTAGTAATCAATAATAGTAGATGTCAATGATGGCTGATTCATAATAGCTGCCTTTTCTGTAAAGTAATGAGTTCCACTAGAAGCTAGTACAGATTGATAATTTCCTACACTAGCATTCCCCACATCTTTAAAATGAATGAAACCAGTCATAGAGCTTGCTTTTACTATTCTACGATAATACGTTTCTGTATAATCGTAATTGTACTCCTCGATTTCAACCATGTCTCCAATCACGTTAGAAACCCAAGCTACGTGGCCATGTGTTCCCCTCGTGCTCCAAGCAATAGCTCCAATCGCTGGTCTCTGGTCTACACGATATCCTTCTTTTTGAGCTCGGTATCCCCATTCCTTCGCATGCCCATAAGCAGCTGGTAGTTCAAATCCATTGACACTACTTAAACGAAAGGCAGCGAAAGATGTACACTGTCTGGAGTATAGACGCCATTTATCAATTTCTTGACTTCCATTTTTATAATAATAGGGATAATCATCTCCTCGTGCCAGTGAGCCGTTGTTTGCCTGATTGGCATGAACAGCTCCTCCACCAAACAAAAAAGCACCTGCTAACAGTAGGGAAGCTGTCCCCACTGTCGTTCTCTTAAGAAAAGTTCCCTTTTTACTATATGTCATTCATTCTCCTTCGAATAGATAAATTTTTGAGGTTGACCTCATTTATATCATTCGAAAGAAAAAGAAAAAAGTGAGAAAACTCCCACTTTTAAGCTTAATCCAAATAGTGAATCAAATTCTTTTCCGTTAAAATATCAGAATAGGTGAAGGATTCAACGTAGACGTTGGCCTGTTTGTCCCCTTCAACATCCCCAAATTCAACAATAAAGAGCGATGGATAGACTTCAATAAGTCTTCCTAAGCGATTCTTTTGGCGTTTACGACCATTTTCCAAGGTCATTTCCACGACTTGTCCTTCATGCGCCTTGATTTCTTCTTTGATTTTTTTCATCTTGGCTACATCTGTAAATGCATCTGTCATCTTTGTTCCTCTCTCTTCGAAATACTTGAAAACTTGTTATACTCTTTTTGAAAAATCAATTCTACCGTTCCACGTGCACCGCTACGGTTTTTCTCGATAATAACTTCTACTTTGTTATTTGGAAGTCCTTCCTCTTCTTCACCACCACGCTCATAATAGTCATCACGATAGAGAAAGGCTACGATATCCGCATCCTGCTCGATAGACCCAGACTCACGAATATCTGATAATACTGGCCTTTTATCTTGACGTTGCTCAACACTACGCGACAGCTGACTTAGCGCGATAACAGGCACCTTCAGTTCCTTGGCCAGAATTTTCAACTGACGTGAAATCTCTGAAACCTCTTGTTGGCGGTTCTCACGACCAGTCCCTGTAATTAACTGCAGGTAGTCAATCAAGATCAATCCAAGATTGCCTGTTTCCTGAGACAATTTTCTGGCGCGTGAACGAATCTCCGTAATTCGAATTCCAGGGGTATCGTCAATATAGATACTTGCTTTTGCAAGATTACCTTGAGCAATCGTATATTTGCGCCACTCTTCCTCAGTCAATTGCCCTGTACGGATAGAGTGAGACTCTACTAGTCCTTCGGCAGCCAACATACGATCGACCAGACTCTCAGCACCCATCTCAAGTGAGAAAATTGCAACGGTCTTGTCAAGCTTGGTTCCAATATTTTGAGCAATATTCAAGGCAAAAGCAGTCTTACCAACCGCAGGACGAGCAGCAAGAATGATTAACTCCTCCTCGTGCAAACCAGTTGTCATATGATCCAAATCTTTATAACCAGTTGCAATCCCCGTAATATCTGACGTTTGTTGTGATCGAACTTCCAGATTCCCAAAATTAAGATTTAAAATGTCACGAATGTTTCTAAAACCACTACGATTTGCATTCTCACTGACATCGATCAAACCTTTTTCTGCTCGCGCAATGATTTCATCTGCTGGACTTGAGGCTTCGTAAGCTTGGTTTACAGACTCTGTCAACTTCGCAATCAAACGACGAAGCGTGGCTTTCTCTGCTACAATTTTTGCATAGTATTCAGCATTTGCAGAGGTTGGTACAGAGTTGATAATCTCAACAAGGTAGGACAAGCCACCAATATTTTGCAAATCACCTTGATCATCTAATATCGTACGAACAGTCGTTGCATCAATGGCTTCACCTCGATCTGACAAATCAACCATGGCCTGAAAAATCAAACGGTGAGCATACTTAAAGAAGTCTCGAGAGTCTATATATTCTCGAACAAACACGAGTTTACTCTCATCGATAAATATAGCTCCCAATACAGATTGTTCTGCCAAAATATCCTGGGGCTGAACTCGTAGTTCCTCTACTTCTGCCATCAGATTTTCCTTCCTTTTACAAAATCATTACTCAAATCTAGCTTAACCTTCTTTTACACGAAGATTGATGACGCTAGTTACATCCTGATAAATTTTTACTGGAACATCAATCAAGCCAACTGCTCGAATTGGCGCTTGTACTTGGATGTGACGTTTATCAATTTTAATTCCAAATTGTTTTTGGAGCTCTTCCGCAATTTTCTTGCTAGTAATTGAACCAAAAGTTCTTCCATCTGGACCAACTTTTTCAACAAACTCAACAATTGTTTCTTCTGCTTCAAGTTTCGCCTTAATTTCTTGTGCTTCTGCAAGAAGTTGAGCATGTGCTTTTTCTTCAGATTTTTGCTTCCCGCGCAACTCACCAATTGCTTGTGAAGTCGCTTCTTTAGCAAGGTTTTTCTTAATCAAAAAGTTTTGCGCATAACCTGTTGGCACTTCCTTGATCTCGCCTTTTTTCCCTTTTCCTTTTACATCTGCTAAAAAGATTACTTTCATTCTTCTGTCTCCTTTTCTCTAATTTCATTAGAAATAACGGTTTTTAGTTTATCACCCGCTTCTTGCAGACTCATATCTGCAAGTCGAGCAGCTGCCAAGTTGAAGTGGCCTCCGCCACCCAATTCTTCCATAATCCGTTGCACATTAATCTTACTACGACTTCGTGCAGAAATGGAAATATCCCCTTGGCGGTTTTTTGCAATGACAAAACTAGCTTCAATACCTGACATAGCTAACATAGTATCAGCTGCTTTACTAATCACTACAATATCATACTCCTTACCATCCTTGGCCTGAGCTACAAGAATAGAAGGTTGTACGGCCTGTCCTTGCAAGATTAGCTCATTAACCAATCGATACTCTTCAAAGTCAGTCGCCGCAAGTTCTTGAATTACAATACTATCACTACCACGTGTTCTTAGATAACTTGCCACGTCAAAGGTTCGGCTAGTTACACGAGAGGTGAAATTCTTAGTATCCAGCATCATACCGCCCATAAGAACACTAGCTTGGATACGACTTAAGCGTGCTTTCTTAGAGTTTTGGAATTGAATTAGCTCTGTTACAAGCTCGCTCGCACTACTTGCTCCACTCTCGATATAGGTGATAACAGCATTTTCCGGGAAATCCTGATCTCGTCTATGGTGGTCAATAATGATGGTTTGTGTAAACAAATCATAAAACTCTTTTGACAAGGTTAAAGCTGTCTTAGAGTGGTCCACCATCACTAGCAAGGAACGATTAGTGACCATTCCCATAGCTTGAGTTAGAGGGATGAGTTTTGTTACTCCCTCATTCTCTAAAAATTGAATGGCACGATGAATGTCCGGAGACATTTGTTCTGCATCATAGACCACATAACTATCATCCAAGACGTTACTCGAGAACAATTGCATACCAACAGCAGAGCCTAAAGCATCCATGTCTAAGTTTTTATGACCAACCACGAAGACATGGTCAACGCTTCTCAACTTTTCAGAGATTGCCGTCATCATTGCTCTTGTACGTGTTCTTGTTCGCTTAATAGAAGCTGCAGAACCACCACCAAAATAAATTGGATTTTTCGTCTCATCATTTTCTTTTACAACGACCTGGTCTCCCCCTCGAACTTCTGCAAGGTTGAGATTTGATAAAGCAACTTTACCAATACCCTCATGATCGCCATCACCGTATGACAAGCCCATACTCATGGTTAAGGCTAAATCTCTCTGCTTAGCTTCTTCACGGAAGGTATCAATTACAGAAAATTTATCCTGCATCAATTGCTCTAATACCGTATAGTCGGTAAATAAGTAAAAACGATCCATGGTCACTCTACGAGAAAACATCTGATATTTTCCAGTAAATTCTGATACAAAATTTGCGACAAAACTATTAATATGACTGATGTCTGATTCAGATGTTTCGTCCTCTAAATCATCATAATTATCTACCGAAATAATACCAATAACAGGGCGACTTGTAACCAATTCTACTGTGGCTTCGTACTCTCCAGAAACGTCAAAAAAGTAGAGCACGCCAGAATTTCTATCTAGATGCACTGCATAACGTTTTTCCCCCACATTTGCATAAATTCCAGGCGAAGATATGGATGTTTTTATAATTTCTTGAAGTTGAGGAAGGTCAATTTCTCCATCTTCCGTTGTCAACATTAACTCTGCGTAGGGATTGAACCACTCAATCTCACTGCTTTCCATGTTTAGCTTGACAACTCCAACAGGCATCTGTTCTAAGAGTGAACTTAAACTATCTTCTGCCTGATGGTTTACGTATTGGATTTGTTCAATTTCTGTTTTTTGATAAGATTTCTTCTGAAAATAAAATAGCAAAAGAAATGTCACCATTAAGAAAAATAAGCATGCTATTGTGACTAGGTTATTTTGAAGAAAAATAACCAATACAGTCATGATTATAAAGGAAATCCCAACAAATAAGAATATAAAAAAGGGATTCATTTCATTTTTTTTCATTACAAACCTCTTGCGCAATATTATACCATATTTGCACTGAAAAAGCGACCTTTAAAGAAGGAATAGCACTTGTGCTCAAATGTAGCATGTAGGAACACAAAAGGTGGTTTACACTAGTGTAAACCACCTTTTTAGTCTAAGCATATTAAGTATTATGATTCTTTCACTTCAAGAAGACCAATATCTCCATCTTCGCGTCGATAAATAACATTTGTAGTTTCATCTTCAACATCGATGTAAATGAAGAAATCATGACCCAATAAGTCCATCTGAAGAAGTGCTTCTTCAAGATCCATTGGTTTTAAATCAATTTGTTTTGAACGAACAACTTTAGGTTGAGCAGCATCTGTCTCTTCTACCAAGGTATCTGTAAATAGTTGGCTAGTAGAAACTTTATTTCTGTTTTTACGTTCAATTTTAGTTTTATTTTTACGGATTTGGCGTTCAATCTTATCTGTCACCAAATCAATAGATCCATACATATCTTGAGAAACGTCTTCTGCACGAAGAGTAATAGATCCAAGTGGAATTGTTACTTCTACCTTAGCAGTCTTTTCACGATACACTTTCAAATTTACACGCGCATCTAATTCTTGATCTGCTTGGAAGTATTTTTCGATCTTTTCGAGTTTAGAAACTACATAATCACGAATTGCTTCTGTTACTTCTAGGTTTTCACCACGGATACTATATTTAATCATATAAGTACCTTCTTTCTAAACATATTTGTTTTTCTATATTTATTATAACGCTTTCAAAAAATTATTGCAATCTTTTTCCTCATCTTACGAGGGAAAATGTTCTAACCTCTTCTGCTCCTGCCTTCTCGAGCAGTATTTTAACACGGTTAACAGTAGCTCCAGTCGTATAAATATCATCAATCAATAAAATCTTCTTTGGAATCCTAATGCCTTCTTTAATAAAAAACGGAAGTTCCGTGGCCAAACGCTCCGAACGATTTTTAGAAGAACTTGCTTTCTCTTCTCTTTTCCCTAATATATCCTGATGAGAAAGCCCTGCAGCCTCTATTAGGCCTGCAACCTGATTAAAACCTCTTTTTGCATACCTCTCAGGGCTTAACGGTATTAAAATAAAATGATAGTCCTTGTATTTTTTTAAATTCTCATTTAAAATCATTGCAAAAACTTTTCGGAGAATATAATCGCCATCAAATTTGTAACGATTAAAGAAGTCTTTCATAGCTTGATTATAACTAAAAATCGCTTCATGGCTTACTTCAATCCCTTCTTTACACCAAAGTTGACAATCTTGACACAAAGTTGACAATCCTTTTTTATAACAATTTGGGCAATGTTCTTCCCCAATAATTTCAAAACTTGAGTAACAAGCTAAACAAAGTGAGCCCTCCTCCTTTTTCAAAATAAGAAGCTCTCCAAAAGTTAGAGTTTTCTTCAAATGTTGGGCACATAGTAAACAAATCATAGGCCTGCCTCCTTGTTCATCAGTTTAATTTCCTTTATAGCATTCTTAATCGAACGATTTAATCCATTATGAAAGAAAATTAGATCTCCTGTAGGTCTATCCATGCTACGACCTACACGTCCTCCAATTTGAATGAGGCTTGATTTTGTAAAAAGACGATGGTTTGCTTCTACGACACAGACATCCACACAAGGGAAGGTAACTCCGCGCTCCAATATTGTTGTGCTTATCAATATGGTCAATTCCCTATCCCTAAAAGCTTGAACTTGCTCTAATCTATCTACAGTAACTGAGGATACGAAACCAATTTTCTCATTTGGAAATGTCTCTTGTAAGATTTCCTTCAACTTCTCTCCCTTTGTAATTTCTGATGCAAATATTAGTAAGGGGTAGCCAGTTCTTCTCTGGTTTTCAACATATCTTTTTAGCTTTGGTGGTAGGTGAAACTTATCCAAACATTTATCCAGACCAGATAACCAAACGGGTTTTGGAATAATTAAAGGATTTCCATGGAACCGCCTTGGCAGGCTTAGTCGTTTTAGCTTCCCTAAGCGAACCTTCTTATCCAACTCATCTGTAGAAGTTGCAGTGAGAAAAATTCTGAGTCCATTTTCCTTTACACAATTCTTTACAGCTTTGTAAAGCATCTTGTTGTCAACATAGGGGAATGCATCTACTTCATCTACTATTAGTAAATCAAAAGCGTGATAAAACTTTAATAATTGATGAGTTGTTGCAACAACTAGTGGTGTCCGAAAGTATGGTTCAGACTCACCATGCAGTAAAGCTATTTCACAAGCAAAGTCATTCTGCAATCGCTTATACAATTCCAAACAAACATCTATCCGTGGACTTGCTAGACAAACTGCGCCACCATCATTAATAACTTTCGCAACAACTTTATAAATCATCTCTGTCTTCCCAGCGCCAGTCACTGCATGAACTAAAGTCGGTTGCTGGTTCTCTACTGCCTGAAGTAATCCTTCTGATACTTTCTCTTGAAATGGAGTCAATTGTCCCTTCCATTTAAGAACATCTTGTTTAGGAAAATCTTCTTGAGGGAAATAATATAAGGCCTGATCACTCCTAACTCGCTTCATCAACAAACATTCTCGGCAGTAATGAGCATTAATAGGTAGAGACCATTCATCTTGAATCATACTATCACATCGTTGGCAGAAGAGTTTCCCCTTCTCTTTTCTCATGCTTGGCAGCTTCTCCGCCAGTTGTCGTTCTTCAGGGCTTAATTCTTGTTCTGTAAAAAGTCGACCAAGATAATTTGGATTTATTTTCATACTTCTTTATTCGTAAAATCTAGAACTTTAGACTATTTTTTAGTACAATAAAAATATGGAATTTAGAACTATAAAAGAGGACGGACAAGTCCAAGAAGAAATCAAAAAATCACGATTTATTTGTCATGCAAAACGTGTCTATAGTGAAGAAGAAGCTCGTGCCTTTATCACTGCTATCAAAAAAGAACACTATAAGGCTACCCACAACTGCTCTGCTTTTATTATCGGTGAGCGCAGTGAAATCAAGCGAACCAGTGATGATGGGGAGCCAAGTGGAACTGCTGGTATACCTATGCTAGGAGTTCTAGAAAATCACAATTTGACCAATGTTTGTGTAGTTGTTACCAGATATTTTGGTGGTATTAAACTGGGAGCAGGAGGTCTTATTCGCGCTTATGCAGGTAGTGTTGCCTTAGCTGTCAAAGAAATTGGAATTGTTGAAATTAAAGAACAAGCAGGGATTCAAATTCAAATGAGCTATGCTCAATATCAAGAGTATGGGAATTTTCTTAAAGAACATAATCTTATGGAACTCGAAACCAACTTTACAGATCAAGTTGACACAATTATTTTTGTCGATAAAGAAGATAAAGAGGATACCAAAGCTGCCCTCATAGAATTTTTTAACGGGAAAGTTATCCTAAAAGATCAAGGGTTACGAGAAGTTGAAGTTCCTGTAAACCTTGTGTAAAGTACTTTTAAATACCTTCCCTCAATTTTTAGATTTACACTGACTATTTTTCTGATTGTTATAAAAAAATCCTATCGCTTCGATAGGATTTCTATATTTTACAAAAGTTTAAGATAGCGTTATACTAGAAGCATCTTATATAAAGAGGTGCTAACATGGCTATTTATAACAATATCACAGAACTTATCGGAAAAACACCGATTGTTAAATTGAATAACATTGTACCAGAAGGTGCAGCAGACGTTTACGTAAAACTAGAAGCTTTTAACCCAGGTTCATCCGTTAAAGACCGCATCGCTCTTAGTATGATTGAAAAAGCAGAACAAGAGGGTAAACTGAAACTAGGCTCAACTATTGTAGAAGCAACAAGCGGAAACACTGGTATCGGTCTTTCATGGGTTGGTGCTGCTAAAGGTTATAAAGTTGTCATCGTTATGCCTGAAACAATGAGTGTTGAACGCCGCAAGATCATCCAAGCTTATGGTGCTGAACTAGTCCTCACTCCAGGTAGTGAAGGAATGAAAGGTGCGATTGCAAAAGCGCAAGAAATTGCTGCTGAACGTGATGGTTTCCTACCATTACAGTTTAATAACCAAGCTAACCCAGAAGTTCACGAAAGAACAACAGGAGCTGAAATTCTAGCTGATTTCGGAGCTGATGGTTTAGATGCCTTTGTTGCCGGTGTTGGTACTGGAGGAACTATTTCTGGTGTCTCTCACGCTCTTAAATCGGCTAATTCAGACATTCAAGTTTTTGCAGTTGAGGCAGACGAGTCAGCAATCTTATCAGGTGAAAAACCAGGACCTCACAAAATTCAAGGTATCTCTGCAGGATTCATCCCAGAAACACTTGATACAGAAGCTTATGATGGTATCGTTCGCGTGACATCAGACAATGCTCTTGCACTTGGTCGCGAAATTGGTGGAAAAGAAGGCTTCTTGGTAGGTATTTCTTCTGCCGCAGCTATCTATGCAGCAATCGAAGTTGCTAAAAAACTTGGGGCAGGTAAAAAAGTCCTTGCGCTTGCACCAGATAACGGAGAACGTTACCTATCTACAGCGCTCTATGAGTTCGAAGTCTAGTCTCCTAAATACACAAAGCCCTTTAACAAGGGCTTTTTATTTTTTTTATAAAGTTTTTCTATATGAAAAAGGAAGCAAATCTGCTTCCTCTTTTTATTATTAGTTATTCAAAGCTGCCGCCATTGTAGCTGCAACTTCAGCTTCAAAGTCATTTGCAGCTTTTTCGATACCTTCACCAACTTCAAAGCGAGCGAACTCAACTACTGAAGCGTTAACTGATTCAAGATATGCTTCAACTGTCTTGCTGTCATCCATGATGTATACTTGTGCAAGAAGTGTGTATGCTTGGTCAACTTTAGTGTTGTCAAGCATGAAGCGATCCATTTTACCTGGAATGATTTTATCCCAGATTTTTTCTGGTTTACCTTCTGCAGCCAACTCTGCTTTAATGTCAGCTTCAGCTTGAGCGATAACTTCATCAGTCAATTGTGCTTTTGATCCATACTTCAAGTGTGGAAGTGCTGGTTTGTTAACCATTGCACGGCTTTCGTTATCTTGGTCGATTACGTGGTTCAATTGAGCCAACTCATCTTTAACAAATTGCTCATCCAATTCTTTGTATGAAAGAACTGTTGGTTTCATCGCAGCAATATGCATTGAGATTTGTTTAGCAAGTGCTTCGTCTCCACCTTCGATTACAGAGATAACACCGATACGTCCGCCGTTGTGTTGGTAAGCACCGAAGTGTTGTGCATCTGTTTTTTCAAGTAAAGCAAAACGACGGAATGAGATTTTTTCTCCGATAGTCGCTGTTGCAGATACATATGCAGCTTCAAGTGTTTCACCTGAAGGCATTGTCAATGCAAGTGCTTCTTCGTTGTTAGCTGGTTTACCTTCAGCGATTACTTTAGCTGTTGCATTTACCAATTCAACGAATTGAGCATTTTTCGCAACGAAGTCAGTTTCAGCATTTACTTCAACTACTGCTGCGACGTTACCGTTAACAAATACACCAGTCAAACCTTCTGCAGCAACACGGTCAGCTTTTTTAGCTGCCTTAGCCATACCTTTTTCGCGAAGCAATTCAATCGCTTTTTCGATATCACCTTCAACTTCGACCAATGCTTTCTTAGCGTCCATGACACCAGCACCAGATTTTTCACGCAACTCTTTAACAAGTTTAGCTGTAATTTCTGCCATTTTAATTCTCCTATATTTTTTAAAAATAGGAGAGCCGGGCTAAGCCCCGCCCTCCTAGGTAATGATTAATTATTTGAATTAAGCGTTGTCGCCTTCTACAACTTCAACGATTTCTTCGATTGAGTCTGCTTGAGCTTCTGAAGCTGCAAATTCTGCTTCAACTGCTGCTACAGCATCTTCACCTTGGCGACCTTCGATGATAGCGTCTGCCAATTTAGCTGTGATCAACTTAACTGCGCGGATAGCGTCATCGTTAGCTGGGATGATTACATCGATATCATCTGGATCAGTGTTTGTGTCAACCATCGCTACAACTGGGATACCCAATTTTTTAGCTTCTTTAACAGCGATTTGCTCTTTATGTGGGTC
Organism: Streptococcus pseudopneumoniae; assembly: GCF_001074155.1. GTDB lineage: Bacteria > Bacillota > Bacilli > Lactobacillales > Streptococcaceae > Streptococcus > Streptococcus pseudopneumoniae_A. The sequence continues at coordinate 86,952 of NZ_JUUZ01000010.1, forward strand.
AACTACGTACATTACATCTGGGATGCGAGGCATGTCTTCGATACCACCCAAGAATTTTTCAAGACGAGCGCGTTGTTTGTTAAGAAGTGCAACTTCTTTCTTAGGAAGAACGTCGAAGATTCCTTCTTCTTCCATGCGTTTGATTTCTTTCAAACGAGCGATACGTTTTTGGATTGTTCCCCAGTTAGTAAGGGTACCACCCAACCAACGGTGGTTGATGTAGTATTGACCTGAACGTTCTGCTTCTTCTTTAACAGCGTCAGCAGCTTGTTTCTTAGTACCAACAAACAATACAACTGCATCGTTAGCTGCTGCATCACGCATAAAGTCGTATGCTTGGTCAGCGTATTTTACAGTTTGTTGCAAGTCGATAACGTGGATTCCGTTACGCTCAGTGAAGATGTACTTAGCCATCTTAGGGTTCCAGCGACGAGTTTGGTGACCAAAGTGTACACCAGCCTCAAGAAGTTGTTTCATTGAAATTACTGCCATGAGTATTTCTCCTTTTTTGTTTTTTCCTCTTCTCGATTTCAGCTTGCAAAACAACCCAAAGGCAACAGTTTCACAATTCATCAAGAATGAGTATTATCGTTCACACGACAAGTTTCATTTTATCATAATTGGATCTTTATTTCAAGTAATTTTGTTATTTTCTCCTTATTAAATTACTCGTAAACACTCTAAATTTAAAACATCTCAACATATACTGCTGAGATGTTCTAATAGCTAATTTTTAAAAATTTAATGTAGTAGCAAAATAATTAGTTTATCCTATCTACTTCGAAGCTTCTTGCGCATTTTGTAAGCTAGATTAAACAAGAAGTACAATGAACTAGTTGGGTAGTTAAACTCCCCAGCAAATTCCTCAATAGTGGGATTAAATTTAGATTTAAAATTAAATAATCCACCCTCTAAGTTGTTTTCAATTCCACCCATATTATGAGTCTCTGCCCCACGTTCAAATGAATGTTGAGCAGTCTCAAACCATGTTGGAATAGCAGGTTGATAGTGTCTAAATTCTTCATTCATTCCAGCATATAAGTTTTCAGATGTTTTCCCAAATTCGACGGTCAAAGTTCCAGACAATGGGACAACACTATCCCCTCTATCAATACAGCTCTTGAGAAAAGCAATTTCTTCTTCTAATCGTTCTCTCTCTTGCTGATTATCTTTTACTTTACCTTCTTTCGTTTTATCTGTAAAATTCTGCGCTATTTTTAGATTCTTTTCGAGTTGCTTCTCAATTTCTATCAGTCTATTTGGTAAATCTAAATAGCTTAGCGTGATAAAGGAGTGGTTAGGATAAGTAGTCAGTAATTTTTGATAATAATCTTTGCCTCGTAAACTGATGTTCTTACGAGACTCTGTTTTCTTCATTAAAAATGAAAATTCATCTAATAAATCAAGTCCGCCAAATTTCACTTCCAATCCTTTATTTCTTGCAGTTCGGATGGCCTGTCGAGTAGATTTGGACAGTTGATCCAGCGAGAAGTTTTCTTTATGAATATTAGCTTGAAAACGAGGTTGTATGTTTTCTGCCATATCCTTTGTCAATCCTGTCCAATGAACTTTATTTTTTTGCAATTCCTCAACAATTTCAAAAGTTTTAGAATTTTGAATAGTTTTTTGGTCGATAAGACTTCGACTGATAAAAAGGCTTGGATCAAATTTAACCATTATTGCATTGCTTTTTTTAGCAAGTTTTTTCAACGTTAAAAGTACAAATTTCAGAAGCTCTTTATCTTCATAGTCAATTACAGGACCTCGTGGAATATAGAACATAGAAAGTCCTAATGGTAGCGGCTGAATTAAGATATTCGCTACTCCAACCAATTGATTATCTTTATAAAATCCAACTCTCTCATTCCCCCAAGTATCCTTTATCTTGGCCCAATCACTACTCTGCAACAAATTTCCTTGAGGATGATTTTCTAAAAACAAATCCCACTCTTTGACATCAACATTTATTTTATACGCAAACATAACTCCAACACCGACTCCCTTAGAAACCATTTTTTATCAACATGCTACACTCGTACTAAATCCCTAAGTTTCATTTTACTTTAACTAAAAAATTATAAAAATAGAAAATAAGTTCAAGTAATTATATAATGAAATTTATTTTTCAGCACTATACAAAGGGTGAGATTAACAAAATCTCACCCTAATTTTAGTAATAATCAGTATATTAGTTTGGATAAATGTATCTTACAGTACCTCTTGATGCTGTCGGATTAAACCATCCACGATAATTTCCGATTGGTTGAGTTCCACTACCATCATAGTTACATTCAGAAACTTGAATACGAGTTGATGATTCAACTGCTGTAACAACTGCTACGTGTCCGTATCCTCCATCATCCCATGAAGCAATTGCTCCAACTTGTGGTGTAGAACCTGTACGGAAACCTGCAGCCGCTGCACTTGCAGCCCATTGACCACCATTTCCCCAGTAATCGCCAGCCCATGGTGCTAAAGTTTTTGCTCCCCATGTACATTGACCTACTGGATAACTTGAAGCGTTTGTACTATATGTAGGACGTTGGCTTACAGGAGTTGGTGCAGGTGTGTAACTTGAGTCATCGTCTGATGATGAGCTTGAAGTTGCTTGTACTTGTGCTGCAAAGGTTGTATTTGCTGAAGCAGCAACTGTTTGTTGTTGACTTGTTTGTTTCGCTTTGTATGCTGCTTCTGCTTCAGCTGCTGCCTTAGCTTCTGCTTCAGCTGCTGCTTTTTGCTCTAACAAAGTAGCTTTTTCACTTTCTGCGGTAGCTTTTTCTGCTGCAAGATTCAACTCAGCGGCTTTCAATTCTGCCTGTTTTGTTGTCAAGGCTTGAGCGTCATCAGCAAGTGTTTGTTGATTGGCAATAACTGTGTTGATTGCATTATTGTTTGCAACTTGTTTTTCAGAGATAGCTTTTTTATCTTCTTTTTGTTGTTGCAACATTTTATTGTTTGCTGAGACAATTTCACTCATAGCTGCTACACGAGAAATAGCTTCTGTGATTGAGTTAGAGTTAATAATTGTATTAATGTAGCTTGTAGCAGTTCCGTTAGTTTGTGCACTTCGAGCTTGGTTTTCAAGCGATTCATTACGAGCTACGATGTTTTTTGAAAGCTCTGTGATTTCACCTTCAAGTTTTTTAGACTCTTCTTGAAGTTTTTCATTCTCAGCTTGCAACTTTTCTTGTTCTGTTTGAATAGCTGTTACTTTAGTTTGAATCTCATCAACTTGTTTTTGAGCTTCCTTTTGTTGTGTTGTCAATTCACTAATTTTGCTATCTTGAGCAGCAATTTTTTCATTTGTTGTATTGGCTTGGACACTTGAAAGCACAGTTCCTTGTGAAACCAATACTGTACTTAATAAGAGTGATGCTAGAATTTTTTTCTTCATAGTGTAAATACTCCTTCTTTAAAAAGACAATACTAGTATATCAAAAAAAGGCCTAATAAATATTACGCCTTTATTACAGTTTTGTTTCTTTCTTATAGATATATTTTTTCAAAAATATATTGGAAAACTAACATCCATATAAAATTCAATATCATAGTAGGACCCAGACTATAAACTATAAAAACAGGTAGATTTTCTGCAGTCAATCCTACCACATGTGCTAGGATAAAGCTACCAAATTCAAATATAAAAGTCATCATTAAAACTGCTAGCAATCGAGTCCATCTATTCGACAAAATAACCGAGTTGCTTTTATATACGATTGCTCCAATAATCACAAAAAGAAGACTGGCTATCCCTATCAGATGGAAGAAATAGATATCGTATATAAGTCCTAGAACCAAGCAATAGGCCAAAAACAGATATTCTGATACTTCTATTGTCTCGAATAATAAGAAGATGAAGATGAAGTGGCTTATAATTTGAAAATGTGGGAAAAAGCTATTTACAAATTGTCCTAAATGGCTATCTATTAAAATGATTACGGGCAAGAGCAAAAACATACCTATTTGCTTAAAAAGTCTCATGATGGATTCCCCACTAACTCTACGACTTTAAGATTCATTGGATCAGCATGCATTTTGACCATAACTTCTCTTGCCAGATAATCATTAGTAGGGGTCACAGATACGACTTCTCCTACAGGAATGTCTGTAGCATTGAAGTTCCCCAAACCTCCAGTTACTACTTTATCACCTTGACTAATATCTCCACTATTATTTAGCTGACTAATTTTCAGTAGTTCTTTTTCCTTATCATAACCAATAATGATACCATAAATGCTACTAGAACCATGCTGGATTTTAACAGAAATCTTCTCTGTATTCTCAGCGTTTGTTAATAAATTGACCACAGTTGAGTTGTCTTCTACGTTTTCAACGCTTCCAACCAATCCTCCACCAGAAACAACAAGCATACTAGTTGTTACACCTTGTTGCGAACCAACATTAACTGTTAACTCTTGTTTCCAAGTCGCCGGAGTTCTCATGATAACATCCGCAGCAATTAGCTTAGTCGCATTTGATTTTGACTTCATATCTAGTAATTGACGCAGTTGTTCATTTTCTTCTTTTAAGCGATCTGCTTCATTCTTTTCCTTTTCCATTTGATAGAATTCTTTTTTGAGAGTTTCATTCTCATTGTAAGCTCTCGTCAAATTTCCTAAATCTGACTTTGTAGATTCTAACCATTGAAATGGTTTTTGCACAATTCTGTCTATCAGAGAAATGCCATCTCCAGCTTTTGTCACAACTGTACTTGACTGTGTCGTCACTAAAAAAACAGAAACTACTAGTATAACGACAAATAGAACAATGATATATTTTGATTTTTTAAAACGGTTCATACCTCTACCCTATCTCATTCTATACTTCACTTTAGGATTTCAACAAAAATAGAATCAAACCCAACGCACATACCAGGAATAAGGCCACACTATCTTTATTCATCCAATTCAACTGCCGGTACTGACTGCGTCCGTTCCCACCTTGATATCCTCTAGCCTCCATGGCTGTAGCAAGAGAATCTGCTCGTTTCAAACTCGTAGCGAATAATGGAATCAAAATAGGAATCATAGCCTTAACTTTTTGGATTATATTTCCTTCTCCAAAATCAACACCACGCGCCTTTTGAGCGTTCATAATTCGAATCGTATCATCCATTAAGGTTGGTACAAAACGCAAGCTCATAGACAACATAAGTCCAATTTCATGAACAGGAACCTTAAATCTTTTTAAAGGCCCAAGCAAGGACTCAACTGCTGTTGCAAGGCTTAGTGGCATTGTGGTCAAAGTAAGCAAGGTTGAGAAAAAGATAATCAACACAAAGCGGCAAAAAATGATTCCCGCCTGCTCAATGCCATGACTCGTGATTTTTATGAACCCCATCTCGAACAAGACATCTCCACCAGAGATAAAGAAAAGTTGAAAAAGGGTTGTAAAAGCAATCAGAAAAAACATGGACCGCAAACCTTTTATGAAAAAGGATAAGGGAACCTCAGATAAGGCTACAAATATACCTGTTACAACGAAAAGGATCACATTAGTTATTGGATTATTGGCCCAAAAAACGATTATAATCAATAAAATCATTGCCACTAACTTACTACGAGGATCCAAACGATGAACAATCGAATTTCCTGGTATGTAACGACCTAAAATCATGTTATCCATTGATGAACTCCTTAAACTCCTCTATCGTTATCGGCAATTGTTTAAAAGAAACTCCTCGTTCAGCTAGCCTTTGAGCAAATCTTGTGATTTTTGGAACACCTAATTGGATTTTTTCCATAAATTCGACATTTTGAAAGACAAGACTTGGTTTCCCACCCTTAACTAGTTTCCCTTTTTCCATCACATAAACTTGGTCAGCAAATTCGGCCACGTCATCCATCAGATGGGTCACTAAAACAATCGTGATTCCATCCTGATGAAGTTTTTTAAACAAGGCCATTAACTCTTTTCGACCTATTGGATCCAAACCAGCTGTTGGCTCATCTAAGACCAAAATGCTAGGCTCCATCGCCAAAATACCAGCAATCGCAACCCTTCTCATCTGACCACCTGAAAGCTCAAAGGGACTACGTCCAAAGAGTGACTCATCAATTCCTACTAAAGCTAGTTTTTCACGCGCAATAGCTTCTGCCTCTTCTATAGAAACTCCAAAATTTTGAGGTCCAAAAGCCACATCTTTTAAGACAGTTTCCTCAAAAATTTGATTCTCTGCAAACTGAAAGACTAAGCCCACTTGTTTGCGAATTTGACGAATTTGCTTATTGACGGATGTTGATGTAATTAATGTATCAAAGACATGAACACTTCCCTTTGTGGGAACCAACAAACCATTCAAAAGTTGAAGAATTGTAGATTTCCCGCTTCCTGTATGCCCAATAATTGCTGTATAAGATCCATCCTCTATTGACAAATTAACATCGGACAAGGCAGCTGAGGCAAATGGTGTTCCTTCTTGATACGTATAACTCACATTGTCTAGAATAATTCCCATAAAGCCTCCTCGAGCTCCTCTTCGGTCAGGTAGTGCTCTGGTAATTTCAAGCCACTAGTACGTAGCGATGTTTTTAATTGGTTGACAAAGGGTTGATCTAAACCAATTTGATCTAAATCTGACCTAGAAAATAGTTCTCTAGGAGTACTAGTTGATTCGATTTCTCCTTTTTTCATCACCAAAATACGGTCACTCATGGCCACCTCATCTAAGTCATGCGTAATGGAGATCACTGTCATTTGGTGATCTTGACGAATCTTTTGAACTATCTTAATCAACTCTAGTCGTCCCTCTGGATCCAACATGCTTGTAGCCTCATCTAAAATTAAAATGTCTGGTCGCAGAGCAACAACTCCTGCGATAGCCACTCTCTGTTTTTGGCCACCTGACAAGCGAGCTGGTTCCTTTTTAGAAAATTCAGCCATCCCAACTAATGACAGAGCTTCAGAAACTCGCTTCTTCATCTCTTCAAGTGGAATCCCTTGATTTTCAAGCCCAAAAGCAACGTCATCTTCTACGGTTGCCCCCACGAATTGGTTATCAGGATTTTGAAATACCATACCAATCTTACGTCTTTTTTCCCAGACGTTTTCTGGAGTTAGGCAATCACCGTCTATCCAAATTTCTCCAGATTCCGCTTCTAGCAAACCGTCAATCAAGCGAACAGTTGTTGATTTTCCACTACCATTATGACCAACGATAGACAACCATTCTCCACGTTTCACGTGAAACGAAATGTTATGAACATCATAGTGTTCTTGATCTGCCTGGTATCGAAATGACAGATTCTTAATTTTAATAATCGATTCCATATCTAGCGAAAGGTTCCTTTAAACAAATACGCGCTTCCCTTGAAGTAGTCATAACCAGAATAAACTGTAAAGAACAAAGCGATATAAAGAGTTATCTGACCAAGTAAATTCCAATGAAATAACAAGAAGATAATCGCAAACATCTGGCTAAATGTTTTGATTTTTCCTGGCATTGCTGCAGCTAAAACAGTTCCACCAGTTTCAACTAAGAGTAGGCGCAACCCAGTAACAGCAAGTTCTCGGCAAATGATAACAGCTACTACCCAAGCAGGAGCCATATTTAGACCTACTAGCATGATAAATGCCGACATAACTAACAACTTATCTGCCATTGGATCTGCGAATTTACCAAAATTGCTAACTACTTGCCATTTTCTAGCTAAATAGCCATCTAGATAGTCAGTGATACTGGCAACGGCAAAAATAATTGCTGCTATTTTATGTAACACAGGAGACTGTCCAAATGATAGAAGGAGAACAAAAATCGGAATAAATAAAATTCTACCAAGCGTAAGTATGTTAGGAATATTCTCTTTTTTCATGTTATCCTTCCTTAATTTGAACTTAATTTCAATGTAATCCAGCCAGTTTGACCAGTTAATTTCGAAGTGTCAATTTCCTGATTATCGATCTTGATTTTCACGCCTTTGACAACGCCTAATGTGATAGTTACTGGAGAGCCTTTAGAAACTGTTGTTTTGGCCATCTTATTATTAGGCTCAAGAGTAGTTCCTCCAGCTAATTCAGTATCTGAAACACTAACCCAACTGGTTGCATCCGTCACAGATAGTTGAAGTTCGGCAGTATCTTTAGCAGTTTTATATTCTACCGATATAACATCTCCCTTGCCAGAAACCGTCACAGTTGATGCGTCGCTCGAACTTGATGGGCTAGTGGTTTGATTGCTAGTTGTTGTTTCACTACTTGTTGCACTTGTTGTCGTAGTCACAACATTATAGTTGGCTGAAGTTGTTGCTGTCGGTTGTGTTTGAATGTAATTCCAAACATAATAAGAAACAAAAATTATAATAGATAAGGAGAAGAGAATAAAGTAAAACAGAGGGAGCAAGGAACGTTTCTTGCGATTAGAACGTCTACGACCTGATAGTTCTATCTCATCAACATCAACTTCCTCATAGGTAATCATACTCCCTGAATCATATGCGTCTAAAACAAGATTTTCATCCAACTCAACTGCCCAAGCATACTTCCTCAAAAAAGAACGTGTATAAAAAGGGCTTGGCAATTGGTCGAAATCATCTGATTCTAAAGCCTCAAGCAGATTCAGTTGAATGTCTGTCTTGCGCTGCAATTCCTCTAAACTCAAACCTTGATTAATTCTTGCTAAACGTAACACTTCACCAATTGTTTTTTTTCTCATACTTACCATGCCTTCTTTCTAGTTTATTTTATATTTCGATGGCTATAGTGGAAAAATCGTAAATTCAACTAATTCACTATTATCGATAAAATGATGTCCTACCTCAAGAACATCATCCAAGGTCATTTCCTGTATAATCTTTGGTAAATCAAACAGGGTTGTTTCGTCAGAATATGACTGATATTGGGTTGCAATAAATTCTAAAGAGTTCATACTATGGAGAAATTCTCCATAAATTTCACTTTTGATTAAATCAAGATGTTCCTCTGATACATCCGAATCTGTAGCAAAATTCTGAATTGCCTTTCGGAATTGATGCGAAATAGCAACAGGCTCCTTCGTGTCCATTGTCAGCATCAAAAAGTTAAAACGTCGATTGATCTCAACTTCTAAAGATAATGAAGAATCTAATTTCCCAGTTTCATACAAACTCTGAAATCTTTTAGAGGTCCAACCAAACATCATCGTAAATAACGCTCTTAATAGAACGCTATATCGATAGCAGTCCTGATGACCCATATCAGAATTCGTTCGAACTCCTATTGCTAATTTAGGTGATGCAACATCCATACGAATGCTCTCCACCTTCTTTACAGGGTGTAAAGCGATTGGTTCTTTTGAATTTTGAACTATACAACCTCCAACATCCTTTTGCGAGAAATAATTCTGTATCAACTCTAAATCAAAATTTCCAACGAGGAAAATTTGGCTATTGACAGGAGTGTAAAATTCATCAAAATTGTCCCGTAGATCGTCTAAACTAATATCTTCGATCGAATCTTCAGTCCCAACAATATCTGAAGCTAGTGGAGTTTCTGGATATAGATTTGCAAGTGTTTTAAAGAACAAGCAAGAATCAGGATCATCCTGATACATTTCGCGTTCTTGTTGAATAATATCCTTTTCTCGTTCAACAGATTCTTCAGTAATGTTAAAGCTAGTAACAAGCTCGTCAAGCAAGTCCAAACACTCAGAGACATTGTCAGAGGTTGAAAAAAGATAACTTGTATTTGTAAAGCTTGTAAAGGCGTTACTATCTGCACCTAATTTGGTAAATGCAGCCATGATATCTTCAGAATTTTCTCTTTCAAAAAGTTTATGTTCTAAAAAATGAGCAATACCCTTAGGATATGTTTTCTTTTTACTATCTCTAGCTGTAAACTCAGTGTCAACTGAACCAACATAGACAGTTACTACACCATAAACTTCGTTAAAATCATTTTTAGGAAGTAAAGAAACTGTCAATCCATTTTCTAATTTTGCTTGATAAAGAGTTTCCTTTACAGCAGGATAATATTTCTCTTGAAAAGTAACTCTAGTCATTCCGCTCCTTCCATAAAATAGATAGCCTGCAATTTCAAACTAGATGCCGCCCTACAGATTTCATCCTTGTCAACTTGCTCTAGTCTCTCTATCAAAGTATCCATGTCTAAAACCGATTTACCAAAAAAGAGGCTTAAGTATTCTCTATCTATAATCGAATCTTGATTATCCTGACTCAACAACATCGTCCTACGAATCATTTCCTTAGTTTGATTAACTTCAGGATCTGTAAATCTACCATTTTTGATAGCTAACAATTGATCATTCATCAATTTTCTTACCTTGTTTCGATTTTGACGATTTATCCCAGCAAACAATCTTAAAAATCCACTAAAGAGATCTAAGTGACTAGAAACCGTGTAAGCCAACCCTTCCTTTTCCCTAACTTGGGTAAACAATTTAGAGTGCGGGAAAGCTCCAAGCAAACCATTCACGAGAAGCAAGGCCATCTTTTGATCATCTCCATAACCAATTGTGCTATGATAACCCATTTCTAGAATAGACTGACCTAGGTTTTTCCTAGCAATTCCTTCTCTAAGAACATTTGAATAACCTTGCTGATATTGAATGTTTACAGTTTCTTTACGACCTGTCAAGTTAAATTTCTTCAAGTTTTCTAAGACTTCAATTTCATTAAAATCACCTAAAAAGAATAAATCAATTCTATCTTCTTTCAGCATTTTTTGAAAACTTGAATAGCAAGATTTAGAAGTCTCTTCAGAAATTCTGGCAATTAAATCTCTAGGAACTAACTGCATTGATTCTTCTTGGAAAAACAACTGATCCAATTCTTTATGGGCAAAGAAGAAAGGATCCTCTAATTCTGATTCTAATCTCACCAACAATTGTTTTTTTTCAATTTCAAAGGCATTGTTCTCAAATTCATCTTCATTTGACAATGGATTAAATATGACTTGATACAATAATTCTAAAATCTGAGCAGTTAAGACGTTTTTCTTACTTAAAAATTCATCTCGAACATAAGTCAAACTCACGTCTACTAAGTGACTTTGCCCCCTTCTATAAGCATGAGTTGACAAATCTGCTCCATACAATGCTGCCAGATGTTTTCTAAGAACCTGAGCAGTTGGATAGCCTTTATTAGCAGTTTCAAGCATACTGGCACTTAGCATGCGACCAGAAATTAAATCCAGAGATAATGGAGCTGTGAAACGCATGGTTATTTTATTTGTCTTAAACTTTTTAGATTGGATAAAATGCACTGCAATTCCAGGGAATAACTCCATCTTTTACCTCCTTTTACATAGAGTTCTATTATACCATGAAAACGAAAATTTTTCCTGTTCTCTTTGACTCTTTTGAAATTAAAATCGTTTTCATATCAGTAGTTTCTTCTCAACTATTTTGTGCAAAATATGGTATAATATCAAAGATTGAGGTGAACTATGGAATACAAATTATTTGAAGAATTTATTACTCTCCAAGCTCTTTTGAAAGATCTTGGAATCATCCAAAGTGGCGGTGCTATTAAATCTTTTTTATCTGACCATCTTGTATATTTTAATGGAGAATTAGAAAATCGTCGAGGCAAGAAAATTAGAATCGGGGATTCTATTGAAATCCCTGATTTAAAAACTCAAATTATTCTAGTTAAACCAACATCAGAAGAACTAGAGGAGTTTCGTCTAGAAAAACTTGAGAAAGAACGTGTAGCTAAACTTGTCAAGGAAATGAATAAAAAAGTTCAAAAAAAGCCAACAAAAAAAGCTCAAGCAACAAAAACAAAACCTACACCACGTTTCCCAGGTAGATAATTATGTGGTTGAAAAACTTATCCATTAAACAATTTCGTAACTATCATAATATCGAAATTGATTTTAATCCAAAATTAAATGTATTTGTTGGCCGGAACGCTCAAGGAAAAACCAATCTTCTCGAAAGTATTTACTTTTTAGCCTTAACAAGAAGTCATCGAGCAAAGACTGATAAAAATTTAATTCAATTTGAAGAAGAACAACTGCAAGTTTCTGGAATCTTGCAAAAGAAAACAGCAACCATTCCACTTGAAATTGACCTAACACAAAAAGGGCGAATTACTAAAGTGAACTACTTAAAACAAGCTCGCCTATCAGACTATATTGGTCATATGAATGTTGTCTTATTCGCTCCAGAAGATTTACAACTTGTCAAAGGCGCTCCGGCCATTCGTCGTAAATTCATTGACATAGAATTAGGGCAAATTAAACCGATTTACTTGTCAGACCTGTCAAGTTATAACCACGTCCTTAAACAGAGAAATACCTATCTCAAATCTACACAAAACATAGATGAGACTTTCCTATCTGTTCTTGATGACCAAATAGTAGAATATGGCTGTCGTGTAATGATTCATCGAGCTGACTTTATCCAGAAAATGGAACTCTTTGGCAAGAAAAAACATTTTGACATCTCAGATCAGTTAGAAGAACTGTCAATCTATTATCAACCTTCTGTAAATTTTGTTGACAAGGAACATTTGGCTGAATCTTTCCATATAGCACTTCAAAAAAGTAGATCCAGAGATTTATTTAAGAAGAATACTGGAGTTGGTCCTCATCGGGATGATATGATTTTCATGATTAATGGAATGGAAGCAAGTTTCGGAAGTCAAGGCCAACATCGTAGCTTGGTGCTTTCTATAAAACTTGCTGAAATCGAATTGATGGAGAGCATTACCAAAGAATCTCCTATTCTTTTGCTTGACGATGTCATGAGTGAACTTGACAATAATCGTCAACTTAAATTATTGGAAACTATTTCTCATAACATTCAAACTTTTATTACAACTACTAGTTTAGACCATCTTCAAAACTTGCCTGATAACTTGAGCGTCTTTACAGTAGATAATGGTCAATTGACTGTAAATTAAACTTTACATCTATGTAAAATAAAAAAATCTCCCGTTTAACAGGAGATTTTTTATTACATTGAATAGTTTGGTGCTTCATTAGTGATTTGAACATCGTGTGGATGGCTTTCTTTTAGACCCGCACCTGACATTTCGATAAACTGAGCATTGTCATGTAATTCTTTTAAGTTAGCAGCACCACAGTAACCCATACCAGAACGAATACCACCAATCATTTGGAAAACAATATCAGCTGCTGCACCTTTATAAGCAACACGACCTTCGATTCCTTCTGGAACCAGTTTGTTTGCTTCATTGACAGAACCTTGGAAATAACGGTCGCTTGAACCCTTCTTCATAGCAGCGATTGAACCCATACCGCGGTATGTCTTGAATTTACGCCCTTGGAAGATTTCAGTTTCACCTGGAGCTTCATCTGTTCCTGCAAACATTGATCCGAGCATCACTGCGTTTCCTCCAGCAGCAAGGGCTTTTACAATATCTCCAGAATATTTGATTCCACCATCAGCGATAATTGTTTTACCATATTCACGAGCAACTGCTGCTGCATCGTAAATTGCTGTTACCTGGGGAACTCCTACACCAGCAATAACACGGGTTGTACAGATTGAACCTGGGCCAATACCGACTTTAACAACGTCAACACCTGCATCATAAAGAGCACGCGCACCTTCAGCAGTAGCAATGTTCCCAGCAATCAGTGTACGGTCTGGGAAATGAGCACGAATTTCAGCGATTTTACGAAGTACACCCGCTGAGTGACCATGGGCAGTATCAATAACGATAGCATCAGCTCCTGCTTCAAAGAGGGCTTCTGCACGTTCAAATGTGTCAGAAGTAACTCCTACCGCACCAGCAACTAGAAGACGACCGAATTCATCTTTTGCCGCATTTGGGAACTCAATCACTTTTTCAATATCTTTAATGGTGATTAAACCAGAAAGACGACCCTCTTCGTCAACTAGAGGTAGTTTTTCAATACGGTGTTCTTGAAGAATACTCTCAGCAGTTTTTAAATCTGTACCAACCGGAGCAGTAACTAGGTTTTCACTAGTCATGTGTTTTGAAATTGGTTGGTTGTAGTCAGAAATGAAACGCAGATCTCGGTTGGTCAAAATACCAACTAACTTACGGTTTTCTAGAGTTTCAACCACTGGGATACCACTGATACGGTAACGGCCCATGAGTTCATCTGCTTCAGCGATTGTATGTTCAGGAGTCAAGAAGAATGGATCAATGATAACACCATTTTCAGAACGTTTTACCTTACGAACTTCGTCAGCTTGTTGCTCAATAGACATGTTTTTATGGATAACTCCAAGTCCACCTGCACGCGCGATTGCAATGGCCATTTGGCTTTCTGTTACAGTGTCCATTGCAGCTGTAATAATTGGGATATTTAAAGTCAAATTATCTGCTAATTTTGTTGTTAAATCCGCATCATTAGGCAACACATGACTCTCTGCTGGAATTAGCAATACATCATCAAAGGTAAAACCTTTTTTCAAAAATTTAGTGTCCCAATTAGACATTGAAGTTTCCTCTTTTCTTCCTTTATTGAGCTAAACGCTTTTTGTATTGTATCTATCATACCATTCTATGAAAATTTGTCAATTAAATTTATAAGAGAATAAATAAAAAACTATCCCTCTTATTTTAAAGAAGAAATAGTTTTATAGTTCATATTTTATCCATTAGTGAAAGTAATTTAGACCCATTGCAGCTTTTACTTCTGATAGTGTTTGCCCAGCAACTTCTCGAGCTTTTTCACTACCTTTTTGGAGCATATTATAAACCTCACCCATATCTTTAGCATATTCTAGGCGACGTTCACGGATTGGACCAAGTTCACGTTCTAGGATTTCAAGTAGGTAACGTTTAGTCTTAACATCACCAAGGCCTCCACGTTGATAATGTTCCTTCATTTCAGCAATTTCTTGAGCATCCTCAGGTCGACCGAATACGTCCAAGTAATGGAAAACCATATTTCCTTCAATCTTACCTGGATCCTCAACACGAATATGATCTGGATCGGTATACATACTCATTACTTTTTTACGCAAAGTATCTGCATCATCAGCTAGGTAAATTCCATTATTAAGTGATTTCGACATTTTGGCATTACCATCAAGACCTGGTAAACGTCCCGCACCTTCGTGCTCAGGGTAAATTCCTTCTGGTTCTACTAAAACATCACAGTTATAGGCATGGTTGAAAGAACGCACAATTTCACGTGTTTGTTCAATCATCGGCTTTTGATCATTCCCTACTGGAACCAAGTTAGCCTTAAATGCTGTAATATCTGCTGCTTGCGCAACTGGATAAACTAAAAATCCAGTTGGTATACTTTCTCCAAAGCCTTTTTGAGCAATTTCAGTCTTTACGGTTGGATTTCGTTCTAAACGAGCTAATGAAACTAGGTTCATATAATACATAGAGAGCTCTGCCAATTCTGGAATCTGACTTTGAATGAAAATCGTTGCTTTATTAGGATCTAACCCCACTGCAAGATAGTCCAAAGCAACATTCCCAATAGACTCTACAATAGTTTGTGGATCTTTTGCATGGTCTGTTAGTGCTTGCTGGTCAGCTAAAAAGACAAACATGTCATATTTATTTTCTTCTTGTAGTAAGACACGATTTTTCAAACTACCAACGTAGTGCCCAATATGTAATTTCCCCGTTGGACGATCTCCTGTTAAAATAATGGGTTTACTCATCTTATTCTCCTTTGATATGGTCCTTTCAATTATAGCATTTTTTTAATAAAAAGGCAGATAATTTTTTTATTGAAACAATAGAGATGTTACCCCTTTCAATCGTAAAGAGGTTGTCAACTTTGTTTACAAAAAATTGACAAATAAAAATTTGAATAATTGGTGATTTTCTAGTAGAATTAGAGTATTACATATAATAGGAGAAAAACTTTGCTAACAGTATCTGATGTTTCACTACGTTTTAGTGATCGTAAACTTTTTGATGATGTAAACATCAAATTTACAGAAGGAAATACCTATGGTTTGATTGGTGCCAACGGTGCTGGAAAATCAACCTTTTTAAAAATCTTAGCTGGGGATATTGAACCGACAACCGGACATATCTCTCTTGGACCAGACGAACGTCTTTCAGTACTTCGTCAAAATCACTTTGACTACGAAGATGAGCGTGTTATTGATGTTGTTATCATGGGTAATGAAAAACTATACAACATTATGAAAGAAAAAGACGCCATTTATATGAAAGAAGATTTTTCAGAAGAAGATGGTGTTCGCGCAGCTGAACTTGAAGGAGAATTCGCTGAACTAGGTGGTTGGGAAGCTGAGAGTGAAGCTTCACAACTCTTACAAAATTTGAATATTCCAGAAGAACTTCATTACCAAAATATGAGTGAACTAGCAAATGGCGACAAAGTAAAGGTTCTCCTTGCTAAAGCCCTCTTTGGTAAACCAGATGTCCTTCTTTTGGACGAGCCAACCAATGGTCTGGATATTCAATCCATCACTTGGCTAGAGGATTTCCTAATCGACTTTGATAATACTGTCATTGTCGTATCCCACGACCGTCACTTCTTGAATAAAGTATGTACTCACATGGCTGACCTGGACTTTGGAAAAATCAAACTCTATGTCGGAAACTACGACTTCTGGAAGGAATCTTCTGAGCTTGCTGCTAAATTGCTAGCAGACCGTAATGCTAAAGCAGAAGAAAAAATCAAACAACTTCAAGAATTCGTTGCTCGTTTCTCTGCTAATGCTTCTAAATCAAGACAAGCAACTTCACGTAAAAAAATGCTTGACAAGATTGAGCTAGAGGAAATTGTTCCTTCTAGTCGTAAATATCCATTCATCAGCTTTAAAGCTGAACGTGAAATTGGGAACGACCTCTTGACAGTAGAAAATCTATCTGTAAAGATTGACGGTGAAACTATTCTTGACAACATCAGCTTCATCTTGCGTCCAGGTGACAAGACAGCTCTTATCGGACAAAATGACATCCAAACAACTGCCTTGATTCGTGCCATTATGGGTGAAATTGACTATGAAGGGACTGTCAAGTGGGGAGTTACAACTAGTCGCTCTTACTTGCCAAAAGACAATTCAGCTGATTTTGCTGGCAGTGAATCTATCCTTGACTGGCTCCGTCAATTCGCAAGTAAAGAAGAAGATGACAACACTTTTTTGCGTGGTTTCCTAGGTCGTATGCTCTTCTCTGGAGACGAAGTTAACAAACCTGTAAACGTCTTGTCAGGGGGAGAAAAGGTGCGCGTGATGCTCTCAAAACTCATGCTTTTAAAATCAAACGTTCTTGTACTTGACGATCCTACAAATCACTTAGACTTGGAATCTATCTCAAGCTTGAACGATGGATTGAAAAACTTTAAAGAGTCCATCATTTTTGCCAGTCACGACCATGAGTTTATTCAAACTTTGGCTAACCACATTATTGTCTTATCTAAAAACGGCGTCATCGATCGTATTGATGAAACCTATGATGAATTCTTAGAAAATGCTGAAGTTCAAGCAAAAGTCAAAGAACTTTGGAAAGATTAGGTAAAACTTAAAAAACTCAGTTGGGCTCCCAACTGAGTTTTTTTATTTCTTATTAATTTTTAGTTGATAGTTCTGTCAATCTGATTCTATTCAACCTATTCATTGTTTCACGTGAAACATTCTATTATTAGATTTATAAATTCTTGACAAGATTCATGCACATAAAAAATCGACCAAATTGGTCGATTTTTTTAATCTTCTTCCAGTTTTTTAGGTTGATAAGCAAGCATACCTATTCCTATGAATAGAACTAAAGTTACGAGAAGGAAAATTACCTGATAATGAACATTCCCTGTCATAGAAATCGTTTGTCTCAATCCTGAAACTGAATAACTCATTGGTAACCAAGGATTGACAGCCTTAAAGAAATCATTAGTCAAAGCAAGTGGATAAGTTCCTGCACTTGATGCTAATTGTAATAATAGTAAAATAAGAGAGAAGAAAGCACCTAAGCGACTATTCCATGTCGTTAACGCGGTTACCATAGACATAAATGTCAAACTTGCGATGATGATTAAGAACAAGGTTCTCATTTCATGATTTGCCGTTAGACCGATAAGATGAACTCCTCCATAGACTAAGATAGCTGCTAAAACAGCTATAACTCCATTTATTTCGAAACGAGATTTAACCCAAGCCCAACGACTTTCAGGATGACGACCTGAAGGTAACTTAGCAAAAATCATATTTGTTGATAACGCAGCAACAAATAGGGCCACAGATATCATATAAGGAGCCATAGCAATCCCATTTACAGGAACCTGATCATTGTCTGTTTTTGAAAGACTCAAGGGCTCAGATAATACTTCTGCATTATTAGACTCTGTTGATGCTGCTTTTAGTTGATTCCTAGCAACGTTCAATCCATGTTCTAGTCCAGTAGCTCCTACTTGTAAATTTTCAATACCAGCAGTTAAAGTTGTTCCACCATCTGCTAATTTCCCAGCACCATCAGCAATTTTCACTGCTCCACTTCCTAACTGAGAGCTAGCTGAAAGCAATTGACTTGATTTATCTGTTAATTGACTAGAACCTAGCTGTATTTTATCAAGTCCAGCAATTAAATCTGAACTCTTACTGTTTAATTGATGAGAACCAAATGAGAGTTTTTCGATACCTGTTACTAATTCTGGTGTTTTACCAGCTAGAGTATCCAAACCAGTTGTCAATTTTGAAGAGTTTTCTGTCAACTTACTTGATCCAGAAACCAATTGACCCAAACTTGTTGTTAAAGTTGTATTTTTTTCACTTAGTTGATTTACACCTAAAGAAATAGTATCCAATCCTTTAGTATACGCATTAACTCCATTTTCAATTGATTGACTTCCAGGAACTAACTGATTATCTACAGCATTTTGCAACTGTGTAAATCCACTTGACATAGATGTCAAGGAACTAGACGCTATAGGTAAAAGTTGATTTGCTTTAGTCTGTAAAGTAGAAAGATTAGAGACTGGTTGGTTTATACTTCCCAAATTTTCTTTTAAATCTCCTACCGTCGTTAAAATTGCTTTTGCTGACTCTATCGTAGAATTAGAATTATTTGAAACAGCTGCAGTCAGTTCTTGTTTCTGAGTATCAGTAAGAGATTGATAAGTTGCTGTTGCTTGAAGATTAGTAAGAATTTTTTCTTGCTCTGTT
Source organism: Streptococcus pseudopneumoniae (assembly GCF_001074155.1). Taxonomy (GTDB): domain Bacteria; phylum Bacillota; class Bacilli; order Lactobacillales; family Streptococcaceae; genus Streptococcus; species Streptococcus pseudopneumoniae_A. Next base: position 105,985 of record NZ_JUUZ01000010.1, read on the forward strand.
TGACTATTAGTCACAATAGTTTGAGCAAGAGTAGTTATAGTTGTTAAGTCATTAGATATTGTATTTTTAAGTTCAGTATTATCTGAAATAGTTACAGTTTGAAGTGCTTTATTCAATTCATCTAAACTAGTTGCTAATTGAGTGATTTCCTCTTTTTGTTGAGATGAAGTATTCAATTGAGTAGAAATTTCTTTAATCCCTTTATTTAATTGGGTAATACCATCTCTCAATGTATCTGATTGACTAGATAATTGATTTGCCCCAATAGATAGCTTGCCAACACCGCTTGTGTAAGCATTGACACCAACTGAAAATTGATTGAGACCTGTATTCAGTTGCGAAACTCCTCCTGCATATGACTTCATTCCAGTATTTAGCTGATTGACACCTGCTACTAATTCTGGAGTCTTAGAAGATAATTGATTAAGTCCAGTGTCAACCTGTGAAACTGCACTTGTATAGTTCTGTAAACCATCATTAAATGTACCTAAGCCACTATTCAGTTGCTTTACTCCTGTTACATACGTTGTCAATCCTTTTGTAAATTGATTTGTGCCATCAGAAAAGGTTAAACTTGAACTAGCTAAAGTATCAAGATTAGAAGACAATGTCTGACTTCCTACAGCTAACTGACTAGCCCCATTGGCCAATTGTTCACTTCCATCAGCTGCCTTCGTTAAACCAGATTTTAAATCTCCCATCTTTTGAAATAAAGCTTTCGTATAGGTTTCGGTTACATTAGCAGAAACATTCTGTTTTAACTGTGTCATGGCAGAATCACTCATCTTACTTGCAATGAAACTATGTCCACTAGAAGTTTGATAGTTAATATTCATTTGTTCTGGGTGATCTGATAGAATAGAAGCAGCCTTTTCAGATAAGTCACTTGGCAAAGTTACTACCATATAGTAATCACCGTCTTCTAGACCCTTCTTACCTTCTTCTTCACTGACAAAATGAAAATCTAATGATTTATTTTGCTCTAAATTGGACACCATGTCTTTTCCAATAGTCATTGTGTTTCCATTATAAGATGCTTCTTTATCATTATTAACGACCGCTACAGGCAACTCAGATAATTTGCCATATGGATCCCACATAGATGATAAAAATATGATGTTGTATAAAGCAGGAATAAGAGAAATCCCTATCATTACAATGATAAAGGTTGGTTTTTTAAAAATTGCTTTCCATTCTTTAAACATATTGTCTCCTTTTTTACACATATTGTCTAAAATTTTGATATAATAGATTATACATTAAAAATTCTTATTTACAAGTCAAAATTTTTATTTTTAGACACTGAGTCTATTTTTGTTCACAAGGAGGAACTATGAAAGAGAGCAACAAACGCTTAAAAACCAAACGTACTATTGAGAACGCCATGGTTCAATTATTAACGGAACAACCATTTGATCAAATTAGCACTATTAAGCTGGCAGAAAAAGCCGGAATTAGTCGTTCTAGTTTTTATACTCATTACAAAGATAAGTATGATATGATTGAACATTACCAAAGTAAGCTTTTTCATACCTTTGAGTATATTTTTCAAAAACACGCAAATCATAAAAGAGATGCTATTCTAGAAGTGTTTGAATACTTAGAGTCTGAACCTTTACTAGCTGCTCTTCTATCTGAAAATGGTACAAAAGAGATACAAAACTTCTTGAGAAATAAACTTCACATTATGCTTAGCACTGACCTCCAAAAACGCTTTATGCAATTAAATTTAAACAATATTGAGTTAGAGTATAGCAGTATTTATCTAACAAACGCACTATTTGGTGTATGCCAAACCTGGATTGCTCATGGAAAAAAAGAAAGTCCACAAGAAATGACAAACTTTCTTATGAAAATGTTGGGAGATGCAAATTAGAGACAAAAAAAGAACACCATTGGTGTTCTTTTTGTTTAACTCCGCCAGTAGGACTCGAACCTACGACATCATGATTAACAGTCATGCGCTACTACCAACTG
>NZ_JUUZ01000011.1 GCF_001074155.1 Streptococcus pseudopneumoniae
AATCAAAGTAGCCACTAAGAAGAAGGTTATATAAGTAAGAATTGGAAACCAGATGTAGCGGTGGTCTATGGTTAGCAAGGAAGGAATATTCTTTCTGTTTCGACTCGATATTCCAAAAAACAAGTGAAACAACAGACCTACTCCATTTAGGTACAAGAATGGTTCTACAAAATCATGTACTGTCAGCATTCCATCAAAAGTATCTCTAAAAACACCGTGATAAAGCATGTTCACTAAGAATACAAGATTCATATAAAGTGGAAAGACATAATTGAGGTTTTGATAGGATTTTGGAACAAGAGTTGTCCCGAGCAACAAATAGATTATCCCACAAGCTGAGAAGAAAAAAATACTACTATCTAATAGAAAAGCTATTTTTGAATGCTGTAGCAACCACAATTTTACTTTATCCAGCCAGTTTATTTTTCGATTTGGCATATAGTGTTTTTTTGATTTTTTCTCTTTTTTATTATCTTGTTTCATGATAATTTTTTAACTTCTTCTGCTACTTTTTGGAGATGTTCTTCACGCATACTTGCTGTATTCACATCCCGTCCAACTTCACCTAGTACGCACACGCGCTTAGTTTTAATTCCACAGTGATTCAAGACCGCATTTTTCAAAACAGAGATGCCATAGCTATCTGGAATGTTGATAGGACCCGAAAAGATTTTGTACCACCAAGTGGGCGCCATGGAGGTTGCGTAAATACTGGCTATTTTCCCTTTTAATAACTTTTTAAATTGCTTGCCTCTAAGGTAATTCCAGATAAAACTCCCCTGATCATTGGCAGAGTAAGCAATTCCAGGTGTAAAGACCCGATCAATCCAGCCTTTCATAAGGCTAGGCATACTACTCCACCAGATAGGATAAACAAAGATCAAATGATCTGCCCATTTGATTAATTCCTGAGAACGAAGGATAAAAGAATCTTCTTCCATACGTTTTCGATAGCCATAACGTAAAACAGGATCAAAGTCCTCTTCATTAAGGTTGATGACTTCAAGTTCATGGCGACCTGAGTCAATATTTTCTACAATGGTTTGAAAAATAGCTTGACAGTAACTTTCCTTATCAGGGTGTCCATTGATGACTAGAATTTTCATTCTTCTCTCCTATCTAATCCAAGGCCTTGACTTCCAGCATCATATCACGAATCTGGGCGGCTAGTTCAAAGTCAAGCACTTCGACGGCTTCTTGCATTTGTTTTTCCAGTTTCTTGACAAGTTCTTTACGTTCTTGTTTGTTAAAGCTATTGATATCGACTTCCTTGTCCTCTTCCTTGGCAACTACCTTGGTTACAGAAATCAGGTCACGGATTTCCTTCTTAATAGTTTGTGGTACGATGCCATGCTCTTCATTATAAGCCATCTGAATTTTACGACGGCGAGCTGTTTCATCAATGGCTTTTTGCATAGACTGAGTTATAGTATCAGCATACATGATAACATGCCCTTCGCTATTACGGGCAGCACGACCGATGGTCTGAATGAGTCCACGCTCATTACGAAGGAAACCTTCCTTGTCGGCATCGAGAATTGCAACTAGACTTACCTCTGGAACGTCAATCCCTTCACGAAGGAGGTTAATCCCTACCAAGACATCAAAAACACCCAAACGCAGGTCACGGATAATCTCTGTCCGCTCCAAAGTCTTGATATCCGAGTGCATATATTTGACCTTGATTCCCATTTCTTTGAAGTAGTCAGTCAAGTCTTCAGCCATTTTCTTGGTCAAGGTTGTAATAAAGGTACGTTCGTTCTTTTCAACTCGGGCATTGATTTCACCCAAAAGATCATCAATTTGTCCCATAGTTGGGCGCACTTCCACTTCTGGATCCAAAAGACCAGTCGGACGAATGATTTGTTCAATAACTGTGTCAGTCTGCTCGTGTTCATAATCACCAGGTGTCGCTGACACATAGACGATCTGGTGAACATGGCTTTCAAACTCTTCACGACGTAGTGGCCGGTTGTCCAAGGCAGAAGGTAAACGGAAACCGTAATTAACCAACATCTCCTTACGCGAACGGTCTCCATTATACATGCCCTTGATTTGCCCCATGGTCATGTGGCTCTCATCAATCATAATCAGGAAATCATCTGGGAAGAAGTCCAGAAGAGTATAAGGAGGCTCTCCTTCGCTTCGTCCATCCATGTGGCGGGAGTAGTTTTCAACCCCGTTTGTATAGCCCATCTCACGAAGCATCTCGATATCGTATTCTGTTCGCTGTTTCAAGCGTTGCGCTTCCAGGAGCTTACCTTCCTTCTCAAAAATGGATAACTGCTCCTCCAACTCAGCCTCAATCTTAGCAATTGCTACTTCCATGTGGTCATCATTGGTCACAAAGTGAGTGGCTGGGAAAATCGCCAAATGATCCACTTCGCCCAGAACTTGACCAGTTAGAGCTTCAACTTCACGGATACGGTCAATCTCATCCCCGAAGAACTCAACACGAAAGGCATGCTCATCACGAGAGGCTGGGAAAATCTCCACCACATCCCCACGTACACGAAATCTACCACGTTGGAAGTCAATGTCATTGCGTTCGAACTGAATATCCACCAAATCATTGAGCAGTTTATCTCGAGAAATCTCAAGGCCTGGTCGCAGACTTACCACGCTATCAGCGTATTCTTTAGGAGATCCCAAACCATAGATACAAGACACAGATGCCACAATGATAACATCATTACGCTCCAAAAGTGCTGAAGTTGCTGAGTGACGAAGCTTGTCAATCTCATCATTGACCGAGCTATCTTTTTCGATATAGGTATCGCTTGATGGCACATAGGCTTCTGGCTGGTAATAATCATAGTAAGATACGAAGTACTCAACAGCATTTTCAGGGAAAAATTCCTTAAACTCCCCATATAGTTGCCCTGCGAGAGTTTTATTGTGGGCAATGACTAGGGTTGGCTTATTGACTTGGGCAATGACTTGACTCATAGTGTAGGTCTTACCTGTACCAGTGGCCCCCATCAAGATTTGAGCCTTTTCTCCACCCTCAATGTTATCCACCAACTGTTCGATGGCCTGTGGTTGATCCCCAGACGGTTGGTATTTGGATACTAGTTTAAATTTGTTGTCTGTAATTCTATTGATCATCTCTTTGTCCTCACATATATAGACCTTATTTTACCATAAATCACCAGAATTCTCTGAGTTGGGGAATATACAAGATGTAACAAATTAATCCAGTAAATCAGTACATCTTTAAATTACAAAATAATTAAATGGACTTATAATTGAAGTGAAAGATAAACAAGACTCACGAAATTATTTCGAAAGTCTTATCTCTTATTCTAAAACAATGCAATATGTAATAAACTTCATTGTCAATGAATTACAAATTAGCAAAGCTTACTCATCATTATCATTTTTATGAAACCACTTTACTACTTATCTTCTTGATTCTTTACCAAGAGGTAGAGAGTTGTTCCAAGTGAAAACACCAATTCAATAGCATAAACACATAGTTGCAAATAGGAAACTTGTCCTAGTATGGTATCAACAATAATATTATAAAATAGGTAACTAGTCAACGGTTCCGCTACTCTTTCTATGAATGGTTGTACCAAAATAGGAAATAGCAACAAAATAGCTAAACTCCCCATTGGACTTTTGAAAAAATAACTTAAAAAGTAAGAAATTAAAAAGTATTGGATGGAGCCAATCAAATAGAAACTGAAAATTTCTAAACCGACACCATTTTCGCTACTTAAAAAATGAAACCATATATGCAGTACAATGAAATATAAAGTTGATTGTAGTAATACATCAAATAACTCTACAAACAGGATACTAATTGAACTTAATACCTTTTTTCCACTTACCAAATAAACTAGTTTTGTTTCATGTGATTGTAACTCAACAAATGAATTAACACACCCAATACCAACAGAGAGCATTGATGCAAAAACAAGAGCTTGCTTTAAAGATATATTTAAAATTGTATCATTGATTGTAACTGGTAACACACTCAACAAACACACAAAACCTATTAGAAGCAAGTGTATGGCTATCTGAAATTTTACGAGTTTTATACTATATTTTTTGACGATAAGACTTCTAAATAGACTTGCCATTCTTCCTCCCCATTCGAATCTTTTCTACAACAATTATCAATACTAAGAATACGACTCCTTCAACAACTAAAAGAGTAAATCCATACAATTGACTCGTTTGAGTCCCTTCAATTCGACCAAAAGCAAATGATTTTGCTCCAATCAAAGGCAATAGATTTTCTATGTTAGAAGAAAGTCCTCTTAGAATACCTGATAAGCTGATTACCAATAATAAAACATCTGAAATTAATGCAGTCATTGATTTTTTCGTTATGATTACGAAAAGTAAAGCTAATAAAGTAAGAACGATTGCAAATATCATAACTCTTACCGTGACATCTAAAAACAATGTCAATTCTAAAAAATTCTTTAGAGTTGTATCTAGAAAAACGAATAAAATAACAGCGTTTACTATCGAAAATATTACAGTAGAAAGTAGTGATAAGACAATCGAACTTGCAATAAACCCAGTAAGACGAACTTTCCAGTTAGGAATCAATAACTGGCTAAAATAATCATCACCAAATTGATAATGGGTTGAATAAACAAGTGAAACAAGAATTGGCAAGAAAATAACACTTGCTTGGTAGGGTGAAGATAAGAGAGCATCCCTGACTGTATAGACTGGATTCGATGATAAGATAGATGGGTCAAGGTTAACCGCCTGTCCATTTCCTTTTACTAAGGCATTTATAACCTGGATATTTTGAAGTGTAAAAAATATGCTGACTCCCAAAACAAGAAAAAAAGTAACTTTAAAAATAGGTAAACTACTATATTTATAAAGGTCACTATAAAATGAACGCTTCAACATATTATTCACCTTCTTTCCCTTCGAGTGCCTTAAAATATGCTTCCTCAAAAGAGCCAAACTGTTTCAAAATGTCTTTGGTAGGAGCATCAATAACAATCTTCCCATTAGAAATCCCAACCAGATGATCTACAGTTAATTCTAACTCACTCATATAATGACTTGTCATTAATACAGTTTTACCTTCACTGACAAAAGATTGTAAAAAATTGCGTACCCAGCGTATACCCTCTGGATCTAGTCCATTGATTGGTTCATCTAAAATTAAGATGTCAGGACTTGCTAATAAGGCTGTCGCTAATCCAAGACGTTGCTTCATTCCTAATGAATAGTCTTTTACTTTTTTATTTTTAGCTTCACTTAACCCCACCAAGTCTAAACATTCATTGCACCTATTTCTATCAACACCACAAGCCAAGCCAATCCAGCGAAGATGCTGAAATCCTGTTCTTGTTGGATAAGGTTGGCAACTGTCGAGGAATGATCCAACAACACAAAAAGGATTATCTCCCAATTGAGAGTATTTTTTGCCATTGATCAATGCTATTCCTTTTTGACTATTTTCTAAACCGAGTAAAATTCTGATTAAAGTCGATTTCCCAGAACCATTTGGTCCAATCAATCCAGTAACCTCACCTTTCTTAGCTTTGAAAGACACATTTTTCAGGACAATTTTATTATTATATTCCTTATGTAGATTTTGAATTGTTATCATTCCTTCTTTTCCCTTCTAACTTTTTGTGAAATTTCACCTTCACTTGGAGCAAGTATATCAGGAGAATATCAGAAAAAAATCAGAATAAAAATTTTTATAATTATTTTTTCATTTCTAACAAATTACTTTCTATGTTTGCTATAATATACACAAGTAATTGGAGGAACTATGAAGTATAAAATTTTAGCAATTGACGATGATGAAAAAATCTTACGATTAATAGGAAATGCATTAGAAGCAAACAACTTTAACGTAGAAACTCGGTCAAATATAGAAGAGATCGATATCTGTGACTTTACTGGATTCGATCTGATTTTACTTGATATCATGATGCCCATTTCTGGTTTAGAGATTTGTCGCTCCATTCGTTCACAAATTACAACTCCAATCCTATTTCTAACCGCTAAAGATTTTGAAGAAGATTTACTAAAAGGGATACAATCTGGAGCAGATGATTACATCACAAAACCATTTAGCGTTAAGGAGTTGATTGCAAGAATTCAAATGCATCTTCGTAGAGAGGAAAGATTGTACCAAACTTCTAAAGAAGAATTGATTTCAGAAATAGCTTTTTATCGAGATAGTCAAGAAGTCTATTATCAATCAAAGAGCATTTCTCTAACTAAGCGAGAATTTGATCTACTTTATCTTTTAGCTAAAAACGAAAACCGAATATTTAGCGCAGAGGAACTTTACGATTACCTCTATCCTATAAGCTCTGATGTACAGCTACGCTCCATCACTGAATACATCTATCAAATCAGACAAAAATTCAAGGCTCATCAAATTGATCCTATCAAAACGGTTTGGGGAGGAGGATACAAATGGCAAAGGAAATGACAATCAAACAACTCATTCAGAATACCTACCTTAAAATCATTTGGCAATTTCTTTTATGTCTTTTACTTTTTTACATAGTCCCAGCTCTTCTATCTTCTGTATCTGGAATCAATGAGAAAAATGCCAATCTCTTTGCTTTATTTTTTAGCGTCTCTTCTTGGATTTATCTTTGCATCATTTTAATTCTTATCATTGTAACAAATATTCGTCAATTATTAACCAAGATTCAAAAAGAAATGAACATGGTTTATCATAGTGGTCTATATTTCAACAAAAATGAAAATCACCATTTGCAGATTAAGGAATTTATTGAAACAAATGATTTGATCGAAAAAATGCAAGCTGATATAAAAAATAGGATTGAAAATGAAAAAGAACAAAAAAAAGAACTCATGTTTCAAGTATCTAGCGCTGCACATGATCTTCGAACTCCTCTAACTGTCATCAGAGGAAATGCTGAATTCTTACAATCTACCAAACAAACACCTCAAGTAATGGAATGTCTAAAAGATCTGGAGCAAGCAAGTATTCAGTTAAATGAGTATTTCAACCACTTCATCCAATACTCCAAAACTTTTTATGACCATGATATTCAACTTGAAAACATATCAATTAAACAAGTAACTTATCAATTACAGGAACATATCTCACCTCTACTCCCTAGAAATACTCATTTTGTTTTTACTAACACAGTAACTCCATCGACACAAATTGCTATTCATTCCAATCTATTTTTCCGAGCAATCACAAATATTATTAACAATGCTATACAACATCAAAAAGAAAATAATGCACAAATCCACCTAACAATTTCACAAAAAAATAGTCAATTAGTTATAACTATTTGGAATAACCAATCTAATTTTTCAAAAAACATGTTACAAAATGCTGGAAATCTTTTCTATAAAGATGACCAAGCAAGAACACCATCTCAAGAAAGTCACTATGGACTTGGTTTATCTTTCGTCAAACGTGTTATGAAACTTCATAATGGAACGATGCATTTAGAAAATATTAATCATGGTGCACAAGTCAAGCTAATTATTCCCATTATATAAAACAAGCCGAACTCATCAATATGTGTTCGGCTTCTCTTCATTTTTAAATCAAAAAAATCAGTATCACAAGAAACTTTATGTCATAACTTCTTACATCAAAATATAAAATATTTGCCGTTCTTTAACTTTTTTGCTATAATTTGAAAATACCCTGAAAGGAGACATCACATGAAGAAAAAAATTCTAGCTTGTTTGCTAATTTTATTTCCTATTCTTTCACTAGGAATAGCAAAAGCTGACACAGAAAAAACGAAGTATGTCATCGCCAGTGACTCATCTTTTGCACCATTTGTTTTCCAGGACTCAAGCAATCAATACACTGGTATCGATATGGATCTAATCAAGGCAATCGCTGAAGACCAAGGTTTTGAAATCGAGATTACCAATCCAGGTTTTGATGCTGCTATTAACGCGGTCCAATCTGGACAAGCAGACGGTATCATTGCAGGTATGTCAGTGACTGATGCTCGTAAGGAAACGTTTGATTTCTCTGATTCTTACTATACAGCAAATACTATTCTTGGTGTTAAAGAATCAAGTACCATTTCTTCTTATGAAGATTTGAACGGTAAGACTGTAGGTGTGAAAAATGGTACTGCTTCACAAACCTTCCTAACAGAGAATAAAAGTAAGTACGGTTACAAGATCAAAACTTTTTCCGATGCTGCATCTATGTATGATAGCTTAAACACTGGTTCAATTGATGCCGTTATGGACGACGAACCTGTTATTAAATACTCTATTAGTCAAGGACAAAAGTTAAAAACACCAATCGCAGGTACACCAATCGGTGAAACTGCCTTTGCTGTTAAAAAAGGAAGCAATCCAGAATTGCTAGAGAAATTCAACAAAGGGCTTGCAAACCTTAAGGCAAATGGAGAATTCCAAAAGATCCTTGATAAGTATCTAGCTAGCGATTCTACTACTACAAGTTCAACCGCTGATGAAACAACTATTTGGGGATTATTGAAAAACAACTACAAACAACTCCTAAGTGGACTCGGAATTACCCTCTCATTAGCACTTATTTCATTTGTAATTGCGATTTTCATTGGAATTATCTTCGGTATGTTTAGTGTCAGCCCTTATAAATCACTTCGTTTGATTTCAGAGATTTTCGTTGACGTTATCCGTGGTATTCCACTCATGATTCTCGCAGCCTTCATTTTCTGGGGAATTCCTAACTTTATCGAATCTCTTACAGGTCAACAAAGTCCAATCAACGACTTTGTCGCTGGTACAATTGCCCTCTCCCTAAACTCAGCTGCCTACATTGCTGAAATTGTTCGTGGTGGTATCAAGGCCGTGCCTGTTGGGCAAATGGAAGCCAGTCGAAGTCTTGGTATTTCATATGGAAAAACCATGCGTAAGATTGTCTTGCCACAAGCAACCAAGCTCATGCTTCCAAACTTTGTCAACCAATTTGTTATCGCTCTTAAAGATACAACGATCGTATCTGCAATCGGTTTGGTAGAACTCTTCCAAACTGGTAAGATTATTATTGCTCGTAACTACCAAAGTTTCAAAATGTATGCAATTCTCGCAGTCTTTTACCTTGTGATTATCACTCTTCTAACTAGACTAGCAAAACGCTTAGAAAAAAGGATTCAATAATGGCAAAATTAAAAATTGACGTTCATAACTTACATAAACAATATGGTAAAAACAAAGTCCTTAAAGGAATTTCAGCGAAATTCTACGAAGGAGATGTTGTTTGTATCATTGGACCTTCTGGTTCAGGTAAGTCAACTTTCTTGCGTAGCTTAAATCTCCTCGAAGAAGGAACAAAAGGAAGCATCACAGTTAACGGCTATGATTTGACGGATAAATCTACCAACGTAGACCATGTTCGTGAAAATATCGGAATGGTGTTCCAGCACTTCAATCTCTTTCCACATATGACCGTATTGGAAAATATCACTTTCGCTCCTGTAGAACATAAGTTAATGACTAAGGCTGAAGCAGAAAAATTGGGTATGGAACTCCTTGAAAAAGTTGGGCTTGCTGACAAGGCCAATGCCAATCCTGAAAGTTTATCCGGTGGTCAAAAACAACGTGTGGCTATCGCTCGCGGTTTAGCAATGAACCCTGATATCATGCTCTTTGACGAGCCAACTTCTGCCCTTGACCCTGAGATGGTCGGTGATGTTCTGAACGTCATGAAAGAGTTGGCTGAACAAGGCATGACCATGATTATCGTAACCCACGAAATGGGATTTGCTCGTAAGGTTGCCAATCGAGTTATCTTTACAGCAGACGGTGAATTCCTAGAAGATGGGACACCTGATCAAATCTTTGACAACCCACAACACCCTCGTCTAAAAGAATTTTTAGACAAGGTCCTCAACGCTTAAAAAACTGCAAGGTTTCCCTTGCAGTTTTTTCTCACTTGTATTTGAATTTTGGATTTTTTAGAAAATTATGATAAAATAAAGGGTATGAAAATGGGGATTCCTCATGCCTAGGATATCTAGGAAAGTAAATAGAAATTAGGTAGCTGGATGTCATCTAAAGTTATTGTTACAATTTTTGGTGCTAGTGGAGATTTGGCTAAACGCAAGCTCTACCCTTCACTCTTTAGACTTTATAAATCAGGTAATTTGTCTGATCATTTTGCTGTTATTGGAACTGCTCGTAGACCTTGGAGTAAGGAATATTTCGAATCTGTTGTTGTCGAATCTATTTTAGACTTGGCAGATAGCGCAGAAGAGGCTCAAGCTTTTGCTAGTCATTTTTACTATCAAAGTCACGATGTTAATGACACTGAGCACTATATCGAATTGCGCAAGCTTCAGGCTGAGTTAAATGAAAAGTATCAAACTGAACACAACAAGCTCTTCTTCCTCTCAATGGCACCACAATTCTTCGGTACCATCGCTAAACACCTCAAGTCTGAGCAAATCGTTGATGGTAAGGGCTTTGAACGTTTGATTGTTGAGAAGCCTTTCGGTACGGATTATGAAACTGCAAGCAAACTAAACGAAGAGCTTCTAGCTACTTTTAACGAAGAGCAAATCTATCGTATCGACCACTATCTTGGTAAAGAGATGATTCAGAGTATTTTTGCCATTCGTTTTGCCAATATGATCTTTGAAAATGTTTGGAATCGGGAACATATTGATAATGTGCAAATTACCTTTGCAGAACGTCTAGGTGTTGAAGAGCGTGGTGGCTACTATGATGAGTCTGGCGCCCTTCGTGATATGGTTCAAAACCACACACTTCAGCTTCTGTCACTCCTTGCTATGGACAAGCCTGCAAGCTTTACAAAGGATGACATTCGTGCAGAGAAAATCAAGGTCTTCAAGAACCTTTACCACCCTACAGATGAGGAACTTAAAGAGCACTTCATCCGTGGTCAGTATCGTTCTGGTAAAGTTGATGGCATGAAGTACATTTCTTACCGCAGCGAACCAAATGTCAACCCAGAATCAATGACAGAAACCTTTGCTTCAGGTGCCTTCTTTGTCGATACCGACCGCTTCCGTGATGTACCTTTCTTCTTCCGTACAGGTAAACGCCTAACTGAAAAAGGAACACACGTAAACATCGTCTTCAAACAAATGGATTCAATCTTTGGAGAGCCTCTAGCACCAAATATTTTGACCATCTATATCCAACCGACGGAAGGATTCTCTCTTAGCCTTAACGGTAAGAAGGTAGGGGAAGAGTTTAGCCTCGCACCAAATTCGCTTGACTATCGAACAGATGCGACTGCAACAGGTGCTTCACCTGACCCATATGAAAAACTAATCTATGATGTTTTGAACAATAACTCAACAAACTTTAGCCACTGGGATGAAGTGAGTGCATCATGGAAATTGATTGACCGTATCGAGAAGCTTTGGGCTGAAAACGGTGCTCCACTTCATGACTACAAGGCTGGTACAATGGGACCTCAGGCTAGTTTTGATCTCCTTGAAAAATACGGAGCCAAATGGACATGGCAACCAGATATCGCCTATCGTAAAGATGGTCGTTTAGAATAATCAAAAACAATCCTGCAAGAATTCTTGCAGGATTTTCTTTTATATCAAACCTTCTAGAAGGCCCTTCATAAAGTTTTCAGAGTTAAACTCACCGATATCATCAATTTTTTCACCAAAACCAATTAGCTTAACAGGGATATTGAGTTCCTCACGGATAGCAAGAACAACCCCACCTCGGGCAGTTCCATCAATCTTGGTTAAGACAATCCCTGTAACAGGAGTAATTTTTGAGAATTCTTTAGCTTGTACAAGAGCATTTTGACCAGTTGATGCGTCAAGAGCTAGGAAGGTTTCATGAGGTGCTTCTGGCACTACGCGTTTGATGATACGACCAATCTTTTCCAATTCTGCCATTAAGTTTTCTTTGTTTTGCAGACGGCCAGCTGTATCAATCATGAGAATATCAATACCTTCTGCTACTGCTCGTTCCATCCCATCAAAGACAACGCTAGCTGGATCTGCTTTCTCAGGACCAGTAACGACAGGAACATCTACACGACGCCCCCATTCTGCTAACTGAGCAACCGCACCCGCACGGAAAGTATCCGCAGCAACAAGCATAACCTTTTTACCAGCTTGTTTGTATCGATTAGCTAATTTACCAATTGAAGTTGTTTTCCCGACCCCATTAACTCCAACAAAAAGCATAACCGTTAATCCATCTTGGAAGTTAATATTTTCATTATATATGCCATCCTTTTCGTATAGCTCCACCAATTTTTCGATGATAACACGACGGAGGGCATCCGGTTTCTTAGCATTCTCAAGCTTGGCTTCATAACGCAATTCTTCCGTAAGATTTGAAGCCACCTGCACACCAACATCACTCATGATGAGCAGTTCTTCTAGTTCTTCAAAAAATTCTTCATCAACCGAGCGGAAATTTGCAAAGAAGGCATTCAAACGGGCACCGAATCCAGTACGAGTTTTCTTAAGACTACGGTCATATTTTTCTTGTTCAGTTTCTTGGACTTGAGGAGTTTCTTCGATTGCTTGGTTTGCTTCCTCTTCTTCAAAAAATACTGTTTCTGCTTCGTCTGATTGAGACTGAACAATTTCTTCCTGGTCACTATCATTTGAAGTTGCTTCTTCAACATGAGTCGATTCCTCTTGAGGACTATCTGCTTCTTGGACTTGATTTAACTCTTCTTGAGAAACCTTCACTTCGTCAACTGGTTCGACAATAGTTTCTTCGTCAACCTCTGCTTCAAATAAGTCTTCATCATTTTCTTTGGCTACGACAGTTCCATCTTGCTCTTTTACTTCGGTATTTTCAGATTCCAGCGTCTCAGTTTGCTGACTATCATCCGATAAATCAATGTTTTCTAGAGCTTCTTTGACAACATCTTCAATTTTAGGTTCTTCTATTTTTCCAAATAAACGGTCAAATAATCCCATTCTTTAATTCTCCTTCAGTACATATTTTTCAATTGCCCAGGCGACAGCTTCTTCGTCATTAGTCATTGGTGTTACCACATTTGCCACAGCCTTAACTGCTGGCACAGCATTTTGCATAGCGACACCGAGACCGGCCCACTCAATCATCGAAAGGTCATTAGCCTCATCTCCGCAGGCCATAACCTGACTTTGGTCAATTCCCAGGTGTTCAATCAGTTTAGATAATCCTGTCGCCTTATGAACATTCTTTGGTGACCATTCTAGCAAGAGTTCACGTGATTTAAAAATTTCATATTGTTCGTATAATTCTGGTGAAATCTTTTGAATAGCTGCATCCAAAGGTTCCTGAGGAAAGGCAGTCACACATTTATTGTATGTTACCTGACTAGACAAATCTTCAAAAGCAGTTGGAACAAAAGTTAGAGCCGGGTTAAACTGAGCATATAAACTTTCTTGGTCAGACTGAATCTGGTAAACTGTTCCTTCTGAAATTGCATCTAAGGGGATTCCTAATTTTTCAGTTTCTTCATAAATACGGCTCACATCATCAATTGAAAAGACTGTCTTATCAAGAATCTCACCTGTATTTTTCTGAACCAATCCACCGTTGAATGTGATAGTATATTCGTCATCATGGCCATCTGTTCCAAGCTCTTTAAGGAAGAAATCCATAGCCTTGAGGGGACGTCCAGTTGTTAGAACTACCTTTACACCCTGTTCACGCGCAGCCTTTAAAGTTGCCTTGGTACGATCAGTTAATTTCTTGTCTGTCGTCAGCAAGGTCCCATCTAAGTCTAGGGCAATTAATTTAATATCTGCCATTATAACCCCTCCATATAAGCGATAACTGATTGTTCTTTGTGATGTCCGATAACTGTTTCAGCTAGTTCCAAAATCTCTTGACGAGCATTTTCAGGTGCGACTGGGTGCCCTACAACCTGCATCATATGAAGGTCATTGAGGTTATCTCCAAAAGCCATCACTTGGTCCATATCCAGATTTAACTTCTTAGCTAATTCGACAATCGCAACTCCCTTGTCCACATAATCAAGAACAATGTCGATAGATTCAAAACCTGTCGTCATTGCCTTAACACCATGAACATGTTCATTGACCCAAGCTTCGCCAGCTTCTACTGTCTCTTCTGTAAAGTTAGTTGTGAATTTGAAAATCTCATCGGTAATATCTTCTAGACTAGCTACTTTTTGAATATTCTCATTGTAATGATGACTAAACATGAGATAGGTTTCATCTACAGTATCTAAAACATAGCAAGCTTTCTTACCAGTCAAGAGCATCTTCTTTTCATCAAAATAAGGTGAAGTCTTTAGCTTTTCAAATGTTGATAAGTAAAAATCTCTAGGCATAGTCGCTTCATAGAGGTCTTGTCCATGAAAACGAACCAGACTTCCATTTTCAGCAATAAAAATAATTTCATCTTTAACATCCGCAAAATGTTTCTCTAAAGACAAAAGGCCACGGCCTGATGCTACAGCAAAGTAAATCCCTTTTTCTTTATAAGAATGGAGAAGCTTTTTTAAACGCTCCCTATCAAATTGGCCAGCTTCATCCAAAAAAGTCCCGTCCATATCAGTTGCGACTAGTTTAATCATAAATACTTCTATTCTCCAGTTGTAAATCTATCTTCTATTATACCATAGAAAAAGTAAAAAAAGACGTGCTGAATTGACACGTCCTTGTCTTCTATAAATAATCCCGTAGGGCCAATTGTTATTATAAATATAAGCCCCTTTCCACACTTTCCTGAATCAAATCTTCCGTCAGTTTCCATAATTCTTCTGATTCACTTTTTATGAACTTTTTCTTTTCTAATACCATGTCTGCAGTGATATTATCAGGGTTATAATTTAATTCTGACACTTCTAAGTGATTTATCAGTGGTACCAATGCATCGATTACTCTTGCATATCTTGATTCAGCACTCTGTCCTTTTTCAAATTCCAACCACAAATTTTTCATATTCAAATATTTATCTTCTGGAAGGAGGCTCATTGTTTTTTCTATAGATTCTAACTCTCTATCATGAGAATGAATCTTTTTTTCATCATCAAAAACCCAAGTATCTCCGGCATAAATCTCACCTAAATCATGAATCAATAACATAGAAATAACTTTTTCCATTTTTAACTTTTCAGGATAATAATCTTGAAGAACTATAGCAGCTATAGCACCTTGCCAAGAATGCTCGGCACTATTTTCAAATCTTCCATCAAGAGTTCTATTAAATCTTGTTACTGACTTTAACTTCTCTATTTCTTTAATAAAATCGACTGAATTCTTTAAATTACTCATTGTAGCTCCTATCTTATTTAAAATTTTAGATATAATACCAAAAAATATTAATTTCATCAAATATTTCCCGTATTTGCAAAAAGAAAATAGCGCCTAATCCATACGAGATTAGACGCTTGATTAAACTTGTAATTTATAAAATATTTATCAATCGAGTGATTGAACTTTCCTACCATCAATCAATTCCAAGTCTTTTTATCCATATTTGGCAAAGAGAGCTTAAACTTAATAATACAGAGTCGAATCACAAAACCGACAATTGAGAGAATGATAAAAGCAGTGATTCTTGGAAAGTGAAGGACAAAGGCCAACCAGTAATAAATAACGCCAATTACAAAAGATAAAAGGGCATAGATGTCCTCTTTTAGAACACTTGGGACTTCATTAATCAAGAGGTCTCGAATGATACCTCCGCCAGCACCTGTTAAACAGGCCAAAATCCCTGCAGACATCAAATTCAATTTACTATCAGCTAAAGCTGTAGCACCAATTAGAGAGAAGATAATCAATCCAATCGAATCAAAGATAAGATAAGCTTCTCTCAGCCACTTATAGAATTTTTTTTCTTGACTAGCATTGGCTTGTTTTGAAGTCACAAAGGCATACATAATAACAGCTACTAGAATAGAGACATAAATCGGTCCAGGATCTGCGAGAGCGGAGGGAAAACGACTGATAATAGAATCTCTTAAAATACCTCCACCTACTGCCGTTACAATTGCCAATAAACTAATTCCAAAAATATCTAAACGTTTACCAAATCCTTTGATGGCTCCTGACGCCGCAAAGGCTATAGTCCCAATATAATTACAAATCATTAGGAATAGGTCAAAATCCATGTAAGCTCCTCAATTTATTTTTGTAACCTTTCCGACTTCTTGAAGGTCATTCTACATGCTCTAGCTTGAAATGTTATATTGAAAACAAACTAAGCATCCATATTTTCTAAATCTTTTAGTTTAACAGAGACAATCTTAGAAACACCAGATTCTTGCATAGTTACTCCATAAATAGAGTCTGCGGCTGCCATGGTTCCCTTACGGTGGGTAACAACGATAAACTGGCTATCCTTGTCAAATCGGTTAAGATAATCCCCAAAGCGTTTAACGTTAGCTTCATCGAGTGCAGCCTCTACTTCATCCAAAATAACAAATGGAATGGTCTTGACACGAATGATTGAGAAGAGCAAAGCAAGAGCTGACAAGGCCTTCTCTCCACCACTCATGAGGTTGAGAGATTGGATTTTCTTACCAGGCGGTTGAACAGAGATTTCAACACCTGCTGTCAATAAATCTCCCTCGGTCAGGATTAGGTCCGCTTGACCACCACCAAACATCTGCTTGAAGGTCACTTTGAAGGATTCACGAATAGCTTCAAAGGTTGATTTAAATCGTTCCTTCACTTCATCATTCATTTCTGTAATGGTTTCAAGAAGAAGATTTTTGGCAGAAAGAATGTCATCACGCTGACTATTTAAGAATTCCAAACGTTCGTGAACTTCGTCAAACTGTTCAATGGCATCCAAATTGACTGGACCAAGTGAACGGATGGATTTTTCTAAATCCTTGACCTCTTGTTCAGCGATAGCCAAATCTTCTAAGGAATTGGCTTGTTCTAAAGCTTCCGTATAACTAATCTGGTATTCTTCAGTCAGTTGACCTTGAAGATAGCGAAGGCGGTCCGTAATCTTCTCTTTGGTCGCTTCCGCTCGTGTTTGCTTACGAATCCATTCTTCATTTTGCTGACGAGCTTGTTCTAAATGACTAGCAATATCATCCAATTGACCTTCAATATCATCCAGCTCAAACTGCTTACGAATAAGCCCTTGTTGAATTTCTTCCTTCTGACTCTTGGCTTCTCTTTCCTGCTTGGTCAAAAGTTCCGTATCAACCTTTTCAAGATTGTCTACCTTTTCTTGGAGAAGGCGTTCGATTTCATCTTGCTCCATATCAAGGTATTCAAGCTCTTTGTTAATCCGTTCAATATCTGCAACTTCGTAACGTTTTCGCCCTACCATTTCTGTTTTGAGCAGACGTTCTTGAGAAAGTTTATCCTGCAAGCTTTGATAACGTTCTTGAATCGCATTTTTATTGGACTTGATTTCTTCAATCTCAGACTCCAGCTTTTGCTTTTCAGTTGAAATAACTGCAAGACGTTCTTGACATTTTTCTTTTTCAGCTTGCCAATCTCCACCTCTGAGATTAGTTAACTCTTGCTCCTGAAGTTCTAAAAGTGTTTCGAGTTCTTCGACTTGTTGGCAAGTTTGTTGATAAGCCAGATATAAGCCTTGCTCCTCTATTCGAGCTTGCTCTCCTTGAGACTTAATAGTCTCCAAAGTTTGAGCGAGAGCACTCAAGTTTTCTTGAAGTGATTTCAGATTTTCTTCTTCCTGACCAAGAATCTTCTCTTCCTTAGCAATTTCTTTTTGCAACTCTTCTAATTCAGGCTTGATAAAAATGCTGTTATTTTGACGATTGGCACCACCAGCATAAGAACCACCTGTACGCAATTCTGTACCATCTAGGGTTACCATCCGAACTTGATAACGTACCTTACGAGCAGCATCACGCGCATGCTCTACCGTATCAAAGATTGCTGTTGTAGCTAGCAAGTTTTTAAAAATAGCTTCATGCTTGGCATCAAAGGTAACCAATTCATCTGCCATTCCAAGAAAACCTGGACTTGAGGCAATCACATCTTGGTTCTGACCAGAAATGCTACGAGCCTTGATGGTTGTCAAAGGCAGGAAGGTAGCACGACCAGCTCGGTTTCGCTTAAGGAAATCAATAGCTTTAGTCGCAGCCTGTTCATCTTCAACGATGATATGTTGACTACTTGCACCGAGGGCAATTTCAAGAGCTGTTTGATAACGAACATCAAAAGTTAAATGTTCACTGACCGCTCCGACAATACCGCCCAGGCGATTTTTTTCTTGTAGAACACTCTTAACACCCGCATAGAAATTACTATGATTTTTAAGAATGTTTTCCAGACTTTGCGCCTTGGCCTGCTTGTTTTTCAAACTATCTAGGCGGTCAAAAAGTTGATTTTGCTGACTTTGATAAGCCTGCTTTTGTTCTTCTTCCTGTTTAGCATTCGTCTGATAGTCAGCAAGCAAGGTCTGTACTTTTTCTTTTGCTGATTTAAGAGCAGTTTCTTGTTCACTTGCCTTAGATTTGGCAGAAGCTAATTGTTCCTTCAAGGACTCCAATTGTTCTTCTTGCTTTTGAGTCTGTTGGCGACTATTTTCAAGATCATTTTCAATCCGTGTCAATTGGTTAGAGACATCCGCTTCTTCCTGCAAGAAAGCAACAAAGCGCTCACGCAATTGCTCAATCATCTGATCTGGATCATCAGAAAATGCTACTAACTCAGCTTCTAAACGATTGATCTCCTTGGTATTGACTGCAAGATTTTCTTCTAACTGACTGAGATTTGCTTCTTTTTCTTCCTTCTCTTGAATAAGAACATTTCTCTTTTCGTCCAAACTAGCCAAACGAGCTTGAGCCTCTTGTTGATTGAGAGCAACCTGCTCTGTCTCCAGTTTAGACAAGGCCAATTTTCGTTCTAAATCACTGATTAGAGCAGTCAAATCCATCAAACTAGTTTGATCTTTAGCCATCTCTGCTTGTAAATCTTGTCTCTGCTTCTTGAGAGATTGATTTTCAAGTTCTAGTGACTCGCGTTTTTGATAATAACTAGTCAACAGTTCTTGGACTTGGTTTAATTCCTCTTCAGTTACATCCAATTCAGCCTTATTGGCTTGAATTTGTGCAACCAAAACGTCCAAGTAGATGCCTTTACGCTGACTGTCCAAGTCCATAAATTTACGAGCTGTTGCTGCTTGCTTTTCTAAGGGCTTGATTTGATTGTCTAACTCATAGATGATATCTTCCAAGCGGTCTAAATTATCTTGAGTTTGTTGCAGTTTACTTTCCGTCTCTTTACGACGAGTTTTATATTTTAAAACTCCAGCTGCTTCTTCAAAGATAGCCCGACGTTCCTCAGGTTTGGAGTTAAAGATTTCTTCGACCTTCCCTTGGGAAATAATGGAGAAGGAATCACGTCCAAGTCCGGTATCTAAGAAAAGATCATGAATATCACGAAGACGGACTTTTTTCCCATCAATCTTGTATTCACTATCCCCAGTACGATAGATATGACGCTCCACCTTGATTTCCTGTCCTGCATCCTTGATGAAACCGTCCTGATTATCTAGAGTAACAACTACAGAAGCATAGTTTAGTGGTTTTCTACTTTCTGTTCCTGCAAAGATAACATCAGGCATCTTCCCACCACGAAGACTTTTGACACTGGATTCCCCAAGAGCCCAGCGTAAACTTTCTGTGATGTTAGATTTTCCAGAACCATTGGGTCCTACAACTGCTGTTACTCCTTGGTCAAAAACAACCTTGGTTTTGTCAGCAAAGGACTTAAATCCCTGAATCTCAATTTCCTTTAAATACATGAATCCAGTCCTTCCTCAACTGCATTTTTAGCGGCTTCTTGTTCGGCCAATTTTTTAGATCGTCCTTGACCCCTACCTAAACTTTGACCCTCGACAAGGACTTCAACCTCAAACATCTTATCATGGGCAGGTCCAATCTCTGAAATCACCTGATAACGAATATCGACATCACCATTGACTTGGAGTAATTCTTGGAGGTGAGTCTTGTAGTCTTTAATCATCTCAAAATCACCAGCCTCAACCTTCGGTATCATGACCTGATAGATAAACTCTTTTACCGTAAGTAGATCCTTATCTAAAAGCAGGGCACCCAAAAAGGCTTCGAAAGCATCTCCCAAGATGGTATCTCGATTACGGCCTCCAGATTTTTCCTCTCCCTTTCCTAGCTTGATAAACTGGTCAAACTGGCAGTCACGGGCAAAACCAGCTAAACTCTCCTCGCGTACAATCATGGCACGGAGTTTAGACAGGTCACCTTCTGGTTTTTTAGGATATTTTTTGTACAGATATTCTGAAATCAATAATTGCAGAACAGCGTCTCCTAAAAATTCCAAGCGTTCATTGTGTGAAATTTTTAAGAGGCGGTGCTCATTGGCGTAACTAGTGTGAGTAAAAGCTGTTTCAAGTAACTGTTTATCTGAAAAAACAAGCCCAAAACGTTGCTCTAACACGGTTTCTAATTCTTTCATAAGAACCTCTTTCTAAAACATTATAATACACTCCATTATACCAAAAAAAGGTTTCTTAGTCAGAAAATAACAGTTAAAAGTCCTTTTTCTGACTTGTGTTTAAAATCAATCCATTACTAGCAGTTCAGCCTATTTTTTGGTATAATAAATCTTATGGAAATTGAAAAAACCAATCGAATGAATGCTCTGTTTGAATTTTATGCAGCCCTTTTGACTGATAAGCAGATGAACTATATCGAGCTTTACTATGCAGACGACTATAGTTTAGCTGAAATTGCAGAAGAGTTCGGTGTCAGTCGTCAGGCTGTTTATGATAATATCAAACGTACAGAAAAGATTCTGGAAGATTATGAGATGAAGCTTCATATGTACTCTGATTACATTGTCCGCAGTCAGATTTTTGATCAGATCATTGAGCGCTATCCAGAAGATGCTTTTCTACAAGAGCAAGTTGAGATTTTAACAAGTATTGACAATCGGGAGTAATCATGGGCAGTCTAGTTAATTATCAAGGAATACCTTGCAAACTATTAGCCGCAGAGGAACCATTTCCTACTCGACTACAGATTATCTCGCCCAATGATATCTCCAAAGCTATGCAAATAGGTTTTAGCTGTTGGGGATATCCAAATGAAATCATGAAAGAAGTCACACCTGAAGAACTAGAGTGTTTGCAACATTTCGGACGATTTCCACTGAATTGAATAAATAGGAGAAAAATATGGCATTTGAAAATTTAACAGAACGTTTACAGAACGTCTTTAAAAATCTACGTAAAAAAGGAAAAATCACAGAGAGTGATATCCAAGAAGCAACCAAGGAAATTCGTCTGGCTCTTTTAGAAGCCGACGTTGCTCTTCCAGTTGTCAAGGATTTTATCAAAAAAGTTCGTGAACGTGCGATTGGGCACGAAGTCATTGATACCCTCAATCCAGCTCAACAAATCATCAAGATTGTTAATGAAGAGTTGACGGAAGTTCTTGGTTCTGATACAGCTGAGATTATCAAGTCTCCTAAGATTCCTACAATCATCATGATGGTTGGTTTGCAGGGGGCTGGTAAAACAACCTTCGCTGGAAAACTTGCTAACAAACTCAAAAAAGAAGAGGATGCTCGTCCTCTGATGATTGCGGCCGACATCTATCGTCCTGCAGCTATTGACCAGCTTAAAACACTAGGACAACAAATTGATGTTCCTGTCTTTGCTCTTGGAACTGAAGTTCCTGCAGTGGAGATTGTTCGCCAAGGTTTGGAGCAAGCTAAAGCCAACCATAACGACTATGTTTTGATTG
This sequence comes from Streptococcus pseudopneumoniae, assembly GCF_001074155.1. Taxonomy (GTDB): domain Bacteria; phylum Bacillota; class Bacilli; order Lactobacillales; family Streptococcaceae; genus Streptococcus; species Streptococcus pseudopneumoniae_A. The sequence goes on from NZ_JUUZ01000011.1 coordinate 21,641, forward strand.
ATACGGCCGGTCGTTTGCAAATTGACGAACTTCTTATGAACGAGCTCCGTGATGTTAAAGCTCTTGCTCAACCAAATGAAATCCTTCTCGTCATCGATGCCATGATTGGTCAAGAAGCTGCAAACGTTGCGCGTGAATTTAACGCCCAATTAGAAGTTACCGGTGTCATCCTTACCAAGATTGATGGTGATACTCGTGGTGGTGCTGCCCTTTCTGTTCGTCACATTACTGGAAAACCAATCAAATTCACTGGTACTGGTGAAAAGATTAGCGACATTGAAACCTTCCACCCTGACCGTATGGCAAGCCGTATTCTCGGTATGGGAGATATGCTGACTCTGATTGAGAAAGCTTCCCAAGAATACGATGAGCAAAAAGCCCTTGAAATGGCTGAAAAAATGCGTGAAAATACCTTTGATTTCAACGATTTCATTGATCAGTTGGATCAGGTACAAAATATGGGACCAATGGAAGATTTGCTCAAGATGATTCCTGGTATGGCCAACAATCCAGCTGTCCAAAACATGAAGGTGGATGAAAAACAAATAGCTCGCAAACGTGCTATCGTGTCTTCTATGACTCCTGAAGAACGTGAAAATCCAGATTTGCTCACTCCAAGCCGTCGTCGTCGTATTGCAGCTGGTTCTGGTAATACCTTTATCGATGTCAACAAGTTCATCAAAGACTTTAACCAAGCTAAACAACTCATGCAAGGTGTCATGTCTGGTGACATGAACAAGATGATGAAGCAAATGGGCATCAACCCTAACAACCTTCCTAAAAACATGCCTGGTGGCATGGATATGTCCGCCCTTGAAGGTATGATGGGACAAGGTGGCATGCCGGATATGTCTGCTCTCGGAGGAGCTGGAATGCCCGATATGAGCCAGATGTTTGGTGGAGGTCTCAAGGGTAAAATCGGTGAATTTGCCATGAAACAATCCATGAAACGCATGGCCAACAAAATGAAAAAAGCTAAGAAAAAACGCAAATAAAAAAGAGAGTGGGACAGAAATCGGTAATTCGTTAGAATTCGATTTCGTCGTCCCACCTCCGCACAG
>NZ_JUUZ01000012.1 GCF_001074155.1 Streptococcus pseudopneumoniae
GATTTCGTCGTCCCACCTCCGCACAGTTGAGTAGGGCTGTAAAAGCTGATGAAATCAGCGTAGAAGAGATCACTCAACCACTGCGTCCTGCTCAAAAATCCAAAGACAATTGAGAGGCTAGAACTTTTGTCCCAGCCTCCTTTTTTATATTCTTATTTTTCAGTCAAAGCTGCAAGTCCTGGAAGTTCTTTACCTTCAAGGAGTTCCATAGAAGCACCACCACCAGTAGAGATCCATGAGAATTTGTCTGCACGTCCAAGGTTGATAGCTGCGGCAGCTGAATCACCACCACCGATGATTGATTTAACGCCTGGTTGTTTCACGATAGCGTCCATCACACCGATTGTACCAGCTTGGAAGTCAGGGTTTTCAAATACACCCATAGGACCATTCCATACAACTGTTTTCGCACCAGTCAATTCTTGGTCGAATTTAGCGATTGATTTAGGACCGATATCAAGACCAAGGAATCCTGGATCTACTGCTTCACCTTCAGTGTCTTTCACTTCAGTGTAGTCAGCAAATGCGTTTGCTTCTTTTGAGTCAACTGGCAAAATCAATTTGCCGTTTGATTTTTCAAGAAGAGCTTTCGCCACATCCAATTTGTCTTCTTCTACAAGTGAGTTACCGATTTCGATACCTTGCGCTTTGTAGAATGTGTAAGTCATCCCACCACCGATAAGAACTTTATCAGCTTTTTCAAGCAAGTTTTCGATAACACCGATCTTGTCTGAAACTTTTGAACCACCAAGGATAGCCACGAATGGGCGTTCTGGAGCTTCAACTGCTTCTTGGATGTAGGCAATTTCGTTTTCAAGAAGGAATCCAGCAACTGCTTTTTCAACGTTTGCTGAGATACCAACGTTAGATGCGTGTGCACGGTGAGCTGTACCGAATGCATCGTTTACAAAGATACCATCTCCAAGTGATGCCCAGTATTTACCAAGTTCAGGATCGTTTTTAGATTCTTTCTTGCCGTCAACATCTTCAAAACGAGTGTTTTCTACCAAGAGAACTTGTCCATCTTCGAGAGCGTTAATCGCTGCTTCCAATTCAGCACCACGAGTAACACCTGGAAGGAATGTAACTTCTTGACCCAATTTAGCAGCCAAGTCAGCAGCTACAGGAGCAAGTGATTTACCTTCTTTGTCTGCTTCTTCTTTCACACGTCCAAGGTGAGAGAAGAGGATTGCACGTCCACCTTGTTCAAGGATGTACTTGATAGTTGGAAGAGCTGCAGTGATACGGTTATCGTTAGTGATCACGCCATCTTTTACAGGTACGTTGAAGTCAACACGAACGAGAACTTTTTTCCCTTTCAAGTCAACGTCTTTAACAGTCAATTTTGCCATTAGATATGACTCCTTCTTTTTTTTTACGTGTTAATTATATCACAAAATCAATAAAAGAGATAGCAAAACCTTAAACTTTTCCCCAACCATTTCACAAGATTAAATAAGGACAGCCTTTGAAGCTATGACAGTATACACCACAATTTTTTCCTCATCTACTATGCAAAAAAGATTTGACCATTAAAAGTCAAATCTTTTTTATTGTATGAAGTCAATTTTAGATCAAAATTCTAGCTTACTCTTCTTTTTTCTTTTGAGCGAGAAGTCCAAAACCACCTAGAACTCCAACCAATCCAAGAGCCAGAAGATTTGTATCTACTCCTTCACCTGTACTTGGAAGTTGTTTTCCTTCAGGTTTTTCAGCTTGTGCTTCTGCTTTTGCTGGTTCCTGCTTAGCTGCTTGTGCTACTGGAGCAAGTGTAAGAGGTTTGTCATCTTGGACATCCACTTTTGGCCCAATCTCAACAATCTCAGTAACAGTTTCTTTGATAAGCTCTGTTCCCTTAAGACTGCGGTTACCTTCAGTGTCAACCTCTACCAGATTTCGACGAAGTCCTTCAACTCCTGCTTGAACCAAGCGACGTTCTCCTGCTTTAAGACTAGGATTTACTCGTTCTTCATGGCCGTATGCAACCTTTTCTTCCTCAACCACTAATGCTGGATTGCTAATGGTCAAATCTTTGACTCCGTCTAGTGGTTGAACACGGCTCTCTACCTTGGTACCAACTTCAGTAATCTCAGCCACTGCTTCCTTAACTACTTCTGTCTCAAGAAGAGTGCGGTTGCCTTCTGTATCTACTTCAATCAGACGACGAGTCTGACCTTCTACACCTGCCTGAACGATACGACGTTCTCCTGCTTGAAGGCTAGGATTTACTCGTTCTTCATGGCCGTATGCAACTTTTTCTTCTTCAATCACCAATGCTGGATTGCTGATAGTCAAATCTTTGACTCCGTCTAGCGGTTGAACACGGCTTTCTACCTTGGTACCAACTTCAGTGATTTCTGCAACTGCTTCCTTGACTACTTCTGTCTCAAGAAGAGTGTGGTTGCCTTTGGTATCAACTTCAATCAGACGACGAGTTTGACCTTCTACACCTTCCTGAACGATTCTACGTTCACCCAACAAGAGGTCTCCTGACGGACGTTCTTGGCGTTCGAAGGCTTGAGTTTCTGTTTCAACCACTAGCTCAGGTAGAGCTTCAACTGTTGGAGCAGTTTCACCTTCTTCTAAGCTACCTACATGGTGGCTTTCTTCTGCAGGAGCTAGTTTCTTATTCAGCTTTTCTTTCATGTCCGCAAATGCTTCTGGACTTGGATTTGTTGAGCCAATAAGAGTTTCTGCTTGAGCGATGATTGGATCGTCTGCATTTTTCTCACGAACTTTTCCTAGAAGAGTTTCAAGCTCTTCCTTAGCTGTTTGATAAAGCTGTACACCATCCAAGTCTGCACCTGCTTGTTTTAAATCGTTCAGGGCTTGGTTGACCGCTTCTTGACTAGCATCGTGGTTTTCTAAGATAGCTTTTGCTGCATCAAGCTTCTCAACAAAAGCTACTTGTTTTGCTGCATCCGCAAATGTATAAGCTAATGTTTCTTTGCGTCCTTGAGCAGATGTGATTTCTTGTTTCAGATATTCGTCGTTAATGGCTGCCTTAGGTGATACTAGAACATCAAATTCGACAGTTTGTCCTTGATAGTGCAACTCAAGTTTTTGACGGCCTGTCTTTTGAGGATCATAGCCTGTAATTTCGACTCCTTTGTCTGTAAAGCTATGTTCTGTCTCAGTTTCATCGTCATACAAGACCTTGAAGCGTCCTTCTGATAAATCAAGAGCATCGCCTACAAAGTAATCAATCTTCGGTTGTTTACTAATATATAAGGCTGCGACTTCTTTTGGACCAGCTTCTTCACCAGTCACTTGAACCTTGAAGCTTCCTGCAACTGGAAGACCAAGATAGGTCACTGTCAACTCTTGTTCACCATGGTGATGAGTATCATAGCCGTTAACAACTACACCTGCATGACTGAGGTTGATGACTTCGTCTGCTTCTTCTCCCTCATATTTGACACGTAGAAGACCACCTTTGAGATTCAATTCCTCGCCATCTTGGTAAGTTGTCTTTTTAGGTGCTACTTCTAGACTGACAGCTTTAATCTTTCTTTCATCCTGAGGAATAGTCACAGCAAGAGTATTACTGATTTCTTTCCCTGGCAATTGTGTACGATAGTAAAGAAGGCTTGGACGTTTTTCAAAGCTCAATGGTTCTGTTGCCAAATCTCCTCCAACTACCGTATTTAAGGTAGCGATTGGAGTTTGTGAGTCTGCCTTGTCATAGACTGTAATTGTTGCTCCAGCAGGAACTTCTGAGAATCCAAGTTGAATCTTATTGTCCGTTAGAACACGCGCTACAACTTTAGCCATTGGAATGTTTTGGCTCTCCGTATCAAGAGTTTCATACATCTTCCAGTTGTAGATACGAATGGCTTTCCATGGTGTTCCATTGTCAGATGTAATAACGTGCAAACGCCAGTCTTGCGCTGTAATTGGGCTATCAAGGGTAATATCTGAAACATGGGCTCTATTGCCACGAACAGCCTTGGCTAGTTTCCATTCTCCAGCTTCATCCTTATAGTAGAGGTCAAAATCCTTAGTATTCATCAAACCATCGTTGACAGATTCTCCACCAGCACCGGCATGGTCCATGACCCATCTAACGACACGGCGTGGTTGTGTCAAACGGATATCAACGCTACCACTCAACTGAGCAGAAGACCATTTATCAGATAAGCTAGTGATAGTTCCATTCAACATACCTTCGATACCTTCGCCGCCTTCTGTGTCTGGGAAGGTACTTCCGATAACAGTCGCTCCTGGAACAATATTTTCTGCTAATGGTCTTGGAAGACTTGTGTCTTGGACAGTCATTCCCCAGTCAAAGTTTGTAGTTGCTGCCTCAGAGCGAAGACCATTCTTACCAACTGCGACAACCTTCAACTCCTGACTAGTACCAATTGCACTAGCTGAACGGCTAACTTTTGGTAGGTAGATCGTAGTGGCAGATGAGCCTGTCAATAGGCGCCAAGCATCGCCATCCTTCTCATAAACTTCATAGAAATCAGCATCTTTATTTCCAGTAAATTGGACAATGGCTTCCGCTTCTTGGGCATTTTTAAGGGATTGTTTAGCTACTTTAAGAGCTGTTGGTGCTTGAGGAGCCACTTGATTATCTGTTACAGTCAACTCACCCAAGTTAAATTGATAGCCCTTAAGAGCAGCAGTATTTTCAAAAGTGAGCTTGATACCGTAAATAGTCTGACCTGCCAAGGCACTCAAATCAAATTCATCTTTTGTCCAATCGTCAGATAGAGTCAGCTCTTTACGAGCATTCTCTCCACCATAAGTATAGTTTTTCTGAGTTGCAAACTCTACATAGACCTTGCTTCCCTTACCACCTTTATGAGCGACACGGAGTTTTGTTTTATCTGTTACTTCCAGTTTTGTAGAGTAAAGGCGAACATCTTGGTTGGTATTTTCAGCTAAATCACCCGCAATCTTAAGTGAGTTACCACCATTGTAGGCATCTTCAAAGTCATAGTCAGCTTGAAGTTTAGCACCTGATGAAGTTTGCCACCAGCGCCATGTAGGCAAGATACCTGATACAGAACGATAGTTCCATTCAGAATCCTTAGAAACTTTGCCGTCTACAAACCATTTTTTACCATGTCCTGTGTTAAAGGATGTTGTAAAGGTACGGCCTACTGCTGGTGTACGGTCAGCTACAAGGTTGGCAATCCCGTACCAGTCCTTGTCCTCTGGTTTTTGACCAGTTGGATCTCCTTGATAACCTGTAAAGAAGATGTTTTCATTCTTATGATAGTCTTCGCCTGTCTTACCAAGACTAGTAATTGTATCTGGAGCAAAGAGTCCAAGTGATAAGCGGAGCTTGCCATTTTCATCTAGAAGGGCATCCCATTTCACTTTTGTCTTGTAGGAACCACCTTGTTGCAATTCCAAACCTGCAAAGACATCGTACTGACTACGTCCAAGCCATTTAGCCATAGTTACAGAGTAGTCATTTTTCTCTTTGGTCCAGTTAAAGTTGGCAAAGAAGTGATCCGCAGGAACCTTGTCTCCCTCTTTTTCCATGAATTGGTAATTGTATTCACCCAAACCATCTTCATGATAACGACCATATTCATAGGTCATGGCATCGTACCAAGAATATTTCACTGGATGATTGACTTGAGCCGAATATTCCTTGGTATAGAGCATGAAGTCACGCATTTTCTTACCAAGAGGCGTTACGATATCTCCTGTTGTTTCTTGGTTGATAAAATATCCATCAAATCCATAGTATTTAGCCAAATCAACCAACTTACGAGCGATAGGGAAAGTTCCATCTTCGTCTTGTTTAAGGGCTTCGGCAAATTTTTCTTGGTCTGCAATACTATTAGACCAGTTGAAGAAGAGTGTACCCAATACAGGGACACCATTACGGTGACCAGCATCAATCACGTCCGGAGTTGGTACGAGTCCTTCCCAGAAGACCATTGAATTCAAGTATTGCCAGTAGTCAAAAGCATAGGCTTTAAACTCTTCACCACCTACAGAAGCGTGGTCTTTAGCCTTAGAGTTGGTGTTAGCAAGAGCTTCAACCTTAGCGTCCTTATTGGCTTTTTCGTTGACTACATGCCCACGGTAACGTTTAGCCAATTCAACTGAAGAACGATTAATAGCGTCGTCTTCACGGGCACCTGGTTCCCATTTCAACAAATCTTCCCAAGTGTCAAACTTAATTTCTTTTGGTCGAAGGCTTTTTTCTTCTTTCTTAGGAACATCTGAAACAGTTGCTTTCTCTTCAGCCTTATTTTCTGTAGCCACAGGTGCTTCTTCAGCCTTATTTTCTGCAGCTACAGGTGCTTCTTCAGCCTTAGGCGCTTCAGCAACCGGACTAGCTACTTCCTTATCAGCTGCAGTCAATTGGTCCAAGGTTGGTTTTTCTTCTGAAATAGGTTGTTCACTAATCTTGTTTTCTGTCTCTTCCAACTGCTTTAATACCTCAGGTGAAGCTGTAGTTGCTTGCTCTGATGGGGCAGGCGATGCTTGCTCTGTAGCCACAGCAGTAGTCCTTGTTTCATTCGCTGGGATTGCAACTTCTTCTGCTAGAGCTTGGTTGGCAAATAAAACCGAACCAATCATCAAAGAGCAGGCACCCACTGATAATTTTCGAATACTATAGCGGCAACGTTTCTCAAAAAATGGATTCTTCATTTTTTCTCCTTTCACTTCCAAAAAGTAAGCGCTTTATTTTTATTTTAAAAAGTAACTGCCCTTAAAATAGCAGAACTGTTCATTTTTATTTTATGATATTTATAAGTAGAGTCAACAGTCATCCTAAAATATCTATAAAGGGGTGAATAAATGATATAAATTAGACAATCAATTGTTTTTTTTACTTTTTAATGATATTTTTCTAAAAAAATGCGTTTACTACTTGTTAGATTGCTTAGAATCCTTTAAAATAGAATGGGATAAATTCCGCGATTAGTTTTCGGAGGGAAAATAAAATGTCCATTAATTGGCAGGAAATTGCATTTCACTTTTTAGGTGGCCTGGGACTATTCTTATATAGTATCAAAACCATGGGGGACGGTTTGCAACAAGCAGCTGGAGATCGTCTTCGATTTTACATTGACAAATATACTAGCAATCCTTTCTTTGGAATTTTAGTTGGAATTGGGATGACTGCCCTGATTCAATCGAGTTCAGGTGTTACGGTTATTACAGTTGGTCTGGTTAGTGCTGGACTATTGACTTTACGTCAGGCTATTGGGATTGTTATGGGAGCCAATATTGGAACAACTGTCACATCCTTTATCATTGGTTTTAAATTGGGAGACTACGCATTACCTATGCTCTTTCTCGGAGCAGTCTGTCTCTTCTTCACAAAAAATAGAACCATCAATAACATCGGACGAATTGTCTTTGGTGTCGGTGGTATCTTCTTTGCCCTCAATCTTATGAGTGGCGCTATGGAACCCCTTAAGGATTTACAAGTCTTTAAAGACTACATGGTAGAACTTAGTAAAAATCCAATATTGGGTGTTCTTGTCGGAACTGGTTTAACCCTTCTGATTCAAGCCTCCTCAGCGACCATCGGGATTCTACAAAATCTCTACGCTAGCAATCTGATTGACCTTCAAGGAGCCCTACCAGTGCTCTTTGGAGATAACATTGGAACTACTATCACTGCTATTATCGCTTCTTTGGGTGCTAATATTGCAGCCAAACGTGTGGCGGCAGCCCATGTGGCCTTTAACGTTATCGGGACTGTTATCTGTATTATCTTCCTCGTTCCGTTTACAGGCTTAATCCAATGGTTTGAGAGTTTCTTAAATCTAGCTCCAGAAATGACCATTGCCTTCGCCCACGGAACCTTTAACATTACCAATACAATCATTCAGTTTCCATTCATCGGAGCTCTTGCCTTCATGGTAACCAAACTTATCCCTGGAGAAGACGAAGTTGTCAAATACGAGCCACTTTACCTTGATGAGCAACTGATCAAACAAGCTCCGTCTATCGCTCTTGGAAATGCTAAAAAAGAACTTCTACACTTGGGTAATTATGCTGCGAAAGCCTTTGATCTCTCTTACGACTATATCATCAACTCTAATGAAAAAGTTGCAGAAAAGGGACATAAGACTGAAGAAGCTATCAATACCATTGATGAAAAATTGACTCGTTACCTCATTAGTTTATCTGGTGAAGCTTTGAGCCAAAAAGAGAGTGAAGTCTTAACAAATATCCTTGACTCTTCACGAGACTTGGAACGTATCGGAGACCACGCAGAAGCCCTGCTCAATCTTAACGATTACTTGCAACGCAAGAATGTTCAATTCTCTGAGGCTGCCTTAGAAGAACTAGCAGAGATTTATCTTAAAACTAGTGATTTCGTCAAAGATGCTCTTGAGAGTGTGGAAAACAACGACCTCGAGAAAGCTCAAGCTCTTGTCGAGCGACACGAAGACATCAACAACATGGAACGTGTCCTTCGTAAGACTCACATCAAACGTCTAAATAACGGTGAATGTTCTCCTCAAGCAGGTGTCAACTTTATCGATATTATTTCACATTACACTCGTGTATCAGACCACGCTATGAACCTTGCTGAAAAGGTTTTGGCAGAACAAATTTAAAACGAAAAAAATGCTTTGATTCTTTCGAATCAAAGCATTTTAAATAGCTCTCCAATCATAAATGAAGATGCGGCTGCACCCTTGTATCTCGCTTCTTCCTTTTTGATAAAGCGGGCCAGATTGACTAACTCTGGCGAAGGTGTTCTAGGATTCTTGAGTAGTTCAAGTGTGACTAGCCCTGAAAGTCGGACTGCAAGCAAGCGCTCATTAGTGCTGGGCAATTGCTTAGCAGTCTCTAGGAGCGCAGCCACTAAATCCTCACTCAGGTTTTGACGGGCATGATTGTAAAGATCCCGTATCAAGGTTTCTAGGTTTGGTTCTTCCATCCCTATTACCTCCATCATTTCTGTTTAATAATTTTTGATTAAATCTACTGTAGAACGATCCAATTTTTTAACCAAGGCTTGTAAGAAAGCTTGAGCTTCAAGGAAATCGTCCATTGCATAAAGGGTTTGGTGAGAGTGGATATAACGGGCACAAACACCGATTGTTGTTGATGGGACACCACCATTTTTCAGATGAGCTGCACCTGCGTCAGTTCCACCTTTTCCACAGTAGTATTGATACTTGATTCCAGCTTCTTCAGCAGTTGTCAAAAGGAAATCCTTCATACCTGGAAGGAGCAAGTGACCTGGATCGTAGAAACGAATCAAGGTTCCATCACCAATCTTACCTTGACCACCATAAACATCACCAGCAGGTGAACAATCCACCGCAAGGAATACTTCTGGATCAAATTTTGTTGTAGATGCATGGGCACCACGAAGTCCAACTTCCTCTTGGACATTGGCACCAAGATAAAGTTCATTGCCTAGTTTTTGACCTGACAAGTTTTCAGCCAATTCGCTAACCATGAGAACACCATAACGGTTATCCCATGCTTTTGAGATGATATTTTTTTCATTAGCAGTTAGAATCGCACTACTATCTGGAACGATGGTGTCACCAGGACGGATACCAAAACTTTCAGCCTCAGCCTTATCAGCAAAACCACCATCAAAAACGATATCTGAAATAGCTGGCATGGTTGGGCCACCTGTGCCACGAGTCAAATGTGGAGGAACTGAACCCGAAATTACCGGTATTTCACGTCCTTCACGTGTGAAGAGTTTAAAGCGTTGGCTGCTAACAACCATTGGGTTCCAACCACCAATACTGACTACTCGGAAGGTCCCATCTGCTTTGATTTCACTAACCATGAAACCAACTTCATCCATATGAGATGCTACCAAGACGCGAGGTGCATTCGCAACTTCTGAATGTTTGATACCAAAAATACCACCTAGGCCATCAGTCACTACTTCATCCACGTGAGGAGTTATCTTCTCACGAAGATAAGCGCGTACAGGTGCTTCATGACCTGAGATAGCAGAAAGCTCTGTTACTTCTTTGATTTTAGAAAATAATGTTGTCATTTTAGTCCCTTCTTTCTTTCAACCATTTTACCACTTTTTATAGGAGAACGGTAGTAGAAATCGACATTTTAGTGATCAGCTTACTTCTTACACCAAAAAAGAATCACGACTGTGATTCTTTTTATTTTGAATTTCTCTTTAAAGAAAAGTGATCTGGTACGGGGTCTTTACCTATTTCAGACCAAGGATGACATCGCAATATCCGTGCCAATCCCATCAGAACCCCCTTAAATCCATGCTTTTCAATAGCCTGAATCATGTAATTTGAACAAGTAGGCTCAAATCTACAAGAAGGTGGGAATGCAGGGGATATAAAGCGTTGGTAAAAGCGCACAGGCGCAATTAAAATTCGTTTCATTATTTATTAGTTGTTACAGCCATGGTGTGTAGTTGGCTGATTTCTTTTTTGTTAAGACGACGGGATTCTCCTGGACGGAGACCTGTCAAGTCTAAGTGTCCAAAACGTGTCCGAGACAACTTATCCACTTGAAGCCCAACTGCTTCAAACATCTTTTTAACCTGATGGTTACGTCCTTCATGGATGGTCAACTGTACAACAGAACGGTTTTTAACAGGATCTACTTTGAGAATTTCGTAGACGGCCGGCTTAGTCTTCTTGCCATCAATCTCAAGACCACGAGTTAAGGGGCGGAGATTTTCCTTGTTAGCAATCCCTTTTACACGCGCCACATAGACCTTATCGATTTCATTACGTGGGTGAATCATCTCATCGGTAAAGTCACCATCATTTGTCAAAATCAAGACACCTGATGTATCCCAGTCCAAACGTCCTACAGGGTAGATACGCTCTTTCACATTAGGCAAAAGATCAACAACCGTCTTACGTCCCTTATCATCTGTCACACTAGAAATCACTCCGCGTGGTTTATTGAGCAGATAGTAAACCTTTTCTTCGTTATAGATGGGTTGGCCCTCAACCTCAACCTTATCACCAGACTTAATGGTTGTCGCTAATTCACGTACTACCTGACCGTTAACAGTTACCAAGCCTTGCTTGATCAACTCCTCTGCTTTTCTCCTACTGGCCACTCCTGCGTGGGCAATATACTTATTGATTCTCATCTTCTTCTATCCTTTCACCAAATAATTGGCTTTCTTGTGCTTGAATTTCAAGCTCATCAATCACAGGCAATTCTTCCAAATGGTTAATACCCATGTAATCTAGAAAATAATCCGTAGTTACATAGAGATTAGGGCGACCAAGAACTTCTTTCTTTCCATCTTCTCGTATCAAGTCAAAGGCCTGTAACTTAGCTAAGGCCCCGCTCGAATTTACCCCACGAATAGCATCGATTTCTATACGTGTGATAGGCTGCTTATAAGCAATGATGGACAAGGTTTCAAGCGCAGCCCGAGATAGGCTCTGGTTGATTGGCGCCTTAGAATATTCTTTTAAAACATCAGCAAATTGAGGCTTGGTTACCAATCTGTAGGCACCTCCTGTCTCAATCAGGGCCAAACTAGAATCCTGGTCTTTTTCATACTTTTTGGCTAATTTTTCTAAGCTTTGCTGAATTCCTGTTGGTGGAAGCGATAAGAGTTCTGCCAACTGGCGAGCCCTAATCCCATCTTCACCTGACACAAACAGGAGCGCTTCTATTTTTGCTAAAGTACTCATACTTCCTCTCAATCAAGCCTGACTTTGCTCTACTTGATTTTCCTCATTCTTTTTTATGAGATAAATATCTCCAAAACTCTCTTTTTGAATCAAGAGAATTTCTTGGGTTTTAATCAACTCTAAGGTTGCTAAAAAAAGTGTAATAACCTCTTGCAAATCCTTGGTTTCTTTAAACAAATCCTGTAGGCATAGTTGTTGCCCTTCTACCAAGGCTTCCCGAACAATGACCATCATATCCTCAATCTTATACTCATCTCGTAAAATGGTTGTATGGTTTTTCGAGAATTCTTCCTTTTTCTTGGTCAGTAAGGTTGAAAAGGCTAAGAAAAGATCGATCGTGGTCTTATCATGCACAAGTTCAGCATCTTCGTAAATTAACTCTGTCGGTGCTTTTGAGTAATATTGAGCTCGTTCTTGGTGCTTCACTTCCAACTGCTCTCCCAAAAGTTTAAACTTGCGGTATTCTTCGATTTGAGAAAGAAGGTCCTGTTCAAGGTCATCCTCTAAATCAGACACTTCCGCAACCTTTGGCAAGAGCTTACGACTTTTGATCAGCATCAGTTGGCTAGCCATCACCATATATCCACCTGCTACTTCTAAACGCATGGCTTGTAAGGTTGATATGTAGGCTAGATACTGCTCAATAACTTCTGTAATCGGTACATCATAGATATCCATCTGATACTTTGAAACCAAGTGTAAGAGCAAGTCCAAAGGCCCTTCAAAATCTTTTAATTTAATATCCATTATCTATATTTTTCTAAGGTCATGACTGTTTTTAATCCCAATTTTTTGGCGATGTCATACAAGTCAACCTTCTCTTCAATTTGTCTCAGTATAAACTGTTCTCTCAATCCTTGAGCCGATAAATCTGCAAAACCTTTTTCCTTTAGAAAGGCTTCTAACTGACGAAAGGCCCATTGACGAGAGTATGGCTTCCCAGCTTTTTCAAAGATGTAGGTCTGTCCCATCAAGGGTTCTAACTCTGCAAGTAATTTTGTGGGAAGACTCAAGATTCTTTGTTGAGAGGCTTTATTGATTCTCAACACTTGAAAATCTAGATTCACATCACTTATTTTTATGGCTAGAATTTCACTAGGCAAGAGGCCCAATTCAACTATCAATAAGGCTATTAAACGCCCTTCTGGATAGGTACTTTCTTGCCAGAAAGAACTCAAGTCTAAAAGCTCTGACTTGACTTGTTTTTTCTCAGCCTGTTTCGGCAATTCCAAACGATAAAAGGTGCCAATCTTTCCTTTCTGATATAAAAAGTAAAGAAATTGATTGCAGGCGGAAACTTTACGCTTTTGGGCACTCATTTTAAAATTTGAAAGTTGTGCTTGATAGATTTTTAAACTTGTCTCAGAAATTCGTCCTCCAATAAGATCTAAAAACTGCTCCAAGTCATATTTATAAGACTGTTTAGAATTACTAGATAGATTTTGCTTTTCTTCTAAAAATGTTAAAATCCATTCTCTCATTTGCTTCGAATCTCATATTCCTTACTAAAATCATGCAGAAGTGCATTGACAGCCTTAAGGATTGATTTTCGTGTGATAATTCCTTGGAAAAGACCATCCTTACCAACGACTGGCAGGAAAGACTCATCCACTAGCTTATGTAAAACATCCGTCAGTGTATAATCTGGATTAACCACTGCCACATCCTTCTTTGTCATGTGAACGATATCCATATCTGCTATGACATCCTGACTCAAACCCTGCTCCATTTGGTATGCAAAAATATCTCTAAGCCCTATAGTCCCAACAAATTTTTTCTCAGCAGTCACTACTGGAACTCGTGTATAAGTCATCTGGCTAAGGAGGAGAATTGCATGATCTGCATTGTGAGTATCAATGAGCACAGCCAAATTTTCAGCAGGAGTCAAAAAGGTTTCCTCTTGTTCCAGCAAAAAGAGTTCAAATTCTTTGGCAATCATCGAGCAAACTCCTTGGACAAGCCTGGATAAACATCATGATCACGTGTCAAAAAGTCCACTTTGAAATAGCTGTCATCAATTTCCACACGAGCGTAGAGACATTCTCTGATGGTCCCACGTGGTTGGCTGATAGAACCTGGATTTAGAAAGAGGGTCTTCCCTTCCATCCAAGCATTTGGTACATGCAAGTGACCATAGAGACAGATATCAGCATCTTCCTCTTGAGCCCAGAAATCTAGTTTTTGGAAATTGAAGTTAATGTCAAATAAGTGTCCGTGAGTCTGGATAATCTTGGTAGGACCCAGTTGAGTCACTAAGCGTTCTGGATAATCTGAATAGAAATCCATGTTTCCTCTAACTACCTGAATTCCTTCCCAGAGTGGTGAATCTGGGCGAAGCTCCGAGTCACCATCGTGAAAAATGGCATCAACTTTCCCAAGATAGCGATCACGTATTTCTTCTACAATCAAGCTATCTCCATGGGAGTCGCTCATTACAATGATGGTTTGCTTTGCCATGATGGAAATACCTCCAAAAGTTTCTTAACGGCTAAGGCACGGTGAGATTGACTATTTTTTTCTTCAAGGGTTAATTCAGCTGATGACTTGCCTGTTTCTCCTACTAGGAAAAGAGGATCATAGCCAAAACCATTTTCACCCTTAGGTTCAAAGTTAATGTAGCCTGGCCAATCAGCTTCGACCACCAAGCTTTCCTTACCTGGGCTAGCCACAACCAAAGTGGTGTGGAATTGTGCCGAACGGTCCTTGAGTTCAAAGACCATGGCTAATTCGTGCAAGAGTTTGGCATTGTTTTCTTGATCACTTGCCCCTACTCCTGCGAAACGAGCTGACCAGACCCCTGGCAATCCGCCAAGAACATCTACTTTAAGACCAGAATCATCCGCCAGAACCATCTTACCTGTCAATTTGGAAATGGTTTCAGCCTTAAGGCGAGCATTTTCTTCAAAGGTCATACCAGTTTCAGCAACTTCAGGCAGATCTGGGTAATCATTGAGATTCTCCACATCATATCCAAGTTTGTCAAAGATAGCACGAAATTCCTTGGTCTTCCCTTCATTACGAGTCGCTATCAACAAGGTTTCTCTGACTTTGCTAGTTTCAAAGAAGGCTTCGACATCTACTCCTTCTTTAGGTAATTCCACATGCAAGAGTTGTCCATTTTCAACTAAGAGCAAGGCACCTTGGCGTTGAATGACTTCCAAGTTTCGACCGGCTTCTGCATTTAAAATCTCAACGATAAAAGATAGCAAGCGGAAGTTGGAAGACCGGCGCATTACCGTAATCGTGATTGGAAAACCATTTTCCTCATCACGGAAAATGCGAGCCAAATCCATAAAATCGAGATCAAGAGGATCTTTTATGAGGCTATAGATTCCACCGTAGACGTCCCAGACACCTACATACCAGTCCTGGTCATCCTTGTATTCATAAATTTTGTTTGTCATAATGTTACATGCTCCACATGAATCTCTTTTTCTAGCCATTCCGCTCCAATCTGAGCAAAACTATGGCTATTTGCAGTCGTATAAAAACGGTGTTGTAGAGGCCCTGCATCGCGGCCACGATTAATCTCGAAATAATTGAGTAAGACAGAAATATCCCGTACACACTCTGCTCCACTATCAATCAGTTTCACTTCCGGTCCCATCACATTTTGGATAATGGGGCTGAGGAGCGGGTAGTGGGTACAACCCAAAATCAAACTGTCTACCTTGCCCACTAATGGACGCAAGGTTTCATAAACTACTTTCTTGGTCACACTGGTTGAAAGGGCACCAGACTCAACCAAGGGAGCAAACTTAGGGCAGGCCAAACTTTCAACTTGCAAATTTGGATCTAGGTCATGAATTTTTTGACGATAGATATCTGATTGTACTGTCATCGCTGTTCCAATCACACCGATTTTCCCACCCTGACTTGTTTTGATAGCAGCTGAAGCGCCCGGTAAAATCACTCCAAGAACAGGAATATCGAGTTTGGATTTAATTTCTTCCCAAACAACTGCTGTTGCAGTATTACAAGCGATGACAATCATCTTGACATCCTTAGTCAAAAGAAAGTTGACCAACTGCCAAGTATATTCACGAATTTGCTCAGCAGGACGAGGCCCGTAAGGTGCCCGTGCCGAATCTCCAATATAGACGATTTCTTCATGAGGAAGCTGGCGCATGAGCTCACGTACAACGGTCAAGCCTCCAACGCCCGAATCCAAAAAACCAATTGGTCGATTATCCATACAGTCTTCTTTCTAGTCTTATTTTTCTGATTGATAGTTCATTATCGTTACATTTCTCGTTGAAATTTCTGACAGACTGGTAGACTCCAGACTATCTCCCTCTTAATCATAATCAAATATCAATAGAATGCAAGGAAAAAGTCTTATCCTTAAATATCAGTTGAACATAGTGAGAAGTCTGGAATTTTCATCCCAGACTTTTCCTATTTATTTCTTTTTATTGTTAGCAAGGGCTGCTTTTTGTTGGCGAATGATTTGGTGGTAAACTTGTTGTACCTTAGCTTCGCTTGGTTTTTGACCATTTGCACTCAACAGAGTACGAACTGCTTCTGCATTCAAACGTGGGTTATCAGCAAATTCTTTTTCAATTTGCTTGCGCACCAAGTACATTCCTCCAAGAGCTCCACCAAGAAAAGCTAAAACAATCAAGACAATTGCTAAAATAAGGTCCATAATATTTCTCCTGTTTCTTTTTGAATCTTCTATATTATACCATAAAGTCCCACGCCTGACTAGTTTGATTTACGCTTTCAAAAGGGTAGGGCATTCCTCAGATTCTTTTTCAGCTCTGATCTTTTTTAATTTAATAAAATTAAAAAAGAACTAAAATTTGGTAAAATAATTCAGTTTTTCCTAAAAAACCTTGCATTGGATTGATTTATTTGCTATATTAAAATTATACAAAACAAAGGAAACATCTTTCTGCAAGGCTTATTTTTTTTACAATAAAATGTATGCGCTTACAGATTTGAGAAAGGAGTTTTTATGGAGAAGAGCTATTGGGAAAAATCCTGTAAGTATAGCATCCGAAAATTGACCGTTGGAACTGCTTCTGTTCTACTGGGAGCTGTTTTTCTAGCGACACAGAATGTAGCTGCTGATGGCATCGAAGTGAAAGAAAATCAAGCAAGTGTCAGTGAGACTACGGTTCAAGTGAATACAAAAGTAGAGGAACCCACTCAAGAGGATAAGGAAAATCAACCAAGCACAGAAAATCAAACTTCTACTGAATTAGCTGACAAAGAGGTAAAACCTGAAAAGGAAACACCTCAAACAAATAATCAATCAGAGACTAACGCTGTAGTTGAACCTTCTGAAAATAAGGAGAGTGAAAAACCAGAACTTCCTATGACTAAGCAAGAAAACTATCAACTTCATTACGACCAACTAACTGCTCCTTCTTATGACGGCTGGGAAAAACAAGCCCTGCCAGTGGGAAATGGAGAAATGGGGGCTAAGGTTTTTGGGCTCATCGGTCAAGAAAGAATCCAATACAATGAAAAAACTCTCTGGTCTGGTGGGCCGCAACCGGATAGCACCGATTACAATGGGGGGAACTATCAAGACCGCTATAAGGTCTTAGCAGAAATTCGTAAGGCATTAGAAGAAGGAAACCGCCAAAAAGCAAAACAATTAGCGGAGCGCAACCTAGTCGGACCAAACAATTCTCAGTATGGTCGTTACTTATCTTTTGGTGATATCTTTATGGTCTTTAACAACCAAAAGAAAGGTTTGGAGAATGTTACCGACTACCATCGTGGCTTAGATATTTCTGAGGCCATCTCAACCACTTCTTATACCCAAGACGGTACAAACTTTAAGCGTGAAACCTTCTCTAGCTATCCTGACGATG
The DNA here is from genome assembly GCF_001074155.1 of Streptococcus pseudopneumoniae. Taxonomy (GTDB): domain Bacteria; phylum Bacillota; class Bacilli; order Lactobacillales; family Streptococcaceae; genus Streptococcus; species Streptococcus pseudopneumoniae_A. The sequence goes on from NZ_JUUZ01000012.1 coordinate 17,435, forward strand.
TTACTGTCACCCACTTGAGTAAAAAAGGGGATAAGACCCTTGATTTTACACTCTGGAATAGCTTGACTGAAGATTTGATTGCGAATGGCGACTACTCCTGGGAATATTCGAATTATAAACAAGGAGCAGTTACGACTGATTCTAATGGTATTTTGCTCAAAGGAACTGTCAAAGACAATGGTCTGAAATTTGCTTCCTATCTCGGAATCAAGACAGACGGACAAGTCACTGCACAAGATGGCTATTTGACTGTCACCGGAGCCAGCTATGCGACCCTTTTACTCAGTGCTAAGACCAACTTTGCTCAAAATCCAAAAACCAATTATCGCAAGGATATTGACGTAGAAAATACTGTTAAGTCTATCGTAGAAGCTGCCAAGGCAAAAGATTATGAAACCCTAAAAAATAACCACATCAAGGATTATCAAAGTCTCTTCAACCGTGTTCAACTAAATCTTGGCGGTAGCAAGTCTAGCCAAACTACAAAAGAAGCTCTGCATAGCTACAACCCAGAAAAAGGGCAAAAACTAGAAGAACTCTTCTTCCAATACGGACGTTATCTACTCATTAGTTCTTCTCGTGACCGGACAGATGCCCTTCCTGCCAACTTGCAGGGAGTTTGGAATGCAGTAGATAATCCACCTTGGAACTCAGATTACCACCTCAATGTCAACCTTCAGATGAACTACTGGCCTGCCTACATGAACAATCTTGCAGAAACTGCTAGGCCAATGGTCAATTATATTGATGACATGCGCTACTATGGTCGTATCGCTGCTAAAGAATATGCAGGTATCGAATCCAAAGAAGGCCAAGAAAACGGTTGGTTGGTTCATACTCAAGCGACACCATTTGGCTGGACAACTCCAGGTTGGAATTATTACTGGGGTTGGTCTCCTGCTGCCAATGCTTGGATGATGCAGAATGTCTATGACTACTACAAATTCACCAAGGATGAAACTTATCTCAAAGAAAAAATTTATCCAATGCTCAAGGAAACAGCCAAGTTCTGGAATTCCTTCTTGCACTACGACAAATCTAGTGACCGTTGGGTTTCTTCTCCATCATACTCACCAGAGCATGGAACTATCACGATTGGGAATACCTTTGACCAATCTCTAGTTTGGCAACTCTTCCACGACTATATGGAGGCAGCCAATCACCTGAAGATCGACCAAGATTTGGTGACAGAAGTGAAGGCTAAATTTGACAAGCTCAAACCACTTCATATCAACCAAGATGGCCGAATCAAGGAATGGTACGAAGAAGACAGTCCTCAATTCACTAATGAAGGAATTGAAAACCATCACCGTCACGTTTCTCATCTAGTTGGGCTCTTCCCAGGAACCTTATTTGGCAAAGATCAGCCTGAATATCTGGAAGCAGCACGCGCAACCCTAAACCATCGTGGAGATGGTGGTACCGGTTGGTCTAAGGCTAATAAAATCAACCTCTGGGCTCGTCTCCTAGATGGAAATCGTGCCCATCGTTTGCTGGCAGAACAACTCAGATCCTCAACTCTAGAAAACCTCTGGGATACGCACGCGCCTTTCCAAATCGATGGAAACTTTGGTGCAACCAGCGGTATGGCAGAAATGCTCCTTCAATCCCACACAGGCTACATCGCTCCATTACCAGCCCTTCCAGATGCCTGGAAAGACGGGCAAGTCTCAGGTCTCGTCGCTCGTGGTAACTTTGGAGTCAGCATGAAATGGAAAGAAAAGAATCTTGAAACGCTATCTTTCATTTCTAATGTTGGTGGGGATTTAGTCGTAGACTATCCAAATATCGAAGCTAGCCTTGTCAAGGTTAACGGTAAGGAAGTGCAAGCAAGCCGCATCAAAGACAATCGCATCCAGCTTGCAACTCAAAAGGGCGATGTCATCACCTTTGAAAACTTCCCTGGTCGTATCACCCGTCTAACCGCACAACGAAAAGATTCAACGACGGCAGAACTCAATTTCAATACAGTTGAAGGGGCGACTCATTATGTCATCCATCGGGAAAGTAAAGATGAAACTGGTCAAACTTCTACTGTCCGTGAGTTTACAACAAACCAAACTCGCTTTATCGACCGTTCTATTGATTCAAGCCATGCCTATACTTATACCGTTAAGGCTATGCTAGGAGACCGTTCAACACCTGTTTCTGATGTTGCTTCAATTTCCGCCTTTAGTGAGCTCATGGACGATCGTGACTCTCGCATTCAGTATGGCGCTGCCTTTGGAGACTGGTCTGACTCAGAACTATTTGGTGGAACCGAAAAATACGCCGATATCTCAAATGGGAATTATTCCGATAAGGATGCAACCGCGACAATTCCTTTCAATGGTCCTGGAATTGAAATCTACGGACTCAAATCTTCTCAATTAGGACTTGCTGAGGTTACAATCGATGGCAAATCTGTTGGAGAGCTTGATTTCTATACAGCTGGTGCTACTGAAAAGGGCGTCCTAATCGGTCGTTATACAAATCTATCTTCAGGCCCTCACCTCATGACTATCACTGTTAAGCGTGAACATAAGGGACGTGGAAGTGAACGCTCAAAAATTTCCTTAGATTACTTCAAGGTCTTCCCAGGACAAGGAGAAACAATAGAGAAAATAGATGATCGTGATTCTCGTATCCAGTACGGCTCAGCATTTAAAGACTGGACTGATGCGGAACTCTATGCTTCTACAGAGAAATATGCAGATATTAATGCAGATGAGAGTCTCGCTTCTGAAGCAACTGCAAGAATTCCATTCTCCGGTACAGGTATCCGTATCTATGGACTGAAAACATCGGCCCTTGGTAAGGCACTTGTGACTCTCGATGGAAAAGAAATGCCAAGCCTTGACTTTTACACTGCCGGAGCTACCGAAAAAGGAGCATTGATTGGAGAGTTTACTAGTCTAGCAGATGGCGACCATGTCCTAACTTTGAAAGTGGACCCAGATTCTCCAGACGGTCGAAAGAAAATCTCCCTTGATTCATTCGATATTCTAAAAGCTCCATCAGTATCATTAGATACACCAAGCCTCGAACCTATAAAGGTAGAAGATAAGACAATTACCCTAACTTTACCAACTGGTAACTGGGATGCTGTAGCTGTGACATTCCCTGGCGTCAAAGATCCTCTCTTACTTAGAAAAGTCGATGAAAATCATCTTGTCACTTCTGGCGAGCAAACTGTATTAAGCATAAAGGATAACAAGGTAGAAATCGGCATTCCTGAAACTACGGAACGTAAAACTGGCAATCCAATAGAAGCTTATTCTATCCTAGGAGAAACACGAAGCAGTACTATTGTAACAGTCTTTCCAAAAGGGGAAATTGCACCTGTAGAAGATCCAGTTGTTACAAGCAAAGGTGACGAGCCTGCTCCAGTTGTAACCATTCCTGAATATACTGACCCAATTGGTACTGCGGGAGAACAGGACGCTCCTATCGTGGATATTCCTGAGTACACTGAGCCTTTCGGTACTGCGGGAGAACAGGAAGCGCCTGTCGTAGATATTCCTGAATATACTAAGCCTTTCGGTACAGCAGGGGAACAAGCGCCTCCTATCGTAGATATTCCTGAATACACTGATCCTATCGGTACTGCGAGCGACCAAGCGGCTCCTGTCGTAGATATTCCTGAGTACACTGAGCCTATCGGTACTGCGAGCGACCAAGCGGCGCCTACTGTAGATATTCCTGAATATACTAAGCCTTTCGGTACTGCGAGCGACCAAGCGGCTCCTATCGTGGATATCCCTGAATACACTAAGCCTTTCGGTACTGCGGGAGAACAGGAAGCGCCTATCATTTCTCTTCCTGAGTTTAAACTCAAAGCCTTAAAAGACCAGGCTACCGGAGTTCAAGTCATCAGTGGAGCAAATGAGCTAGGTGAAGCAAGTTATCTTGAAATCCAGAAAGTACACAAGCAAGAACTCTTGGGCAAGAAATATGATGCCTACAACATTCAACTCAAGAATGAAAATGGTCAACTAATCCAAGCAAAAGGTGCTGTACTGGTTCGATTACCAATTTCTGGCACAGTCCAAGAATTCTATCGCTTCAGTTCAGAAAAAGACTTGAAAGCACAAGATTTCACAATTCGTGATGGCATGCTTGAGTTTCTCACCATTGATTTGACTACTTATGCTATCGTCTACAAGACTGAAACAGAAGTCCAACAACCAAGCTCAAGTCAAATCGAAGAAGCTAGTCCATTAGCAAATAAAAACCAGCTCAATGGTGAAATTTCTACAAATGACAAGCAGCTTCCTGCCACAGGAGAAGAGGCCAGCCCACTCCTCTTCATGGCAAGTCTCAGCTTAGCTTTAACTGCAGCCTTCTTGCTTAAAGGTAATCCCAATAAATCTATAAAGATTTAGATAAATAGAAAAAGGATGAGTAAATTACTCATCCTTTTGATTTCTTTCAGAGTCTTTTAAAATAAACTAAAAAGCCAGTTATAAATCCAGTTAAAAATCGAATATAACAAATTCAAAAGGAATTCATAAAAAAATAAACAAATGTGATACCAAATGAATTCTACAATCGTAATCAGTGGCTTGACTAGGATATAAAATAAAATATCCCAAATAAATTTCATTTTTTATCTTCCTTTCTAGGAAGTCCTGCAATCCTAGGCAGAGCAGATATCATTTTATAAGCCGCAAGAAATTTAGCAACCTCTAGGGCTTTGGGCTCAGATTCCTTCTTCTCAGTCAGTACTTCCATTCCTTTTACCCAGAGGCATGTCCCAATTATTCTAGCCATTCCTGTAAAAAAATTTGGTTGGTTGTCCATGTGATTCTCCCGTAGTTCATATCATTTCTAACAGATTAGTTCTTATTGTATTCAGTATATCAAATTTATGAAGATTATCAAATTTTTATCTGCAAAATAAAAAAGTTTCATAACCTTTCTAGAATAATACTAGGAAGATTATAAAACTTTTCATTAGTTCATATCTTTTTTATAGCGTTCCAATTCTGCTTGGTTAGCCCAAACATAATGTCCTGGACGAATTTCAACCATAGACGGTTTATCAGTTTCGTAGTCATGTTGGTCTGGATCATAGACTTTCAAAACTTTTTTACGTTCCAAGATTGGATCTGGGATTGGTACAGCTGAAAGCAGTGCTTGCGTGTATGGATGAACTGGATTGTTAAACAATTCTTCAGTTTCAGCCACTTCAACAATGACACCCTTATAAATTACCGCGATACGATCAGAGATAAAACGAACTACTGACAAATCGTGGGCGATAAAGAGATAGGTCAAACCCAATTCTTTTTGGAATTTCTTGAGCAAGTTCAAAACTTGGGCACGAACAGAAACATCCAAGGCTGAAATTGGCTCATCCGCGATAACGAAGTCAGGTTGCATAACCAAGGCACGGGCAATCCCGATACGTTGACGTTGTCCACCTGAAAACTCATGAGGATAACGTGTCAAATGTTCAGCCAAAAGTCCAACTTCACTGATAATCTTTTTAACTTTTTCTTGTCTTTCTTCCTCATCCTTAAATAGGTGGTAGTTATAAAGACCTTCAGAAATAATATAGTCAACTGTTGCACGTTCATTCAAACTAGCAGCAGGGTCTTGGAAAATCATTTGGATTCGGCGGACTAATTCTGACGCTTGAGTACGTGATTTTTTACCATTAATTTTTTGACCATCAAAGATGATATCACCTTTACTGGTATCATTAAGGCCGATAATAGCACGACCAATTGTTGTTTTACCACTACCTGATTCTCCAACAAGTGAGAATGTTTCACCTTTGTTGATAAAGAAGTTAGCATTTTTAACAGCTACAAACTTTTTGCTTCCTTCACCGAAGGAAATCTCTAAGTCTTTAATTTCTACTAATTTTTCAGACATTTCCTTCCTCCTAGTTTTCCAGATGAACAAGACCCATTCTCTCACGAATCTTGTCATGTAAATCTGCAATTACTGCTGGTTTTGCAACTTTTGGTGCTTGCTCATGAAGTAACCATGTTTTAGCCCAATGAGTATCTGAAACAGCAAATTGGGGTGCTTTTTCTTCGAAATCAATTTTCATTGCGTAATCTGAACGAAGAGCAAAAGCATCTCCCTTCAACTCTGTATAAAGTGATGGAGGTGTACCAGGAATTGAGTACAATTCTCCTTTGTCGTCTGCTAACTGTGGTAAACTTGATAGTAGGCTCCATGTGTATGGGTGACGTGGATCGTAGAAGATTTCTTCAACTGTACCATACTCAACGATTTCACCAGCATACATAACTGCAACTTTATCTGCAATACTTGCTACCACACCAAGGTCGTGTGTGATAAAGATTGTTGTAAAGTGATATTCATGTTGAAGTGATTTCAACAAATCAATGATTTGGGCTTGAATAGTCACGTCGAGGGCTGTTGTAGGCTCATCACAGATAAGAACATCTGGACGACAAGCTAGGGCGATTGCGATAACAATACGTTGACGCATCCCACCTGAATACTGGAAGGGATATTCGTCGAAACGTTTTTCAGAATCTGGTATACCAACCTTGTTCATGTAGTCGATAGCCATTTCTTTTGCTTCTTTTGCTGTTTTCCCTTGGTGTTTAATGATAACCTCAGTAATTTGGCTTCCGATTGTTTTAATTGGGTCCAAACTAGTCATAGGATCTTGGAAGATAGTTGCAATCTTTGCCCCACGAATTTGTTCCCAATCTTTGTGAGACGAAAGTGCTGTTAGGTCTTGTCCACGGTAATCGATGCTCCCCTGAGCAATACGCCCGTTTTCTTCTAACATTCCTGTAAAAGTTTTTGTCAAAACCGATTTACCCGAACCAGATTCTCCAACCAAGGCAAGAACTTCTCCTTCAATCAACTCAAGAGAAACTCCGCGAATAGCGGTCAAAACTTTGTCACGAACATCAAATTCCACGACAATATCTTGAGCAGATAAAATTACATTTTTATTATTTGTCATTTCTACTCCTATCTGTGTGTACGTGGATCACTAGCATCGGCTAAGTTTTGTCCAACAATGAAAAGTGATAAGGAAACCAAAACCAAAGTTGTCAATGGAATCCAGAAGAGGTAGGCATTTGTCGTTACGTTCTGAGAATAATCTGAGATCAAACGTCCCAAACTTGGAACTGTAATCGGCAATCCGAGTCCAAAGAATGAAAGGAAAGCTTCGTATGAGATAAATGCCGGAAGCATTTGTGTCAAAGTCGTCACAATAACAGATACCAACTGAGGCATAATATTTTTTACTATAATTTTATAAGTTGGTGTCCCCAGCGTCTGAGAAGCAAGGTTATATTCCAAATCACGATAACGCATGATTTGAATACGGATTGAATAAGCAATACCAATCCATGTAGTTACACTCATGGCAAAAATCAAGTTCCAGAAACCTGCTCCGATAGAGTAAGTCAAAACGATAACGATCAATAGCGATGGAATATTGTTGATAACGTTGTAGACTTCCATCATGATACGGTCTACTGATTTTGAAATACCCCATATTCCACCTACAATCACACCGATAACAAGGTTGATAAAGGTCGCAATTACAGAAATCAAGATAGAGTTACGAGCTCCAAACCAGACACCATCAAAGAGAGATTTCCCGTTACTATCTGTACCGAACCAATATTCACCATTCGGTTTGATATAGCGAGCACTAAAATCATTTACCTTACTTACATCGTTAAAGTCAAAATCTGAGAACATTGGATAGATGAAACTCATCAAAACGATGGCAATCAAGATACCGAGCATGATGACTGTTGATTTTTTCTTCAAAAACTGTCTAAAGACAGAACCCCAGTATGAATAGGCAGGAGTATCAATTGTTTCAGAGGCATAATCATCACGTTTTACAAATTGAAATTTATCATTACTAATTGTAGACATTATTTGCCTCCTTTCTCTGTCAGTTTAATACGTGGGTCAATCATAGTCATCCAAATATCCCCTACAAATAATGAGAAGATAGAAATACATGTAAAGATAAAGACAAGACCAACTACCATATTGTTGTTTGATGCTTTTACAGAGTCAATCAGCATTTTACCCATACCAGGGAAAGCGAAGACTGTTTCTGTAAGAGTTGCTCCACCGATAACACCAATAATAGAACCTGGAATACCTGAAACGAGTGGTACCATAGCGTTCTTAAAGATGTGTTTGTTTGAAATTTCTTTCTCAGATAGACCTTTTGCACGTGCAAAACGAACAAAGTCTTGAGATTGTAAGTCAATCATATAACGACGAATCCAAATTGCCATACCAGGTGCACCCAACAAGCCCAAAATCACTGCAGGAAGGACATAAGAACGCCAATCTCCAGCACCCAAAATTGGGAATGAATCAGGGAATCCGATAGATGAACCAATCAAACGAATGATATAAACCAAGGCAATGGTTGGAAGGGCAAGCAAGAAAGTCAAAATTCCTGTTGAGAAACTATCAATCCAAGTATTCTTGAATCGAGCCATTGCAGAACCAAGCGGAATCGCAATAGAGTATGAAATTACAAGACCAATTAAACCTGTAATAGCAGAGCTTGTAATCATTGAAGGATACTGATAATTGCTTTCAGTAGCTGTATAAGGATCATCCTTACCATAGTTTGCTACTTCACGTGCATCTGCTTGACTTGGAGATTTATAAGTTCTTGAGTAGATATTGACTGATGATGTTTTCTTACCAGTTGGGAATTGAACTTCAGAAGTCTTGGTTTGTCCTTGTCCTTGTGTGATAACTTGAAGCACAGGAGTATTGGCATAAGTTGGATAAGAATCTCCTAAGTTTAAGTTCACAAAGTTTTGATGAACAAATGGGAATTGACTGTTGAAGTACAAGAGGTATTTATGTTTAGTCCCTGAACCTACCAAAGACCATCCAATAGCTGGATCGTTTTCAAATCGCAAATAACGCTCTAAATTAGGATTTTCTGGATCTTGAATCTTGTTTGTATGGTCAATATCAAGCAAGTTTGCATAGAATTTGAACACACGCTCAAAAATAGGAATTTCACGAGTCGCATAGAATTGTCCGCTCTCTGTGAATACACCCAAAGTCCAACCGTTACCAAGTTGTTGGATATATTTTTCGTAGATAGCTTTATTTGTATCGTTTGCATCAACGGTTACAGAAGGGTCAATGCTACTAGCTTTTTCCTGCAACTCTTTCGTATCGTAATATTCGATATAACCCATACGCTCAAAAACGGTATTTTCATAGTTATCACGTTTATCAGCTGTTGTTGCAATTTTATTGTAGTTAGTATCTTGTTTGAAGATCAACTTCCGTGGAACCATCGTATAGATGATTGTGTAAATCAAGGTCGTTACTAAAAAGATAGAAACTAACGACCGCAAGATACGCATAAAAACATATTTTTTCATATTATTTCCTTTAAAATCCCAAAAGAACCTTCTCCTTTTGGAGAGAAAGTTCTGATGAGCATTATTTATTTCACGTGGCTCGCTAATTCTTTTTGAGCTTTTTCATTTGATTCAGCTTTTTCTTTGAGCCATTTTTCACGAGCTTTTTGGTATTCTTCTTTTGTAATAGGTTTTTCACCAACTTCAGTGTACTTCAAGTAACCTGAGGTTTCTCCTTTAAGACCCGCAACTGAGTATGAAGAAGTAAATGGAATAACTTTAGATACAAATGATACAGCAGTTTCTTTCGGACCTGCCATTACAGGAATTGTCAAACCGTTGTCTGTTAACCAAGCTTGTGCAAGGGCATATTTTTCATAACGTTTTTGAACGTCTTGATTTTCTTTGTTTGCTTCATCAAGTAATTTTTCATAGTCAGACAAACCAAGTTTTTGGATAACTGATGCATCAGTATCTTTATCGATACCCATAATCAAACGAGTATTACCACCTTTAATCGTGAACTGGTCTAAGAAAGTTGATGGATCTTGGTAATCAGGATTCCATCCAGTCAAGGTATGAATATCCCAGTCTTGTTCTTTAGCTGTTGGAGCACTAAATGAAAGTGGTAAAGCTTCTGCTTGGGTCATTTGTTGAAGATCGATGACAACATTGTCAGCTCCAAGTACGTTTTCAATAGACTGTTTAAGTGATTGAACACGGTTTACAACTGCTGTAGACTCTTGGATTGTTAGAGCATCCAAGTGAATTGGGAATTCTACCCCTTCTGCTTTCAAGCTTTCTTTTGCTTTAGCAAAGGCAGCCTTAGCTTTTTCTTCGTTGTAGAGACCGTTTTGTGAATCAGCAAGCGATACGTTTGACCATGTGCTTGAGTTTGTCTTCGCAAGACTTTCTTCTACAAGTTTACCAAACTGTTTGTCTCCAACTTGAAGATTATATGGTGAGAATGTATTACGGATTGCAACTGCAGCACCATCTGTACCATTTGTCTGAGCTGAGTAAGAATTACGGTCTACCGCAAAGTTAAGGGCTTGACGGAATTCTTTGTTTAGCAAAGCTTTTCTTGTAGATTCTTTTTGGCTATCTGTTGTTTTTGAGGTATGGTTATAAGTTGTACGACCATAGTTCACACTTACAGTAGCGATAGCTGATCCTGGTTCGTTAAAGAAGATATTATCTTTGAACTCAGAAGCATATTTTTCATATGTTGAGCTAGTAGGATAGATCCGAGCTTTACTGTATTGTCCTTCTGAGAATCCTTTAGCAACGATATCTTGGTCTTTACCATCCCAGTATGTAAATTTAATGTTTTGAATTTTAACAGCGTCTTTATCCCAGTAAGCATCGTTCTTAGCCATCTCAATCGAAGACTTAGCAGTGATTGATTTCAAAACAAACGGTCCATTATACAAAATAGATGATGGATCTGTAGGTGCACCAAAGCCTTCCCCTTTTGATTTAAGGAAATCTTCGTTGATTGGCATCATTACACCATTTGTTGTTTTGTCATTCCAGAAAGTCTCTGGCTGATTCAATGTATACTCAAGAGTGTTATCGTCAACTGCTTTTATACCAACAGTTGAAAAGTCGTTTGTTTCACCATTAATGAAAGCGTTGAGTCCTTTAATTGAAGAACTAATAACTGACAAACCTTTTGATTTGCCTTCTACCGCGTGTTTCAAACCTGTCACAAAGTCTTGGGCTTTAACTGGAGCATATTCTTCTCCTTCAGCAGTAACCCACTTAGCATCCTTACGGATCTTATAAGTGTAAGTCAAACCATCTTGTGAAACTGTCCATGATTCAGCAATCGATGGTACAAGGTTGCCATATTTATCATTAGCAAGCAAACCATCTACCGCATTTGTAGTCACAAAAGAAGTAGAGTCAACGTTGTTAACAACATAATCCAATGTTTCAGGATCAACTGAATAAACGTATTTATAATCTGATGCTAATTTTGTGTTGCTTGAACCTGCATTTGAATTTGAACATGCAGCAAGTACTCCGACTGCAAGCAAGGATACTCCCGCTACCGCAAGAATCCGACTTTTTTTCATTTTTTAAACTCCTCGTTTTAAATTGTGGATATTGAAGATTATACCACAGTTTTTTTAAAAAGTAAACGAATTTTCAGAATATTTTGTCGCATGTTTTTTTAAACATTTGAATCTTATGTTTTCAGAAAAGAAACTATTGACGAGAAACAATTTTCAAGGTATAATAATAAAAGTTAAGGCGGTATAGCCAAGTGGTAAGGCACGGCTCTGCAAAAGCTTGATCGTCGGTTCAAATCCGTCTACCGCCTTTTTTATACTATTTTATAGGAATTTATCCGAAAAGAAAGCCCGATTTTACGGGCTTTTTTGTTTTTATTTTCGGATAAAAAAGGATAACTTTAAAAACTTTTGGGGCGAGGGTGTTTTTTAGAGCTTGGATTTAAAATCCAAGCTCTCAGGGTAAACAAAAAAGACCGCTCAACAAAAGCTTTATCAGTATTCTCTGATAAAGCTTTTGTTTTTATTCAGTTTCTTCTTCTGATTCAAGTTCTTGAATTTGAACCTTAAGCTTGGTGACACGACCATTTTTTACCTTGTCATTTGTCAAGGTGATATGCTTGTTGCCACTATCTAACTCATAACTGAGCTTTTCTGATGTTGGAATAGTTCCCACACCAGTCAAATAGTATCCAGCAATCGTATCTACATCGTCACTTTCAAGCACAACATCAAAATAGTCATTGAAATCATTCAAATTCATTGTCCCTTGGACAATATGAGTGTCCTCGCCGATAGTATGAACATAGACTTCAGCACGGTCAGTTTCATCATCAATCTCACCAACAATCTCTTCAAGCAGGTCTTCTAGTGTAACTAGACCAGCCATACCACCATACTCGTCCAAAAGGATTGCCATCTGTCTTTGTGAATTTCTTAGTTCTTTTAACAAATCGTCCACAAAAATAGTTTCTGGTACAAATAGAGGTTCCTGTAATATCTTTCTCAATACAATATTATCAAAACCATCGGTAAACCCTGCTTTTAGCAGACTCTTTGTATGAATCAAACCAATCACGTTGTCCTTGTCATCATCATAGACAGGGATTCGAGAAAAGTTTTGTTTTAAGATGCTTTCGATAATCGTCTGAGTGTCATCTTGAATATCTACCATAAAGGCATCGGTCCGAGGAACCATGACTTCACGCGCCATAAGCTCATCTAGTGAGAAAATCCCCTGCAACATCTCGATTTCATCAGCATCCAAAGTTTCTTCGCTTTTAGTCAGCATGTACTCAATCTCATCACGAGTCATTTTTTCATCTGCATCGTCAAATGTCATCGGCGTCAAACGACTCAAGAGATTGGTTGATGCAGATAGCATCCAAACAAAGGGACTCACAATCTTACCGATAGCAATAATAAATGGTACTGTTCGGATTGCCAAGGCATCCTTAAGATTTAGAGCAATGCGTTTAGGATAAAGTTCACCAAAAACGATAGAGATATAGGTCAAGAAAGCAAGTGACAGGAAGCTTGCGATTGCATACGCAGTCTCGCTATTCCCCATCCAAGAGGCAATCAATTCGCCAAAGGAATCTGCTAACCTAGCCCCTGACAAAATCGTAATTAACGTAATACCAACTTGAATGGTTGATAAAAAGTGATTGGGGTTTTCAAGTACCTTTAGCAAACGGATATAGCGTTTATCCCCCTCTTCAGCCTTTTGTTCAACACGTGAGCGACTAAGAGAAACCATAGCCATCTCTGTCGCAGAGAAAAAAGCATTTAAAAAGGTCAAAACAACTAATAATACAAATTGCAGTAACAAATCCTGACTGCTCGGGTCTTCCATTTTCCTTCTCCTAAAAAGTATAATTATGACTATTATACCATATTTTTCAACTTCTACACATTAAATTGTGATTTCTATAGTAAATCCCCTACCGAAACAATAAGGGACCGACTATCTATTAGTTCTTTGTAACAGTTACTTTTCCTGTTCGGTAATCTAGCTGAATTCCCTTTTGAACGTTAGGAACTACGACGTTAAACTCCAATTCACCATCAGATGATTTGGCTTCAATCTGAGATGCAGAAGGAACCAAATCTTCTTCTGTAGCGTAGAGCAATGTGACACGGTAACGCACGCGCTTATTTTGATCCAAAGCCTTTCGAACTAAACTTTCATAGTAGTTTTGTCCAGTTGAATCTTCTGCACGCGCTTGGTTGGCCCAGGCTGTTTGTACAGCGATGTTTTTGGGATTGCTAGTAGATGCGTCAAAACCATCTAAGCCACCAATCAAGGCATAGCCTAATAAATGTCCTCTATCTACAGCGTGATTATAAGTCCCTTTTAAGTTTTTGACCTGATGCCATCCTGCTGGCGTCCAAGAAGTCGAACCATTACCCGTTTCTTCACGATCTTTGTACTGACGGGTCGCTTTTGACATAAGAGCATTAGCTACTGTAGGAACGATCTCTCCTCCTACAGTTTTTGTTTTATTATCAGCATAGGGTTTACTTGATACCTTTGCATCTAAGTTCGTTTTGTTTCCATTTACGATAAAGGCACCCGCTCCATTCCACTCAAGAGTACCCTTTATTTGTTTTTTTACCGAATCAGTCAGTACACTCTCTGCCAATTCTTGACTCGGGGTATCAGGTGACTCTGACTTCTGCTGTACCTGTGTTTGTGGTGCAGTGTTGGAAGACTGCATTTGTTTAATATAGTAGCTTCCTGCTGACAATAGCAAAAAGAGCAAGAGACCAATTAGGGCCTGCCTTGTTTTTTTGTTCATACTTTCTCCTTCATTTCACTTCCTAGAAAAAGACTGGTCTCCCAGCCTATTTTCCTGTAAATTTCGCAATTAACTCATGCCATTTTTCTGGAGCTAAAATCGCCCATGGATCTTGCCCCTTGCCTAAGATACCGTAGCCAATCATCAAGCCAATTCCAAGTGCTAAGAGACCTAAAAGTAAAACAATGATGACTAAAAGAAATCGACGCAGCACATAAGCTACTTCTTTATTCATCTTCATCTTCATCAGCTTCCACACTTACCCGTTCAATATTAGCTCCTAACTGAGCTAACTTTTCATGAAAACGATAATAACCTCTATCCAAATGGACAAGTTTTCCAACAACAGTCTCACCCTCGGCCACTAAGCCTGTCAATATCAAGGCTGCACTTGCACGAAGGTCCGTAGACAGGACTTCTGCCCCTTGGAGAGGTTGCCCGCCAACAATACGAGCAGTGTCACGGATAATCTCAGAATGCAAGCCCATGCGACGCATTTCCTCTAGATGTTGGAAACGATTCTCAAAGACTGTCTCAACCATAGTTGATTCTCCTTGAGCAACCGTCATAAGAGCAGTAAACTGCGCCTGCATGTCCGTAGGAAACCCTGGATGTGGTAAGGTCTTGACATGAACTGCTTTCAGTTTGTCTCGTTGAGAACGGATGCGGATTCCTTCATCTTCGTCGATGACTTCAACACCCATTTCCTGTAATTTCGCCAACAAGGGACGATTGTGTTCCCAAATAGCATCTTGAATCAGGACATCTCCACCTGTCATTGCAGCAGCAACCATGAATGTCCCTGCTTCGATGCGGTCTTGAACAACGTTATGGGTTGCACCATGCAAGTTTTCAACACCAGTGATGGTAATGCTCTCTGTTCCCGCACCTTTGACTTTAGCTCCCATTTTATTTAAAAGGACAGCCAAGTCTACAATTTCAGGTTCACGCGCAGCATTTTCGATAACAGTTACGCCATCAGCTAGCGTTGCAGCCATCATCAAGTTTTGGGTTGCCCCTACACTAGGAAAGTCCATATAGATATGGGCTCCATGCAAGCGTTCTGCCTTAGCTTCGATATAGCCAGCTGTTTGGGTAATCTTAGCCCCCATTGCTTCCAAACCTTTAAGGTGAAGGTCAATCGGACGACTACCGATCGTACAACCACCTGGCATCGAAACTTTAGCGTGACCAACCCTAGCCAGGATTGGACCCAAGACTACAATAGAAGCACGCATCTTGCTGACATACTTATACGGAGCTTCTTCTGTGATATCATCTGTCGCATCCACTTCAACAATGTGTGCATCTTGATCAAAATTAACTTTCGCATTTAATCCACGAACTACTTGGTTCATGGTAAAGACATCCGATAGGATAGGAACATTTTTTAAAACTGTTTTACCTTCGCTTGCTAAAATTGTCGCCGCAAGTAGTGGCAAAACTGCATTTTTCGCGCCCTCAATTGTAACACTTCCGACAAGGCGATTATCGCCACCTCGAACTACAATTTTTTCCATAAATATTTTCCTTTACTTTCGAATTTAGAATAATGTCCGTACAGCTTCTTGCCATAATTGGTAGAGATTTAGGAAAAAAGAACTGATTAGATATCCTAAACCGATACTACACAATACTACCAAAAGTCGTACCTTCCTCGCATTGTCCTTAGTCACCTTCAAAATTCGATCCCATTTGACCAAATCTTTCAAAAGTTGAAAAACTAGGTAGACAAAAAACATATGACTACTGAGGGTAAAAAACAATTGAATCATCTGCCTATTATACCATCTTCTCTTTTTCTACGCTAGTCTATGGACTTGCACTATATTTTATGGGTTGTTTTTCAAGTAGTCAATTGCATCCTGAAGTGTTTTTACAGGAACAATCTTCATGTCTGTTTTAATCATTTCAGCCGCTTCTACAGCCGTGTCATAATTACTTTTGGCATTTGGGTTTGCCTTTTTAGCTTCTTCAGAAACCGGATTATTTGGGGCAAAAAATACAGTAGCTCCTTTTTTAGCAGCAGCAACCACCTTTTTATCAATGCCACCAATATCACCTACATTTCCATCTCTGTCGATACTTCCTGTACCAGCAATGATACGGCCATTTCGAAGAGTTGGATCTGCAATTTGCGTATAGATGGATAAACTAAACATCATTCCTGCACTCGGACCACCAATGCCAGCCGTTGAAAACTTGATTGGCACATCACTTGATACTTCTGTGCGGTCAATCAAACCAATTCCGATACCATTTTTCCCATTTTCAAGAGTAATGATTTTCCCTTCAGCCGTTTTAACTTTCCCATCCTCTTGGTAAGTAACCTTAACCTTGTCACCTAGAGTTTGAGAGTTGACGTAGTCGACCATCTCCTTAGAACTCTCAAAAGTCTTATCATTTACAGCCGTCACGGTGTCAGCGATATTGAGAATTCCCTTGAAAGTCGAGTTATCCGTCACAGTCAAAACATATACCCCTAGGTATTTGAGCTCTATTTCCTTACCAGCAGATTTCAGACCTTGATATTTGGCCATGTTTTGCGAAGTTTCCATGTAAAACTGGTTGATTCGCATAAATTCTGCATCTGACGAACCACCAGTCATCTCTTTAGCACTATGTATGTCCGTAAAAGGTGTTAGCCAAGCATAAACCAAGTCAACCAGTCTAGCGTGCTTAACTCCAACTGTTACAAATTGGTAGGAACCTTCTTCTTGGTCAGATTGGTTATTGACTTGTAAAACCTTTCGAATATCTTCTGAAGTCCCTGGCACCTCAATGTAATAAGGAAGTGGTACCGTAAAAGCTATAAAAGTGATAATGAGCCCGATGATTAAATATATGGGCCATCTAGTTTTTTTCTTCATTCTTTAACTCCTCTAAGACAGCATTTGGTACATACTTGCTAATATCTTGACCAAACTTCAATAGTTCTCTCACAGCTGAAGAGCTGATGTAAACATGCTCTGGGCGACTATGGAGATAGACTGTCTCAATCTCTCCTGCTAATTGATGGTTGTAAAAATCAAAACTGGCTTCATACTGAAGATCCGCAGCGTTACGCAAACCACGAACAAGAACATGGACACCCAGTTTTCTAGCAACATCAACGACTAATTCATCATGAGAGGCAATGACTTGGACATTTTTAAGGTGTCCCACCGCTTTTTCAACCGTCTCTAGCCGACTTTCTATCGGTAAAAATCCATTTTTGTGTGGATTATAAAAAATTCCCACATACAATCTATCAAAGAGCTTACTTGCGCGTTCAATAAGGTCCAAATGACCATTGGTAATTGGATCAAACGAACCTGTAAATAGCCCAATTTTATCTGACATAAACCGTCACCTTACTAATCCCATATATTTTTTCCTTCCAGATGCCTAAACAGGCGATTTCTTCTGGAAGCTCTACTGATTTATCGGTCTCGCAGACCACCATGACATCTTCTGAAAAAAGATTTCTCTCAGCCATTTTTTCAATGTCGGATACGATCTGTTCCTTTGCATAGGGAGGGTCCAAAAAGATGAGATCAAAGACACCATCCACTTGCTCCAATGCGCGACTGGATTCCATTTTCAATAATTGAAATTTAGAGGTTTCCTTGGTCATCTGAATGTTTTCTGCCACAATATTCTGTGCTCGGCGATCCTTCTCAACTAGGACAGCGCTGGACATCCCTCTTGAAACTGCTTCAATGGATAAGCCCCCACTACCAGCATAGAGATCTAGCACACGCCCTCCTTCAAAGTAAGGGCCAATCATATTGAAAATAGCCCCTCGGACCTTGTCCGATGTCGGCCTCGTTGTTTTCCCATCCAACGTCTTTAAGGGACGTCCTCCGTAGATTCCTGATACGATTTTCATAAGGTATATTATACCAAATTCTGATGAAATAAGAAAATCGAACCTCTCGGTTCGATTGATTAAAGAATATTCTCGTAAGTATCTCTAACTTCTTGTGGCCAAACACTGGTTTGAACTTCACCGATGTGCTTCTTACGAAGTAAGAACATGGCCATACGAGACTGTCCAATTCCTCCACCAATTGTCAATGGGAAGAGTCCATTCAAGAGAGCCTTATGCCATTCAAGAGATAAGCGGTCTTCATCTCCTGTAATAGCTACCTGACGACGAAGAGTGTCTTCATCGACACGAATTCCCATTGAAGACAACTCAAAGGCTGCACCAAGATTCTCATTCCAAACTAGAATGTCCCCGTTCAGACCCTTATAGCCATTTTCAGATTCTGTTGTCCAGTCATCATAGTCCGGTGCACGTCCGTCATGAGGTTTTCCATCTGACAATACACCACCGATACCAATCAAGAAGACTGCACCGAATTCCTTACAGATAGCATTTTCACGTTCTTTAGGTGTCAAGTCTGGATAGCGTTCAACCAACTCTTCAGTATGGATAAAGGTAATTTGCTTCGGCAAGATTGACTCAATATCATAGCGGGCTTCGACTGCCAACTCTGTTAAACGAATGGCCTTATAAATCTTTTCAACGGTTTCCTTGAGGTAGGCTAGATTACGGTGCCCATTAGGAATGACCTTTTCCCAGTCCCACTGGTCAACATAAACTGAGTGAGTCGCATCTAGTGAGTCTTCGTCTGGACGAAGGGCCTTCATGTGAACAAAGAGGCCTTCTCCTTCACCAAAACCAAAACGTGCCAAGGTATGGCGTTTCCACTTAGCAAGTGAATGCACCACTTCATAGGTTTCATTAGGAATCTGCAAAACCTTAACTGAAACTGGATTTTCAATACCTGAAAGGTTGTCCTGCATACCATCACCAACCTTACTCAAGATTGGTCCTTGCACTTCTACTACTTCTAACTTATCTTTTAAATATTGGGTAAAGGTATTTTTTACAAAGGAAATCTCTTCTTGCTGATGGATAAAACTTTTCTTCATACGTTCCTCCTTTTGAATAATAAAAAGATTATACCTTTTTGTTAGTAAAAATGAAAGTAAAAATTAAAAAAGAGCTCATTTGAGCTCTAAAAGTATTAATCGTCACTTCCAAAGATACGTAGGAAGCTAAGGAAGAGGTTGATAAAGTCGAGGTAGAGGCTAAGTGCTAAAGAAATTGCCCAACCTGTAGCGACCTGACCATCTGACTCTTCGTAAACATAACGAATTTTTTGATTATCCCAAGCAATCAGTCCTGAAAAGACAAGAACCATTATGATACTAATGATATAGTCCATTAGGTCACTATTTAAGAAGATATTGACAACCATAGCGAGTATCAAACCAAATAGGGCTGCAATCAAAGCACGACCGATTCCACTCAAATCTTTTTTGATGACTACTCCTACGATAGCCATCACGAAGAAGAGGGCTGCACTGGAGATAAAGGCTGTCAAAACTGTCCCAGGAAGATAGAGCGACACAATGAAGCTTAGTGAAAAACCGTTGATCGCTGAGTAGAGCAGAAATATTGGAAAGGTTGCTGGACTATTCTTTACCGCTAAACCACTCGCAAAAATCACTAGAGCTACTTCTACAATTCCTGTTACGATTAGCCATATACGAGCGTTAATCATTAACTGAACAAGAAGATCTTGGAAGGTTGTTAACATTAAGGCTGAAACGATTGCAGATAAGGCAATCCCAATCCCTACAAAAGCATAGACTTTTGCATAAAATTGATTCAGACCAGAACGTTCTTGAATAATTGTTTGATTCATATCTTTTTCTCCTTATGAAATCTTTTTTCTGATTATAACAAAAATAAACTATTTTAACTTAAATAAAACATGAGTATGCCTGCAGCAATGGCAACGTTGAGACTTTCCGCTTGCCCTTTCATGGTAATATGAACCAGTTGGTCTGCCTGATTTGTCATGAATTGACTAATTCCTTGACCTTCATTTCCCATGACCAAGGCGAAATCTTCTAGCTGAGCAAGCTCACGATAATCTTTAGAGTTTTGGGACAAAGTAGTTGCCAGAATTGGTAAATTGCCCTTTTTAGCCTCTTCAATAAAAGTTTCAACAGCCATCCGATAAATCGGTACATGAAAATGACTGCCCTGCATGGATCGGAGAGTCTTCAAGCTGTAAATATCTGCTGACTTGCTTGAAACGATGACTCCAGAAAAACCTGCTGCATCTGCCGTTCGGATCATTGTGCCAACATTTCCAGGATCCTGCACGTCTTCTAAGAAGAGATATTTCCCTTGACTCAAATCCGGCAACTGCTCTTCTTCCTTTTGAACAATGGCTACAATGCCCTGAGGAGTTTGTGAATCTGCCAAATCAAGTAAAATTTCTTCGGCCACAAAGACAGTCTGAGGGTAGTCCGTTAATTTTTCACCATACTCTGAAAGGGCAAATATTTTCTCAATCTTTGCACCAGCCTGAACAGCCTCTTCAAACAAATGCCATCCTTCAATTAAATAAGAAGATTTTCGATATTTTTTTTGATGCAATTTCTTGGCATTTTTTACCACAGAATTGGCTTTAGAGGTTATAATAGTCATAGGAGTATTATAACACAATCAAGGAGGTTTGGTATGCAAAAGGTCAAAATGATTGCTCAAGGACGAGTCCAAGGAGTCGGTTTTCGCTGGGGCGTCTATACCCTTGCCCTCGAGCTAGGTGGAATCACTGGACGTGTCTGGAACAACGATGACGGAACAGTTGAAATTCTTGCCCAAGCAGAGTCTTCAGCTATCATGGCTAAGTTCATCCAAGAAATCCGAAAAGGACCTACTCCCTTCTCAAAAGTAACTTATCTAGATGTTCAATTGAGCAACTTCCCATCCTATTCAGATTTCAAAGTAGCAAATTAGGTCTCTAGAACTATTGTATATTTTCAAAAAAAACAGTAGAATAGAAAGGTATCATTTTTAAGAAGGAATTAAAACAGTGAAATCAATTAAACGAATCGCCCTCTCTATCATGGGAGTGGCTATGCTATTAGTCTTAACAGGCTGTGTCCAGGTTGATAAAGCAACTGGACAACCAACAGGATTTATTTGGAATACAATCGGAGCACCTATGGCTGAAGCCATCAAGTACTTTGCTACTGATAAAGGTCTAGGCTTCGGGGTCGCTATTATTATCGTAACCATTATCGTCCGCTTGATTATTTTGCCACTTGGTATCTACCAATCATGGAAGGCAACGCTTCATTCTGAAAAGATGAACGCCCTCAAGCATGTTCTTGAGCCACATCAGACTCGTCTCAAAGAAGCAACTACTCAAGAAGAAAAACTGGAAGCCCAACAAGCCCTCTTTGCTGCTCAAAAAGAACATGGTATCAGCATGTTTGGCGGAGTAGGATGTTTCCCTCTCCTCATCCAAATGCCTTTCTTCTCAGCGATCTACTTTGCTGCTCAACATACAGAAGGTGTTGCTGAAGCTAGCTTCTTAGGAATCGCACTTGGTTCTCCAAGTTGGATTCTTATCGCCTGTGCAGGTGTTCTCTACTACGTCCAATCGCTCCTTTCACTACATGGAGTTGAAGACGAGACTCAAAGAGAACAACTCAAGAAGATGATTTACATGAGTCCAATGATGATTGTCATGTTCTCTATCTTCTCACCAGCCAGCGTTACGCTTTACTGGGTTGTTGGTGGTTTCATGATGATCCTTCAACAATTCATCGTTAACTACATCATTCGTCCAAAACTTCGTAAAAAAGTACGTGAAGAATATGCCAAGAACCCACCAAAAGCAAGCAAAACTTCAGGTGCTCGTAAAGATGTAACCCCTGAATCAGCTGCAGTTATCTCCACTTCTGCTAAGAAGAAAAATAAAAAACGCAATTCTGGAAAACAACATTCTAGATAAAAAAATAAAAGGCTTAGCATTCGAGCTAAGCTTTTTTTATATCAGAAAAGCCCGATGTTTCCATCAGGCTTCTTTTTATCCATGTACACGTTTCATGTAATCTTGATAGCTTTCTGTATCCATCAATTCCTTAGCGTTCTTCACACGATCTGCTGTTGGAGGTTTAACCCCTTCAAGTGAATACGGAATCCCAAGTTCACGCCATTTGAATTCTCCCATAGTGTGGTAGGGTAGGATTTCAAACTTATCAACGTTTTTAAGAGTTTTTACGAACTTCCCAAGTTCAATCAAATCTTCATCACGGTCTGTCAATCCAGGCACAAGAACGTGACGAATCCAAACAGGTTTCCCAATATCTGACAAGTACTGAGCACAAGCCAAGATGTTTTTATTGGTTTGACTGGTTACAATCTTGTGTTGTGCTTCGTTGATTTCCTTGATATCAAGGAGAACCAAGTCTGTCACGGCCATTAGTTTGTTGAATTTCTCTAAATAACGTGGTTTATTACGGAATGGAAGGGCACAAGTATCCAAGGTACAGTGGATTCCTTTTTCTTTTGCTTTTGTAAAGAGAGCAATCAAGAAATCAATCTGCAAGAGAGCTTCTCCTCCACTGACTGTGATACCTCCCTTGTCTCCCCAGAAACCACGATAACGAAGCGCTTCTTCTAGAACATCATCTACTGTTCGTACACGAGATTTATTGGTTTCCATCGCCCATGTGTCAGGGTTATGGCAATACTGGCAACGCATCTGACAGCCCTGCAAAAAGACAATGAAACGAATTCCAGGGCCATCTACCGCCCCAAAACTCTCTGTCGAATGCACCATTCCTGTCACTTGTCCATAGTCAATTGTTTCTTCAGACATCACGTCACCTTCCTTGAAACCGTTTTATAGCTTTATTATATCATGCCTGAAAAGAAAAACCACAGATTTTGTCTATTTTTTAGAAAACAAACTGTTTTTCACTTTCAACTTTCATGATTTTCAAAAATTCTTCTAATCCTTGTCAAAGTCGAATCCATAGAGAGTCGCAAAATAGTCCTCAGGTCGCTCTGCTCTGCGGATTAGTCGTGCACCACCGTCCTCTGTGTAGAGAATCTCTGCTGAACGAAGTTTCGCATTGTACTGGTAACCCATAGAGAATCCATGCGCACCTGTATCATGAATGACTAACAGATCACCAATTTCTGTTTGAGGTAGTTCACGATTAACTGCAAACTTGTCGTTGTTTTCACAAAGTGAACCAACAACATCAACGACTTCCGTCTGACCGTCAGGATTCATCATATTGGTGATGTGGTGATAGGCTCCATACATAGCCGGTCTCATAAGATTGACAGCTGATGCATCTACTCCGAGATAAGTTCGGTAGGTTTTCTTTTTATGGGTTACTTTAGTCACTAGAATTCCATGAGGCGCTAACATAAAGCGACCTAGTTCTGTAAAAATCTTAACTTGACCGAGACTTGCTGGCGTAAGAACTTCTTCATAAACCTGACGAACCCCCTCACCAATTAAAGCAATATCATTTGGCTCCTGGTCCGGACGATAGTTGACCCCGATTCCTCCCGAAAGATTGATGAAGTCCAGCGAAATACCTAACTTTTCCTTGATTTCTACAGCCAGTTCAAAAAGCTGGCGCGCCAATTCTGGATAATAGAGATGAGTCACAGTATTAGAAGCTAGGAAGGAATGAATCCCAAAAGTTTTTGCTCCCTTTTCTTTCAAGATAGCAAAGGCTTCAAAGAGCTGTTCCTTAGTCATCCCGAACTTAGCTTCACCAGGATTATCCATAATATCCGTTCCGAGTTCAAATACGCCACCGGGATTGTAACGGCAAGAGATGATCTCAGGAATCCCCGCAGCGCGCTCTAAATGGTCGATATCTTCAAAGGCATCCAAGTTGATAGTCGCCCCTAATTCACGGGCATAAGCGTACTCCTGGTCTGGTGTATTGTTAGATGAAAACATCATCTCCGCCCCTGTAAACCCAAGCTTATGACTCATCAAGAGTTCTACATAACTAGAACAATCCACTCCACATCCTTCTTCTTGCAAAATCTTCAAGATAGCTGGAGTTGGGGTTGCCTTAACTGCGAAGTATTCTTTAAAGCCTTTATTCCAAGAGAAAGCCTCATTAACTGCGCGTGCTTTCTCGCGAATACCTTTTTCATCGTAGAGATGGAATGGAGTTGGAAACTCTTCAACAATCTTTTCTAAGTCTTCACGTTTAATAAATGGCGTCTTCATAGGGCTCCTTCATATTCATTATCAAAGAAAGGCTGGGACGAAAGTTCCAACCTTTAAGCATCTTATTCTCTCTTATTTTTCTGTTTCGAAGATGTTCCCAACTTCAACTTCAATTTGTTGGTTCTTCACATCAATATTGGTAACTTTTAAGAGCGATTTATAGTCGAACTGCTGTTCACGATCTTCCTGCGCATTATCAGCAAAGACAGCTACACCAGCTAGCTCAGAATCAAACTCTGTTAAAAGGCTAATCATACCGTTAATCGTTCCTCCGCCTTTCAAGAAGTCATCAACAATCAAGACACGACTTCCTGCTTTAAGGCTACGTTTTGAAAGGAACATTTTTTCAATACGGTCACTAGAACCTGAGACGTAGTTAACACTCACAGTTGAACCTTCTGTGATTTTCAAGTCACGACGGACAATGACAAAAGGTACGTTGAGAACATTTGCTACTGCATTTGCAAGTGGAACCCCTTTGGTCGCTACCGTCATAACAGCATCAATCTTTTGGTCCATAAAGCTCTTAGCAATAATACGTCCAATATTTTTCAAAATAGCTGGAGTGCTAAGGAGATCAGACAAATAAATGTAGCCTCCTGGCAGAATGCGGTCGCTCTCTGAAAGTTTATCGCGAAGCTCTTGGATGATTGTTTTAGATTCAAGGGTAGAGATAGAAGGTGTGAAAATAACCCCACCACCAGCACCTGTCACCGTTTGAATATGGCCGATTTCAATTTCTTCAAAGGCGCGCTTAATAATGACAATATCTTCTGAAATAGAAGATTTGGCAGATTCATACTTTTCCGCAAAGGTATTGAGACTGGTTAATTTGTATGGATTGTTAATCAAATAATTGGAAATAACAACCATCCGATCACTTCTTCTTAATTTCATTAGTTATTCACCATTCTTTTTAATTAGTCTTTTTCTCATTATAACACACTAAAGCAAAAAAAACGAACTTTATTGTCTAAATAAAGCTCATTTTTTTAGTTTCTAGTCTAATTTTGGCTTGTAGAAGGAACGATTGTCCATAGCAAAGACTTTATTGGTCATTTCACCCTCATCAACAAGAGCCAGAGCTGTTGACATCATCATCATACTCGCATCCAAATTATCAATCATATGAATAATTTCAGCTTCCATCACACGAGGACGAACAGGACTACCATACTCGAGTAATCCATGGTGGCTGAGAATCACATGGCGCAGAAGCACCACTTCTTCTCGAGTATCATCAATGCCAAGTTCCATAACCGCTTTGGTAATCTCGCTATCAATCAAGGCGATATGTCCGATAAGATTCCCTCTCACTGTATACTCTGTCTGATCCGGACCTGTTAACTCAATAACCTTAGCCAGGTCATGAAGCATAATTCCTGCATAGAGCAAGCTCTTATTGAGTTGTGGGTAGACATCTGCAATTGCCTCTGCTAAACGAACCATAGTCGCTGTATGATAAGCAAGCCCTGTTTCAAAGGCATGGTGGTTGGTTTTTGCAGCTGGATAAGAATAAAATTCTTTATCATATTTGGTATAGAGGGCCCGAACGATTCGTTGCCAGATGGGATTTTCAATCTTGAAAATCATCTGTGCCATGTACTCACGGATTTCTTTAACATCCACTGGTGATTTGACCTTGAAGTCTGCTGGGTCATTGGGTTCGCCAGGCTGAGGTAAGCGAAGGGTAATTTGATTTACCTGTGGAGTGTTGTTGTAAACTTCACGACGCCCTTGCATGTGGACAACCTTTCCTACAGTAAAGGCCTCAACGTTATGAGGTTGGGCATCCCAGAGCTTTCCTTCGATTTCCCCACTATCATCTTGGAAGGTGAAAGCTAGGTAGTTTTTCCCAGCACGCGTCTGTCTCAGATCGGCTGATTTGATTAGGTAAAAGCCTTCGAACAGTTCATCTTTTTTCATGTGACTAATCTTCATATTCTTCCTCATCTTCTTGGAACTGGAGCAAATCAAGCATAGGCTCACCTTCTGACAATTCAATATGTCGGAGAGTTCGCTCAATAGCTGAAGTACGTCGGTTTAACAATTCATCAATATTACCAGTGGCATGTTGTAGGTGTTTTTGCGCTTTAACCAGAATACCACCAAACTTGCCAAATTCGGTTTTGACGTTGGCTAGAGTTTGGCTAATATGGTCAGCACTCTTTTGGATATTCAGAGTCTTGAAGCCAACAGATAGGGAATTGAGAAGGGCTGACAAGGTACTTGGTCCCGCAACGATAATCTGCTCATCCCGTCTCAAACCATCAAAGAAAATCGGATTTCTAACAATTTCTGAGTAAAGACCTTCTGTTGGAACAAACAGAACTCCAAAATTGGTCGTCCTTGGCGGTGCTATGTACTTGTTCTTAATATCTTTGGCAAAACGCTTAACACTTGTTTGGAGTGATTTGCGACAATTTTCGATTTCTTCCTTATCACCTGCTTCATAGGCTTCTTCAAGGCGGTAATAAGCTGCCAGTGGAAACTTAGAATCAATCGGTAGATAAACATATTCCTGGTCACCTTGCCCAGGCAATTTGATGGCGTACTCGACTCGCTCACTCGAATTTTCAACTGTTGCAAATTCTCGTTCATACTGAACAGGCGTCATGATATCTTCGATAATCTGCCCCAGTTGTAATTCTCCTAGAATTCCTCGAGTTTTTGTACCAGATAAGACCTTATTAAGAGCGCCGACATCTCGCGCCACCGTCTGCATTTCTCCAAGGCCACGATTGACAGATTCCAGTTGCTTGGAAACTGTCTCAAAAGAGGCCTGCAAGCGTGTCTGCAAGGTCTTTTCTAGCTTTTCCTCAACCGTTTGGCGCATCTGCTCTAAACGTTGCTCATTTGATTCTTGCAAGGCCTGTAGTCGTTGGTCAGTCTTATCTCTGGTTTGGAGGAGGTTTTCATTCATCTCCTGTCGAACCTGGGTCAGACCTTGGTGCAATTCGATTCGCACCTCCTGCAAACGGTCGCTAACAGCCACTTCTAGATTTTTTTGGTCCAGCTGGCTTGCTTGTCGCGCTTGTTCAAATCGATAATCTAACTGGTCTGAAAGGTTATCTGCCTGGTCTTCTAAACTCTTGGTCAGGTATTTCCCCTGCCTATCCTGCCTTTGCCAAATAAGAAAGAGGCCGGCTAGGTTAGCAATTAGTAACAGTAGTAATATAATCTCCATCCTATCTCCTGTCCTTGCTATGCAGTACAACCACATAGCCATCTGGGCAAGTCACCGAAACTTCCCTATCTATATATTCGTTAGAAGCGTATACTTTCTTAAAGAAAAAATTCTCCTCTGTCAGTTCATACTTGGCACCAAGAATAGTCAACTGGCTATCCCGAACCGGCATAAAGGCCAGATAATCGTAGTCCGAACGTGGCTCTAGTTGACTGGTCCCTTCTGGGCAATAGCTAATCAAGTTTTGCCCATCCTCAATCTCTATTTGGCGCATATAGGGTGCCAATTTGGGATTGCTGGGTAGAAAGACATTGACCAGCATATGGTCAATACGACCACCTAGGGCACCAAAAATAGTCACCTGAGCCTGAGGATTTTTTTCAAAAATCGTTAAAAGTGCTAGTTCCAGATCGGTATCATCCTTCTCTGGCTGAGCTTGGACAAAGTGCTGGGCACGTTCTTGAATCAACTGACGTTCTTCTACAGTCACAGAATCAAAATCCCCAACTGCTAAAGCAAGAGGAAGTCCTTCTTCCAATACCCAGAGTGAGCCTCGATCCACACCGACAAAACAGTCAAAATCTGTCCGGTAGTGACCGCTGTCTCCCCCTGCAAAAACTGCAGCTTTAGTCCAGTTGATTTCTGAGAGCTTGCACTCGTTCATTGACATCTCCCTTAAAGACATAAGATCCCGCTACAAAAACTGTAGCGCCAGCTTCTTTGGCTTGAGCAATGGTTTGGTCATCAATACCACCATCGACTTCGATTTCAAATTTCAAGCCTTTTTCTTCACGAAGGGCAACCAATTCACGAACCTTGTCCATGGTTTCAGGCAGAAAAGCTTGCCCACCAAATCCAGGATTAACCGTCATGACCAAAACTTGATCAACTAAGTGAAGGACATGTTTAATCGCCTCAACAGGAGTACCAGGATTGATAACGACCGAAGGTTTAACACCGAGAGAACGAATCTTTTGAAGAGCGCCATGGATATGAGGTGTTGCCTCTACGTGAATGCTGATGATGTCAGCTCCTGCACGCGCGAAATCCTCTAAATGATGTTCGGGATTTGATACCATCAAGTGGCAGTCAAAGACCATCTTACTATGAGGTCGAAGACTTTCGACTACACCTGCACCAAAGCTGATCTGAGGTACAAAGTGACCATCCATGATATCGATATGGGCGTATTCTGCCCCAGTTGCTTCTAGGCGTTTAATTTCACGTTCAAAGTTGGCATAATCTGCTGCCAGAATTGACGGAGCAATCTTGTATTGAGACATAGGTTTCTCCTTATTTTGGAATTTTTTTACTGACTTTTTTATAGGTTTCTCTGCGATTTTCAATCTCACTGAGGAATTGCAGATAGTTGTCGAAACGGAAGTTTGCAATGATGCCCTCTTCTACTGCTGGTTTCACTGCACAAGATGGCTCATGGGTATGCGTACAAGTGCGGAACTTACAGTCGCGACTGACACTAGCAATCTCTGGAAAGGCCTGGTTCAGCTCTTCAGCACTTGATACTTCATAATCTAGCGACGAAAAACCTGGTGTATCTGCGATTTTGCCTCCATTTAGGTTGTAAAAACTAACAGCTCGAGTGGTATGACGACCACGGCCTAGACTATCAGAGATTTCTCCCGTCTCTAGATTGAGGTCAGGAGCAATTTTATTAAGCAGGGTTGACTTCCCGACACCTGTCTGCCCCATAAAGACTGTCACTTTGTCTGTCAACAAGGGTAGTAGCTCCTCTTTACTAGTCACAAAGTCGTAACCAATAGCACCATAGGTCTGCTCGTAAAAATCCAGTTCTCCCCCATCTTCCAGTAAGTCCATTTTGGAAATATAGACAATAGGATGAATGCCCTTATGTTCTAAAAGAACCAAGAAGCGATCCAACAAGTTGCTATTAAAGTCAGGTTCTTTAACGGACATAATGACAACGGCTTGGTCAATATTGACAATAGGTGGACGAACCAGACTATTTTTTCGTTCATGAATTTTGAGGATATAACCTTCGGAATTTTCCTCCGCAGAAAAATCTACCCAATCTCCAACATAGGGTGTGTGGCCTTTTTTACGAAAATTCCCACGCGCGCGTGTTTGATAAACCTGACCATCACCTTCCACATAGTAGAAACCCGCTAAGGCTTTAATGATTTGTCCCTGCATCTTAGAGCCCTTGTCCTTTAAGCGCATCGGCTAAACTGGCAAATTCTTCTAAGCCCAGAGCTTCACCACGTACACTCGGTGACAAGCCCGCTTGATCTAAAGCCTTTGTCAGTTTGTCCTTGATCTCCTCAGTTTTCCCAAAGTAACCTGTCAAGTTGTTCCACAAGGTCTTGCGACGATGGGTGAAACTAGCCTTGGAAACCTTAAAGAAGAAGTTCTCGTCTTCAACTGCTACAGCTGGTTCTGGACGGCGCACCATTTTCAGGATAGCCGAGTCCACGTTGGGCGCTGGCACAAATACTGTACGAGGCACGATAAAGGCAACCTTGGCCGTCATATAATACTGAACTGCAATTGACAAGCTACCGTAAGCCTTGGTATTTGGCTTAGCAGAGATACGATCTGCCACTTCTTTTTGCATCATGACCACAAATTCACTAAAAGGAATGCCACTCTCGATTAAGTGCATGAGAATAGGCGTCGTGATATAGTAAGGCAAGTTGGCTACTACCTTAATAGGCAGGTCAGGGTTTTTAAGATTTTGGATATGCTGCGCCAAGTCAACCTTTAGAATATCCTCGTTGACTACGGTCACATTGTCAAAATCACGCAGGGTATCCGCTAGAATTGGTACCAAACGGTGGTCAATCTCAAAGGCCATGACTTCAGCTGCACGCTCAGCTAAAAACTCAGTCAAGGCACCAATCCCTGGACCAATTTCAATGACATTGACCTGATCATCAATCTCAGCCGTATCCACAATTTTTTGAAGGATATTGGTATCGGTCAAGAAATTTTGCCCGAAGGATTTTTTAAAGGTAAAACCGTGACGCTCCAGCACTGCCTTGGTCACGCTATAATCTGCAATTCTCATTTATTCTCTTTTCTAATTATTAGCTAAAAATAATATATAGAAACCACATAATTCCTGCCAACAAAATCCAAAATACAAATAGAACACGATGCTTGTTCGCTTTTGTATCGGCTCCAGTCATGTCGCCCCCTTGCTTATCTTCTTGGGGGTTCATTTTCTTCAATTCATCCTGATATGCAACCGAATCTAGAATATTGTCTTCTGGCAATAATTCTGAAGCGTAATAATCAGGAAAACCCATAGCAAGGCCTATTAAGTTCTCATCCGTTAGAGAAAAGTCTAAATCTTTGGGTTGATTTTCCCGAATAGCTCGGATATTTTTTAACAGTTTATCAGCGACTACAGAGACTTGGTCCATAAAAACTACATCCAAAAGATCAAATCCTAACACATCACCATCTTTTACGTTTGCAAGAATATAACGAACAAAGGCATCATATAGTTTCAAGGCTTGTGGGACATTCTCTTCTAAAAAAGAGCGGTTTTGGAGGGCACTTTGCCGGAATTTTTCAATAGGAAGCAAGATATCTACATTCTGCTCTTGGTAAAATCTTTCTGCTTGCTCTTCATCTTCTTCGAGTTCTTCTGCTGTTTCCCAGAGAGCAATAGGAGCTTTTAAGTCTTCTTCATCCCAAAACAATTGCCAAAAATAGGGTATCGTGTAGATGCCTTCTGTTAAGATACGAGCTTCATCTCCGTTTTTTAAGTAAATATAACTTCTATTCGCCATTCCATTTCCTTTCAAAATCTTTGAAAAAGGTTAGTGGTTCAAGTAGGATATAGATAAAACTATAAAGTTTCCCAATGTAAAGAAACTCTCTAATCTTGAGCTCTTCCTTCTTGTTCCTCACTAAGTTTTTGCATGTCTCTAAAAGCTGTTAGGCTAACATAGGCACCCGCTTCATAGTATTCCGTTGGGTTTATAGCATAGTCAAAGCCTTCAATCATGCCTCCAGCTTCTTCAATCATGCCATTCCATTTTTCATCAAAAACCATTCTCAGACGTTTCCAATCTGTAAATACTGGAACAGAGTTTCGCCCATCTTTTCCTTCTTTAACTGGAATGTTGAAACTAGAATCTTTTTCCAAGACAAAGGAGCTTACTTCCTGACTATCGTCCTTAAATTCCGAAGTAGCATCTAAAGGAATTAGGAACTTTGCTTTCGGCATAGCTTCCGAAAAGAACTTATAATAGAGCTTATAAATTACTTCTTCATCTTCTGTTGTCGGGCTATCCAATTGTCCCATCAACAACATCCATCTTACTAGGTCAGGATTCATGACAGGCACTTGTATTTCTGGTAAATCAGAAAAATCTGGTTTTTGAACCAAGGCAGAGGCACTGATGCTGACTTCCTTGGAATTAAAGATTGCTCCCAAGGCACCATTTAGGTAAAAGGCTGTCCCTAGGAAATTTTCAATCCCTTTTTTATCTTCCGTATTTTCAATCAGTTTGACGACTGAGTTTGGTCGGCTGTCAATGGTTTCCTTGAATTGGCGATACCAAGATGGTGTCAAAAGCATAATCATGGGATCAGTGCAGAGATACCCTTCTTCTCCTCTGTCATAGGTCGTTGAAAAGAGGTAAGGCTCGCCTGTTTTTTCTGAATAAACTGCATAAACTGCATCTGCTTCTAAGAGCTTATCTTTAACGATTTCCGCTAGACGTTCCAACTTGCGAGTGTTGGATTGATAGCTTTCTTCACTTTCAGTTTCCTGATTTTGACGGCATTTCCATAAAAAGAGACGTAAAATCTCTACGCTGTCATCAAGGCTAGCTGCCAAATAGTCTTCATTTGTTAACTGACCCTCTTGGATGGCTACAAAAGCACGATAAAGAGCATCTGAATAGCTAGATAATTTTTGCTCTTCCTCAATACCTGAACTAAAGAGCACACTTCCTTTTTTCAGTTTATCCAAAGAAGGAATCCTATCAACCACTAGATGGGCAAGAACTTCATCAGTTAGACTATCTGCATCTTTGTTTTGACTGCTAAGTTTTTTAACCTCTACAGTGCCAAGACTTCCCATTCCTTGGTCGGGATTGCAAAACTGCAACTGATCTCCAACCTTGAGCCTACCTTCTAAACTCCCAACAATCAATAATTGGTTCGTTTCCTTCATCGGGAACAAATCTAGAACACCTACGCAAGCATTGCCTTTCGCCTCTTCTGCTTCCTTATTGGATTCCGTTATTTCAGTTGGTTTTGTTGCTTCTGTCTTTTTTAAAAAATCAAAGATTCCCATAACTTTTCCTCATTAACTCCACTTAGCACAAATCCTACGGAGTCATTTTTCTATTGCTTGCTACCAAGCCTGATTAAACCGTTAAGATTACTTCTATTGTATCATATTCCCCTTACATTTTGGGGAGTTTTTCAATCCTCATAAGATTTCATGGCATCTTCAACTTCAGCTAAACGGATGCCAAATAATTCTAAACGTTTAAGGAGTTGTTTCCCATTGGAATAACCGATACGAAGACTTTCTCCAAGATATTCTCTGCGTTTTCGGCTATCTGCTCCAGCTAGAAACCCTAATCGAATCAAGTCACCACGGCTAATATCAAAGTCGCTTTCTACTTCAAACTGTTCTGTTACTTGTTCTAACGCTGTTTTCAAGTCTTCGTAACTGGCATGCTCAATCCCCAGAGAACGTCCCTTGGTCTTAGATTTTGGCACTGCCTCATCACGTTTGAGAAAGGCGTGCTGAACTGTCGGAATGGCCGTCATAATCATCCGACGAATGCGTTCCCCGTTAAAATCAGGATCTGTAAAGACAATCACCCCATAACGTTGGTGTAGACGTTGGATTCGTTCGAGATCCTGCTCATTGATAGCTGAGCCACGAGTCTCATAGGTCTCCACATCAAAATAATGTTTAAGATTGGTCGTATCATCACGTCCTTCGACTACGATGACTTGGGAAATTTTCTCTTTCATGATTTACGTTCCAATCCAAAGATGCCTTCTGCATTGGCACTTGTCACTGCTGCCAATTCTTCTGTCGTCATGCCACGCAAGTCCGCAATAAAGTCTACTACATAGCGCGTGTAAGCTGTCTTGTTTTCACGACCACGCTTGGGTACTGGGGCTAAATAAGGTGCATCCGTTTCTACCAAAATCTTATCCAAAGGCAACTCTTTAGCTGCTTCCTGAATATCTGTTGCCTTCTTGAAAGTCACCACTCCAGAAAAGGAAATAATCATCCCAAGATCTACAAACTTCTCCGCCCAATCCAAAGAACCTGAGAAGGAGTGCATAATCCCGCCACGGGGACCAACTCCCTCGCTCTTGATAATCTCATAGGTGTCTTCGAGCGCATCACGGGTATGAACCACAAAAGGCAAGTCCAGTTCCTTAGATAGCTGAATCTGACGACGGAAAACCTTTTCTTGAACTTCCTTAGATGCCGTCATCCAGTGGTAGTCCAAACCAACCTCGCCCAAGGCTACAACTTTTGGATGTTTTAGTTTTTCTAGCAAGTAAGACTCAACATCCTCTGTATATGTCCCTGCTTCCGTTGGATGCCAGCCAATCGTCGCATAGAGTTGGTCATACTTGTCCACTAGTTCAAGAGCACGCTCAATAGTCGGTTTGTCAAAACCAACAATATTCATCCGAGTTACACCCATTTCAGCCGCTAAGGCAAGTTCTTCTTCTTCGCATCCCAAAAATTCTTCCACATTCAAGTGGGTATGAGTATCAAAAATCATTTATATTTCCTCGTTTTTTCTACCTTCTATTATACCAAAAAACTAGTCTCATCCTTATAGGAAAAAATATTTTGAAATCATTCATTTTTTCTTGACGACTTTTTTTCATAGCAGTATAATAACTCTTGTTGAATTTTTAAGAAAAGGAAAGAAAATGTTTACAAAACTAAAATATACCTTTATTGGTCGTCCCCTTAAGTCCTTAACTGAAGGCGAGGGAGGACTACTTGGAAAAACGCAGGCACTCGCAATGCTATCAAGCGATGCTCTATCATCTATTGCGTACGGGCCTGAGCAGGTCGTCCTCGTATTGGCTAGTCTTTCTCCGCTTGCTATCTGGTGGAGTCTCCCTATTGGCATCTTTGTCCTCTTACTATTAGCTAGCCTGACGATATCTTATCGACAAATCATCCATGCCTACCCTCAAGGCGGGGGAGCCTATATGGTAACTCGAGAAAATCTATCTCCTGAGCTAGGTTTGATTGCTGGAGGAAGCCTGCTTGTTGACTATATGTTAACAGTAGCCGTATCCGTGGCTGCAGGAGCTGACGCTATCACTGCTGCACTTCCCGCCCTCCATCCTTACAACCTCCACATCTCCATTTTTCTAGTATGTTTGCTCATGCTTTTAAATCTAAGAGGTTTGAAGGAATCTGCCAGTTCTCTGATGATCCCAGTTTATCTCTTTATCTTTAGTACAGTCTTCCTCTTATTGTTTGGTATCTTCCAACTATTGACAGGTTCTCTCAGTTATCATGCAACTTCTGCAATTGGTCAAACTATCCCAAGTCTGTCAATTGTCCTAATCTTAAGAGCATTCACCAGCGGTTCAGCTTCACTAACAGGGGTTGAAGCCATCTCAAATGCTGTCCCATTTTTCAAGACTCCAAAAGAGAAAAACGCAGCCCAGACGCTTACTATCATGTCTCTAATTCTTGGATTTCTATTTGCAGGGATTACCTTCTTAAACTACTGGATGGGGATTACACCTCAACACGGAGAAACAATCCTCTCACAAATGGCTAAAGGGATTTTAGGAGATTCAGCTCTCGGTCAGATTGTTTATTATCTCTTCCAATTCTCAACTGCCCTAATCCTAGCCGTTGCTGCAAATACTGGTTTTTCTGCCTTTCCAATGTTGGCTTACAATATGGCTAAGAACAAGTACATGCCCCATCTCTTTATGGAAAAGGGAGACCGCCTTGGTTACTCAAACGGTATTTTAACCTTAGCTTTTGGTGCCATAATCCTTCTGCTCATTTTCAACGGAAATACAGAACGCTTGATCCCTCTTTATACTATCGGAGTTTTCGTCCCCTTTGCACTTTCTCAAACAGGTATGATTCGCCACTGGAAAAAAGAAAAAGGCTCTCATTTCTTAAAATCTGCCATTGCTAACATCCTCGGTGCTATCATTTGTTACGTTATCGTTCTTATCCTACTCTTCTTCAGACTTGGAGATATCTGGCCCTTCTTCCCAATTATCCTAGTCTTAACCTTCCTCTTTTTGTCCATCCACAGTCACTACCAAAAAGTGGCGAAACAACTTCGACTTTATGAAGGAATTCAAAAGAAAACTTACGATGGCAATGTCGTACTTGTCTTAGTAGGAAATGTTACTCGAGTCAGCGTCGGAGCGATTAACTACGCTCAAAGCATCGGAGACGAAGTTTTGGCTATGCACATTTCCACCAAGGAAACTGAGGAAAAAGACCAAGAA
Organism: Streptococcus pseudopneumoniae; assembly: GCF_001074155.1. Lineage (GTDB taxonomy): Bacteria > Bacillota > Bacilli > Lactobacillales > Streptococcaceae > Streptococcus > Streptococcus pseudopneumoniae_A. The sequence continues at coordinate 53,339 of NZ_JUUZ01000012.1, forward strand.
ATCCTCCAAGAATTTGCCGACTACTTCCCAAATATTACTCTTAAAAACATTAATACCAGCTATCGCGATATTATCACACCTACAGTTCGATATGTTCGAAAGATTTCACAAGAAGCCAAGAAAAAGAACTACACGGTTACAGTTCTTGTACCCCAATTTATCCCTAACAAACCTTGGCAAAATACCCTCCACAATCAAATGAGCCTTAAATTAAAATATGCTCTCAGATGGCACGAAGATGTCGTCGTTGCTAGCTACTCTTATCATTTGAAAGAATAAAGAAAAGCTCAAAATCAGAGAAATTATCTTCTGATCTTGAGCTTTTTCTATATGTGATTTTTTCAAGACGTCTTCTAAAATGTTTATTCTCAATCAATAACTTTAGAAAACAATCTTTTTAAATAAAAGAAAAATCAGTAGGCTCGAGTTCCTACTGACTTCTTTGTTTCATTTGTTTGGATTATGCAGCCAAAACTTTGCGTCCTTTACGACGACGAGCTGCCAATACGCGACGACCGTTTTTAGTTGACATACGGTTACGGAATCCGTGTTTGCGCGCACGACGAAGTTTACTTGGTTGATAAGTACGTTTCACGATGAATACCTCCTCATAGATTTTGTATTCGTTTAGCCGGCTATAAAGTGATCAGTTACTAAACATACTTTACTATTCTATCTGATTCTTACTTATTTGTCAATAGCTCTGACAAATGTTTCCAGCTTTTTTGCTATGAAAGCCTTATCTACGATACTGCTTCAAGAAGCGAGTCATCTTTTCCTGTATTTGGGCTAACTCATCGACACGTGGTAGATAAACGATACGGAAGTGATCTGGTTCTTTCCAGTTAAAGCCACGTCCATGTACCAAAAGCACTTTTTCTTGCTTCAAGAAATTAAGGACAAATTGTTCATCATCGTCGATACGATACATATTGCGGTCAATCTTCGGGAATATATAAAGACCTGCTTTTGGTTTAACAGCAGACAAACCAGGGATATCTTGAATGGCATTATAAATAAAGTTTCTTTGTTCATAGATACGACCACCAGGAAGAAGCAACTCATCCACTGACTGGTGACCACCTAGTGACGTTTGAACAACCTGTTGAGCAAGCACATTCGAACAAAGTCGCATGTTTGAGAGCATGTTGAGACCTTCAATGTAGCCCTTTACATGGTGTTTAGGTCCAGACAAGACCATCCAACCAACACGGAAACCAGCGATACGGTGAGATTTAGACAGACCATTCATGCTGACACAGAAAAGGTCTGGAGCCAAACTTGCGACTGGTGTGTGAACATTGCCATCCATAACCATACGGTCGTAAATTTCATCCGCAAAAATAATCAAGTCGTTTTGACGAGCAATCTCAATGATATCTAGCAAGAGTTCTTTAGGGTAAAGAGCCCCAGTTGGATTATTTGGATTGATCAAAACAATAGCCTTAGTATTTGAACTAATCTTAGACTTAATGTCATCTAGGTCTGGATACCATTCCGCTTCTTCATCACAGACGTAGTGAACGGCATTTCCTCCAGCCAAGCTAACTGCAGCAGTCCAAAGAGGATAGTCAGGCATAGGAACCAAGACTTCATCGCCGTTATCCAAAAGCCCTTGCATAGACATAACGATTAGCTCACTAACCCCATTTCCAAGGTAGATATCATCGATACCTACATTTGGGAAGTTTTTCAATTGGCAGTATTGCATAATCGCCTTACGAGCTGAAAAGATCCCTTTTGAATCTGAATAACCTTCACTATCACGGGCATTCATAATCAAGTCGTGAATAACCTCATCTGGAGCTGTAAAGCCAAACTCAGCTGGGTTTCCTGTATTTAGACGCAAAATCTTTTCACCATTTGCGCGCATGCGCATAGCTTCTTCCAAAACTGGACCACGGATATCATAAGCCACATGCTCTAATTTTATTGATTTGTTAAATTCTTTCATTTGAGTTCCTCTATTCATCAGGATAGTTAATATTATACCACTCCAAAACGAAATCGTAAATTTCCCAGTACTATTCCACAAAAAAACCTTGCATAATGCAAGGTAACAGAGCAAAGTCGATTTCTTTCTATTTTTGGAGAAGAAAGAGTAGATATCCTTCTCTAAAAAGCTGGACAAATTGGACCAAAATCTTTGTAGAGAAACTCTGGTGATCGAAAACAAAGTCCTTATAATGGATGGTAACTGCATGGACGGAAGAGCCTATCCTCTCATCCAGCAAAACGCAAAGAAAAAATAAGTAGACTGACCAACATTAGGAATAATGTTAGACTAAGCCGAGTCTAGTTGTAAAAATACCATCTCACCAACTTATTTCCTTGCCCTGTCAATTCATATTATACACTAAAATCTTTGCATTTTCAAACAAGTATACATATAAAAAGAACTCAAAATTTGAGTTCTTTTTATCTACTATTTTGTAATTTCAGCCAACATTTTTTCAATGTGTTGGATGGATTTTTCGCGTCCAAGCAAGTAGATGGTATCTGGCAATTCAGGACCATGCATCTCACCTGAAACGGCGATTCGGATTGGCATAAAGAGGTTTTTCCCTTTAATACCAGTTTCTTTTTGAACCGCTTTGATTTGTGGGAAGATATTTTCTGCCACAAACTCATCGTCTGACATGGCTTCGAGTTTCGCTTTAAAGGCTTCAAGTACAGTTGGCACTGTTTCACCAGCCATGACTTCTTTTTCTGCTTCTGTCAATTCTGGGAAGTCTGCAAAGAAGAGGTCTGTCAATGGAACGATTTCATCCACTGACTTCATTTGTGGTTTGTAGAGTTCAACCAATTTCTCAGCCTTGTCTGTCAAACGTCCTGCTTCTTCGAGGAATGGTTTTGCCATTTCAAAGATGGTCGCAAGATCCGCATTCTTGATATACTCATTGCTCATCCAGTCCATTTTCTTCTGGTCGAAAGCTGCTGGAGACTTACTGAGGCGGTTTTCATCAAAGAGGTTGATAAGTTCCTCGCGAGAAAAGATTTCGTCTTCTCCACCAGGATTCCATCCAAGCAAAGCGATGAAGTTAAAGACTGCTTCTGGAAGGTACCCTTTCTTACGGTAATCTTCAATAAACTGAAGGGTGTTAGTATCCCGTTTAGATAACTTCTTACCAGTTTCAGAATTGATGATAAGTGTCATGTGACCAAACTCAGGTGCTTCCCAACCAAGCGCTTCATAGACCATGAGCTGTTTTGGCGTATTAGCAATGTGGTCGTCTCCACGAATAACGTGAGAGATTTGCATATCGTGGTCATCGATGACAACGGCAAAGTTGTATGTTGGGTAACCATCTTTCTTTTGGATAACCCAGTCCCCACCGATATTTCCACCTTCAAATTCGATATCACCTTTGACCATGTCATGCCACTTGTAAATACCAGACTCATTCACTGCCAAACGAACCGTCGGGATAATCCCCGCTGCTTCACGTTCTGCAACGTAAGCTGTTTTTTCTTCTTCGCTCATACCAAGGTATTCGTTAATGTAGCGAGGCGTTTCACCTGCTGCTTCTTGACGTTCACGTTCTGCTGCTAATTCTTCTTCTGTAACGTAAGATTTGTAGGCTTTTCCTTCAGCTAAGAGTTGGTCGATATATTTTTGATAGAGTTCCAAACGCTCAGACTGGCGGTAGTTTTCATGAGTCTCTGGACTTTCATCCCAGTCCATGCCTAACCAACGAAGGTTTTCAAGTTGTGAACGTTCTCCGTCTTCGACATGACGTTTGCGGTCCGTATCTTCGATACGGATGATAAAAGTTCCACCATGGTGGCGTGCATACAAATAGTTAAACAATGCTGTACGGGCATTACCGATGTGTAATAGTCCTGTTGGACTTGGTGCATAACGCACACGAATATCTTTTGACATATCTTCTCCTATAAAGTCTCTAGGCATCTGCCTTTTTGCTCTCTATATTATATCACAAGTCTTGCCAGAGTCCAATTTCTCTTTTCGAGAAAAAACAAAAAGAGTGGCAAAACCACTCTTTTTAGTCAATTATAGACGAGCGTTTAGTTCTTTGCTCAATTCTTCAAATCCTGGTTTACCAAGAAGGGCAAACATGTTGCGTTTGTATGCCTCAACACCTGGTTGGTCAAATGGGTTGATAGCGTTCAAGTAACCTGAAAGTGCGATGGCCAATTCGAAGAAGTAGATAGTGTATCCAAGAGTGAAGGCGTCTTGCTCAGGAAGAGTCACGTACATGTTTGGCACGTCACCGTCAGTGTGGGCAAGAAGAACACCGTCAGTTGCTTTTTTGTTAACGAAGTCAACGTCTTTTCCTTGAAGGTATCCAAGTCCGTCAAGGTCTTCTTCCAAAGTAGGGATGATCACGTTCTTACGAGGTTTGTCAACGCGGACAACTGTTTCAAACATGATACGAGTTCCTTCTTGGATAAATTGCCCCAATGAGTGCAAGTCTGTTGAGAAGTTAGCTGAAGTTGGGTAAATCCCTTTTTGGTCTTTCCCTTCTGACTCACCAGCCAATTGTTTCCACCATTCTGAGAAGTATTGAAGTGATGGCTCGTAGTTTACCAAGATTTCAGTTGCATAGCCTTTACGGTAAAGGATGTTACGCACTGCAGCATATTGGTAAGCTTCATTTTCAGCAATCTTATCTGAAGTGTAGTCTTTGCGAGCTGCATTAGCACCTTCCATAAGGGCTTTGATGTCTGCACCTGACGCAGCGATTGGAAGCAATCCAACTGCTGTCAATACTGAGAAACGTCCACCGATGTCATCTGGAACTACAAATGTTTCCCAACCATTAGCATCTGCTTCAACCTTAACAGCACCTTTTTGGCGGTCAGTTGTTGCGTAGATACGTTTGTTAGCTTCTTCTTGTCCGTATTTCTTAACCAAAAGTTCTTTGAAGACACGGAAAGCAATCGCTGGTTCAGTTGTTGTACCTGATTTAGAAATCACGTTGACTGAGAAGTCTTTATCTGCAACGTACTCTACCAAGTCAGCAAGGTAAGTAGATGAGATTGAGTTTCCAGCGTAAAGGATTTGTGGTGCTTTGCGTTCTTCTTTTGTTTGCAAGTTTGCAAAGTGGTGGTTCAAGAAGTCAATGGCAGCTTTCGCTCCAAGGTATGATCCACCAATACCGATAACGACCAAAACATCGCTGTCTGCTTTGATTTGCTCAGCAGCTTTCAAGATGCGGTCAAATTCTTCGCGGTCATAGTTTTCAGGAAGGTCCAACCAACCCAAGAAGTCGCTACCAGCACCAGTTCCTTTACGGATCAATTCGTCTGCTGCTGTAACTTGTGCTTGCATGTATTCCACTTCATGTGGTGCAACAAATTTGTCTAATACTTTTGAATAATCAAATTTAATATGTGACATAGTATTCCTCCAAAATTTCTTCTTTTCTATCATAACGCTTACTAACAATTTTTTCAAGTTTTTATACTAAAAATTTCCAATTTTTATCACAATTCAAACGTTTGCGTAAAAACACGATTCTATAAAGATTCGTAAATAATGAATAAAAAAACGACTAAGATTCTAGTCGTTATAATTCATTCAATAAATACTCAAATAATTCTAAGTTGCCATCTTCTTCATTGACCAAGAATTCTGGATGCCACTGGAGACCAATAATACGGTGTTCGTCAATGGATTCGATTGCCTCAATCGTTTGGTCGCGAGGATCCACAGCCGTCACACGGAAATTAGGTGCCAGATCTTTAATGCTCTGACGATGCACTGAATTAACCTGACTTTCTTTACCAAATAATTTAGACACTACACTGCCATCCACTGTCTCAATAGAATGTGAAGTCCCAAAAGGTAGACCTTGCCAATGACCTTCAATATCCTGATTGAGTGTCCCACCAAAGGCAACATTGACAAGCTGAACGCCACGGCAAATGGCTAAGATTGGTTTGTTCTGACGCAAGGCTTCTTGTAGAAGAGCTAGCTCAAACTCGTCGCGAGCTAGGTTATAGTCGTCGCTATCAATTGTTTTTTCCTCACCATAAAACTGAGGATGAACATTTTGTCCCCCAGTCAAGATGAGCTTATCAATCATTTCTACATAGTCATGGACCACCGACTCATCACCAACCGGAATGACCAAAGGAAGTCCGCCAACATGACGAATACTCTCAGCAAATTTACAAGAGACTGATGAATGAATATTTTTTCCTTCTGCGTCCACAGGACATAGGTTTGCCGCTACTCCAACAACTGTTCTTGCCATCACTGACTTCCTTTCCTTTTCTATTGATAATCTTATCTTATCATCCTTCCCCACTCCTGTCTAATATGTATTTTTTAAGTCCGTGATAAAATTTTTTTATCAGAAAAAGTTGCCCAAAATTAGGACAACTTTTTGCTTATACTCAATGAAAATCAAAGAGCAAACTAGGAAGCTAGCCGCAGGTTGCTCAAAACACAGTTTTGAGGTTGTGGATAGAACTGACGAAGTCAGTAACACATATACTGCAAGGGGACGCCGACGTGGTTTGAAGAGATGTTCGAAGAGTATTATTCAAAGACAAATTGATTATGGTACAGTTCGGAGTAAAAGCCTCCAAGCTTGAGCAATTCGTGATGATTTCCTTGTTCAATAACCTCACCATCCTTAAGGACAATGATCTGATCGGCATTGAGAATAGTTTTCAAGCGATGGGCAATCACAAAACTAGTTCTTCCTGCTACAATTGCCTCCATGGCATTTTGAATCTTGCTCTCTGTTACAGTATCCACGTTTGATGTTGCCTCATCCAAAATTAAGACCTGAGGATCTGTCATCAAGGTACGAGCAATAGAAATCAACTGCTTCTGACCGGTTGAGAATACGCTCTGATCATCATTAATCAGAGTATCGTACTTATCTGGTAGGCTTTCGATATATTCATGGATATGCGTAGCCTTAGCAGCTGCTTCTACCATCTCCTGACTAGCATCCGGTACACCGAATCGAATATTGTCACGAATAGTTCCGCTAAATAAAACAGAGTCCTGTAGGACAATTCCTACCTTACTTCGCAAACTGTCTAAATCAAACTCGCGAATATCTGTTCCATCAAAACTGATACTACCTGCATCCACATCATAAAAACGATTGATTAAGTTCATGATGGTTGTTTTCCCTGAACCTGTGGGACCAACTACCGCAATCATCTTCCCTTTTGGCGCTGAAATGCTGACATCTTTCAGAATCGGTTTACCCGGAAGGTATGAAAAGTCTACCTTGCGAATCTCCACACCCTCTCGCAATTCTGTGAAAACTGGAGCATTTTGAGGACGAATTTCTTCTTCTGCATCAAACATTTCTTGGATACGTTCTGCACCTGTAAAGGCCAGTTGCAAACTTCCCCAACTCGCCGCCAATTGGATAATGGGTTGGTAATATTGCTGAGAAAACTGGGTAAACATGACAATCAAACCCAGAGCAGTTGCTGTCTCGATATTCTGATCATTCAGTAAGACAGCTGAACCGACAAAAATAACAATAGCTGTATTGACCAAGCTCATTCCGTTCATGACAGGAAAGAGAATTCCTGAAAACAGTCTTCCCTTAAAGGTTGCTTTTCGAACCCGTTCATTTTGCTCAACAAAACCTGCAATCACATCATCTTGAATACCTTGAACAATAACGGCTTTCTGACCCGAAATACTCTCATCCATATAAGCATTGAGCTTCCCAACTTCTTTCTGTTGGAGATTGGTATATTTTCTTGCCAATTTCAAAATGACAATCAACATGATGACAGCTATCGGAGTGCTAGCAATCGTAATCAAAGCCAAGGTCACATTTTTTGCGAACATGACAATCAACAAACCAATATAAAGCGCAATATTGGTCATAACAGACACCAGACTTTCATTGAAAGCTTGTAGGATGTTATCCAAATCACTGGTGAAACGTGACAGAATATCTCCGTCTTGATGGCGGTCAAAGAAGGATACAGTCAAGCGAGAAAGCTTGCCAAAAAGGCCCTTACGCATCTCATTTGTCGATTCGGCAATAATACGGCTCATCAAAACCATATAGATAAGACTCGACACCACGAGCACAATCAAAATATAAGCAAGATTAATCAAGAGTCCTAATAGACTTTGCCAAACCATATTAGGATTTCCATTTTGATAAGCTATAACCAAATTAGCCAGTTCTGTGACTGTTTGACCTGCAAATACTGGAAAGAGAGCTTGGGCTACCGTTGCAATGATAATCATAGCAATAACAACGACAAAGGATATCTTATAAACTTTAAAATAGTTCCAAAAGAATTCAAATGTCTTCATCCTACTCCTCCTTTCCTTTTTGCGTCTCGTAAATTTCACGATAAACTGGGTTTGTTGCAACCAAGTCAGCGTGTTTGCCTTGACCAATCAAGCGACCTTGGTCAAGCACTAAAATTTTATCAGCATGCACAACAGAGCTAATCTTTTGTGCGATGATAATCGTAGTCGTCCCCTTCAAATCCTTGTTGAGGGCTTCTTGAACCAAACGTTCCGATTTGGCATCAAGGGCAGAGGTTGAATCATCAAAAATCAAGATACGAGGATTGCTGACAATCCCACGCGCAATAGACATTCTTTGTTTTTGTCCACCAGAAAAGTTAGTCCCACGTTCCTCAACCGGACTTTCAAAGGCTAAGTCCATACGACTAATAAATTCACTGGCCTGGGCGATACGAGCTGCGCGTTCCATTTCTGAAACTGTCGCATCTCCCTTACCTTGTCTGAGATTATCTGCGATGGTTCCACTAAAGAGAATGGCTCTTTGTAGGACGATAGAAACTGTCTTACGAAGCGTCCCTTCACTAACTGTCCGAATGTCCTTTCCACCAATCTTGATCGAACCTTGCTGAGGATCAAATAATCGTGGAATCAACTGAGCTAAGGTTGATTTCCCTGCACCAGTTGCTCCGACAACCCCAACCATTTCACCAGCTGCGATATCGAAGGATACATCTTTTAGGATAGGTTCTTCATCATTTGGATAGGTAAAGGTCACATTTTCAAAACTGAGACTTCCTTCCAATTCTTCATCTTCCACATCATTGAAAGTCATAGCTGGTTCTGTATCAAGGATTTCACGAATACGACGAAGGGAAATCATGGCACGAGTAACTGAGTTCCCCAAAAATCCAACCATGACGATGGTAAAGATAATCTGACTCAGGTAGTTTACAAAGGAAGCAATGGAACCAACTACTGACGGATCTGACTCTGCCATACCTGCTACAAGCCAGATTGAAAGAAAGACAGCCCCGTATGAAATCATCATCATTACAGGTTGAACGATAGAAAAGGCGTAGCCGATATAAAGGTTTTCACCCAGTAATTCATCGGATACCTGCGTAAACTTAGCAAACTGGTCTTTTTCTCGAACAAAAGACTTAACCACGCGCACACCACGTAAATTTTCTTTGGCAATGGCATTGATACGCTCCAATAAGGTCTGGAATTTTGCAAAGCGCGGTCCCATCATCCCCATCATAAGACCTGTCATGGCGACGATCAAAACGACCATAAGAACCAGCACCCACCACAACGAAGGTAGAGTGACAACGGCTAATATAAAGGAACCAATAAATAAAATCGGTAGTCGAAAGAGGATTTGGAAGGTCATCATAACGACGTTTTGAATCTGATTGATATCGTTGGTCATACGCACAACGAGGTTCCCTGCATTAAACTTCTCAATATTGGCGTATGAAAAAGTTTGAATCTTACGAAAGGCATCTTCACGTAAGTCAGACGAAACTCCTTGAGCAATGTAAGCTGCTAACACTACATTGATCCCACCTGCAACCAAACCAATCAAGGCAACAAGAATCAACCAAAAACCGATAGTATAAATAGCTTCATTATCACCCGTTAGTAGGGACTCTAAAACCTCCTGCAAATAACGTGGTTGCAAGAGTGAACTCGTTACCATTAGACCTGTCATAACCAAGGAAGCCAAGACCTGCCATTTATAGGCTTTTATTTTCTGAAACAGCATATTTCCCCCTTATAAGATAGACAAAAGGGGACGACAGTTCTGTCAGTCCCTTCTTATGCTTTTATGTTGATACTATTCTAACAAAAAAGAATGCTATTGTCAAAGCACTCAGCTCTCTCAAGCTTGTGCAAGCACGACATTAGCATTCTATCAATCCTTTAAAAATTCTTCTAAATTTAGTGCTGAATTTTATTGTTCTGAACTAGCTTGCTCGTCTAGCTTAATTCGTCCAATTTCACGGTAGCTAGAGTCCCCAACAATCTGGACTGAGAACTGACCATCTTCGTACTCAAGAATCGTCACACTTCCATTATCAAGACCATGCGGATGCATGCCGTTAATGAGGTAAACAATAGTTCCAATTGTCATTCCATGACTGACTACTAGGGCATTCCCTCCCCCATTAGCTTCCATTTCCTTGGCAATGGCTTCAAAGCCTTCCCAGATACGACCACTTAGCTTTTCCCATCCTTCAGCCCAGCCTGCTGTATCTACTTCTACCAGACCTTCAGCCAGCTCAGCATAGGATAAACGATGCACATGATCGACATTAAAGATACGAGGAATAATCCCCATAAATAAGTCCCCATCATAAGCACCATCAAAACTACCAAAGCACCATTCACGGATTCGCTTATCCATACGATAAGGAATTTGCCCTGTTAAACCTAGTTCCTCAAGGATAATTCCCATAGTCTGGATGGTACGTCCTGAGTCACTCGAGTAAGCACGCTCAAACCTTAAGCCTGACTCACGCAAACCAATTCCCAGTTCGTGAATACCTCGCTCACCTTCAGCTGTTAAAGGAGTATCACTCCAGCCTTGAGCACGCCCAATCGTATTAAACATTGTTTTCCCATGACGCACTAGATACAATTTTACACTTGCCATTTTTGGTCCTCCATATGTATCTATTATAGCATGATTTCAGGTAAAAACCTCGTCCAAACTACTCTGTGCCGTTCTTTGAAGGTGCTAATTTGGAAGATCTAGCAGTCTCTTTTTTGCTCCCTTCTTCTGTTTTCTCCTCATTTCCTTCTTTGGGCTTGTTTTCTGTTTTCTCAGACTTTTGACCGGTCTTTTTTAAGGGAGAAAAGTGAAATTCAAACTTATTTTTTCCTGTGTCAATAGTCGTTGTGAAGAATTTTTCGTCATTTCGATAAGTTGACTTCCCTACATTAAATGACTGCTCTCCATTTTCAGAAGAAGCTTTTTCATAGGTTCTCTTAGCCATAGCAAATCCAAGAAGTTTTTCTTTATTTAAGGCATAATCCTGATGATGTGCTACTTGCCGATTTAGATAAAACTGCAACAAAAGACTAAAAATTCCAGCAATAGTGATAGCGTATAGGAGAACTCCTGCTCTAACTTTTTTCTTTTTCAACACGATAGATAAATTCCCTCTCTAGTCCCTTTTCAAACTGAAAGTGAAAGTGCAGCTCCTGCCCTTTTTCTTGAATTCGAGCTGATTTTAGACCGTATACCATGGGTTGATAGCCACGTCCACTGGCATCTGTTTTCCGGAAATCATTTGACTTTGATTTACCCATGGAAATGGATTTACCTTCCTGTTTGAGGTAAAGCCTATCATTCTCCACTTTTTCAAATTGGGTTCGATTCAGCTCTGCTTCCAGCTGATCCACAAATAAAAGCCACTCTTTTTGCTCACTTCTCTGCTGGTAGCGAACCTCTGAAACCAAGAGTTGGCTCATAGCTTGAAAGAGGAGTAAGCTACCACTAATAACGACAAGGGCAACCAAGGATTCTAAAAGTGTGAAAGCTCTGACCCTACTTGTCTTGAATCGCCAGTAATTTCTCCGTTCCATGGTATACCTCCAAACCTCGCTCATTCGAGACAACATGAACCGTAAGGCCATTGACAGTTAACTGCTTTTGTCCAGTCTGCAAAGCCATACGAGCCACTCGCAAAACTTCTTCCTGTTTTAGAAGTTCTACTTCTCTTTTTCTACTTTCTTGAATTTGTCCCAGCAAGAGGGTTGCAATACTTGCAAAAATGGCTAGCGAAATCACTGCTTCCAGTAAAATAACCGCCTTAATTTTTTGCTTCTTGAATACGTTTAATCTTTCCATTTCCTAGATATAGTTGGTAGCGAACCACTTCTTTCCTTGTTTGAAATCTCACGCTAGCTAGAGACGAATTCCCTCCTGCCTTATCAAAGGTAATTGACTGATTAGACTGCAATTGAATACCTTTAGGGATGGCTAATTTCTGGTAGCCATTCCCAATACTTGTCTCTTCTAGCATTAAGTTCATCTTCTGCTGACTAGCCAGACTTCGCTTCTGGGTTTCTCGATAAAGTTCCTCAAACTCCATAAAGAAAATCTGTTCTTCCACAGCTGCAAAAGTTGATTGAACTGAACTTGACAAACCCAAGGCTAACAGGCTGACTATTCCTAAGACCAATAAACTTTCTAGCATAGTAAAAGCCCTAATCTGAAACTGTTTGACTTGTCTTTTGTTTTGCATGATATTCCTTATAGGCTTTTGCTTGCTCAGCAGTGATACGCCCATCTGCCTGTAATTTGCTTAGACTAGCATCTTCATTTTTATCCAGACTATAGAGTTCTGCTTGGCTTTCTACCACTTTAACGACAGCTGCTTTCCCCTTATCATTGACTGCATCCTTTTGCTTCGTCAAATTTGGCACAAAAAGCAAAAGTAGGACGCTAATGATAAGCAACACCACCAACATTTCTACCAGTGTAAAAGCTTTTGCCTTCGTTTCTTTTAATTTCATCATCATTTTTTTCATCTAAAAATTTACCTCCATATTTTGATACATTGGCAGCAACATAGCTGCATACAATAAAACGATTAGCAGGGCTACAAAAATAAAGACCAGTGGTTGAACAAGGTTCATGGTCCGATTGACTCGAGTAAAGAAGGATTCCCAGGTTTTTCCCGCATATATTTCCAATTCGCTTCCCAACTTGGATTTAACCTCTCCATATTCAATGATTAATCCCAACTCCTTTCTAAAGAAAGGATAGGTCTGAACAACCTTAGAAAATTCATGCCCATTTTGCAAAGATTGATCTAAATCGTATCCAATTTCCTTAAAAAGAGGGTTCCCTTGCTCCTGCATCATCTGGAAAATCTGTGCCAACTCTAAACCTTGTCCAATCATATTTCCCCATTCCCGAGCATAATAGGCAGTTAGATAATACTGAACAAACACACCTAAAAAGGGGATTCTAGCTAGATAAGAAAAGACTTGTATCTTCTTAGATTTTCTGTAGAAAATCAGCCCTGTTAAAGATAGTAGACCTAACACTAGAACAAGCCCAAGAAAAATCTGTGGTAGATTGCTAATCACTAAAGTAGCTATGTTACTACTATCTAGTTGAGGCAAGAGATAATTCCGCAATCCTAGCATAATTAACAGTAAAAAAGCTAGCAAAATAAGTGGGTAGGTCGCAACTTCAATTAACTTCTTCTTGACCTTAGCAAGATTATCCAAATATTCTTCAATTTTCCCCAAACTCAAATGGAGATTTCCATGAACTTCAGCCAATGAAAGTTGAGTGACAATCGCACTCGAAAAACCTAAATTCCCCATCATTTCCGAGAAAGATTTTCCTTTCGATAGTCCTAGGCGCATCTGTGAAACATATTCCTTCTCCAACAAAAGACTTCTATCAAGAAAGGAAATGATTTCTACCAAGTGAAAACCACTAGAAAACAAATTGTTAAAGAGAGTGATAATTTTCTTCTGCTTACTGGTAGCTAATTTTCTCCGTTTCAGCTTGAAGGGCAGTGATATGTCCATCTTTAAGAAGCTGATCAATGTGCTCATTCCACTTTTCTGCCTGGTGTTCTGAATAATTTTGGTTTGCAAAATCAATAATTCCTCCTCCCCCGATTAGTCTCTGGTAGCAAACACCTTGTAAAACAACTGCGAGTTCATCTTCACTGACACCAAGTTCTAAAAGACGCTCATAGACCCCACGAATACTCTTTGCATGAATGGTCGAGAACACTGTAGCTCCCGTTAAGCTAGCTCTTACAACAGCACGGGCTGTTTCGCTATCCCGGATTTCTCCAATGATTAAAAGATCTGGGCGGTGTCGCAAAGAAAGTTTTATCAAGTTTTCATAGCTCAGTCCAATAGCTTCATTGAGTTGTAATTGCAGCATCTCTTCTTGCTTAATCTCGACTGGGTCCTCAATGGACATGACTTGTTGTCCCTTAAACAACGACTTAGCTAATTCATGCATTAAGGTAGTTTTACCACTTCCTACAGGTCCTGCAAATAGATAAAGGCCGCGTTGCCTAAAGCCCTTTTCCAGTTCCTTAAGGTCTTGAAACCAGAAACGCAACTCTTGTTCTTCATCATGCAAAAGGCGAATAACTAAACTTTCATGACCACGATAATCTCCTACCGTCGATAAGCGTAGTGAAGAAACCTTGCCATCATGCTGATAATCACAGGACCCAAGCTGACTACGACGCTTTTCTCCAACATTCATCCCCGCAATAAATTTAAAATGACTAATAACTGCGCCCAACTTTTCAAAGTCATAACTATTAATCAAACGCCTTTCATCACCTATTCGCATATGCAACTCATAAACCTTGTCCTTGGGAATAAAATAGATATCCTGAGCTCCATCCTTTTTTGCGAGACTAATCAATTCTTGTGCAAGTGCTTGTACCATATTCCCTCCTCAGTTAATTATTCGAAGAAAATACAAAAAAAGAACAACTTTATTAAAAAGTTGTTCCATCTTTTTTGATGCGACACGTCCGGTGGATTTCTAAACCCGTTTGTTTTTCATAACCCGGTCTGAATTTTTCATCTGGTATAACTTGACCATCTTCCAGTAAAGCCAAGGAATGATATTGCTGCAGAAATTCATCACATTCCTCACACCAACGCTTATCCTCCGGATTCCAAAATATGGTCATTAAGTCTCCTCGACTTTTATATAGTGGAATTTTCTTTTCCAGTTCAAACCAGCAAGATTTATAATACTTCAAGGCATCATAGTAATTTTCAAATTTCTTACTACTAATGACGTCTTCTTCCCATCCTTCTATGAACCACCAAGGTTCAAAATCCCCGTACATTTCTATAACTCGATACATAGTTTCATTTCCTTTGTATCGTATATTATAGCGAAATTTTAAGAACAATGAAAGAAATTTGCTCGTTTTCAACAATAACCTTAGAGTATTTTTCTTCGACTAAATCAATCTATAAATTATCAAAATAAAAGCAGCAACTAAAACTAGTCACTGCTTTATGTTTCTATGCTTGATAACGTTTTTCACCATCAAGGTAAGTTGCTACCAATTCCAAATCTTTATCAAGAACTATAAAGTCAGCATCGTAGCCTTCACGGATTTGTCCACAGACATCGTCAATATGAACAGATTTTGCCGGGTTAAGACTGGCCATCATGACTGCTTCATGAGGATTTGCAATTCCCCATTCAACAACATTTTTTAAACCATCTTTCAGTTTGAGAATAGAACCTGCCAAGTTCCCAGTAGATTTGAGACGCGCAGTTCCATTTGCAACCACGACCGGGAATTCACCTAGCATGTAGTCACCATCTTGCAAACCACCCGCTGTCATACAGTCAGTGATAAGGGCAATATTTTCAGTTCCTTTTTGTTTAAGTAGGATATCACAAGCCTTAGGATCAACGTGATGCCCATCGCATATCAATTCAGCATAAGTATGTGGCAATTCATACATAGCACCAACCATACCAAGCTCACGGTGAGTTAACCCACGCATACCATTATAAGCATGAACCCAAACACTTGCTCCGGCATCAACAGCTTTTTTAGCTTCATCAAATGTTGCATTCGAATGACCGAGAGCAACGGTAACACCTTCTCCAGTAATAGTACGTACAAAGTCTTCTACACCTTCACGTTCTGGAGCAAGCGCAATCTTATTAAGAAGACCATTAGCAGCCTTCTGCCAAGCACGAAACTCATCCATTCGAGGATCCTTCATGTAAGCTGGATTTTGAGCTCCCTTATACTTTTCAGTAAAATAAGGACCTTCAAAATAAATACCACGAATCTTAGCACCGGTAGCTTCTTGGTAACGAGCCCCAATATTTTCAGTTACTGCCAATAACTGCTCATATGAAGATGTCAAAGTTGTTGGTAAAAAGCTTGTAACACCTGTACTAAGAAGCCCTTCACTCATAGTATGAAGCGTTCCTTCAATGTTATTATCCATAACATCGACTCCACCAAAACCATGAATATGAGTATCCACAAGACCAGGTGCAATACTATAACCACTATAGTCAATAATTTCAGCACCCTCAGATACTTGATCCACATGCTTACCAAATTTACCATCAACTAGTTCTAGAAAACCGTCACGGCGAACACCATGAGGATAGAAAAATTGATCCGCTTTAATATATTTAGGCATAATGATAACCTCCGTAATTCATTTTTCTGATATTAATTATGTCAATTACATTATAAACCTTTCTGTGTAATTTGTAAATGGTATAGACCTATTATAGTTAAATTTATAAAGAAATAAATTAAGATTTAGTAAAAATATAGTAAAGTAATATTAAACATTGAGGTTTATAATAAAATATAGAAAAAATATAAGTAATTTTAAGTAACTCTGAAAGAAAAAATAAAAAGACAAGGCTCGAAAACCTTGTCGTTATTACTATACCGGCGGCCGGGGTCGAACCGGCACGTCCTTGCGGACACTGGATTTTGAGTTCCATAACTACATTATTTAAATCTTACAACCTTGATTTAATAGGGTTTTAAGCCTTTTGAATCTTGCAAAATAGACTCATTTTTCAAATTTTTGTAACTTTTTGGTAACCCCACAACACTAAAGCAAACGACAACAACTGCCATAGCAGTATTCTCACAATCTGTAAACTATCCACTTCAGAATTAGAAACCACATGGACAAGATTTGAAGCAAGATTGTTGAAAAGATGATCTCCAAGTCCTAGCCACAAGGAACCAGTCATTTTGTAAAGTAAAGACCATTTGATACTCATCATTCCTGCTAGGATAACATAGCCAATCCCCATGGCAATAAGATTTAAGAGTGACGATTCTCCTTGAAGATAATCTCTTAAGGGCATTGCCAAGTGCCATATTCCAAATAGGAAGGCTATAAAGAATAGACTCTTGCGGTAGGAAATCCCTTCAAGAATTTTTGTGAAAAGGCCACGAAAAACTCCTTCTTCCATCCACACATTTATCAGGTTAAATAACACACTTAACATGATAAATAAGATGCCTGCTTGTGATCCTTTTTCGTTTGTTAAGGAAAAACCACTGGCATAAAAGGATAAGTGAACATTGCCATGAAGAAAAAAGAGGGTAAAACTTTCAATGGCATATGCAAAGACGGAACACACTAAGCCAAAGAGTAGCCCCTTCCCTATACCACTCACGATACCGTCAGGAGTGAAACCAATATCTTTCCATCTTAATTTGCAAAAGTAAAGGAGTCCCCATAATAGAAAAATTCCAAAAAGCTTGTGTAAAAAATTCTCAGATAAAAAAGTTTCATCTGTCCTTATATAGAAGTATTCGAAGAGCCTAGTTAGAGAGCAGACGATAAAAATCAGCGAACAACTTAAAATGGGTTTCCTTATTAGTCGATTAAGCATATCTTCCTTTCAAATGAGTCTTTTATAAAAGTTAATTTCAATATTTTACTCAGTCCAATTCCTTCTCTAATTCTTTTAGAAAGGTGATTAAAAATTGATGGCGACTTTCTGCTATTTGTTTGGCAGTCTCCGTGTTCATTTCATCTTTTAAGAGGAGCAACTTGTCATGGAAATGTTGGATGGTATCAGTAAGGGATCTCCCTTTGTGGCCACCATAGGAAAAAGTTCGCGCAATTCCTACAGCTCCTATCGCATCCAGGCGGTCTGCATCCTGGACAATCTTGCTTTCTATGGTTTCTGGGTGTTTACCGCGATTTTTGCTGAAAGAAACAGCATTGATAACTTGGCAAATCTGGTCGATTTGGTTTTGAGGAATACAAATTTCTTCTAGGAACGTGCGAGCATTCGCATTATTCTCTGTTTGAAATAATTTATCATCATCAGCATCGTGAAGAAGAGCTGACAAGCCCACTATCTCCATATCACATGGACCTTCTGCTTGTGCGATTCTCATAGCATTGGTATAGACGCGAAGGGTATGCTCTACATCATGGCCATCCGCTCGATCAGCAAATAAAGTTTTAACATACTGCTTTGTAGCATGGATTCGTTCTTCTATCATCGTTCTTCTCCTTTGTATATCTTACTTCAATCAATCTCATGATAGGCTTTGCTTGCCTTATCTAGATCGTAATATTGATAGAACTCTTCTTTTGTCTGTGTGGTATGGACTTGACCATCCCTTTCTGTCTGGTTAAAACTTTGAAAGTCGGTTAACTACACTCAATTTTCGCATAGTCATCCGAAAAAGACTCGAATAAATAGTTGATTTAACTGCATAATAACATTAAGTATTAATATTATTAGAGGCGATTGGTATCAATACATTAGAGTTTGGTTTATTTAGTCAGCCTTTTCCCAAAAGAGCGCAAATTGTATTGCCAAGTCTGCGATTCGGTCCTTACTATCTAAGTCCGAGTGACTAGATAAGGTTCTGATATCCCATTTTTCTTCCGAGAGGTGGTCCGCCGCGTAGAAGAAATGGCAGAGTTCAAAGCCCCTAAAGGCTGCTAATGCCGCCACGGCAGAGCACTCCATATCGACGCAGATAGCTCCTGATTCCTTTCGACACTTCATCTTGCCGATGGTTTCTCGATAGGGAGCATCGGTCGTCCAAACTTTTCCTTTTTGATACGAAACCTTGTGGCTGTCCAGAAAGGCTTGGAAGAGAGGAAGGCTTTCCTTATTTACTTCCACTTCATCACTAGCCGGAAGATAGTGGTAACTAGTCCCCTCGTCACGAAGAGCAGCTGTTGGAATGATGATGGAGGTTGCTTCGATATCACGGTCTAAAACTCCACAGGTCCCAAAAAGAACAAGTTTTTCCATCCCAAATTGAATCAGGTCCTCTATAATCCCCACACAGGAAGCTGCCCCGACGGGCGCATTAAAGGCCCCAATCTGTTGGTCTCCAATCGTAATCCCATAGACAACGACTTCAAAGTTGGCCATGGAGGTTCTTGCGATGACCTCATGTTCGTAATTCTCAAGCAGGCGTGCAAAAGTTACTCTTGAAAAGCAAGAGATAACGACTTTGGGAAATCCTTCAATTGGTTGGTGTAAGTCTTGTGGATTAATAATAGCCTGTCGGTTGGCGTCAAATTCTTCTAACAACATCTCGTGCACCTCTTTCATTTAAATTATAGTTCAATATTATACCACAATTAGATTCTAGATATCTTGTTAAACCTCATAAAAATATAATTCTATTGAAAAACACCCATTGTATAGATGGGTGTTTTTTGGTTCTAAATATATAGACATCAATCTGCATTAAAATAATCATAAACCTCTTTAAAAAGAGTCTGCAATATTTCTTGCTCTTCATCATCTAAATTATTTTCAGAAACTAGCTCATCCAAATACTTAGGTAGAGTAGAATGGTTTTTAATTCCATTCATGACAATTGCAAATTTCAGATCATCTAGTTCAGCTTTATTAAACCCTTTTAGCTTCTTCAAATCAATTCTAGTGATTGGAGGTGGGACAACATCTAGAGTACTGTAAATGGTTTTTCCTAATAAGTAATCTGTTGTGGTATCAAATAATTTCGCTAATTTGACAACCGCTTCTAAATTAGGCTCTAAAGTTCCGTTTTCCCAACGAGAATAAGTACCTTGTTGTACATCAATCATCTCAGAAACTTGTACCTGTGTTAACTTCTTACTCTTTCTCAGTTCCCTAAGACGATCTCCAAAAGAATTATTATTATTAAACATTGTATCCTCTTTAATATTCGATTCTGTATATTTTAGCTTGACAAAATATTCTAAACGGTATAAAATAGAATTATTCCATAAGGAATATTTATTTTGAGATTAAATATTCCGTTGAGAATATTATAGCATAAAAGGAGGTAAAAGCGTATGTAATTAGTAGTTGATTTAAAAAATTTTAATAAAGGAGGTAAGATTCGACAAAATAAAAAAATCTTGAAACAAATGTGCCGTTCGTTCCAAGATCAAAACATATTATGTAACAATTATACCACAGAAAACTCCTCAGTTGCACAAGAAAATTTCGGAGGTTTCACAAAAAGATGACCAATAAAGAGTTAGTCAATCAAATTTCTGGCCTAAACTCTACCTCTACTCTTAAAAATTGGATTCAACTGATTAAAGAGATAAGTGGCAAGGAATTTAAGAAAATTAAAATTCCTATCAGTAGAAATCCCAGAACTCATCAATTAAGTTATACAGTTGCCTATGACTTTACAGACGAAGACCTTAGACAATTTCAAAAGTTAGCTAACCTAAAACTTGAAATAGGTTTAAAAGAGGCTATACAAAAAGTATTTGGGAGTCTAGCAGACAATGAGCAAGAACTCCTAAACCAAGTAGTAGATGAACTCTATGATGAACTGAGCGCCTTAAAACAGGAATTTAAGCGAGAAATACGACTGATAAAAAATGAGAATGCCAATCTAAAAAAGAAAATCCAAGATATTGAAGAGTCGATGCAAACCGGCTTATTAGGGTTTGTTCAGAAGAGGTCAAAAAATAGGTTCGGCTAATAGCGAGTTTTCGGCTGAGCCATGAGGCAGAAAGCCGAAAATGAGCGTAGATGCGGACGGACCATTTTTGACCGTTAGGGTGTGTAGTAACACCACCCTCTGCAAGTTAGGTGTACCATCGAAAGAATTCAGTATTCCCAAGGGTTTCGGAGATTTTAAGGGTGGCAAAATTAGGCAAAAAGTTGAATCAAAATCTATGGCAAAAAATGAACATTTACGTTCTGTATTTGACTGGATTCAAATTCAGTTTGATAAGACTGAATTTTCGCCAAGAGAAATAATCGAAGATATTCTATTTCTTGACTATAACCTATTTATTGAGAATAAAGGGAGCCTTAAATACTATAACTATGATAGCCAGTTTCATTATGGGAATATCCGTATCTACTATGGAGCGAAAGAGTCGTCCTACATGCTTGTCATGTCAGGACAGGCACTCGAGTTCTTTAGAGATATGGTATTAGATCCAAATAGTCTGTCCGAAAGACAGTTTCTGAACAACCTCTACTACAATTACAATCAATTTTCAGTAAGACGAATTGATATTGCAATAGATGATTTTAATGAAACACCCTATTTCACTCCTAATCAGCTTCTAAAGATTTGTCAGAAGAAACGCTTTATATATGGAAAAAGCACCTACTACAATACCTACGGAGATGAAACAATCGGCCAAACCTTATATTTGAGAAAACCCAATGATGATGAAAGACTTAGAATTTATGATAAACGCTTAGAACGAGCTGAGAAGCTCGGCATCAGCAAGCGTTTTATAGAAAATTGGATAAGAACTGAGTTAGAACTTAGGAAAGAAAAAGCTCACTACTTCATTCAAGAATGGTTGCATTCAGAAATAGATCTTCTCAACTTTACCAAGGGATATCTCAAAGAAAAAGTGAGATTTTATAGTGATAGCCATTTCTCAAAACCTTTGAGATCTTGGGAAAAGTTTTTAGGTCACTCAAAACCTATCTCTATCATTATTTCAAAACCAAAAACAGAACTAGAACAAAAATTAGAATGGTTTACCTATAAAGGTTCTGGAGCTATTCTAAAAGCGTATAAGTTTCTATACGACAATAACTTACTGCATGAGTATGAGAAATCTAACTATCTCGCACTCAACAATATGGAATATCCACCAGATTTAGCAAGTGGATTAATAGAAAGAGCAATTCTCTTTAAAAGAGAGGATTTGATCCCCACAATCAAAGAAAATATCAAAAGGAGAAATTAAATATGGCAAAAATGCTCTCACAAAATGACTGGAATTTTAATAACATTGGAACAAAATTTGAATTGGATGAAGTCATTCCAAAATTTGAAACGGAAGTCCGAGCAGATGCAAACGGAGAAATTATCAAAAACCGAGATGGTAGTGAAAGACGTTTTAATACCGATAAAATCATTGGTTGGAAATACAATGTAACAATCAAGGATGGACAATTCAAAAAGAAATCAACCCAAGTCTCAGTAGACAATCCAGATGCCTTGGTTGATAATGACTATATCCAAGCAATGGACGAGGTACCAGTTACATTTGACAATTTACAAGCTACTATGATTAGCACGACAATGTATTACAAGGCGGATGCTATCCATTTAGTAGATGTAAAACAAAAATAAGTATAAGACAAGGGGAGTTAATCCTCCCCTTACTTAATCTAATTAGAAAAGGAGATAACATGATTAAAACTGTAACAAAAGATGACCTTATCGAACTTGGATTTGCTCCAGGAACTGCAAGAAAGATTATCCATACTGGCAAATTATTATTAGTGAATCGTGGTTTTAATATCTACGATAACAAACGTATTGGTACAATTCCAGCCAGTGTCGCTGAAGAACTATTAGGAATTGAACTCCAGAAAGAAGCCTAATGAATGACTATTCGTAAAACTAAAAGTGGTAAATGGACCGTTGATGTTTCTAATGGATTCCACCCAGTCACACAAAAAAGAATACGTATCATTCGGAAAGGATTAAAATCTAAAAAGGAAGCTCTAGAGCTAGAACAACATATTCGAGTTGTAGAATTGAAAGAAAAACAATTTGACTTTGTAGTGACAACAGATATGTTATTCGACTTACTTGAAGAAGATGATCTGAAAAATGGCAGAAAAATAAGCTATACAAGTACACAAAGAAACAATTATGAGCGTCATATTAAGCCTTATTTTAAAGATACAAATTTAAATAAATTAACGTATGACCATATATTCGAGTTTCGTGAATACCTAAAAACAAAACCTAAAAAACAAAATGAAAATGAAACATTAAGTTATAATACAATTAATAAGATTCTAATTCTACTTAAAAAAATTTTTGATACTGGTATAAGAAAATCCCTCATTGATAAAAATCCTGTTGAGAATCTGAGAAAATTACCAATTAGGAAGCCTAATATCACATTTTGGAGTATAGAAGAATTCACGAGATTTAGAGAACTTATTCGAGATGATGAAATAAGCTATGACCTGTTTTTCGTAATTGCTTTCTTTACTGGGATGAGAATGGGAGAAATCCTCGCATTGAACTGGAATGATATAAATCTTTTAACAAATACGATTTACGTTACCTAAACGGTATACTTTGTCAATAATACAAGCTACATTAATACAACAAAAACACGATCAGGAACTAGAAATATAACAATAAATCAGAAATTAGCAGAAATGCTAAAAGATTGGAAAGTAAAACAAAAAGAAAAACTTGAGGAATTTACGAAAAAAACAGATGAACTACAAATAATACAGAGCACACCAATAACAATTACAAAAAATATGATTGATAAGAAGTTTAAGCAAATACTAGAAAGGGATAAAGATTTAAAGAAAATAAGAATTCATGATTTGAGACACTCTCATGCATCATTACTAATAAATCAAGGAGAGGATTACCTTGTTGTCAAAGAAAGATTAGGACACGCATCTATTACAACAACAATTGATACTTATTCTCATTTGTACCCTAGCAAACAGAAAACATTGGCTAATAAACTTGACGATTTATTTTAAAATGGAAAAAATTGGTAACTCAACAAAAACAGAGAAAAAAAAGACAAGGTCCAAAAACCTTGTCTTTAATACTATACCGGCGGCCGGGGTCGAACCGGCACGTCCTTGCGGACACTGGATTTTGAGTCCAGCGCGTCTGCCAATTCCGCCACGCCGGCAAATAGTAACTGGGGTAGCTGGATTCGAACCAACGCATGAGGGAGTCAAAGTCCCTTGCCTTACCGCTTG
>NZ_JUUZ01000013.1 GCF_001074155.1 Streptococcus pseudopneumoniae
CCTTATCTACTGCATCCTGAGTCTTAGCTTCTTGGATGGCTGCCAAGGCTTGCTCTGTTAATGAAACTAGCTTCTTCTTAGCTTCCTTGTCATCACCGAGCTCAGCTGTTTTTCTTTCAATTGCTTCTGTCAGACTTGCCATGGCCTTGTCGTAGTTTGGTTCCTCTGGTTGCGCCGGTTCTTCTGGAACCGGCTCCTCTTTTGGAGTCGCTTGAAGCTGATTGATAGATGCCAAAGCTGCTTGCAGGGCCTTATCTACTGCATCCTGAGTCTTAGCTTCTTGGATGGCTGCCAAGGCTTGCTCTGTTAA
>NZ_JUUZ01000014.1 GCF_001074155.1 Streptococcus pseudopneumoniae
GCAAGACGCTTTGACATCTATCAACAATCTTCAGGCGACACCAAAAGAGGAACCAGCTCCAGAGGAACCAGCAAAACCAGAGGAGCCAAGCAAGCCAGAAGAACCAGCAAAGCCAGAAGAGCCAGCAAAACCAGAAGAACCAAGCAAACCAGTAGAGCCTAAGCTTGACTACGATAAAGCTATGGCAAGCTTGTCCGAAGC
>NZ_JUUZ01000001.1 GCF_001074155.1 Streptococcus pseudopneumoniae
CCAGATCCGAAACCAACTCCAGATCCAGAGCCAACTCCAGATCCGAAACCAACTCCAGATCCAACACCAACTCCAGATCCAGAACCATCTCCAGAACCTGAAGTCCTTTCAAGTAAGGGAGAACAGCAACCACCAGTAGTTGAAATTCCTGAATTTACAGGTGGAGTTAATGCTGCAGAAGCGGCTGTTTATGACATTCCAGAGTTCAATGGTGGCGTTAATTGGGTTGAAGCGGACAAGAATGAGCTCCCAGAATTCAAGGGTGGTGTTAACGCAGTTGAAGCGGACAAGAATGAGCTTCCAGAGTTCAAGGGTGGAGTTAATTGGGTTGAAGCTGCTAAGAATGAGGTTCCTGAGTATAAAGAAACATTAGGTACAGGAGACAATCAGACAAATCCAGTTGCAGAAAAACTTGATCAGAAACCATCTCTTACACCAACACCTGCTATGCAAGCAGCACAAAAAGAAACAGAACAGCCTAAACTTCCTGAAACAGGTGAAGGCACAACTGAACACCTCTTCCTAGCTGGTCTTACATTAGCAATGTCTGCTCTATTTCTTCAAAAAAGAAAAGAAGATTAAAATATAATAGAGTTTTATACTATGAAAACTCAAACTCCTAGCTTATTGTAATGGAGAAAACCAAACACCTAGAGAGGACCTCTTGGTCCTCCCTTTTTAAAAGGGAAATGATAACGCTTACCCAATTTAAGCGTGGGAAAGGAAATAAAGAAAATGGGAAAACATTTTTTTGAGAGACGGTGTCATTACAGTATACGTAAGTTTGCAATGGGCGCTGCTTCTGTCATGATTGGTGCAAGCATTTTTGGTGCTGGTATGGTTCAAGCAGCAGAAACAGAAGGGCCTGCAGAGGCAGAAGGCACGGTGACACAGGTTCAGCCCCTGGATAAGTTACCAGCGGATATAGCAGCAGCTATTGAAAAAGCTGAATCAGCAAAACCAACTGATCCTACTGAAACGAATCCGACTGATGCGGAAGCTCAGCCTGAAAATACTGGAGAAGTATCTCCAAAACCAGCTGAAACTCCAGTTCCTAAGGAAGAAGCAACACCAAAACCAGCTGAAACTCCAAAAGAAGAAGCAGCACCAGTAGCTAAACCAGCAGAAAAGCCAGTTACTAAAGATTTGGTTGAAACTCCAGATGTCAATCATTTGGAAAAGGCTACTGCGACAGCATCAAACCATGAAGCCAACACACCATTTACAGCTGAGAAGGCAATTGATGGAAATCCAGATACTCGTTGGGCAACTGACCGTGATGTTGTGAAACCAACAATCGAATTTAAGCTTGAAAAGACAACCTTAATCAAGCATGTAGAAATTGATTGGGATCGTCGTGTTCGTGGCGAGCAAAATGATCCAAACATCAAATCTTGGAATCTCTATTATGCAGGTCAAGACGAGGTCAATGGATCAGGTCCTGGAGAATGGAAGTTGGCTCATCAACGAACAGGAACTCCGGTTCTAGATGAAAAAGTTGACTTAAAAGAAGCCGTTCAAGCTAAGTATCTTAAACTTGAAATTACAGATTATCAAGCTGGTACTATGCAATGGAAAAATGTGGGTATTCAAGAAATTCGTGCCTACTCAAATATTCCAGACACCAGCAAACCAACAGATATTCGCCAAGTTACAGAAATAGCGGTTTCTGAAGACGGAAAATCACTTGTATTGCCTAAATTACCTGGTCAAGTTAGCTTGATTGGAAGCAATAAGCAAGGTGTTATCGATCTAAATAATAAAATCTACACACCGCTGACAGAACAACATGTCAAAGTGATGGTCCAACAAACCAATAATAACCATACCTTCACAAAAGAATTTGAAGTTGTCATTAAAGGCTTGCATGCTGATGAAGGCGTGGGAACCAAACCTGCAGTTGCCCCAGCAGTTCAACAATGGTACGGCACTGAAGGTAAAACTTCTATTACTTCTGAAACTGTCATTTCCGTTGGGAATTCTGGATTTGACAAGGAAGCTAAGTTCTACCAAACTGACCTTGAAAATCGTGGTTTGGAAGTCGCTACAGGTGATCAAACAGCTCAAAAACGGATTGAATTTAAAAAGGTTGAAGACAAGGGCTATGGCAAGGAAGGCTATGGTATCACTGTTAAAGATGGAGTTATCACCGTAGAAGCTGCGACCAATGCAGGAGCATTTTATGCTACACGTACTCTTCTTCAAATGGGCGAAAATGATTTGCAAAACGGAGAAATCCGTGACTTCCCAAGCTTTAGTCACCGTGGCTTTATGCTAGATACAGGTCGTAAGTTTATCCCTTATGATACGCTTGTAGATATCATGCTAAACATGGCCTACTACAAGATGAACGATCTTCAGCTACACTTGAATGACAACTATATCTTCTTAAAAGACCACTTGGCTGGTAAAAATCTCTCTCAAGATGAAGAACTAGACTATGTCCTCAAAAAAGCTAAGACAGGCTTCCGTGTAGAGACTGATGTTGTCGGTGAAAATGGTGAAAAATTAACATCAGACGAGCACTACACCAAGGAAGAAATGCAAGAAATCATCAAGTTGGCAAAAGCTTTGCATATCAACCTTGTTCCTGAAATTGACACACCAGGTCACGCCCTTTCATTTGTTAAGGTCCGTCCAGACTTGATGTACAAGGGTCAACTTAGTGCGAGAAAACACAATGTAGAACGTGTAGCTATGTTGGACTTGGATAACAAGTACGAAGAAACGCTCGCTTTTGTCAAATCAGTCTATGATAAATTGCTCGATGGTGAAGACGCACCACTTCATGGCGTTTCTACTGTTCATATCGGTACAGATGAGTACTATGGAAGTCCAGAAAGCTATCGTCGCTATGTCAATGATATGATCCAGTACATCAAAGACAAAGGCCTAACACCGCGTATTTGGGGTTCGCTCTCTGCCAAACAAGGAACTACGCCGGTCGATTGGAAAGATGTAGAAGTTGATATCTGGAGTATTGGTTGGCAACGACCAGCAGCGGCCATTGCTCAAGGTGCTAAGATTATCAATATCACAGATATTCCAACCTATAGTGTTCCAAGTGGAAGCAATAGTCAAGGTGGTTATGGGGATTATGCAAACTATGAAATTCAATACAACCGCTGGACACCAAATGACTTCTCAACAGGTGGAGGACCACGCTTAGAAGCATCTAATCCAAATATCCTTGGTGGTGGTCATGCAGTTTGGAATGATAATATTGACCTCCATGAAACTGGACTTACTTCTTACGATATCTTTAAACGTTTCTTCAAGAGTATGCAGTCTACTGCAGAACGCACCTGGGGTTCAGACCGTGCAGCAAAGACCTATGCAGAACGTATCCAACCAACAAGTGTTTATGCACCACAATCTAACCCAGATAAGACCGTAGCTGAAGAAGACTTGTTCAAGATTAATCCTGAGACTGTCAAAGATTATCTTGCTAAGAAAGTACAGAAGACTGAAGCAGGTTTGAACTTCGAAAAAGATAGCACTATCGAAGGCCTAGTTGGTGATGCTGGACCAAGTCATGTCTTGAAATTGGATGTGACTGTGACTGGTGATGGCCAACAAACCTTCTCAACAAGTGGAAACAACCAACTTTACCTTGCGGACAAGGATGGTTATCTTGCTTATACTTTTGAACAATTCCATATCCAATTCAACAAGAAACTTGAAAAGAACAAACGATATCAAATTTCTGTCGTAACTAAACCACAAAAAACAGAAGTTTATGTAGATGGCGAAAAGGTTGAGCGTATTGCAAATCCAGCACATCCTCACTTGGCTCACAATAGCTTGGTACTTCCACTTGAAACAATCGGTGGCTTCCAAGGAATCTTGCATAGTGCAGAGTTGTCGAATGAAGCATTTGTAAACCCACGTTTAATCCCAACAGATCACTTCACAGTTTCTGCAACTAGTCAGGAAACACCAGGAACAGAGACTGAAGGACCAGTAGAAAAAGCTTTCGACAATGATCCAAATACCTTCTGGCATTCTAAATGGACTGGAGACCGTGCTCCTTATACCGTTGCTATGAATTTGAACGCTCCTGAAAAAGTCAATGGTTTGACTTATCTTCCACGTCCAGGTGGTGGTAACGGAGTCGTGACCTCTTATGAAATCTATGCTCAAAAAGATGGTCAAATGGTTAAGGTTGCTTCAGGAACTTGGGAAAATAATACTAAAGAAAAAACTGTTAATTTTGCAGCAGTTGAAACTAATAAGGTAGAATTTAAAGTTCTGTCAGGTGTCGCAGGATTTGGTAGTGCCGCAGAAATTCAACTACTCAAGCCACTTTCTGATAGTGAAACAGAAGAACCAGTTGTTCCAGAAAAACCTGTAACTCCTGAGAAACCGGTGACTCCTGAACAACCAAGAGTTGAAGAGGTGGGTGATGGTACAACTGAGCTTGCTGATAGCTTTGTAGCTACAAAACCAGCCAGTGATGATGCGATCGCTGCTGCAGCACAAAGTCAAGACTATCTCAAGAAAGAATACAAGGTATTCCCAACACCACAAAAAGTTACTTACGGTGAAGGTGTCACTAAACTTCAAAAACAAGTTAATCTTGTTATGGGAGACCATCTAGATATTTACACTCGCAACCGCTTGAAGAGTGTTCTACAAGATCATCAAATCTCTTACACAAGCAGTCAAGCTGCAGTAGCAGGTGCTACAAATATCTATCTTGGTGTTCATGGTCAACATTCACAGGCTGAAAAAGAAATATCTGGTATTTCTCAAGGACTCTTTGATAAGATTGATGCTTATGCTTTGTCAATCAAGAACAATACAATCTCAATCGTTGGTAAAGATACAGATGCTGTCTTCTATGGATTGACGACTCTTAAACACATGCTTAATGAAAGTGAAGCTCCAGTTTTACGTAATGTAACTGTTGAAGACTACGCTGAAATTAAGAATCGTGGTTTTATCGAAGGTTACTATGGAAATCCATGGAGCAATGCTGATCGTGCTGAATTGATGCGCTATGGTGGTGACTTGAAGTTGACTCAATACTTCTTTGCTCCAAAAGACGATCCATACCACAACAAGAAATGGCGTGAACTTTATCCAGAAGAAAAATTAGCTGAAATCCGTGAATTGGCGCGTGTCGGAAACCAAAACAAGACTCGTTATGTTTGGACTATCCACCCATTCATGAACAACCGTATCCGTTTTGGCAACGATGCTGACTACCAAAAAGATCTTGAAACCATTAAGGCTAAATTCACTCAGTTGATGGATGTCGGTGTCCGTGAATTCGGTATTTTGGCCGATGATGCTCCAAGCCCAGTTGGTGGCTACAATAGCTACAACCGCTTGATGAAGGACATGACAGACTGGTTGACTGAAAAACAAGCAACTTATGTTGGCCTTCGTAAGGAAATGATCTTCGTTCCTGGTCAGTATTGGGGTAATGGTCGTGAAGATGAGTTGAGATCTCTAAATGAAAATCTTCCAACTTCAACTTCTATGACCCTTACTGGTGGTAAGATTTGGGGTGAAGTATCAGAAAACTTCCTATCTAACCTTAAGAACAATCTGACTGCAGGTGGCAAGACCTACCGTCCAGTATCCCTATGGATTAACTGGCCATGTACAGATAACTCTAAACAACACTTAATCTTGGGTGGCGGTGAAAAATTCCTTCATCCAAATGTGGATCCTAGTCTCCTTTCAGGTATCATGTTGAACCCAATGCAACAATCTGAGCCTTCGAAGATTGCCCTCTTCTCAGCAGCTCAATACGCATGGAAACAATGGAAATCTGAAGACGAGGCTAAGAAAGTAAATGATATTGCCTTCAACTTTGTTGAAACAGGCAAATTTACTGACAGTGAAACATCTGTTGCCTTCCGTGAACTTGGTAAACACATGATTAACCAAAACATGGATGGTCGTGTTGTGAAGTTAGAAGAGTCTGTTGAGCTTGCACCAAAATTAGATGCCTTCATGGCTAAGCTAAAAGCAGGTCAAGATGTTAGCGCAGAGCGTGCAGAATTGCGTGCAGAATTTGCAAAACTGAAAGCAGCAGCTCAACTTTATAAAGCGTCTGGTGACGAAAAGATGCGTTCTCAAATCCATTACTGGTTGGATAACACTATTGACCAAATGGATGCTTTGAGTGCTTTCCTAGATGGATCAGAAGCTATTAAAAACAATGATTCTGCTAGACTTTGGGATAGCTACTACAAGGGCTTGAAGCTTTATGAACAGTCTCAAACTTATACTTTCCATTATGTAGACCATGATGAAAAAGCTGAGTTGGGTGTACAACATATCCGACCATTCTTGCTTGGTCTTCGTGAAATCCTTGCAACTGAAGTTCAAAAAGCCTTGCATCCAGACCAAGTCATTAGTACTTTTATTACGAACCGTACAGGTGTAGAAGGTGGACTTGCTGAAGTCACTGATGGAGATTTAGGAACACATGCCCTTATCAAATCACCAAACAGTATCCAAACTGGTGATTACATTGGTTTGAAATTTAACAAGGCTGTTCCAATCCAAAACTTAACATTTGCAATGGGAACTCAAGCAAATCCACGCGATACCTTTAACAATGCTAAGGTTGAGTATCTCAATGAAAATGATGAGTGGGTAACACTTTCAGAACCAAGCTACACTGGTAATGAGCCTCTTCTTAAATTTGAAAATCTCAATATCAATGCTAAAGCTGTTCGAATGATTGCAACTTCTGATCGTGAAAATACTTGGTTTGCTGTACGAGAAATCGCTGTGAACCGTCCTGTGGAAGTAAGTCGTCCTAAACAGGCAGCCACAGTGACCATCAGTCCAAATCTCATGTACAAGTACAATACGACAGTTGCTTCCATTACAGATGGTCGTGATAATACTGAAGCAATGCTTGCAAATGCTGATCGAACTGATACAACTCCAGTCGATGGTTGGGTTCAACTAGACTTGGGTGGAGTCAAACCTGTAACTAAGGTTCGCCTCGTTCAAGGATCAGGAGATAAATTGGCAGAAGGTGTTCTTGAGTATTCTACAGATGGTACTTCATGGCAAGAATTGGATCGTTTGACTGGTGAACAAACCAAAGAAATTGAAACTCCAATTTCAGCTCGCTACATCCGTGTTCGTAACACCAAGAATATCAATCTATGGTGGCGTATCGCTGACTTCTCAGTTGAGACACGTGCTGGTAATAGCGAGATGACAGACACCAATGTTGAAAGTTTGAAATCAACTCCAGTATATGACAGTCTCGGTCGTTATGACATGCAAATTCCAAGTGGAACTAAGCTTCCAGCTCATAGCTACTTGGGTATGAAGCTAGACCGCCTACACCAAGCTGAAAGCATTCAGGCTATTGGTATTGGAAATCCAGCCCTTGACTTGGAATACTCTCCAAATGCACAAGAATGGTATCCAGCTAGCCAAGTAACTGATAAGTCCTTGGTACGTTATGCTCGTTTGGTCAATAAGACCGACCAAGAACAAGCAGTGACAGCAACATCTCTATTGGTTAAGACAAAAGAAGTCCAACCAACTAAACTGGATTCTACATCTATGGGAATCGATGCCCATTATGGTGCAAATGATGTTCGCAAGATCAAGAATTTGGATCAGTTGTTTGATGGTGTTTACAATAATTTTGTAGAGTTCTCTGACTATGCACGTAAAGATGGTCACATTACCTTGAAACTTGGTAGTGAACGTGAAATCAAGAAGATTAGAGCCTACATCCAAGACGGTACGAAGAACTATCTTCGTGATGGTAAGATTCAAGTCAGCCAAGACGGTAAGACTTGGACAGACGTTGTGACAGTAGGTGATGGTGTCGCTAATGAAATGCGTGATGATTCATTGACAGATGGATGGACACATGATTCTAAGATGCCTGGAAATCGCTACATTGAGGGTGAACTTGCAAGCCCAGTTAAAGCTAATTATCTCCGTGTTCTCTTCACTGCTAATTACGATGCTCGTTTTGTTGGATTTACTGAGTTGGTTATCAATGATGGCGAATTTGTGAAACCAATTAACGACCCAACTGTTCAAGGAAATAGTGGAGAAAGTCGAGGAAATCTTTACACCAATCTTGTAGATGGCAAAGTCTTGACAAGCTATAAGGCTGAGAAAGACCAAGGTGAGCTGGTTTACCACTTGTCAGAACCAACAGATGCTAACCACATCCGACTTGTTTCTAGTCTGCCTCAAGGAGTAGCAGCGCGTCTACTTGCTCGCACTCTGAAAACAGACAGAGACGGTGCTTGGACAGATTTGGGTGCAATTACTTCAAGCTTCCAAACATTTGCAGTCAGAGATAAGGCTCCGTTACTTGACGTCAAACTCATTTGGGAAGGTGGCAAACCAGAGTTCTATGAAATGACGACATATTATCAAGAACTTTCAGAAGAACCTGAGCAACCAACTCCAAATCCAGAACCAACTCCAGATCCAGAGCCAACTCCAGATCCAGAGCCAACTCCAAATCCAGAACCAACTCCAGATCCGAAACCAACTCCAGATCCGAAACCAACTCCAGATCCGAAACCAACTCCAGATCCAGAGCCAACTCCA
>NZ_JUUZ01000015.1 GCF_001074155.1 Streptococcus pseudopneumoniae
GGTTGAGTGGGCTCTACTACGCTGATTTCATCAGCTTTTACAGCCCTACTCAACTGTGCGGAGATGGGACGACGAAATCGAATTCTAACGAATTACCGATTTCTGTCCCACTCTCTCTTCTATTTTTTTCTAAAGATGAATCGTTCTTTGTCAAATTCTACAGTCAACTCATATTTCCCATCTTCATTTTGAACAATGTAGCCTATTAAGACTAAACTATCAACAAAGATATCACGACGTTTCTGCATAAGTTGATCTTTCTTAAGAAACTTGAGCAAAAATGTTGTCATATACTTGAGAGCATACTCAGGATTGACATCCCCTAAAATTTCATACAGTCTCTGCTGTTCTTCCGTCAGTGGATACTGGAACTTGACCTTGTAAAAGTAATTAGACAAGGTCATCTTTTCCCTTGCAAAATCGGTGTGCTCTTCTAGGATAGCTGCATTTGTTTGATTGCGCAATACAGTTTGAAAATGTTTCTCCAGGATTTCTTGATAGATGGGGCTATCATCCCTCACAAAGACTTCTTGGTCTAGTTCAAGAGATTCTGTAGATTCTAGAAAGGGAAGATTGAGATAATAGCGTTTGTTTTCTCTCAAAATCAAACCCGCTTTAATATATTCCTCCAAATACTTGTCAACTGCGACCTCTGGAAACTGAGCCTTGATTTCGCGTAAGATCACATCATCATTCTGGTCTAGAAAATCAATTAAATCTCTAAAGAATGGTTGACGCGTTATGCGAGAGGGATTAAAAATCTGAATCATGAAGATTCCTTTCTTTACAAACTAAAAGTGGTGATGTCGCTAATTGACTCGGGTTAGTGCCAGGCTGATTCAGAGGTACAGGAAGTCCCAACTCTCGATAATAGTCTCTCCAGAAATCACTGATTTCTTGCTCACCATCCCCAAACTTCATGGGAATGGTCTCAAAAATAGGGAGGATTTCTGCTACAAACTGGGAACAATAGAAACCATCTCCATCTGGATAAAAGGACGCATTGTAGGGAGCCCCTAAAAGACTCTCTGCTCGCTTTTTGACCTCTATACAATCAATCTGCTCATAGCGATAAAGATCATAGACTTTTCCAGCTTCAAAGAAGTCCTCAGGAGCCTGGGTAAGGACGCCACCTTCCACCGTAGCATGATAGACCTGTCCGTCCAAAAAGATAGCCACGTGACTGTAGTTACCTGTAGAAGCCTGTATAGCATGCCCCATTTCTGTATCTTCTCTCACAAAAATCAAATCGCCATTTTCTAACATCTTTCTCTCCTAGAAAAAAAGGAGTCGAAACTCCTTTTTAACAATGGGCTTCCCCATCTATGATTATGCATTAAAGCTTTCAGTCAATTGTGGTACCACTTGTTTCTTACGTGAAACAGCACCTGGAAGGAAAGCGTGGTTGTTTTGAAGTTTGAAGTTGAAAGCAGCTTCTACCTTGTCCATATTAGCACCAAGAGCCAAAATTTCTGAGTTTGAGTTGACGATGTCTGTAATCATCAAGACAAAGTCAGAGTAGCCATTAGCTGCATTTGCGGCTTGGATAGCTGCTTCGATTTCAGCTTGGCGTTCCAAGACTTCAGCAATATCAACTGTATTCACTTGAGCCACACGGACATTGTTTCCATTGAGTTCAAATGTCTTGGCATCGATATCAATCAATTCTTCAGCAGATTTACTTGCCAAGTTGGTACCAGCCTTGAGCATGGCAAGACCGTATTCTTCCAAGTTCACACCAGCCAATTCAGCCAATTCAGGAGCAATGACTTTATCTGATGGGTGAGTGGTTGGTGATTTCAAAAGAAGGGTATCTGAAATCAAACCTGATAGCATCAAACCTGCGATTTCTTTTGGAACAGCTACACCATGTTCTTTGAACATGCGGTAAACGATAGATGATGCGGATCCAACTGGTTCCAAACGCATGTAAAGTGGGCTTGCAGTTTCAAAGTTAGCCACACGGTGGTGGTCCACCACACCGTAAACTTCTACTTCAGCGATATCTGAAACAGATTGTTGGAATTCATTGTGGTCTGTTAAGATGACTTGTTCTGCACCTTCTGCTTTAGCAGATGTGATCACGCGCGGTGCGTCTACACCAAAATAGTTCAAGACGAAAGCTGTTTCTTCATTTGGAGTTCCAAGAGCCACCGCTTCTGTGTCCAAACCGTATGCTTCTTTTGCAAGATAAGCAAAAGCTACAGATGAACCAATAGCATCTGAGTCTGGATTTTGGTGACCAAATACTAGAATCTTAGACATGATAATACCTCGTTTCTTTATTCTCTTTATTGTAGCATTTTTTTCAATTTTTGACAAAAATAAGAGGAGCCAAAGGACTCCTCATTACATATCAAAAGCATCGACTAAATTCTTATTTTGACACTCTTTGAGATAATGTTCTTTTTGCATGCGTGTCTTGCGCTTGAAAAGAGCTTCAGCAGACATGGCCTCTTCCTTGCTGTCAAAACCTTCCGCAAAGATGAGTTTTACCGGCAATCGAGCGCGTGTATACTTGGCTCCTTTACCGCTATTATGCACGGCGATTCGTTTCTCCACATCTGTTGTATAGCCTGTATAGTAGGAACCATCACGGCACTCTACCACATACATATAAGCCTTATGATCCATAGTAAATCTCTTGAATTTCTGGT
The DNA here is from genome assembly GCF_001074155.1 of Streptococcus pseudopneumoniae. Classification (GTDB taxonomy): domain Bacteria; phylum Bacillota; class Bacilli; order Lactobacillales; family Streptococcaceae; genus Streptococcus; species Streptococcus pseudopneumoniae_A. The sequence goes on from NZ_JUUZ01000015.1 coordinate 2,658, forward strand.
GTATAAGTACCATCACTATTATGAACAATGAGTGGTGGCAAAACCTTAAAGCCACTAGTGGAGCCGTCCTTGATAGCTTCAATCAAAAGCATATTAGCTTCCTTCTCCCGTTTAGGATAAACAAATTGCAGACGTTTTGGAGCCAGATTATGCTGTTGGAGCGTAGCTAAGATATCTAATAATCGATCAGGACGATGAACCATTGCCAAACGTCCATTTGATTTGAGAATACTCTGGGCACTACGACAGATTTCCTTAAGATTGGTTGTAATTTCATGCCGAGCTAAAAGGTAATGCTCACTTTCGTTCAGATTAGAATTTGGATCCACTTTAAAATAAGGCGGATTGCATAAAATCAAATCAACCTTGCTCCCCTGAATGTGACTAGGCATATTCTTCAAATCATCACAGATGACCTGCATCTGTCCGTCCAGCCCATTTAAACGCACTGAGCGTTCAGCCATATCAGCAAGACGTTCCTGAATTTCTACAGATAGAATTTTAGCCTTGGTCTGGCTACTGGCAAACAGTCCAACAGCTCCATTGCCCGCACAAAAATCCACAATTAGCCCATTTTTAGGGAAACGAGGGAAACGCGACAGGAGAACACTATCCACTGAATAGCTGAAAACCTCACTATTTTGAATAATCTTGATATCTGTAGAGAAGAGTTGATTAATGCGCTCTCCTGATTTTAATAATTGTTCTTCGTTCATACTTCTATTATAGCAAAATATAATAACATCACAATAATTTGAGGGGATATCAATTACTGTTTTTCTTTAAATGTTCCAAGGCTTCTCGTGTCCAAACAGGCATCATGCGACCAAGCGGCGCGAATCCATGTTTGATGCGATCATTCGAAAAACGTCTCCGTCTAGGGAGTTGATGTTTTTCTTCTTCCAAGGTACGAATGGAAAGGCTAGCCTTCCCTGTATATTCGTCAAAATCTACTACTTGTACCTGGACTTCATCACCGATTTTTAAAACCTCGTAAATATTTTCGATAAATCCTGTCCGAATCTCCGAAATATGAATTAGGCCTGTCACTCCTGTTTCTAACTCAACAAAAGCTCCATAGGGCTGAATCCCAGTAATACGGCCATTTAGCTTATCACCGATTTTCATTTTAGTCCTCAATTTCAATAGTTTCAATTACGACATCTTCAACTGGCTTGTCCATTGCACCTGTTTCGACACCTGCAATTGCATCCAGAACTTCATAAGAAGCTTCATCCGCAAGTTGACCGAATACAGTATGACGACGGTCTAGGTGAGGAGTTCCACCTTGTTCTGCATAAATCTCCGCAATTGGCTCTGGCCAACCACCACGAGCAATTTCTTTCTTAGAATATGGCAAGTGTTGATTCTGCACGATAAAGAACTGGCTGCCATTTGTATTTGGCCCAGCATTAGCCATAGAAAGGGCTCCACGGACATTGTAAAGTTCTTCTGAAAACTCATCCTCAAATGACTCACCATAGATAGATTCACCACCCATACCAGTTCCAGTTGGGTCTCCACCTTGAATCATAAAATCTTTAATAATACGGTGGAAAATCACACCGTCATAGTAACCATCTTTTGACAGAGCAATAAAGTTGGCTACTGTTTTTGGTGCGTGATCAGGGAAAAGTTTAATACGCATATCCCCATGATTTGTCTTAATAGTCGCAATTGGACCTTCTACTGCTTCAATGTCTACTTGTGGAAAATGTAATTCTTTTTCTACCATACCAAATCCTTCTAAGGCATCAAAGATGCCATCTTCTTCTAATGTTTTTGTAATATAATCTGCTTTTTCTTTGATTTTTTCATGAGAAACACCCATAGCGACACTAATGCCTGCATAATCAAAGAGTTCTAAATCGTTAAGTCCGTCCCCAAAAACCATCACATTTTCAGGTTTAAGACCTAATTGGTCAACTACCTTAACAACTCCAGCTGCTTTTGAACCGGAAATCGGCACAACATCTGATGAATGTTCATGCCAGCGTACCATACGCAAAGTCGATGCCAAAGTATCAGGCAAGATCAAATCATCTCCCTGATCCTCAAAGGTCCACATCTGATAAATATCTTCTTTTTGGTAAAAATCAGGGTCCACCTCTAAATCAGGATAAATCGGATCAATAGCCTGACTAATCATCTCTGTTCGCCTTGATAGTTTAGCAGCATGACTTCCCACCAAACCATAATCAATCCCAACTTCTTTGGTCCAAGTAATATACTCTTCAACCTTATCTTTAGCAATTTTGTTACTATAAATAACATTGCCCTTTTTGTCCTCAATATAAGCACCATTCAAGGTTACAAAGAAATCAGGTTTGAGGGCTTTAATCTCTGGGACGACACCAAAAATGCCTCGACCAGTCGCAATTCCTGTCAAGATTCCTTTTTCGCGTAATTGTTTAAAAATCGTTGGAATAGTACTTGGAATAAAGCCATTCTTTGAATTTCGTAAAGTATCATCTATATCAAAAAAGATAATCTTAATCTTCTTAGCCTTGTATCTTAACTTGGCATCCATTATAATACCTCCTTCAATTCACTCTTTCCATTATACCATAAAGTAGAGAAATCCCACATCCCAATAAAATCCTTGTCTCTTATCCGAATTCCTTTACTAGATACAAAACCAAATCATCATTATTTTGGCTAGTTGCATTCATTTCCAAGGGTTGATTTCGATACCAGACACCTGTCCCATCTGGAATGTAGCCCCGTCTGATATACAATCTCTGGGCAGGGCCATAGCCTAAGTGCAAACCTACACCAAGAGTGACCTTACTCGAAACAAACTTGACTCGTTTTTCTGCTTCTTCTAGCAGTTGATTCCCAATCCCTTGATTTCGAAAAGGCTCAAACACATTAAAATCTGATAATTCTGGATAGACTTCTGCAAAAGGACCATGTTTAGCAGAGGGCAAAATGGTAACGTAGCCCGCTATAGCACCATCAATCTCTGCAACTAAGACTTCTCTCTCCCCACTTTCCTGTTCCAGAAAATATCTAGCCAAAATTTCCTCTCTACCAGGCCAACCTTGATTCATAAATCCATGAGATAAGGATTCAATATCAGACTTAATCATATTTCTAATCATACAATTCTTCTTTGACTTACCCACCTTTACTCTTTCTATTACCATTATAGCACGCCAAGGTCAGAAAAAACTATCTCGTGAAAAAAGTCCCAACTGGGTCTGAAAAGGAGGGCAACTCGGAACTCAACTTGCTCTTTCATTTCAAAGCTCGTGAAAAGAAGACCCAACCGGGTTTTAATTCGCTTTCTTGTTTGCAAGCTCGTGAAAAAGAGGTCCACCCGGACCCCAACTCGCTCTCTCATTTCAATGCTCGTGAAAAAAAGACCCGTGAGGGTTTTGCTCGCTCTCTTGTTTTCAAGCTCATGAAAAAGAGGTCCACTGGACCTCTTTTTTTAATCTTCGTTTACGAAAGGCATCAAAGCCATTACGCGAGCGCGTTTGATAGCTGTTGTTACTTTACGTTGGTTCTTCGCTGAAGTTCCAGTTACACGACGTGGAAGGATTTTCCCACGTTCTGAAACGAAACGGCTAAGAAGCTCAGTATCTTTGTAATCAACATATTCAATTTTGTTTGCTGCGATGTAATCAACTTTTTTACGGCGTTTGAATCCGCCACGACGTTGTTGAGCCATGTTTTTTCTCCTTTATAGTATTAATTGTCCATTAGAATGGTAAATCATCATCTGAAATATCCAAAGGATTGGTTGATCCAAATGGATTTTCATTACGTGAAAAGTCTGGTACTGAATTTGTAGGTGCTGCGTGACTAGCAGTTGGTGCAGAATAAGCTCCACCTGTCTGTCCTTCACGAGCACTACGGCTTTCCAACATTTGGAAATTCTCAGCTACGACTTCTGTCACGTAGACACGTTGTCCTTGCTGGTTATCGTAACTACGAGTCTGAATACGACCTGTAATCCCAACAAGAGAGCCTTTTTTAGCCCAGTTAGCAAGATTTTCAGCCTGTTGGCGCCACATAACGACATTGATAAAATCAGCCTCACGTTCGCCATTTTGACTCTTGAATGTACGGTTTACTGCAAGAGTAAAAGTCGCAACTGCTACATTTGATGGGGTATAACGTAACTCAGCGTCACGTACCATACGCCCTACAAGTACAACATTGTTAATCATAATCTACCTTCTTACGCGTCAAGTTTGACGATCATGTGACGAAGAATGTCAGCGTTGATTTTTGAAAGACGGTCAAACTCTTTAAGAGCTACGTCGTCGTTTGCTTCAACGTTAACGATGTGGTAAAGTCCTTCACGGAAATCTTGGATTTCGTATGCAAGACGACGTTTTTCCCAATCTTTTGATTCAACAACAGTTGCACCGTTGTCAGTCAAGATAGAGTCAAAACGTGCTACCAAAGCGTTTTTCGCTTCTTCTTCAATGTTTGGACGAATGATATAAAGAATTTCGTATTTAGCCATTGATATGTTCCTCCTTTTGGTCTAATGACCCCAAGCCTTTGCAAGGGGTAAGTGAGGTTTGCTCACAATAAACTATTATACTAGAAAAAAATTTTTTTCGCAAGTAAAAAACAATGATAGTTTAATTTTTAGAGTTTTTTTGCTGTAGTTTTGGTAATTTCATCTACGAAAATATTCTCTTCTTCAAATTTCTTCTTCAAGGAACTAAGATCAATCGTTCCCTCAATTTGGACTTCGATAACAATCTTACCATCTTTACGTGGAATATTAACGGTATGAGAAATATTAAGATTTTCCTCAACGATTAAAGAAACAATCTTACCTAAAACTCCAACTTCATTTTCTGTGATAAAACGAACACGGATTCCCTCTTCACCATAACCAGCGATTTCAAGAAAGGCACTGAATACATCACGATCTGTAATGACTCCATACAATTGTCCATTGTCAACAACTGGCAAAATACCAATCTTATTTTTAAGCATGAGATAAGTTGCATCTTCTAAACTTGCATAGCCTGAGACAGTAACAACATCTCGAATCATGACGTCTTTTACTTTTGTCTTATTAAGCAGATAATTCATCTCGAAGATTGAAAGACTAGTCGCTTTTGAAGGACTAGCTTCAGCGATTGTCCCTTCTGTTACCAAGCCTACTAATTTATCATTCTCAATAACAGGGAGACGGTGCAAACCTTGTTCGCGCATCAAATCTGCTGCGTGTGCAACAGTTGTATCAGGACTGATATAAACGACCTTGCGTGTCATAAAATCTTTAACTGCCATAGGAAATCTCCTTTATGTTTATAGTTTTATTATACACTTTTTACGGAAAGCTATCAAACGCTTTCATTTCTTTTTCAAGATTCAGAAAAATCTGAAGGACTTTACGAAAAAGAGCTCAACTTAGAGCCCTTGATTTTATACTTATGTAGATTGTATGATTGCTTTGCAATCTTTATCCGCCGACTAAAAAGCTCCCCCAGACTAATGTGGATTGCTTGGCAATCTTTATCTGCCGACTAAAAAGGTCCCCCGGACCTTTTTAGCCACCTAGATATGCTTTTCTGACTTCGTCTGATGCTGCGAGTTCTTTTCCTGTTCCTGATAGGACAATCTTTCCTGTTTCAAGAACATATCCTCGGTCAGCGATGGCTAGTGCTTTATTGGCATTTTGTTCAATCAAGAGAACTGTTGTTCCTTGTTTTTGAATATCTTGGATGATATCAAAAATTTCTTGGATAAAGATTGGCGCAAGCCCCATTGATGGTTCATCTAATAAAAGAAGTTTAGGCGTTGACATGAGGGCACGTCCCATGGCAAGCATCTGCTGTTCACCACCAGATAGAGTAGCCGCATCTTGATTTTTACGTTCTTCCAAACGAGGGAAACGAGAGAAGACTTTCTTCAAATTTGCTTGATTTTCTTCACGATTTTTCTTAAGAAAGGCTCCCATCTCCAAGTTTTCCAAAACAGTCAAACCAGGGAAGACATGACGTCCTTCCGGTACTTGAGAAAGCCCTGATGCCACAATCTTTTGTGCGGGCATCTTTTGGATTTCTTGCCCCAAAAATTCAATTCGACCAGAACTTGGGCGAACAAGTCCTGATAGAGTACGAAGAATAGTTGTTTTACCTGCACCGTTAGCACCGATTAGAGAAACAACTTCTCCTTCATTGACTTCAAAGCTTACATCACGTACAGCTTGAATCATACCGTAGTGTACTGAGAGGTTTTCAACTTTTAACATAGACATTAGGCTTCACCTCCAAGATAAGCTTCGATAACACGTTTATTACTCTTGATTTCATCTGGTGTCCCGTGAGCAATCAAACGACCGTACTCAAGAACATAGATACGCTCAGTAACTTCCATAACCAAATTCATATCATGTTCAATCAGCATGATAGTAATATTAAATTCATCCTTGATGCGACGAATCAACGCAGTCAATTCTGCAGTCTCTTGTGGATTCATACCTGCCGCAGGTTCATCCAAGAAGAGGATTTTAGGTTCAGTGGCAAGGGCACGAACAATTTCCAAACGACGTTGTTGGCCATAGGCTAAGTTTTTAGCTAAGGTTTCAGCATCACCATCTAAATCAAAGATTTTTAGTAATTCTATGGCTTTAACTTTTAATTCTTTTTCATTCTTATAAAAAGCTGGTAAGCGCAAGAAACTTGCAAAAACATGTTGTTTATGATGGTTACTAAATGCAATAAGAACGTTATCCAAAACTGTCAAGTCCTTAAAGAGGCGGATGTTTTGGAAGGTACGCCCTAAACCAAGAGCAGCAATTTTATAGGGCTGCTTGCCATTTAACAAGTGACCATCTAAGGTTACTGTTCCTTCACTAGGTTCATAAACCCCTGTCAGCAAGTTGAAGAGAGTTGTTTTCCCAGCACCGTTCGGTCCAATCAAGCCAACAAGTTCACCTTCGTTCAATTCTAGAGTTACATCTCCAACAGCAGTCAGACCACCAAAATGCTTGGTTAACTGTTTTACTTCAAGTAATGCCATTAGTTTTGTCCCTCCTTCTTACCTTTTTTAAAGAGTTTTGATAGGCTCAATTCCCATGTTCCAAGAAGACCACCTGGTCTGAAAATCATAACGAGTACCAAGGCCAAAGCATAGATAATCATACGAACGCTAGCTACGTCTTGAAGGAACATATTCAAAATACCAAGAACAATCGCAGCGACAATTGCTCCTGTAATTGATCCCAAGCCACCAAATACAACGATAATTAAAACGTTGATAGAATTGATAAAGCTATAATCCTTAGGCACAACAGAACCGATAAATCCTGCTTGAAGGGAACCTGCAATACTTGCAGTCATAGCTCCAAAGACAAATGCGATAATTTTGATTTTTGTTGTATTGACCCCGACAGATTCAGCTGCAATTTCATCTTCACGAACAGACAAGGTTAAACGACCGATTGGACTACGAAGGAAATTCAGCGTTGCAATTGTCGTAATCACGGCAAAAATGTATACCATTTGCCAATTAGTAAAGTTTGGAATACCAAGGATACCAGCAGCTCCGTTTGTTAAATCACCACCATTGACGATTAGGATACGGATAATTTCAGCAACCCCAAGTGTCGCAACTGCAAGGTAGTCCCCCTTCAAACGAAGGGTAGGAATTCCAACGACCAAGGCAACCAAACCAGCAATGATAGCACCAAGCAACATAGCTCCAAAAAAGGCACCATAAGTTGGAGATTTAGAACCAATAATGGCTGCTGCATAGGCACCGATAGCCATGAACCCAGCATGTCCAAGAGAAAATTGACCAGAAAAACCAACGATAAGGTTAAGTCCTACTGCAAGAATAATATTGATACCGATTTGTTCTAGAATCTGAATATGGAAGAGGTTTAAAATACCAAACGAAACTAATAAGCTAATCACACCATATCCAAGCAACAAAAGGAGCAACCAGAGAATATTAACTTTTAAATTTTCTTTCATTGTTTACACCTTCTCTTTCACATTCTTACCAAGGATACCAGCTGGACGAACAATCAAGATCAATAGCAAGATTCCGTACACGATAGCATCACGGAAATCTGACATTCCGAAGGCTGTTGCAAAGGTTTCCAATAGTCCGATTACAAAACCTCCAAGAGCTGCACCAGGAATAATACCGATACCACCTAAAACGGCAGCCACGAATGATTTAATACCCGGAGTCATTCCCATCAATGGTTCAAGAGAGTTGTAGTAAAGGGCAATCAAGACACCTGCTGCACCAGCCAGAGCTGAACCTAAGGCAAAGGTGAAACTGATTGTACGGTTTACGTTGATCCCCATCAATTGAGCTGCATCACTATCTACAGATACGGCACGCATAGCTTTCCCCATTTTTGTTTTTTGCACGATGAGTTGCAAAAGAATCATCAAGACAATCGAAACTGTCAAAATCAACAATTGAATATTTGTTAGACTGATTGGACCCAAGTCATAACGAACTGTTTGGATTGCTTGAGGGAAGGCACGTGTATTGGCACCTACTAGATAGACCATTCCATACTCAAGCAAGAAGGATACCCCGATAGCAGTAATCAATACAGAGATACGAGTTGAATGTCGGAGTGGACGGTAGGCTAGAAACTCGATGATTACGCCGAGAATAGCTGAACCAATCATGGACAAAATTAAGGCTAAAAAGAAATTTAAATGGAGGGCATTAATCAAGAAATAACCCATGAAAGCACCCATCATATAGATATCACCGTGGGCAAAGTTAATAAGCTTGATAATTCCATAAACCATAGTATAACCCAGGGCTAGCAAGGCATAGACACTACCCAAGATTAAACCATTGACAAGTTGTTGAAGCATATGGTTCACTCTTTCTAAGTTTTATTTTTAGGATTTTATAAAAAAATAATCCCTTTATAAATACCGAAACAGGGAGTGAGTAAAAGCTCATTCCCCATTTACGATATCTATAAGATTAAGGTTTTACGACTTCTGCCGCTTCTACTTTACCATTATTCATGGTCATCATGAAGGCTGTTTTCACAGTGTTGTGATCTGCATCAAAGCTTGTTTGACCTGTAACACCTTCGAAGTTTTGTGTTTTAGCAAGATTGTTCTTGATATCAACTGAAGTTTTTGCACCTTTTGCTGCATTAGCTACAAGGTAAACTGAGTCATAAGCAAGAGCTGCAAATGTTGAAGGATCTTCATTATATTTTGCACGATAAGCTTCAAGGAAGGCTTTTGCTTTATCTGAAACATCAACAGTAGTTGAGAATCCTGAGATGAAGTAGATATTTGATGCGCGTTCAGCAGTTGCTTGTTGAACAAATTCTGCACCGTTAAATCCGTCACCACCGATGATTGGTTTATCAATTCCCATACCACGAGCTTGGTTTACAATCTTACCAGCTTCTGTATAGTAACCTGGCAATACGATTGCATCAAAGTCTTTATCTTTGATTTTTGTCAAAGCTGCTTGGAAGTCTGTATCACCTGATACAAATGTTTCATCTGCTACGATTTCACCTGTGAATGAATCACGGAAAGATTTTGCAATACCTTTAGCGTAGTCACTTGAGTTATCTGTATATAAGACCACTTTCTTAGCGTTCAATTTGTTTGAAACGTAGTTTGAGATGATTTTTCCTTGGAAACTATCTTGGAATGTTCCGATGAATAGGAAATCTTGACCTTTTGTCAAACCATCTTGAGTAGCACTTGGAGAAATCAATGGAACTCCAGCTTGTGTAGCATTTGCTACTGCTGCTGCAGTCGCACCTGAAGTCGCAGGTCCTACGATAGCTGCTACCTTAGATTGAGTCACAAGGTTTGTTGAAACAGAAGCAGCTTCAGCAGTTTCAGATTTGTTATCTTTGTCGACTACTTCGATTTGTTTTCCATCGATACCACCTGCTGCGTTGATTTGATCAACTGCAAGTTGAGCACCCTTTTGTTCAGATGTACCGTAAGCAGCTACTGCTCCAGTCTCTTCGAAGTTGAAACCAATTTTTACAACTTTTTCATCAATTGGGTTACCAGTTGTGTTTGAAGCTCCTGATTTCACTTCCCCACAAGCTGCTAAAAGAGCTGTACTTGCAAGTGCAACAAGCGATAATGCGAATTTTTTCTTCATGTTTATCTCCTTTTAATGTTCAATTTAAATTACATGTTAAGAATATACCGAATTATCAGAAAATTGTCAACACTTTTTTTGTATTTTTTAAATGATAACGTTTTCGCTAGTTTTATATAGGTTCCCAACGAAAGGAGTTTCCAATTCTTGGATGTGACATCGTCTTACTTTCTTGATAAATTTCTCTTTTCCTAAGCGATTTACCAGCTCTTCTACTTCCTCTGTTGGGACATAAAGTTGTAGGTAACGGTGTTTTTTTGAGTGATAACAAATATCACCATAATTTGCCAGTTTTTTAGCATCGCGATTATAGTATAAATAGATAATCAGACCAGACCGATTCTCTTTTTGAAACATAATTCAACTTCCTTCTTACAATCTTCCTTCTATTATATCAAAAAAAACAAGCTCAGTCGAGCTTGCTTTAGTAGTTTAATTCAAAGAATTATTAGCCATAATTTCGTCAATAAAGCCGTAGTCAAGAGTTTCTTGAGCGCTCATCCAGTAATCACGTTCAGCATCTTTATGAATTTGCTCAACAGATTTGCCAGAATTATCTGCTAGGATTTGCTCCAAAGTCTTACGAGTTTTAAGTAAGTGTTCAGCAGCGATGGCCATATCAGTCTGCTGAGTACCACCACCTGTACCACCCATTGGTTGGTGAATCATGTATTCTGCATTTGGAAGCATGAAACGTTTACCCTTTGCTCCACTTGAAGCGATAATTGTTCCCATTGAGGCTGCCATTCCCATAACGATAGTTTGGACATCTGCCTTGATAAAGTTCATAGTATCAACGATTGCCAAACCAGCTGATACAGAACCTCCAGGAGTGTTTACATAAAGGTAAATATCTTTTGTACTATCTTGGGCATCCAAGAAAAGCAATTGGGCGATAACTGAGTTTGCCATATTGTCTTCGACTGGTCCAGTCAACATGATAATGCGGTCCTTAAGAAGACGTGAGTAAATGTCATACGAGCGTTCTCCACGACTTGTTTGTTCAATAACTACAGGAATCATTCATTTCTCCTTTTGATTTCTAATTTCTTTGTTAATAGGATTATTATATATCCTTGGTCAAAAAAGGTCAAATTTTTGCTCTATCCTAATAACAGATACAAAAATTCAACCTCCTTTCAAAACTAAGACTAGGCTATATTCTCAATATCACTTTAGAATCTTATTTTGTTCCGAACAAGCGGTCTCCAGCGTCTCCAAGACCTGGAACGATGTAACCATGTTCGTTCAAGCGTTCATCCAAAGCTGCTGTAAAGATTTCTACATCAGGGTGTGCTGCTTGAAGTGCCTTCACACCTTCTGGAGCTGATACAAGGCAGACAAACTTGATGTTTGAAGCTCCACGTTTTTTGAGGGAGTCAACAGCCAAAATCGCTGATCCACCTGTCGCAAGCATAGGATCAACTACAAAAATTTGACGTTGGTCAATATCTTCAGGTAATTTTACCAAGTATTCTACTGGTTGAAGGGTTTCTTCGTCACGGTACATACCAATGTGACCAACTTTTGCTGCTGGAACCAAACTCAATAGTCCATCAACCATACCAATACCTGCACGCAAGATTGGGACAATTGCCAATTTTTTACCAGCCAACTGTTTTTGAACTGTTTTTGTGATTGGTGTTTCGATTTCTACATCTTCAAGTGGAAGATCACGAAGCACTTCATATCCCATCAACATTGCAATCTCGTCTACTAGTTCTCGAAAAGCTTTTGTAGAAGTGTCAGTACGACGCAAGATTGATAATTTGTGTTGAATCAGTGGATGATTAATAACTTCAAGTTTTCCCATTTTCAGAATTCCTTCTTTCAATTTATTCTTCTTATTATATCAAAAAATGGTTTAAAAAGCTTTCTAAACCATTTATTTTTTTATAATTTCTAGATTAGGTGAGCCTCTTGGAGAGCTACCCGCACTGTTTCAAGTGGTAGGTGAGTTAATTCTGTTCCCTTTTCTTGATAAAGGTGTTGGGCATAGTCATCCATACGGTATTGGTTGATATAAACAACACGCTCACAACCTACCTGAAGCAGTTGTTTTGTACAGTTGAGGCATGGAAAATGAGTGACATAGGCTGTGAAACCTTTTGGAACGCCACGCTCTGACCCTTGTAAGATAGCATTCACCTCTGCATGAAGAGTGCGGACACAGTGGCCTTCAATCACCAGACAGTCATGATCTATACAATGCTCTGTTCCTGATACAGAACCATTATAGCCTGTTGAAATAACCTTGTTATCCTTGACTAAAACAGCCCCTACCTTGGCACGTTTACAGGTTGAGCGATTGGCAATCAATAAGGCTTGAGCAGCAAAATACTCATCCCAAGCTAGTCTTTTTTCTGTCATAGCATTTCTCCTCATGTTTTATTTTTTGAAAAATGGCAGGCGTAAATCTGCGATTTTTTCAGCAGGAACCTTCATCCCATCCTTGATCCATTTAAGCAAGACCGATACGATGGCCGAACTCCAAAAAGAATGCAGGTAAGAGCTGACACCTTTTGATTTTCCATAGTATTTTTCTAGAAATTCTTGCATGGCTTGCATAAAGATTTTTTCTAAGTGATAGTCTAGGGCAAGCTGAATAACTTTGGCTTCTTTCTTGGCTTCTCTAAAGAGGTGAACCCATACGAGATAAAGGTCTGTTTTAACATCGTAATGACTCAATTGCTCCATGATGTTATGGACGCTACGTTTAAAGACACTTTCTAAAATCTCTTCTTTTGAATCATAGTTTCGATAAAAAGCTGCACGAGAAACGCCAGCACGCTTAACTAACTCAGAAATGCTGATCTTAGCCAACTCTTTTTTCTCCAAGAGTTGCAAAAGAGCTGTTTCAATCGCTTCTCTGGTTAGCAAATTAGATTCTTGATTTGATTTTCTAAGGTTTTCAAGCGATTTTTCAGATATTTTACGTTCAGACATAACAATTTCTTTCTACTTGTGACAACAGAGAGGTACTACTTTTGTTTCAAGGGCTTTCATGATATAATTGTAAAAAAAGACAGAACCTTTGTCAATGTATAAGTGATAAAGATGGAGAATTTCTATGACTTGGAAGATTGTAGCTGACTCTGGTTGTGATTATCGCCAACTGGAAAAACCTGCTTTTGATACTGAATTTGTCAGTGTTCCCTTAAAGATTCAGGTAGCAGATCAAGTCTTTGTCGATGATGCCAATCTGGATATCGATAAGATGATGGAAACTATGTATGCGACTTCTGAAGCTTCAAAATCAGCCTGCCCTAGTCCTGATGATTACTTACGAGCATTCGAAGGTGCCAAACATATTTTTGTAGTGACTATCACTGGAACTCTCTCTGGTAGCCACAATAGTGCTCAATTAGCTAAGAATATCTATCTCGAAGAACACCCTGATACTCAGATTCATGTCATCGATAGCTTATCAGCTGGAGGGGAAGTTGACCTAATCGTCGAAAAAATCAATGATTTGATCAACCAAGGACTTTCTTTTGAAGAAGTCGTTGAAGTGATTACTACTTACCAAGAAAAAACGAAGTTGTTGTTCGTTCTTGCTAAAGTGGATAACCTGGTTAAAAACGGTCGATTAAGTAAGCTTATTGGTACAGTTGTCGGGCTTCTCAATATTCGTATGGTTGGTGAAGCAAGTGAAACTGGAACCTTGGAACTTCTCCAAAAGGCTCGTGGTGCTAAAAAGTCCCTTCAGGCTGCTTATGAAGAGTTAATCAAAGCTGGCTACGCTGGTGGGCGTATCGTCATGGCTCACCGCAGCAATGAAAAATTCTGCCAACAACTCTCAGAGCTCTTACGAGAAAAATACCCACAAGCTGACATTAAAATCATCCCAACTTCTGGACTCTGCAGTTTCTATGCGGAAGAAGGCGGGCTCCTCATGGGATACGAAATCAACTAATAAATCTGACAAGAGATGTCTAATCATCTCTTGTTTTTTATGGTACAATACTCTTATGAAACATTTTGATACTATTGTCATCGGAGGGGGCCCTGCTGGTATGATGGCTACGATTTCCAGTAGCTTTTACGGGCAGAAAACCCTTCTCATTGAAAAAAATCGGAAACTTGGAAAAAAATTAGCTGGAACTGGCGGTGGTCGTTGCAATGTAACCAACAACGGCACTTTAGACGACCTACTAGCTGGAATCCCAGGCAATGGGCGCTTTCTTTATAGCGTCTTCTCCCAGTTTGACAACCATGATATCATTAACTTTTTTACGGAGAATGGAGTCAAACTCAAGGTAGAAGATCACGGACGTGTCTTCCCAGCCAGTGATAAATCGCGAACCATAATCGAGGCTCTAGAGAAGAAAATTACGGAACTAGGCGGGCAAATTACCACTAAAACAGAGATTATTTCGGTTAAAAAAATAGATGACCAGTTTGTCCTTAAGTCCGCAGACCAAACCTTCACTTGTGATAAACTCATTGTCACAACAGGTGGTAAGTCTTATCCTTCTACTGGTTCGACTGGTTTTGGTCACGAGATTGCCCGTCATTTCAAACACACCATTACCGAACTTGAGGCTGCTGAAAGTCCCTTATTGACAGATTTTCCGCACAAGGCTTTGCAGGGGATTTCCCTAGATGATGTGACCCTCAGTTATGGCAAGCACGTCATTACTCATGATCTGCTCTTTACCCACTTTGGTTTATCTGGTCCCGCTGCTCTTCGTATGTCAAGCTTTGTCAAGGGTGGCGAAATCCTATCTTTAGATGTCTTGCCACAACTTTCTGAAGGCGACTTAGTAAATTTTCTAGAAGAAAACCGTGAAAAATCCTTAAAAAATGCCTTGAAATCTTTGTTGCCAGAACGCTTGGCAGAATTCTTGGTGCAAGGCTACCCAGAAAAGGTCAAACAACTAACAGAAAAAGAACGCGACCAACTTATCCAGTCTATCAAGTCCCTCAAAATCCCTGTGACTGGTAAGATGTCCTTGGCTAAATCCTTTGTGACCAAAGGGGGTGTTAGTCTCAAGGAAATCAATCCTAAAACACTGGAAAGTAAATTGGTTCCTGGACTCCACTTTGCTGGCGAGGTACTAGATATCAATGCCCACACAGGTGGCTTTAACATCACTTCTGCCCTCTGCACCGGATGGGTGGCAGGAAGTCTACATTATGATTAAACTTTAAAGTAAGAAATCGGCAGAGGTTACTCCGCCGATTTTTATTTTGTCTGAGTTCGGACATAGTGGGCAATGACATCTGATGTGTACTGTGCTGTTCCTGGCCCAAATTTGTCAATATTTTCCTTAAACTCTGGATTATAGACATATCCTTTTCCGATATGACCGAAGACTTCCATAGAGCAGTCAAATCCATAAGTACGAATAGCTTGTAAGAGCTTGGCTGCTTCCTCTTGATTTTCAGATGCTGTTGCAGGTAGACCATCTTTGAGATTTTGAGCCAAGGCTTGAAAGATTTGATTAAAGACTGTTGTAGCTTCATCCTCTCGTCCTTTTTGACGATCAAGGGCTTGATCCATGACTTCTTGGCCATACTTGTCTACCGCCTCTTGGTGGTATTTTTGATTGTCTTGGTAGCTAAATCCAGTGAATTTTTCTTGAATGGTCATTTTTATTTCTCCTTTTTGTTCTTGAATGGTTTTTTGTAAGGTTGAAATCAAGGTGTCTAGATGTTGCCTCTCCTGGGTTAAATAATCCAACTGTCTAGTTAAATGTGACAATATATCTGTCGTATCTTCCTTCAATAACTCTGCTATTTTTTCTAAAGAAAAGCCTAGATACTTGTAATAGAGGATAACCTGAAGTCGTTCTAAATCCTCTTGACTGTATGTTCGATAGCCATTTTCTGACTTTAACGGAACCAAGAGTCCTATCTTATCATAATGGTAGAGGGTCTTGACGGAGACACCTGAAAGTTGCGCAGCTTCTTTGATATGGTACATGATTTCCTCCTCACATGAATAGTATATCCCCTTACCTTAGGGTAGAGTCAAGTATTTTATCATATTTTTTATGAAAACATGAAAATCGCTTTCTTGACAGGCTTGAAAAATCATGATAGGATAATCAAGTCTATCAATCAAATAAAAGGCTCTTAAAGAGCAATTGAGAGAAGGCTATTTGACAACTCAAGTAGCCTTTTCTTTTTTTAAAAATAGATTGGAGTTTTAACGATGTCTGAAAAATCGCAATGGGGATCAAAACTGGGCTTCATCCTTGCATCTGCTGGTTCTGCTATTGGCCTTGGAGCTGTTTGGAAGTTCCCTTACATGACTGCTTCTAATGGTGGGGGAGGTTTCTTACTGGTCTTTCTTATCTCGACAATTTTAATTGGTTTCCCTCTTCTACTGGCTGAGTTTGCCCTTGGTCGAAGCGCTGGTGTATCAGCAATCAAAACCTTTGGTAAGCTTGGAAACAATCAAAAATATAACTTTATTGGTTGGATTGGTGCCTTTGCTCTTTTCATCCTTCTCTCATTTTATAGTGTCATTGGGGGTTGGATTCTGGTATACCTTGGTATCGAGATTGGAAGATTATTCCACCTAATCGGAAATGGAGATTATGCCCAGCAATTCTCGTCCATCATTTCTAATCCAGTTATTGCTTTAGGAGCCCAAGCAGCCTTTATCTTCTTGAACATTTTCATTGTTTCACACGGCGTTCAAAAAGGTATTGAAAGAGCATCAAAGGTTATGATGCCCCTACTTTTTATCATCTTTGTCATTATTATCGGGCGTTCTCTTAGCTTGCCAAATGCTATGGAAGGCGTCGTTTACTTCCTCAAACCTGACTTTTCAAAACTAACAAGTGCTGGACTTCTCTATGCACTGGGTCAATCTTTCTTTGCCCTATCTCTTGGAGTTACAGCCATGCTGACCTACGCTTCCTACCTAGACAAGAAGACCAATCTGGTCCAATCAGGAATGTCTATCGTAGCCTTGAACATCTCAGTTTCTATCATGGCGGGACTTGCGATTTTCCCTGCTATGTCAGCCTTTAATATCCAATCTGAAGGTGGACCAAGTCTCCTCTTTATTGTTTTGCCGCAACTCTTTGACAATATGCCTTTTGGTACTATTTTCTATATTCTCTTTCTCTTGCTTTTCCTCTTTGCGACGATAACTTCCTCAGTCGTTATGCTTGAGATCAACGTTGCTAATATCACCAACCAAGACAATCGTAAGCGTGCTAAGTGGAGTATGATTTTAGGGGTATTGACTTTTGTCTTTGGTATCCCTTCGGCCCTATCCTATGGTGTGATGGCTGATGTTCATATCTTTGGAAAGACCTTCTTTGACGCCATGGATTTCTTGGTTTCCAACCTCCTTATGCCTTTCGGTGCTCTCTGCTTGTCTCTTTTTACAGGCTATATCTTTAAAAAAGCACTCGCTATGGAGGAATTGCATCTTGATGAAACACCATGGAAACAAGGACTTTTCCAAGTCTGGCTCTTCCTTCTTCGTTTCATCATTCCAATTATCATCATCGTAGTCTTTATCGCCCAATTTATGTAAATACAAAAAAGGACTTGAGAATATCTCTCAAGTCTTTTCTTTTTATGGATGGCTTACAATCAATTCTAAATCTGATCCTTCCAAGGTCCAAGCTTCAACATCACTTGGCAAGATAAAGTGGCTACCTTTTTGAATTGGATAATCTTTTCCGTCTACAGTCAGTTTCCCTTGACCAGCCAAGACACTCAACAAGCTGTAATCAGCCGTCTTCTCAAATTCAACTTTTCCTGTGATTTCCCACTTGTAAACTGCGAAGAAATCATTAGAGACAAGTAAAGTTGAACGCAAATCATCTGCTTTGACAGTCACAGGACGGCTGTTAGCAGGCTCACCAATATTTAAAACATCGATGGATTTTTCAAGGTGAAGCTCGCGCAAGTTGCCATTATCATCCTTACGGTCAAAATCATAAACTCGGTAGGTGGTATCACTAGACTGTTGCGTTTCAAGGATCAAGATTCCTGCACCGATGGCGTGCATAGTCCCACTTGGTACATAGAAGAAATCTCCAGCTTTAACAGGGACTTTTGTCAGCAAGGCATCCCAGTTTTTATCCTCGATTTGTTGGCGAAGTTCTTCCTTTGACTTTGCATTGTGGCCATAGATAATCTCTGAACCCTCATCTGCAGCGATGATGTACCAGCACTCTGTCTTTCCAAGTTCGCCTTCATGCTCTAATCCATAAGCATCATCTGGGTGAACTTGAACACTGAGCCAGTCATTGGCATCGAGGATTTTGGTCAAGAGTGGAAATACTGGCTCTGGACGATTGCCAAATAACTCACGGTGTTTCGCATACAAAGTAGCTAGGTCTGTTCCCTCAAAACGGCCATTAGCTATCTTAGAAACACCATTTGGGTGAGCTGAGATTGCCCAATATTCTCCGATTTTTTCACTAGGGATGTCGTAACCAAACTCATCACGAAGTTTAGTCCCACCCCAGATTTTTTCTTGCATTACAGAATTTAAAAATAATGGTTCTGACATCTTGATCTCCTGTCTGATTTTTCTCCCTTCATTATAGCAAAAAAAGAGTTCTGATTGAACTCTTTTTTCTATCTTATAAATTAGGGAGAAGATTTTATAAAATTAGTAACGATATGGACTTCTTATTCTATCGAGAAACTCAATTAACAAGATTTGGAAGAATAAACACCGTAAAGAAAGCCATGGCAATCATCATAAATACAAACAGGTAGACAGAATATTTGAACAACCATGTAAAACGACCTGGTTTTAAAGGTCTTTCTACGTAGGAATATTTTGGTTTTTTAGGGTCATAATAAACAGCAACCTTACTACCTACTGGGAAATACTCTTCTAAAGGTGATTTGGTTAAAGAGATGAAACTGTTCCTATAAATTTTATATCTTAAAACCTGAGGAATTTCCCCATCTTCAAAATTGTCCATTTTGACATCAGATACGATTGAACCTAAGGGAGTACTGATTGTATTTGAAATAGCAGATCGAAATTTTGGCCCGACGACCTTATATCGGTTCCCATCAACAGTGTACTCAACCACTGGAAGGCTAATTCCGTTATAAAGAGCATAGGAATATCGGATAATAACTCCTTCCGTTTTTTCGGTGCATCTCTTGGCATTTCTATAATTACTTAAGATAAAATAGTCAAACATAAAATAGGTAAAGACAGCAAAGCCTAAATCCATTAAACCAAATAATAAAAAGAAAGTTGTTGGCATCTTTTTTCTCCTTAAAATATCATGATGCATCTATTTTAACAGAAAAGACATAAAAAGAAAAAGACCGGATTGCTCCGATCTTTTAATAGTTTATATTCTCATATTCTGTTTTAAGAATCATTAAGGTTAACTTCAAATGACTAGGCATCCTATTTCATACGATAAAAATCAATGACTAGACCAGCAGGGCCTTCAACTAACAGGGATTCTGTTCCCCAATCCGTTTCACAAGGACCGTGTAAAATCTCGACACCAATCTCTTTTAACCGCTTTTGGTTCCGGTCGACATCCTCAACCTCAATGTGTAGAATGATTCCTGACTGAAATTTTTCCAAAGGAATCAAATGATTTTGGGATAACATGAGACAGTGACTGCCAATCGTGAACTGAGCAAAACTGTTATCTACATAGTCCGCCTTTTTATCCAAGATACTCTCTAATTCAGCACAGACTTGAGGAACATTTGAAACGATGATATCTATTTGATTTAAATTCATTTACTATCTCCATAAAAAGACCGGATTACTCTGATCTTTTTAATTTCCATGAGAGGAATTATTTAATTGCGCGTGATTGCAATCCTTCTTCTTCCAAGAAGAGGCGGAATGGTACAAGCTCTTCAGCTTCGTATTTTTCCTTGAAGGCTTTGATAGCTTCTTCTGAGTAAAGTTTTGGATCCAATTCAAGTACTTCTACTGGAAGTGGACGGTGTGGCGTGATGTGAGCATCGATGACAACTGTTTTACCTTCTTTGTTGAGTTTAACAGCTTCGGCAACAACTGCATCGATATCTTCGATACGGCTAACGGTAAATCCAACAGCTCCTTGAGCTTCAGCGATTTTCGCATAGTCAGCATTAGGGAAATCACAACCAAACAAGTGTTTGTTTGTGTCTTCGTATTTGTCCTTGATGAAGGCATATTTACCATTTGAGAAAACAACGTTGATAACTGGAAGGTCGTATTGAACGTTTGTGATAACGTCTGGGTAGCACATGTTGAATGCACCGTCACCCATGATGTTCCATACTTGGCGATCTGGATTGTCTTTCTTAGCAGCGATACCACCAGGAAGGGCAATACCCATTGTCGCAAAGAGTGGAGATGTACGCCACATGTTCTTAGGTGTCATGTGAAGGTGACGAGTAGATGTTTGAGTAGTATCACCTACGTCGATTGAGTAGATAGCGTCTTGATCAGCATGTTTGTTGATTGCATTGTAGACTTGGTACAATTGCAATTCACCCTCAGTTTTACCTTCGAGTTTGTTCATGTAATCACGCCAGTTTTGGTTGTTCTTCACGTTTGCACGCCACCATGGAGTAGACTCAACTGGGTTTACTTTATCAAGGATAGCTTTAGCTGCTTGACCTGCATCACCAAGGATAGAAGCGTCAAGAGCGTGACGTTTACCAAGTTTGTAAGGGTCGATATCCACTTGGATGAATTTTTCAGTGTTTTTGAATGCTTCGTATACTTCAGCAAATGGGAAGTTTGAACCAAGGAAAAGAACTGTGTCTGCTTCAAAGACCACTTCGTTGGCTGGTTTCCAACCAACACGGTAAGCAGAACCTGTCAAACCTTCGTAGTTCCATTCGAAAGCTTCGAAGTTTTTACCAGTTGTAATGATTGGTGCTTTGATTTTACGTGACAATTCAGTGATTACTTCACCAGCTTTAACACCACCGTAACCAGCGTAGATAACTGGACGTTCAGCGTTGTTTAAAATTTCAACAGCTTTGTCGATTTCAACTTCGTTCAAAGCAGGAGCGATGAATGAACGATCGTAAGAACCTGAACCGTAGTATGAGTTTTCGTCGATTTCTTGGAAACCAAAGTTTACTGGAATTTCAACGACAGCTGGACCTTTTTTAGAAACGGCAGCACGGCAAGCTTCGTCAATGACTTTTGGCAATTGTTCTGCGTAAGCTACACGTTTGTTGTAAACAGCGATACCGTTGTACATTGGGTTTTGGTTCAATTCTTGGAAGGCATCCATGTTCAATTCGTTAACTGGACGTGATCCAAGGATAGCAAGGAATGGAGTGTTATCCATAGCTGCATCGTAAACACCGTTGATCAAGTGAGTCGCACCAGGTCCACCTGAACCGACTGCAACACCGATAGATCCGCCAAATTTAGCTTGCATAACCGCTGCAAGAGCACCTGTTTCTTCATGGCGAACTTGCAAGAAACGGATATCTTTGTCTTCAGCCAAAGCGTCCATAAGTGAGCTGAGTGTTCCTGATGGGATACCGTAGATAGTATCTACGCCCCATGTTTTCAATACGTTGAGCATTGCTGCAGATGCAGTAATTTTCCCTTGAGTCATAATGATAACTCTCCTTCAAAATAATTTCATATATTTACAAAAAACGCTTTTATATGTTATTTGAAAACGATTCAGTAAATTTACAATCCTAATTTATCACATTTGATTTCAGATTTCTAAGTATATGCTCAGAAACTTTCATTCTCTATTACAGTACAGTTTGGAAGCGTTTTGAAAATCTGTTTTAGAATAGAAAAAAGCGGTTAAGACCGCTTTTTTATACTCAATGAAAATCAAAGAGCAAACTAGGAAGCTAGCCGCAGGCTGTACTTGAGTACG